>JAUXZO010000147.1 GCA_030692685.1 Acidovorax sp. | reverse complement strand
CCTCAAAAGTGGGAGGCCACCATACCCGTTTACAAAGCGAACAGGAAAGTCAATGAAATCAACGGTCTACCCAGACCACCCCCGCGCCAGTGCTAGCTTTGCGTACCGTCACTTATTGCACTGAAAACGAGGAGACCCCGGATAGCCCCGTGCGCCGGGCTATCTCGCTGTGTGTCAGTCCGTCACGCAACTTCATGCGCCGGACCTTGCCTATCATGTCCATGGTGATCACCTCGTTTTGCTCCTGCTGAAAAATTCAGCAGAACCGTGATACACCCTGGTCAATTTTGGGTTGGCACACCCCTCAAAAAATGGTCAATATTCGGTTGGCGTCAACACGAAGGGGCCAAGTTCTGGCTGCAGGTCGTCACCGAATTGCGCAACCGGGGCGTGCAGGACATCTTCATTGCCTGCGTCGATGGGCTCAAGGGCTTTCCTGACGCCATCGAGGCCGTCTTCCCCAAGGCGGTGATTCAACTGTGCGTGGTGCACATGGTGCGCCACAGCCTGAACTACGTGTCGTGGAAGCGCCGCAAAGAGGTGGCCGCTGACCTGCGCCGCATCTACACCGCCGCCACTGCCGAGGAGGCTGAGCTGATGCTCGGCGAGTTCGAGGACCGTTGGGATGACGAGTACCTGCCCATTGGCCAGTCCTGGCGGCGCAACTGGAGTCGGCTGATTCCGTTCTTTGACTACCCGCCGGAAATCCGCAAGGTCATCTACACCACCAATGCCATCGAATCGGTCAACATGAGCCTGAGGAAGCTGACCAAGAACCGGGGCTCGTTCCCCAGCGACGAGGCGCTGACCAAGCTGTTCTACCTGGCCCTCAAGAACATCAGCCAGAAGTGGACCATGCCCATCCGGGATTGGAAGGCTGCGCTGACCCGGTTTACCATTCAGTTCGGAGACCGCATCTCCGTCAATTGAAGTCCGACCCGTTTACACAAAAATTCGGACACGCCCGAATCCCGGCCGCTGCTGCGGCAGCATTCATGTCGTTCATGCCTGTCTTGCCTTGGATTCGGTATGGTGCAACGAACTGAGCTGGCGTCATGCGGGCGCCCAGGCCGCGCTCGCGCAGTTTGTGGCTACAAAGCCTCGGCAGTCGCGTCATGACAGCGCGTGCGGACTACCACCGTCGTTTGGCAATCCGTGACTCGTCGCCTGGAACCATCCTTCCATCATTTTGTGGTTTTCCTCACCAGCGCAGAATAGTGATGCGTACTTCGCCAACTGCGGTGGCCCAGGTACTCCCCCACCACCTTTTCAGCCGTTCCCTTGTTGAGTTCATTGATCGCAAACGAATTTCTCAAGGTTCTCGCACCGCGCCGCTTGATCATGTGCTTGGGCACCCCGGCCACCTCCAACACCGCCGCCACCTGTCGATACACCGTGGCCGGGTGCAACATCTCCTCGCGGCTGTTCGCGAACATCAAGCGATCCCCATTGCTCCACTGAGATCGCCATTGGTGCCAGGTCAACACGTGCTCAACCGCAAACGGCATCAAACGGGTCCGATGCGACCGCCCGGCACCCACCTTGGGCACCTCCAGCCACAAAGAGCCGCCCTCGTGTCTCACCGTGCTGACATGCTGCAACTGCAGCCTCAGGACTTCTGACACCTTCAAGCCCGCTCCCAGCACCAAACACACCAGAGCCCGATTGCGCAAGATTTTTTCATGGCTGGTCTCTCTGCCCCCCTCATTGCGGGGGGCGTTTTCCAGTGCATCGAGTGCCGCCAACACCGCATGTTGTTGCGGGGGCGTCAAGTACATCTTGGGGTCGTCCACTGCCGCAACCACCGCCGGCGTGCCCATCGCCATCTGTCGGGCCGGATTGTTCAGCGTCAACTGCAACGCACCCAACCGATCAAACACCCTTTCCAACAAGCGCAAGTAGCGCACCCCAATGCCCTTGCCTTCCAACTGGTTGGCCGCCAGAAACGCCTGGATTTGTTCAGGTTGCAGCGTGAGCAGCAGTGGCCCCAGGTGGCCAGGGTCGAACTCACTGCGATCGGCCAGCAGGAACCTGCAAAACTTCGAGAACATGGACTGATACACCCTGGCACTCGATGGACGCAATGGTCGAGCGGAATCCCCTCCTCGCTCATCCACGAAGTCAGTGGAGCTCATCCATGCGGCGAACGCCAACAAAGGTGTGTGCTCCCAAAGCAGCTTCTCCTCGGAGGCGCTTGCTGTTGACGGATCAATTGCTTCAGACATCTTAAATGCAATTAACAGGCATGTGACTTCACTATAAAACACAACTCCCTTGTACCCAACAAAGAGGGTGCTCTGTTAATTGCATTTTTGCGTGTGAAGGGCCATGCGGGGACTCCTGAAGATGGTTTGTCAAGGGCTTCATCTTTCCTGTGCTTCTGACGCATCAATTCAATGAACCCCGTGTTGCACTTAGTTCTTGACTCCGCCCAGCCTTTCAAATGTGCAAGCTCGCAGACCCGCATGCCATATCCTGTGCTCATACTTGGACTGAATCCATGTGGAAATGCGCGAGGGTGCGTTGCGGGTCAAGGCGGTGTACCGATGCCATCGGCATCACCATGACAGGTGAGAAGGAGGTGCTGAGCCTGTGGCTGGCTCAGACCGAGGGCGCCAAAGCCGTGGCCTACCCTTCGCTGGCAATGTTGAGCAACTCATCTGCAGATGGCTTATCCCAATCATCACCGAGTGCACCTCTGGCAAAAAACTCGATCATCAAATGACGCACCAAAGGATGGTCCCACCCATTGGTGCGCAGCCTTTTGATGATGGAAGGATGGGCGTCCTTCACCTCCAGATGTAAGACAAGTCCCTGCTCCAGTTCACGAACCTGTTCATCTGACTGTTCATGAATAAGGGCAACCACCTTTTCCTTTTGGCGGCGAAGCCACTCGTCTCGCCAAGAGTCCTTGATTTCGTTTTGCCGTTTCTCGGATTCCATCCGTGACAGCGTTTCGTCACCTTCTGGCACGACCTCTTCGACTTTTTTCTCAGTACCGGACAGCTTGGCTTTCAAATATCGATACGGATCCCGGACCGGGGCTGGGAAGGAACTTTCCAGTCGGAACTCCAGCTCCTGCAGTCCTTGGCGCACCTGGACTTCCCCGAATTTAGACACCAGTTCATCCGTCCTTTCCTCGCTGATACCAAGCTCTATCGCCTTTGACACTATGGAAAGGTCGACGGGTTGAGGAGGACTCTTTAACGGCAAGGAAGCCTGCATTTTTGGCTTCACCGTGAACTGCAAGTCACTTATGCTTTTACCATCCTTGTATTCAATCAGTTCAATCTCAAGGTCGGTAATGGCACAGACCTCAGCGATTGCCGGCTTGATGGTGTCCCGCTTGAAGAAGCGGAACTCGATCTTGTCCTGCTTTTCAGACTTCGGCTGACCGGTCAGCACCGGCAGCCACCAGCGCCAAGGCTGACGTGCCGTTCTGCCAACGTTCTTGTAACGGGTGCAGATTTCATACAAGACGATCCCTGCATGTGTATGCATTTGCGAGAGCATCCCTATCGACAACTTGGAGAAAACGGCAGGTGACAGCAACTCCTGTCTCAGAGGCAAGGCATACCCCCATTCCAGAAAATTCTGGTTCTTCTCTTTGATGATCTTCGCGTGCGAGATCAGGGCACACACTGTCCACTGAGTCCCCTCCCCTGTCGTCGGTGAATTCCACTCCACAATGGTGGTGGCCATGGCCTTCAGGTGCTTTTTAATCAACTCGATGTCATTGGATCCGTAATCGATGCCACTGACGATTTCTGATAAGGGCACTCTGTAGGTATCCTTCTCGACCCCCTGAGACTGAGCAAGGTTGAGCATCACGTTGTAGGCCTTGCGGCCCAGCGCGGTGATCTTTCGATTCTGCGGAATGATCGCCAGCGTGTTGACCGGCTTCTTGAGCGGGTCTAGGTCGTTGAGGCGGGCTATGTCAGTCATAGCGCGTCACTGTACTACAGACACAAGAATGTGTGAAACCTCGATTTCACACATTCAGAACCCTCGTTGGCTACTCCTGAAAAGTCTCACGTCAACTATGAATGATCTTCGTGCGCTGCTTGGCCGAAAACCTACCAATATGACGACCACTCAGTCACCCAGCTGGAACAAGACGTTTGCCCCCTCTTCCTGAAAACTCTCACGTTCAGCCCCCTCCAAAAGGTTCGTGGCATCTTGGATAGGACTATCAAAGCTCCTGTAAAGCCTCACATTAGTGCATAAACACATGGACAAACGCCAAAATCTTTTTTTGGTCACACCGCAAGGTACTGTGAGGAGCATCAGATGACTGGCTTTCTGGGTTCAGAAGCCCCTTTCCTCATGTATTCACTCACGGGTTCGCCTGCGAAAGCTCACACATTCGCCTGTATTCACTCACGAGACCTCCTGTAAGGTCTCACCAGTTCACCTGTTTCTTCTCCGGAATAGAATGTAAGTCGTTGATTTACATAGACAAAGTGGCTTCTAAAGGTATTAAAGGTTCTAAAGTGCATAAAAATCCCAAACCTTTGCGAGCTACCTCCCCGGAGGAAAAACAGGATGTGGGAGGTTTTCCGGTTGTCAAAACTAACGCCGACGATCAAAATTCAGCCATCTTGTCGTTTTTCGTAAAATATCCTTAGATTGGTACAGAACAAGGATTCTCATGGCAACCTCAAAGGGCATCAAACGCGCGGCATACCTCTTGGAGGACATTGCAGAACAAGCCAGTCTCTCAGCCGAGATGATGGATCAGGTTCGAGCAGCGATGCTCAACCCAACGTCAAGAAAGAAGGAACTGACAATTCACCTGAGCCAACTTGCCACTTACTGTGGTGTCGAGAAAGGCTCCCTTATGCACCGAATGGCCAAGGGCGACTTGCCTCAGGGGAACCTCAACACAACGGGAAGTCGTCGTGAATTCACTCTTCATGAAGCACGTACGTGGATCCGTTCATATCGAAAAGAAAAACTCCGTCCAATCGGCGCTGAAGCTATCACGATCTCTGTCGCCAACTTTAAAGGAGGCGTTGGCAAGACGACTACAGCGATGACGATGGCTCAAGGTCTTTCCCTGCTAGGTCACAAGGTACTTGTAATTGACACAGACCCCCAAGGGTCTCTGACCACGCTCTTTGGGATCCTGCCAGACACTGAAGTCTCTGAGAGCGACACGATCTTACCGTTGGCACTGGGAGAAGAGACGTCCATCCGGTACGCGATCCGCAAAACGTACTGGGACGGCATTGACCTGGTTGCGGCTGCACCATGTTTATTCGGGGCCGAGTTCGCCCTACCCGCTCGCCAAACACAAGAAGCGACGTTCGAATTTTGGAATGTCTTAAATCTTGGTATTGATGATGTACGTGAAGAGTACGACGTGATTGTCATCGACAGCCCCCCCAGCCTGAGCTACATCACTATCAACTCGATCATGGCCAGCGACGGACTGGTGATGCCGCTGCCTCCTAACGCGTTGGACTATGCGTCAGCGAGTCAGTTCTGGAATCTGTTCTCAGACTTGAGTAACGAGATGCTAACTAAGCGCGGACTGGAGAAGGAGTTCGACTTTATCCATGTGCTTTTATCACGCGTTGATGCTTCTGAGTCAACGAGTGACATCGTCCGTTCGTGGATCCAGGCAACGTACAAGGAGAAGGTCTTACCAGTCGAGATACCAAAGACAGCTGTCGCCAGTAGCGCCAGTGCTGAGTTCTCGACCGTTTACGACATTCAAAAGTACGATGGGAATGCCCGAACCTTTAAACGCGCACGTGATGCCTACGACCAGTTTGTCGGCTATGTGGAAAGCTCTGTTCGTGCGGCATGGGCCAAGCAAGTAGGTGCGCGGAAGTCGGCCAACGACTAATTAAAGGATTCATTGTGGGTAAAAAACTTCTGGAAAAAGCTGGACTGGTCCTCGCCCCCCGGCCCAACGCATCGCAATCTAATTCCGCAACCGGCAACGAGAGTACGCGTCCGAAGACTGCTATTGGCGCAATGGCTCAGTTTACGGATCGACAGTCCGCAGCAATCAAGGAAGCTGCTGCCCTGCGTACGCAGCTTAAGGAATATGAAGGTAGTCTGCCGTCACGGAAAATTGATCCTTCTTTAATCCAACGCAGCAGGTGGGCCAATCGTCACGACCTGTCGTTCACAGGGCCGGATTTTGAGAGTCTGAAAGGTGACATTGCTGATGCTGGTGGAAATGTTCAACCGATCAAGGTTCGCCCGCTGAACGATTCGGAAGGTCGATATGAAATCGTATTTGGCCATCGCCGTCACCAGGCTTGCTTGGAATTGGGTCTACCGGTTCTAGTTATCGTCGAGCCTTTAGATGATAAGCATCTGTTCATCGAGATGGACCGGGAGAACCGTCAGCGCAAAGATCTGAGGCCTTATGAAGTAGGTGCGATGTATAACCACGCACTTAAAGAAGGCCTGTTCTCATCAGCCCGCAAGTTGGCCGAAGAGGTAGGCATCGATCAGAGCCAACTTAGCAAGGCGCTGGCCCTTGCGCGTTTGCCTTCAGATGTGCTCAATGCTTTTGTGAGTCCTTTAGATCTCCAGTATCGTTGGGTGGCAGAGTTGACCAACGCTATTCAAAAGGATCCAGAGAAGGTACTCAGTCTTGCCAAAGCCATTGTGGATGAATCTCCTCGACCATCGTCCACCGAGGTCTACAGGCGGTTTGTGACGGTGTGTGAAGCGGAGCCGAGAAGTACTAAAAAGACAGAAGCGATTAAAGGGAAGGCTGGCGAGAAGGCGACAATGGTTTTTGACAGGGAAAGTAGGTCTGTTCGTGTTGACCTCAAGAACATCGATCCCTCGAGGTTTGCTGACATTCGAGAAGCCATTCGCAAGCTGCTTTAGAAAATGAGGAACGGTTCCTCAGTTTTGTATCGAAGGGCTCTGGTGGCCCTTTGTAGCAGGATACCAGGTTAGAGCTCGGTGGTTGGTACGTGTGAGCGGGCGTCGGAGGTGAGGAACGGTTCCTCACGCACCGCACAAGGCATTTTGAACAAAGTTCCACGGGTACTTGTTGGGGATGCACTGCTGTTTGATGAGATGCAAGAGTCAGCACTGATGAGTCACAGTTGTTGCGCTTGGCAGAGGGCACTGAGGAACGGTTCCTCATTCGTTATGTGTTTGGCAGGGCCCCTGCGGGGATACTAAAGAAATTGACCGAGTCTTGCCCAGACTGAATTTATCTATAAACAGCGCGATGAAGCAGGAAAGGATCGCGTGGCACAACGGATTGATATGTCATGAAGCATTACATGTCGAATTTCTCGATGCCGTGCCGCCAAGCATTCGTTCCACATGGTTGCTTTGCATGCCAGCGCACATCCAATGGCTGACGAAATGAACAAGTGTTTAATGCCGTGTTCATGATAAACCAGAGAACGCCCGGTCAACCTCTGAATGTCTCCGGTCCATGGGCGCTTTACCGTAAGTGCTGGCAGTGATCTCGAACGTGGCGTGTCCCATCTGTGCTTGAATCACATCGAGTGGCACATCCCTGGCCACGGCCCGGGTGCCGTAGGTGTGGCGCAGCCAGTGTGTGGACGCATTGGCCAGCTTCATGCGCTCTGCGTAGGGCAGGGCAGAGCGGTGAATTGCTTTGCTGAGCCAATTGCGAACGTGTTCGTAAAGGGCCTGATAGCCGATCGGTGCCACTGGATCTCGGGTGCTGGCCACCAAAGGGTGCGCCCCGTTGGCGAGTTGCAGGTTGCCCAGGCCTCGCTGCGCTAAGTAGAGATCCACCGCCATGATGGCTTGACCGGGAAGGGCGACCGTGCGCAGCTTGGCGCCTTTGCCCATGACGCGCAAAGACCAGCGACCGCGGTGGTCGAGCGAGAAATCCTCCAGCTTCGCCCTCAAAATCTCTGAGCTACGCAAGCCCGTGCATTCCAGAAACCGCATCAAAAATGCGATTCGATGGCGAGAAGGGGAGGGGGGCTGATCCTCAATGAAGCGAAGCACCTCGCTCATTGCCGCCTCGCTCAACGATCGGCTGTCCACCGGTTGGCGATTGGGGTCATCGCCAAAATCGGTGTTGACGAGCACCCAGGGATTGGCTTGAAGGTATTGGGCCGACTGCAACCAGTTGAAGAGGCCGATCACAATGGTGATGGACTGCCGCTGACTGCGCAGGCTCAAGGGCCCCCGAAACGGAGCCCAGTCAGGGGTGCCCGGAGAGGCATGTCGACGCGAGATCCAGCGCTCAGGGATGTTCTGCAAGAATGCCATGAAATCCCGGCAATCTTCAACGTTCATCTGGGCCAGCGTTTTGTGGAACCGTTCATGCTGGAGCCAAAGCAGCAAGCGCGTGGATTCACGGCGGTAAACCTTGACCGTGGCGTTCGAGCCGGCGCGAGCACTGATCCAGGATTCAATCGCTTCGTGATCGTTGCGGGCATCCAATAAGCGCAGCGATGATGGAGGGGAGGGCGAGGGAGCGAACGATGAGGAAACGCGCAAGGCCGAGGAGGGGAGGGTGGGGGAGGGTAGGGCGCTTGCCAAGCCGCCCTCTTCGACTGGAGCCCCCAGCCCATGCGACCGTCCTGCGGCGTCTCCAACACCCGATTTGCCGCCTTCCAGGCCTGAAGTTCGACCTCTCAGATCGCCACCAGGGTCGATATTTTGAGGTCCGGAAGGGTGGTTTGAGGGTAACTGAAAATAATCGCTTGTAGGTCGTTTAAACGCGTCTGAACCCAAAAGCAGCCGCAAATGCTGTTCCATTCGCTGGGCTTTTGTGTGACCGATCCCGGGCAGCGTGGCAAACCAGCGTCCACCCCGGCCGATGCGTTGCGAGAGTTCTTGCAAGGTGGTGAAGCCCGCAGCGATGAGCTTGCGGGCGGTGACCTCATCGAACCAGCCACTGACCAGGTCGTTGGAGTGAGGTTGCTCGGCCGCGATGTCTTGCAGACGGCGAAGCAGATCCAGTTGACGCTCGCGCAGTCGTTCGCGCCGTTGGTGGCGTGGGTTGGCCGGATAGGCCTCCTGGTACATCTCCAGGATCTCCGCTTCGCTCCAGCCGTCCAAGGCACGTTCGGCGATGAAGTCGTCGAGGCTGGGTGCTTGGCTGGAGGTCGGTAGCCGGATCGAGAGTCCGATCAGGCGCCAGGCGTTCTCGTTGCGGCGCCGGGCGATGGCGCGCACTGCATCGACCGTTTGCAGGTGGGCCGTTCGGGCTTGGTGGCCGTGCTCGATCCCGAGGTAGCGTTCAGCGCTATCGGGCAACGGGATGCCTTCAGCGACGGCGCGCAGGTGGGCGAAGTGGTGCTGGCCAAGGCGATGGACGTAGCGGGTCATGGGTGGTGGCGCAGTAAGGCGACTGGGATTGCGGAGGCGTTGGCGGTGAATGTGTGGGCCGCCTAAGTGCTTGATGGCCAAGGGATTTGGGTAAACCTGTCTGGAATCTTAGGCTTTTGTAAGTAAAAAATCAACCTTAGATAATTCATATTATCTTAGGTCTATAGGGGCAAAATGGGGCAGGGCGCAGACCGACTCTATCGTCTGGACAACTAAACCTGTAACGATCACGACCAGTAGCAGGCCGTTGAAAAAGTGGTCACCAAAGCTGCCGCCCGCCCGTTTGGCCCGCCGTTGGTCTCTTGCCGAGCAGAATTCACGGCCCCCGCGACCCTTTTCAGGGCCGCTTCGCAGCCTATTTGCCCATTTCGGGCGCACTGAGGCCCGGTTTTACGCATGATGCGCATCCCACCACTGGCTCAGACTGCCCATGCGTACCAGGTTGTAGGCGGCAAAGCACATCAGCGCTTGCCCCGTGAGTTTGGCCTGACCGATGAGCTTGGTCTTGGCCAAACCACCCACGGTCTTCATCCAGCCAAAGGCCTCTTCAATGCGCTTGCGCACTTTCAAGCTGGTCTTGTAACCCTCGTGGCGTTGGGTGCGCCCATCAATGGCCGAGTGCTGCGCCCTGGCTGCCACATGCGGCGTCACCTTGAGCTGGCGGCACCCTCGCACGAATGCCTTGCAGTCGTAACCCTTGTCGGCCCCCACGGTGGCTCGCTTGTGCTTGCCGTGCCTGCGCCCGAGCATCTTGAGGGCGGCCTCGCGTTCCGCTGTGCCACTGGCGTGGGTGATTTCCACGTCCACAATCAAGCCGTTGCGGTTCTCCATCAGGATGTGCCCCATGTGGCACAGGCGGGATTTGTCGCCCTGGGCTTTCTTGTACAGACGGGCATCGCTGTCCGTGCTGCTGGCGTGGGTGTCGTTGCTGCGGGACTCACCCTTGAAATCCACCTCGGGGTTGCGCCCTTGGGGTGGTGTGCCGTCGTCACTGTCACTCACGTCTTTGCGCTTGAAACTCTTGTGCGAGGCCCAGGCATCTATCAAGGTGCCGTCCACGCTGAAGTGTTCGTCGCTGGTGAGTTTGGCCCAGCCTGCGGTGAGCTTGACGCGCTCGAAGAAGACGCGTGCAAGGTCTTCATTGAACAAGCGTTCGCGGTTGGCACTGAAGGTGGAGTGGTCCCAGACTTTGTCTTCCAGGTTCAGACCCACGAACCAGCGGTACAGCAGGTTGTAATCGATGGCCTCCACCAGCAGGCGTTCGCTGCGGATGGACAACAGGATTTGCAGCAGCAGGGCCTTCAACAACATCTCTGGCGGTACCGAGGGCCGACCGCCCGTGGCGTACACCACCTCAAATTCGGTGCTCATGGTCGCCAGCAGCGCATCGACCACCGAGCGCAGCTTGCGCAGCGGGTGCTTGACTGGCACCCGCTCTTCAAGGCTGATGTAGCTGAACATCGCCCCCTGGAAATTCTGTGTGCCTCTCATCTTCGCCGTCTTGTGCCTCGTCGTCGCTCTGACTCACATCGTACCGGGGACAGAACTGGTCGTCGGGGACTTTTTCAACGGCCTGTTAGTGGTTCAGACGTCAGCGCTCACGCAACTGAAGTTGCAACCGGATTTCAACTGATGTTGTGTCCATCCCGGCACCACCGGAGCACTGCTGTTCAACCTACTCAGAATGGCCCCCGAATGCAAGGTGCTCGTGGGTCGAAATGTGGATCTGACTGGCGATCCCACGTAGGGTGTCAATCAGCATGGCTGGCAATCGATCGGCCAATCTCCCCAACGCACCCGGCATACCTTTATCTAACGCCGCACGGCTCTTCCCCATGTCCGCCATCAATTTGGAATGCTGTTCGCCTTCAGCGTGGATCGGTGTCCGGCATCACGATGGAACACTGTCCGCCATCAGCATGAAATCGTGTCCGCCATGGCGTGGAATACGCAGTGTGCCAAGTGCCGAAGCGCTTGGGCAGTCCGTGCCATTTGCAGCCGTGCTCGGCCACATATAGGCTGGCGTTGACCACCTGCAGGTTGCTCAGACTGACATGGCCGCGCTGCCTGGGCAGACAGTGCTCAATGGTGGCGAATTGCTCGGGTGTGGTTTCCATGCCCGAGAGTGTCCGTCTTCATCGCAGTGATTGCCGTTAGTGTTGACACGCCCTAATCTTGACCCTATCGGCGCTCTTGGCGTCTTCTGCCAGCTCCAGCAGGGCATGCCGGTCTTGATTCAATTGCAGACTGATCTGGCGAAAGAGTTCGGCCAAAATTTTGGCCGATCCCCTCACCCGGTCCATGTCGGTACCTTGCATTCCTTCGTTGAAGGCTTGAGTACGGGGGTTTGTTTGCACACGCCGCGGCGACAGCCATGTCCACCACCATCCTGGACCGCCTCATGCACCGTTGCACCATGCTGTAATCGAGGGTCGAAGTTACTGACTCAAGGAGGCCGCCGCCCGCATCGCTATCCAGCCTGAGCCGTCATAATTCGGCTGTCCTGCCGGGGGAATTTGGGGTGGCCACAGGTGGGGGAGTTTGACCTGGCCATCGGGGTTTTAGGCGGTCAGTTGACGCTCAAGGTCAGAAAAGTTACTGATCTTGACGGCACCATCTGGGAACCGTGCCACAACATCCAGCTCTCCACCCATGGCCTCGATGTGGCTACGCAGGGTCGACAGATACATGTCTGTTCGCTTTTCCAGCTTGGCAACGGCGGGCTGCTGGATATGCAGCACTTCGGCCAGCATTTTTTGGGAAAGACCTCGTGCCTGACGGAGCTCATTGAGAGGCATTTCAGCCAGCATCGCTCGAGCCTTCTCATCAGCGCGCGTTTGCGATTCGGGCGTCATCCGAGCCCGCAAGTTAGCAAATTTTTTAGTCATCAATCAGCCCTTCCTTTCGCAGTTCCTCAAGATGTTGGTCGTACAGTTGGTCGGCTAAGGGTACATTTGTCTTGTACCAACGGTCATCGCCTGTCTTGTCCCCGCCAATCAGTAGGATCGCGGCACGCCGAGGATCAAAGGCATACAGTGTGCGTAGAGGGTTCCCACTGTGTTGGGTCCGGAGCTCTCGCAGGTGGCTGTGTTTGGAGCCGTTGATGCCGCTGCTGTGTGGAAAGCCCAGTGAGGGCCCACGCTCTTCCAGTAGCTGAACGGATGCGGCGAGCGATACCTGCTCATCCTCTGTCAAGGTCGACCACCACTTTTCAAACTCGTCGGTGTATTCAACTTCCCACATTCTTTAATTATGTCATTCATGGAATATTCTGTCAAAGGAATGTTTTTGGAGCAGTTGGGCCTTGTTGCACTAACAGGCCTACAAGGACTTCCCTCCGTGTCAAGCAACAAAGCCGGTCGGAAGGCTTACTTCGGGATGGCCAACGACAGTATGCTTGGGCTGAATCAAGATGAAGAACCACACGATCCATGCCATGGGCGCCACCACTGAGGCCAGTTGCTTGGCCGAGAACTTGGTTGAGGCGTACCTGAAGACCGCTTACGGAGTTCATGCCAGTGACGTGGCGGGCAGTTTTGCCCTTCGCATCGGTGAACCCAGCGATGTGCTCAGGGCATTGATGACACGATTCAACCGAGCTTCAACGGCTTACATCACCGCCTGCAATCCGTTCGGTGAGGCCCTCTCTGCTCAAGACAACCTCGCCCGCCACCAGCGGTTGGGCCAAGAACTGGCTCATCGTAGCCTCCCCCATTGGCCAGGGATCGGTGAAGGTCCAGACGGGGCATGGCCGGGTGAAGATAGCTTTCTCGTGCTGGGTTTAGACCTGGTGGCGGCCCAGCGACTGGGGCAAGCGTTTGAGCAGAACGCCCTGGTCTGGGCCGGTTCAGACGCAGTCCCCAAGCTGGTGTTGCTGCGGTGAGTACGCGCTTGGCAGCTTGGCCGCCCATTATCTTTTGATCGACCACGGTTCCTGTGGCGGCTGCAGCATAGCCACGTCCGGGGTTGGGGTCGTCACGTCCTGAATCGGGTTTGCGCAACAGAGCTGATCGACTTCCCAATCCTCGTTCAGGCGATCATTGACTTTTCCCTTTTTGGGAAATACAATGCAAACCTGACCATGAACACATCGTCCCTAAATGCGAATTCTGGGTTTGCCCATCCTCGAGGCGTTCAAAAAAGATCATGCAGCCTCGCGTGGGCCACTGGACGCGTGGCAGACGGATGTCGAGCGTGAGAACTGGAAAACGTCGCATGACATCAAGCGCAGATACAGAAGCGCGGATTTCTTGGCCGACAACAGAGTCATCTTTGACATCAAGGGCAACTCATATCGGCTTGTGGTCAAGGTCCGATATCAGAACGGACTGGTGGTGGTGGAGTGGGTCGGGACACATGCCGAGTACGACAAGAAAAAGTTCTAGGCAGACGTGTGTAAGGCAAGCAAACGACAGGTGGAGATGGCGATGAATGTGAAGATCATCAAGAGTGCGGAAGACTACGAAGCAGCGATGGCGCGCTTGTCTGCGCTCATGTCGCTCGACCCCAAGGCCAACTCTAAAGAAGAAAACGAGCTTGAGCTGCTCGCCTTGGTCATCCAGGACTTCGAACGCCAAACCGTTCCCCCGGTCAAGGCCGACCCGATCGAGTCGATTCTTTTCCGCATGGATCAGATGCAGCTCTCCCGCAAGGATCTGATCCCTTACATCGGCTCGATCTCAAAGGTCTCGGAGGTGCTGTCGCGCAAGCGCCCACTGTCCCTGCCCATGATCCGCCGACTCAACCAGGGCTTGGGCATCCCCGCAGACATCCTGATCGAAGACGTCGAAACGGACAGTTCGGTCGTCGATCAGGAGCCGGAGATGGACTTCACACGGTTCCCACTCAAGGAAATGCTGGAGCGAGGCTGCTTCGGGGATTTCGAAGGGAATGCACAGCGTCTCAAAGAATACGCCGAAGATCTGGTCAGAAAATTCATGCAAGACCTGCTGCCCAAGCAAGTCAGTCCGGCTTTTCTGCGCGCTCCGATGCATCAGCGCGGGGATCGCCAAGCAGATGAGATGGCTCTCTTGGCTTGGCGTATGTGCGTCTTGCGGCAAGCACGAGCCGTCAACGCTGTCAGAGAGTACAAGCACGGAACCATCACACCGGCCTGGATGCGTGAGCTGGCCAAGCTGTCCACATTCGATGAGGGGCCAAAACTTGCGCGCGAGTACCTTGCGCGCCACGGCATCACGCTAGTCATCGAAAAGCACTTCAAACGCACCTTCCTCGATGGCGCTGCAATGCTCGACAACGATCGACCGATCGTCGCCCTGACGTTGCGACATGACCGATTCGACAACTTCTGGTTTGCCTTGCTCCACGAGTTGGCGCACGTTGCCAAGCATCTGACAGCCGAGGCCCCGGTGTTCATCGACGACTTGGATCGCAGCAATCCCCAAAAGGTCGAAGCGGAAGCCGATGCCATGGCCGGGGAAGCATTGATCCCTGAAAAGAGCTGGCGTACGGCCAAAGTGCGGACAACGCTTCTGTCCGAAGACGCCATTGCTTTCGCCGATGAGATCGGCGTGCATCCGGCCATCGTGGCAGGACGTCTGCGCCACGAAGAGAAGAACTTCCGCCTGCTCTCGCACCTCATCGGCAAGACGGGACAGGTCAGTCAGCTACTGCATCAATGAACAAAAGTCCCAAAAAGGGAATCGACCATTTGCATTGATCCTTTTTCGGGATTATCATAGAATCCACTTGCCAGTACGGAATCGAACTCGCTATCGAGTCAGTGCCCGTGCCGGCAGACATCACGGTGTTGCCGCAGTTGGGCCAGTGCCCAGCCGCCAACACCAAAGAAAAAGGCCCTGAAGTGCTACCAACACTCCAGAGCCTTTGGTGAGGTGAATAGGGGGCTACCAAACCACCCATGCACATCATGTCTTGAACGGACAGCGGATTTTACCAGTTCGCGGTGTGCTGGCAAGCCCAAACCCCCTCAACTTTCATGAGGAGTTGGCCATGGCCTACCACCGATGGAAGAGCGTCTTCGTGTGCGCATACACCCGGTTCCGGTTCGGACGCCGGGAGGCTGTGTGTCAGCACTGGCGCTCGCATCCGGGTCAGATGCAATTGTTTGCCTGATCCATCCCGGGCGGGAGTCAGCAAGACCTGACTCCCGTCTTTCCCTCTTTCCGCGAACTGATAAGGAAAATCCCATGTCCTCCAAGAAACCTACGAACGAACAGACCTCCGCCCGCGTGGCATCGACAGCCGCCAAGTTGTTGAGCAATCCACGTACACCTGCATCCGTCAAATCCGTGGCGGCATCGGCACTGACCCAAAAGGCCAGTCCCAGCAAGTCAAAAGGCAAGTAATCGATGTTGCCCCCGGTGCCCGCCCTGCGCGGGCATCCGCCGGGGCGCTGCGTCAATGCAGACGACGACATCAGGAGGCTCCTTGTGTTCTTAAACATCCATCCGATCCGAATCATTTCTCGACCCAAGCTGACTGGCCTTGGGGAGCACTGGGGCGTTCAACTGCCCGACGGCAACGTCGCGCACCTGACCCCTGACGGCGAACACGTCGTGACCTTCGCAGAGTTCGCACAAGGTCGGCCCATCAAAGAAATCCGACGCGCCGCACCAGAGCAGTGGGCGCAAATCATGCAGCGGCTCTCGCTGTCACTGCAGCACCGGGGCCCCTACCGGCTGCTGGATCGCAATTGCGAAACCTATTCCACGTGGCTGCTGGGTGAAACACCCCGGAGCCCCCAAGTACAAGGCGTCATTTTCTTGGGCCTGATCGCGGCGTACCTGGGTTTCGCGTGATCTCGTCCACGCGCATGTGACAGCAAGTGGGCTGCGCCTGCTGCCATACGCTAAAGCAAACGCCCGTAGAGGCCCACATCATTAACAAAGGCATTCCCACAAGTCCGTCATCTACAGACTGCTGCTCGAGGTGGGGACCGAAATGCTGAGCACCATTGCGGCAGACCCAAACACCTGAGTACGTAGGTCGGCGTCACGTAGGTGTTACGCACCTGAGAATCTGCACAGCCCCCATGTGCATGGCATCGCACCAACTGAATGATTGTCACTGGATCGGCAACGAACCACGAGTGGATCTGATCAGCCTAAAGCGAAATCACGACGACCGAATCACCCCCCACAACAGCAATCCTGTAGCCAGCGCAGTGAATCCACTGGCCAACAGGTTGATCAGGGCAATCTGTCGAGATACCCGAACCGAGGCGTTCAAGGTTCGAGTCATTTCCTCGACATGCCGGCGCAGTGACTGCCCGGTCTGATTCGCCGATTGTTTCAGCACATCTTCTATCGTGGCCCGGCTCGCGGCCAAAGCAGCCGACAAACTCTTCTCGGCCAGCTGGCGTGACTCATTTCCCCACTTCAGGGACGCAGCTTCCAATTCCGAGCGAAACCGCTCCAACAACTGCTCTTGCGCGTGACGACCCTCCTCCATCAGACGCTCGTTCATGGTCTGCAGAATCAGGATCGGGTCATCCCGACCGAGGGCCACCCCATGCCGACTGGCCACCGCCTGGATGACCTCATCGAGCTTGTCGCGGGCCATCACACCACCGCCGAGGTCTCAAGCTGACCAAACAGCTGGGTGCGGACGATTTTCAGTCGCTGGCGGGTCATGATCGTCAACGTCTCATGAGCCAAGGCCTCATCAAAGGTCAAACGCTGCTGCAGCATGTCCGAGAAATCCCGACCATAGGTCTCCTCTTTCAATGCCGGAATCTTCACGATGGCCGACACCTTGGCCTTGTGTTCCGAGTAGGCCTTCATTTTCTCGAACGCCTTGCCCTCGTACTCGATCGCTCCCCAGAATGGGTTGAGCCACACCACAAAGCGACATTCGCTGGGAAACTGACTCACCAGCTGCACAAAACCACTGACCGTGTCCACCAAGGCTTGGCCACCAGTGACCACCGTGTGCACGATCAACTCGTGCCCCATTTCTTGCAGCAAGGCCGGCACCTGGTTGGAGACCAGGTAGTGCGACAGCGGCACGAACGAGCTCGCGCCGTTGTCGATGATCACGTCCTGTTGGGCACCTGCCACCAACTCCACCAGATCGTCAAAACGCCGGGTGTTGATTTCATCGCCTTCCAGGATGTTCAGACGCTGAACGTCCAAGGCGCGGTAACCCTCAAAGGTGGCGTTGACTGGGTCGGTGTCGATGCACAACGGCGACTGTCCCAGGTGCCGCAGGTACTGCGCCAGGGTGGCCGCGACCATCGACTTGCCCACCCCGCCCTTGCCTTGCAAAACCATGTGGATGCTCGCCATCAGAACAACTCCTCTTTGTTGGGAACCGCGTTGTAGGTAAAACCAGTCAACCCCATCGGAACCGTCGCAACCGTGGGCGCCGCAGCGCCGGATGACGCCAAGGGGGAAGCGGCAGCCAGCTTGGTGGCAACCTGGGCGGGCATTGTGACAGTCTGGGGTGCGGGCAATGCGGAGACAGGAGTGGCTGCAGAGCCTGTGGTGGGTTGGTCCAGGTGGCGGCGAGCGTGCTTGAGAAACGTCTCGTAACGCGTTTGAACCTTGCCGGTCTCGTGCATGAAGCGCCAGATCGTCTTCAAGGCGTAACCTGCTTGCAGGCCCGCTTGAACTTCCTGGCGCACGGCCAGGAACGCGACTGTTCCCTGGTCTTGGCGGGGCCGTTGGCCCGCGCGCGTGTTCGCCCAGCGCTGCAGCGCTGAGTCTGAGTGTTTTGGCATGTAGCCCCTCCCTGTTTCTGGGCGCGGATTATAGGCAGGAACGCTCATCCCCCCATGACCCTGCGCCCTTGGTTCCACCCAAAACCCATCGAGTCAGTGACGCATGCGTTCGGCACGTGGCCAAATCGCATTAACATCACCCCCCTCGTCAGGCGCCTGGTGCCTGGCGATGGCGGTCAGCCGTTCAGTGTGGCTCGGGGATGGTGCGGGTGCAGCGGGGTGGTGGCGCGGTAGTAGCGCGGTCACAGCGCATGCCGGCAGCGCACTTGTCATGGGGTCATGAACGCCGAAAGGCGGGCAGGATAGGTGAAGTTAGCTAACCGGTGAACCGGTTTGCCAACTTCACAAGACCTGATTCGCACCCAAGGGTGCTCAACGGTCTGTCCTGCTCTGGCGAGGGCCACGGCTACCGCCTTCAAAGAATTACGAGAGTCAGGGAGTGAGTCAGATGAACAACGAACCCGTCCACGGGTCGCGGGCGCCTGCGTGCGCCGAAACCCAACGCCGTCACCATTTGCGGGTGCCGGTCACCGCCACAGAGAAGGCGGCCATTGAAGCTCAGGCCCAAGCGGCCGGCCTGAGCGTGGCGCGCTACCTGCGCGAGGTCGGCCAGGGCTACGCCATCACCGGTGTGGTCGACTGCGAGCAGGTGCGGGAATTGGCGCGCCTCAACGGCGACCTGGGTCGCCTGGGTGGCCTGATCAAGCTCTGGCTCAGCGACGACGAGCGCACCTTGCTGTTCAGTCGAGCCACCTTGCTCGCGATCCTGTCACGCATCGACGACCGGCAAGAACAAATGGCCGCCGTCATGCGCCAGGTGGTCATGCCCCGGAGTCCAAGGTGATCGTCAAGCACATGCCCATGCGGTCGCAGGGCAAGAGCGATTACGACGGCCTGGTCCGCTACATCACCGATCCGCAAAGCAAGGAACACCGCCTGGGCCAAGTGCGGGTGACCCACTGCGCATCCGATAGGGTGGATGCGGCGATCAGCGAAGTCTTGGCCACGCAGGCGCTCAACACCCGCGCGAAAGGGGACCGGACCTACCACTTGCTGGTGAGCTTTCGGGCGGGTGAGCAGCCCTCGGCCGAGGTGTTGTGGCGCATCGAAGAGCGGATCTGCGAAGCCTTGGGGTTTGCCGAGCACCAACGCATCAGCGCGGTACACCACGACACCGACAACCTGCATGTTCACCTGGCGATCAACAAGATCCACCCGACCCGTTTGACGCTGCACGAGCCGTTTCAGGCCTACCGGGTGTTGGCTCAAGTGGCTCAGGAGCTTGAGTTGGCCTGCCAGCTGCAGGTGGACAACCACGAGAGCCGGCGCAGCGTGGCCCGCGGTCGGGCCGAGGACATGGAGCGCCATTCGGGGGTGCAAAGCCTGCTGGGTTGGATCGAGCGTGAGTGCCTGGATGAGTTGAGACAAGCGCAGGATTGGGCCAGCTTGCACCAATGTCTGGCCCACAACGGCCTGCAGTTGCGCCCTCGGGGACAGGGTCTGGTGTTCCAGTCGCCCGATGGCACTACGGTCAAGGCCAGCTCGCTGGGACGGGAATTCTCACTGGCCCGGCTTCAGGATCGACTCGGCCCCTTCGTGCCCCAGCCCATCGAATCGTCCGAGGAGCGCGGGGGCCCGGGTGGCGCGTTCACGCCCCACAGCACTTCCGTCGAAACGCCCCATCACAAGACCTTCAGCCAGACCACCAACACGACCTTCCCCGGCGTCAGTTCGAGCTGGTCCACGTCACCCACCCGGCAGCGGGCCTACGCCAAACAGACGGTGCCTTTGCGGATCGACACGAAGGACTTGCACCGGCGTTATGTGTTTGAGCAATCGCGGCACCAGAGCCAACGCAAAGACGCTTTGACGCAGTGGCGGCGTCGCCGCCAACGGCTCGTCGATGCCGCCCGGCGCAGTTACCGCGTCAAGCGGGCCGCCATCGGCATGATGACCGAGGGGCGCCTGGTCAAACGGGTGCTCTACACCCAAGCCTTGCAGACGCTGCGAACGGAACTGCGCCAATTGCAACAGCAGGCGTCCCAGGAGCGCGCGAGACTGGTGGCACAACATCGCCAGCACACTTGGGCCGACTGGCTCAAGCAGCAGGCACTGGCCGGCAACGAAGCGTCCTTGCAGGCCTTGCGCTCGCGAGCGGCGGCGCAACCCTTGCGCGGCAACCTGCTGCAGGGCGTGCACAACACCACCGAGCAGCCGGCGGCAAGCGATGAGCCGTCCTCTGCGCTGAGGGTCGACACCGTCACCAAAAAGGGCACGGTCTTGCACCGCAGCCACCGATCGGCGGTGCGCGATGACGGTCAACGATTGCAGCTGGCCAGTCACAGCTCGACGCAGGACATCGAACTGGCGTTGCGCCTCGCACAGCAGCGTTTCGGCCCGGTCTTGCAGGTGCACGGGAGCCCGCAGTTCAAAGCCCAGGTAGTGCACGTCGCGGCCCGTCTGGGGGCAGGCTTCACCTTGGCCGACCCGGCGCTGGAGCACAGACGCCAACGCCTGAAGGCAGCGACAGCTCCCGTGCTGTCGCCATCGCCATGGCACGCGTCATCCATCACATCACCACTCCACACACCACCACAGGGAGAAACACCACATGAGCCCAGCCGACACCCCACTCACCGATCTGGACCTGGATCCCAGCGAGGAGGCCTTGATCGACCAGGCCTTGCTGCAGCTCACCCAGGGCGACTTGATGGAAGCGTCGGAGCCCCCCGCGTTTCAGGACCACACCTCACGCCTGCAAGCCGAGCACCTGCAAGCCGAGGAACCGGAACCGTGGCGCAGCCCTACCTTGGACGCGATGGACGAACACCGCCGCCCAGCCACCGCCACCGTCTGCGAACACTGTCCCAACTCGGTGTGGTTCGCTTCGCCGAAGGAGCTCAAGTGCTACTGCCGAGTGATGTACCTGGTCACCTGGAGCAGCAAGGATCCCTCACAGATCACGCATTGCGACGGGGAGTTGCTGGGACAGGAGGGATGACCCCGTCCTGGCAGGCGGCTCATCGTTACGTGCAGGAGCGGGAAACCCGGCGCCGGTCGGGCTTGGACATTCCCGAACACCAGTTGTACGAGGGGGGGCCACCACAACGGCAGCAGCACTGCTACGCCGGTACCCGCGTGGTGGATGGTCAGGCCTTGGCCCTGTGGCACCTCTTGGACGCGGGCACGGGCCAGGCGCAGCCCCACCTGCTGGTGATGCCTGTCTCTGGCCGCCAGGCACAACAACTCTCTCGCGCTGGCTTGGGTTCACTGGTGCGTGTGACTCCCGCCGCTGCGGACGGTGAGGACTTCTCGGTGCAGATCGAGCAGCCGGCACGGGCATCCCAGGCCGCACGCCGTGGTCGTCGGGGGGCGCCATGAGCCGACCACACAAACACCATCCCGTGGGCCCCCAGGTCCAGTCGCAGACGGCACCCCCAAACGCGGCCTCCCGGCAGCACGTGCTGGCCGGGTTGACATCGTTTTGGGCGGGGTTGCAAACCGCCAGCCAGGCCTTTGCCCACACCTTTGACTACCAGGCGGCGCTGGGTGCTCACTGGGGGCCGCTGTACGCGCCGTGGTCCATTGTGCTCTGGGTGTCACAGTGGCACGCCCAATACCCGCAAGAGATCATGCGATCAACCAGCCTCGGGGCGGTGGTCACGGTCATCGGCCTGATGGGTGTGTCAATGGCCAAGGTGGTGGCGTCGAACACCGCCCGGGCCTCCATCCACCTGCACGGCTCGGCCCGGTGGGCTCAGCGAACCGACATCGAGGCTGCGGGCCTGCTGCCGCGCGAAGCGGCGTCGTGGGCCGCCCGCTGGTGGAGCCCGTTCAGGGCGCTGCTGGGCTGTGATGTCTCAGCGCAGACCGGCAGCATGGGCATCTCAGAGGCGGTTGACAGTGTCTACGTCGGCGGCTGGCAGGACCGCCGAGGCCGTTTCCATTACCTGCGTCACAGCGGACCGGAGCACGTGCTCACTTACGCGCCCACCCGTTCGGGCAAGGGGGTGGGGTTGGTGATCCCGACCTTGCTGTCGTGGAGTGCCAGTGCCGTGATCACCGACCTCAAGGGGGAGTTGTGGGCCTTGACGGCGGGCTGGCGTCAGCGTCACGCGCACAACCGTGTCTTGCGCTTCGAGCCCGCCCAGCCCGCCGGCGGGGTGCGCTGGAATCCCTTGGATGAAATCCGCCTGGGCAGTGCGCACGAGGTGGGGGATGTGCAGAACCTGGCCAACTCCATCGTCGATCCGGACGGCAAGGGACTGGACTCCCATTGGCAAAAGACCGCCTTTGCCTTGCTGGTCGGGGTCATGCTGCACGCCCTCTACCGAGCACGCCAAGAGGGCCGGACCGCCAACCTATCGATGATCGACGCGATGATGTCCGACCCGCAGCGCGACAGCCAGGAGCTGTGGCTGGAGATGTCCACCTGGCGCCATTTGCCCTCTGGCGCGAATCACCCTGCGGTAGGCGCGGCTGCGAGGGACATGATGGACCGCCCGGAAGAAGAGGCTGGCTCGGTCCTTTCCACCGCCAAGTCCTACCTGTCTTTGTACCGGGATCCGGTGGTGGCGGCCAATGTCGCCAGCAGTGACTTTGCCATCCGCGACCTGATGCACCACGACGACCCGGTGAGTCTGTACATCGTCACCCAGCCGAGCGACAAGGCCCGCTTGCGCCCCCTGGTGCGCGTCCTGCTCAACATGACGGTGCGCCTGCTGGCCGACAAGATGGAATTCAAAGATGGCCGACCGGTCGCGTATTACAAGCACCGCCTGCTCCTGATGCTCGACGAGTTTCCCAGCTTGGGCAAACTGCCCATCTTGCAGGAGTCTCTGGCTTTCGTGGCGGGCTACGGCATCAAGTGCTATCTGATCTGTCAGGACATCAGCCAGCTCAAGAGCCGAGAACAAGGCTACGGCGCGGACGAGAGCATCACGTCCAACTGCCATGTGCAAAACGCCTATCCACCCAACCGCCTGGAGACCGCAGAGCATCTGTCGCGATTGAGCGGGCAGGCCACGGTGGTCAAGGAGCAGATCACGACCAGTGGCAAGCGCACTTCCTCGATGCTGTCTCAGGTGTCACGCACCCTTCAGGAGGTGCAGCGGCCCTTGTTGACCCCGGACGAGTGCCTGCGCATGCCAGGGCCGCGCAAGAACGCTCGCGGTGAGATCGAACACGCTGGCGACATGGTCGTGTGCGTGGCCGGCTACCCGGCCATCTATGGCAAGCAGCCCTTGTACTTCCAGGATCCGGTGTTCCGTCGCCGCAGTGCGGTCGCCCCGCCCGCGCACAGCGATCGGCTGCGCCAGGAACGGAACTGGCCGGTGGTGCGCCTGTGATGCTGTCCATGCGTTCATGGATGCGGCGCCTGCCCCGGTGGTGCGTCACCGCCTTGCTGCTGTGGCTGGGGGCGGGAGCGTTGGCCTGGTGGACGGGCTTGCGCATCAACACCACCGCGAGCCTGCCCGTGGGGCTGTACCGCACGGTGAATGAGCATGACCATGTTGGCATGACCCGATGGGCGCGTGGCGCCATCGTGCTCTGGTGTCCACCCGACACCCCCTTGTTCCAAAGCGCCAAAGCGCGGGGCTACATCGCGGCGGGCTGGTGTCCCGGGCAACTGGGTTACCTGATCAAACGGGTGGCCGCCTTGTCGGGCGACATGGTTTCGGTGGGCCCCGGCGGGGTCCATGTCAATGGCGAGTTCGTCCCCAGCACGGTGCCACTGACGCAGGACGCTTCGGGCCGGTCCTTGCCCGCCACCGTGATCGCGTCACACCGCCTGACTCAGGACGAAGTCCTGTTGTTGGCCGATGGCAGTTTGCAATCTTTCGATGGTCGTTACTTCGGCTTGATCCCCATTTCACAACTGAAGGCCGAGCTGCGGCCGGTCTTCACCACACCAGGGAGGTAAACACATGGACACATCCATGCCTGAAAACACAGTCCTTTTGGCCAAGCTGGCCGAGGCACAACTGCCCGGCCACACGGTCGAGTTCGACCCCGTGGAGGCCGAGCAGGTCGGGGCGTTTCGCGAGGACGCCATGAGCGAAGCCGAGGCCCGAGACAGCGATCTCGACTTGGCGCCGGCCTGGAGCGCAGCGGCGGCCTGGTGGGCCAGGGTCACAGGAGGGCGTGACGATGAGTGACCACAAAGAGGTTGGTCTGGCCAAAGAGGCCAAGGACATCAAGAAACCCTTCCACGAGATGGTTGCCGAGCAACTCATCGAGCAGTTGCGCGCTGGCACAGCGCCCTGGCAACGTCCTTGGGTGGCGGGCGAGCCCCGTTCTGCGGTGCCACTCAACCCGGTCACGGGCAAGCGCTACAAAGGCATCAACGCCATCTTCCTGATGAGCCAGGGGCGCAGCGACGCGCGCTGGATGACCTACAAGCAGGCGGCCTCGGTCGATGCCCAGGTTCGCAAGGGTGAAAGAGGCACGCCCATCCAGTACTGGAAGTTCAGCGAGGAGCACAACAAGCTCGACGAGCAGGGACGTCCTGTGCTCGACGCCCAGGGCGAGCCGGTCAAAGTCACGGTGATGCTTGAACGCCCACGGGTGTTCTTTGCCACCGTCTTCAACGCCGAGCAGATCGATGGTTTGCCCGTTCAGGCGGTGGTGCAGCCCACCTGGGATCCGCTGGAGCGCTCCGAAGCCTTGCTCAAAGCGTCCGGGGCGGTGATCCGACATGGCGAGAGCAACCGGGCCTACTACCGGTCTTCCACCGACAGCATCCACTTGCCGGACCCGGGCCAGTTCCCCAGTGCCGACCGCTACTACGCCACGGCCTTGCACGAACTGGGCCACTGGAGCGGCCACGAGTCGCGCTTGGGTCGCGATCTGGCCAACCCGTTCGGCAGCGAGGCTTACGCGCGCGAAGAACTGCGCGCCGAGATCGCCTCCATGATTCTGGGTGACGAATTGGGCATTGGCCACGACCCGGGCCAGCACGCCTCGTACGTGGCGTCTTGGATCCAGGTCTTGCAGGACGATCCGTTGGAGGTGTTTCGAGCCGCCGCCGATGCCGAAAAAATCCACGACTTCGTCCTGGCGTTCGAACAGCAGCTGCAGCAAGCGCCGCAGCCTGTGATCCAAGGCGCAGAGACGGGCGACAGTGCGGCCGTCACGAACATCACCGCCACCACGAACGGTGCTCAGCCCTTGCCGTTGACACGCGAGCAAGCCTTGCAGCGTTGGGAATCTTTGCTGGACCGCAACACCAATGGTTTCAGCCCATCTGATCCGGCCCGGGCGCAAGGCCTGGCCGATGCCGGTGCCACACCGCAGCGACTGGAGAATTTCTGGGACGAAGTGCGTCACCTGTCTTGGACCCACCAATGGGGCCAGTCGCCCTGGGAGTCCGCCGCTTCGGTGGCCGCATCGCTGCAGACCCGCGCACAGGGGCCGTCCTTCGTCCACGCAGGAGGTGATGTGGTCGATCTGTTCCTCCAAGCCGTTCAAGCCATTCAGACACAACAGCCAGACACGCCGATGACCGAGCGCACTGAGATCTCCAGCACCGCCCCAGTGGACAAGGCCACGGCGGCCTTGGCACTGCTTGAGGATGCCGACATGCGGGCCCGTGTAGACCGTGCGTCCCGTGAGACCGGCAGGGAGGCTGAAATCCATGCGCAAGAGGAGGCTCAGAAGCGCTCGATCATTGCCACCGATCGCACCCCGTTGCAGGTTCCATTCAAGGAGAAGGACGAGGCCAAGGCGCTCGGCGCCCGTTGGGACCGACAAGCTCAGACTTGGTACGCCCCACCTGGTCGCGATCTGTCGGTCTTCGCACGCTGGACTCCTGCGGCTGCTGCTACCACGCCAGCCAACTCGCAAACCAATGCACCGATCAACACAACAACCCACGCAACGAACAACACACCCACGGAGGCGGGATCCGGTGACACGGTGTTATCCAAAGACTTGGCGCAGGAGACCGCTCGCGTGTACCTGGCGGTGCCCTACCACGAACGCAATGCCGCCAAGGCCGTGGGCGCCCGTTGGGACAAGGTGGCCAAATCCTGGTACGTGTCCGCCGAGGTCGACCCGGCACGGATCGACCACTGGTTGCCCGACAAGGTCGCCCTGCAGCAGGCCCCTGCCCTCTCACCGCGCGAAGAGTTTGGCCAGGCCCTGAGGGCGATGGGGTGTGTGGTCACGGGAGAACACCCGATCATGGATGGCCAGAAGCACCGCATCGCAGTCAATGACGACAAGCCTTCCGAGAAGGCAGGCTTCTATGTGGGTTATCTCGATGGCCATCCAGCGGGCTACATCAAGAACAACCGATCGGGCGAGGAGATGACCTGGCGGGCTTCCGGTCAACGTCTCAACGACACCGAACGCGCCCAAATGCAAGCGCAAGTGGCGCAGCGGGCCGCCGACCGGGAAGTGGAAGTCCAGCAGCAACACCTGGAGGCCTCGGTGCGGGTGCAAGGGCAATGGGAGGGTTTCACCAAGCCCGAACAGCCGACCGCTTACCTCTTGGCCAAGGGACTGCAGACGCTGCAAGTCAACGGCGTCGATCTGTTGAATGGCGTGCGCACCGACACCGATTCAGGCACCACCTGCATCCGCGTTCACGACGCGAACGACCAGCAATGGAGCACCCAGTACATCCAGGCCGATGGCACCAAACGGTTTGCCAAGGGTGCGCGCAAGGAGGGCTGCTTCCATGCGCTGGGGGGCATGGCCGCTTTGGCGCAGGCCCCGGTGCTGCTGATCGCCGAAGGCTACGCCACCGCCGCCAGTCTGGCCCAGGCCAGTGGTCACGCGACAGTCGCGGCCTTTGACGCGGGCAATCTGGAAGCGGTGGCCAAGGCCTTGCAGGGACGGTTTGCGGACAAGCCAGTGGTGATCGCGGGTGACGATGATCGGGTGCAGGAACTCAGCCGTGGCCGTAACCCCGGGCGCAACAAGGCCGAGGAAGCCGCGCAAGCGGTGGCGGGTCACGCCGTGATCCCGATCTTCGCGCCGGGTGAGCAGGCCCGTGAGCCCAAGCGGTTCTCGGACTTCAACGACATGGCCCAGCACAGCCAATTGGGGCTGGAAGGGGTCAGGCGTCAGATCTCGGTGGCGGTGCTGCAGGCGGCGCAACAGCAAGAAAGGCGTCAACAGGCGAAGGCGCTTGAACAGTCTCAAGCCCACTCGATGGAGCCGACCAAGCAGCAACGGGTCCACAGCGCCCGTCGAAGCATGAAGGTGGGATGAACGCTGCCAGGTTGGCGTGGCGTGGAATGGTGGCACGCTGACTCAGGCCGCTGCGTCCTTGACCTTTTTCAGGAAGCGGGCGCGCAGTTTCACGCTGGCCGGTTTGGCCGCGAACTTGCGCTCCTGCTTGGTGAAGGGGTCGATGCCGGTTCGGGCCTTCTTGGCGGGAACTTTCTGGACGATGACCTTCATCACACCGGGCAGCAGAAACTCACCCGCTCCCTTGGAGGACAGCGACGCAAGCAGCGTGGCTTCGAAGGTTGCCATGACGGCCTTGACGACCTTGGACTCGACCCCACTGTGCTCGGTCAGGTGGGCCAGCAGCGTGGTCTTGTTAAAGAGGGTCTTGACCGGCTTCATGGCCGCTGGGGCGGCCACCTTCTTGGCGGAAGCGGCTGCCTTGGCCGGTGCTTTCTTTGCCGGAGCGGCTGCTTTCTTCACGGGGGCTTGCTTAGCGGGAGCGGTTTTCTTGGTGGCCATATCTTCCTCTGTTGGTGGGTCTTACCGTCTATCCTGCGGATCGACAGCCGCATTCTAGGCAGAGACTGGTGCTCAGGGGTGTGGGCGACACATGAAGCGTCGGATGGGCCGCCACCAACTCATCGAAGAAACTTCGTCGCAACGAACGAGAGATCACCCAAGTCCGCAAGAAGCTGCGGCGGCACTTGGTCCTGAATTGTCTGGTCGTTTGCGTTTTTGGCGCCTCAGGCGTCGTTGTCCAGGGCTCGGACCACCCGCGGTAGCAGGGCAATCCACACCGGGCCCGTGCGTTCAATCGCCTCGGCCAGGGTGTAGTTCATGGCCGCGAGCCAGTCCGCGCGGTTCAAGGCCAGCGCCACGGCCACTTTTTCGCCGGTGGACTGCACGGACCAAGCGGCCTCGCCGCCCTTTTGGGCGTCAAGCACCTTACTCAAAAAATGCCGGTATTCCACGTCGCTCATGGTGCTGGTCCTGTATCGCTTGGCTGAACTGCTGACACAACGATACCATCCTTCGGAACAAGATCTGGGACCTCGGTTGGGAAAGACTCATGGCTTCGCCGTAGGCCTGTTGCAGGTCGGTGATCTGGCGTTCGTACTGCTCTTTGATTTCCAGGGGCTTGCTGCGCAGGGCGTTTTCCATGCCGCGCTTGTCTTCATCGACCCATTGTTCAACCTCAGAAGGGTTGAGGTCGTAGGCGCGGCTGGCCTCCGATACCGTGGTCTTGCCTTGAATGATGTCCAGGACCAGGGCCGTCTTGCGCTTGGCTGTCCAGCGTTTGATGTCTTCTTCCATCAGGGTGCTCATCGTCGTTTCCTTCGAACATAACACCTGCGCAGGTTTTTACTGGGTCACTACAAGGTCGGACAGACCGAACCACTGCTGGACAAAGTGAATGCGCAGCATGGTCTGCAGCTCGAACGGCGGACGCCCGGTCTTGGCGCGCGGTGCGTGCGACGCTATCAGCGCCAACAATTCAGACCACGGCACCACCAGGTTCATCTCGTCCAGAAACACCGCCTTGCGGGTGCGACGTTTGCTCAGGTTCAGGCCAAGGTCTTGTTGCTTCATGGGCGTATTGTCAGGCGGGGCGTGGCCCTTCTGACTGCGTCAGGCGAAGAGTTTTGAACACCATCCCTTACAGTGTTGTGGTGGCTGCGTTGGCCAACAAATTGGCACGAACCGCTTGGGCGGTCCTGGCCAAAGGCAGAGCCTTTGACCAGGTCAGATGGAATCCGACCGATATGGCAACCGCTTGAGTGGTATCACGAACAATTTCAACAACCCGAACACATGAATCCGTTTTGAAGGAGAGCATGCAAGAAGCGAAGTGATGGGTCAACAGGTCAAACCGGGGCGGGGGCAATCCGATAGGGAAGCAGGGCATCAAGCCCGATGTGCAGACAGGAACCCCGCCCGCGAATGCCATCCGGGCCAGCAGGATGAAAAGCCTGCAACCACAGGCCGTATGTAAGACTGCAAGCCCTTTGAAACTTCACGCCGCCGAATCTTGCTTTCCTGGAGACGTCCATGTAAGGCTGTTGAATCACAACGAAAACTGGGCCATTTTTGGGGTGGCTCAGTTTGTACGGTGAATCAACAAGCGGGGAATTCCAGCAGGCTCTCAAGGGCTGGGGAATGCGCTCATCGATGAGCAGGAAGGGCAACTGCTGGGACAACGCACCGACCGAGAGCTTCTGGGGGCGGCTGAAAGCGGCCAGTGTGCATGGGCACAAGTTCGACACCCGTGAGCAGACCCGGCAGGCGGTGATGGACTGGATGGCCTTCTACAATCACCGAAGGCTGCATTCGTCGCTGGGCTACCTCAGCCCGATGCAGTACGAGCAGCGCTGGTACGAGGCACAGCGTAAAAAGGCCGCGTGAACCGTGGGTTAAGAGCTACACGAAACAGGGGCAAGGTCAAGCCTTACCGCACAGCGCAGACAAACAGCAAAATCGCCCTCCAGCGCCCACCTGAAAAGCGCTTAGCGCTAAGCGCTATTGATTCAATAGCTGTTAGCGCATTCCGTTCCCTCCGACGGGCAGCAACGCCAAGACCATCCATCACGCGGCGGTTTGCTCCGACACCCCCGCCGCTTCAAAGCTGGCCATCTCGCGCAGGATGGCGCAGGCCGATGGCAGCAGCGGCCAGGCCAG
>JAUXZO010000142.1 GCA_030692685.1 Acidovorax sp. | reverse complement strand
CCCAAGAGTTCGCCTGGCGCCTGCCGCCCTATGAATACGAGACCGAACGCCTCCCTATTGACCTGCTCACCGGCGACGCCAACATCCGCCAGGGGCTGGATAAGGGAGTGCCGGTGCCGGAACTGGAAGCCGCCTGGCAGGGGGAACTGAGCCATTTCCTCACGGCACGGCAGGAGTTTCTGTTATATGGGGATTGAGGGAGAGATTGGGGGAGGGGGCTAAGGGGCGCAGCCCACTTACAATCCTCCCCCACACCCCTACCCCCAATCCCATAAGTTGGGCTGGGGAAGGCGGGGCCTGAGGCCCCGCCTTCCCCAGCCAATTTCCCACGGGTTAAGAAAAAGTTTGGGGCAATGCCGTAGGGGCGGGGTTCCCCCGCCCTCACCTCCCTGGCCCTCAATCTCACACAGGTTACCATGCCCAGATTCTCTTCAGGAGATCTCCTTATGCGCAAAAAGCTTTTTCTGCTTGTCCTCCTGGCTCGTTAATCATCTCCCCAGCCACGGCTAAAGCCGGTGAGGTCCTTTTCCAGTATTCCACCATCGACGCCTTGCTGGCGGGCTTCTACGACGGCCACCTCATCATCTCTAGATTGACCAAACACGGCAACCTGGGCCTGGGGACCTTCAACGCCCTGGATGGCGAGATGGTGGTCCTGGACGGCCAGGTCTATCAAGTCAGGGTTGATGGCAAAGTTATCCCCGCCGAAGGCCAGGTGAAAACACCCTTTGCCGTGGTAACTTTTTTCTCTGCCAAACAATTTCTCCCCCTCAAGAAGGCGGGAAGCCTGGGAGAACTTGCCAGGGTCCTGAATGAGGCTTTGCCCACCCCCAATATCTTTTACGCCGTCAAGCTGGAAGGCCGTTTCTCCAAGGTAACCGCCCGTTCTGTGCCCAAACAAACCCGACCCTACCCACCCCTGGCCAAGGCGGTGGAGTAGCAAAAGGTGTTTCAATTTACCGATGTGGAAGGGACTATGCTGGGATTTAGGTGCCCCCCCTTCGTCAAAGGGGTCAATGTCCCTGAGTGGCACCTGCACTTTTTGACCAGGGACCGGACCGCCGGGGGGCACGTGCTGGATTGCTCTTTGGAAAACCTCACCGCCCAGATAGACCCCATCCAGGAGTTCACCCTAATGCTCCCGGAAGATCAGGAGTTCTACCGACTCAACCTGGACCAGGACAAAACCCGGGAATTGCAGAAAGTAGAGAAGTGAGTTCTTGGGGGAGGGGGCCAGGGGCCGGTGGGCCCACTGACAATCCTCCCCCAACCCCTTATGGCATATAAAATAGCCGGGGAATTCGCCCAGGTGTTCCTGTTGGCGGCGGGCCAGGAGAGCCCGGGCGAACCCTAATTTCCGGCCCTCTTTGAGGCGCACTTCCGGGGAACTGACGGCCCGGACTTCCCCGGTAAGCCCCACCTCCCCGAAGATCAGGGTGTC
>JAUXZO010000136.1 GCA_030692685.1 Acidovorax sp. | reverse complement strand
TTTCAGGAGTTTCACCATGAACAAGACTGCACGTTTCCTCTCCCTCGCCGCTGTGGCTGCTTTCGCTTCTTTTGGCGCACAGGCTGACGAAGCCGATAGCTCGCAATTCGCTCTGAAGTTTGATACCAACCGCACCCGTGCTGAAGTGGCCGCTGAAGCCGCTACCGTGGCACAAACCCGCAGCCTTGAGCCAGCAGGTTCGCGCGTGGTGACGTACTCGTCTACGGCTGACCGCGCTGCTGTGCGCGCACAGGCTGCTGAAGCGCTGCGTTTGGGCCAAATCCCTCACGGCGAAATCGGCTCCATGTAATTGACTCTTTTGCGGGCCTTCCCATGGTGGTGGCCCTCCGCATTGGCGGGGGGGTGCTGCCATGGGGAGTGTTTCCGAAGCAGCTGCTGAAATGCAGGCATAAACAAAGGCTCCCGTCGGGAGCCTTTTTTATTGAAGACTGGATACCAGACTATTAAAAAAATAGCTGGTAGCGCTTTATGGATGAGCGCTAGAAGCCCAAAACACTAAAAATCAGTGTGCCTTGTTACTGTCCAGCCTCAACGCCCGCTTCACTGCCCTGCCGCTCGTTGTCGTGCATTTCACCGGACCGGTTGATGCCGACCACGGTTCAATCGACAACACTGCCCGTAGATCGTTTCAGTTGCCAGTCCAGCATTCTTCGGGCGGTTGCAATTACTTCGGAGAACACGAGTACCCCGACATCGGGCTCTAGATGGCTTGTGGGGTAGTCTGCCGACCGGCTTCCCCCGATCACAAGCACATGAATACGTTTGGTTGTGGTCTTAGCAAACTCGTGACGATAGTTCACCGCCTGCGTGTAGTCCTCACGCTTGAGCGAGTGGCTCGGCCGCTTGAATTCGATGAGCAAATACTCACCCGCAAGGTCTTCATTGAGCAAAAGATCTGGCCGAAGGTCCGCTTTGTCACCCTCATACTTGCTGCCGACAGTCTTGTCGACCATAGTGCGCAGCGTCTTGTTGGAGCTGAACAAAGAGAATTGATGTCCCAGCACCCACAAATTCTTTTCTAGCGCCTTGTGCATCGTTGCTTCCAGCGTGGACTGGTTAGCAAGAAGCGTTTCTAGGTTGTCCAAGTACGCTTGGCGGGCCGTGGCCTGCTCCACCAAGTAAGCCATCTCCGCGAACCCAAAATCGTCCAGTGCCTCTGCAATGGCAGCGATATCCTTGCGCGAGGAATCAGCAATATGCTCCAGCAAGGTGCCATAGTCGGTTCGTTCGATCGCTTCTAGCAGGACGAACACGTACGGTTCGATCTTCTCTACAGGCTCCCCGAAGAACCGATCTAACACTCGCTTGATGGCCCGATCTGCGTACTCACGCCGATATTCGGGGAGCATTGCCAACCGATCGTGAACCTTTCGGCTCAACCGCGCTTTAGCCAATTGCATTTCTTGGCCATATTGGAGGCTGTAGGCTCTGCGAATCAGTGGTTGCGCAGCTTCACGGACTTTTGCCAACAACTCGCTGTTCTCCAGCACTGCATCCCATCCGGCAGTTACGTGATCTCTCAGATCATCTGCGTCAAGCTCTCCGTAGAGCCTCTTGAGCAACTTGGGCGGAAAGTCATCTGACTCATCAAGCCCAAAAAAAGTAGGCCGCCCCACAGCTTTGCCATCCACTCGAATTTGGATTCCCGGCTGACGGGTTACTGATTTCTTTTCGCCAACGGTGATTCTCAGCCGGACGTTCGACATGCCCTCGACAGCTAGCGTTTCATCACGGTATGTGCCCTGCACGTCATCCACACCAAGTCTCTTTCCGTTAACGCTGATGGACACCCCCGCCTCGCGACCATATTCCTGCAGAAGAACTTGGCGGAGCTTTCCAGCATCAGGAAAGGCGAGACCTTGATGCAACCCGAATAAAGTGATTTTGGTCCCGTGCTCGGATGCCCCACAGTCCGCACCTTGAACCTCGATAGGCAGCTTTTCAATATCCTGGATCTGCGCCAAGTCCGATAGCCGAACAGTAAACGCGCTTACTCGCGAGCGAGCGCGAGTCTCTACGTTCATCTCAGCCGCTGCCATGAGCCCAGCAAACTTGCCAATACCTTTGCGCCCTTTTACGCGCCTGTTCCTTCCAGCAGTGCGCTCGCCCCGCGCTACCCGCCGGTCCGCGGCGATTGCCAGGTAGTGGCCACGAATTTCCGCTGCTGTCATTCCGGTGCCGTCGTCCTCAACTACGATGGGCTCATCACTCATTGGGGCCGGCAGCGTGATGCTCACGCTCTCAGCATCCGCGTCCCACGCGTTGTCCACCAGTTCCTTAAGAGCTTTCTCAGTGGACGAATACTCTTGACTTAAAAGGCTGGCCAGTCGCGAACTGACCTGAAAATGCGCGCTTCCCTTTTTCACGAGCTCTCTCCTCTTGTGTTCCCGATACACATGTTAGATGTTGATCGGACGCGCCAGGGGATAGCTAACCCGCAGCCATTGAGAAAGCAAAACGATAAACACAGAGAGAACCACCGTCGATGGCAGAAGACGGACGCTGGGCCGCGTTGCAACGCGGGGCACAGGGGGGACTATTTCTGCGCGAGTCGCAAAAGGTGCCGTAGTTCTCCTGCCAACGAAAAACGTGCGCAGCCAGTCGCTTCAGATTTAATAGCTTCCAGCGCTTACCAGATAAGCGCTAGAGGCCAAAAACACTAAAATTTCGCCCCCTCATGCGTGTCTCCTGGCCTCAATGCGCCTTATCCCAATTAGCCCCCACCCCCACCTCCGCCAACAACGGCACCTTCAGCGCAGCCACCTCCGCCATCAATCGCGGGATGTGTGACCGTACCCAGTCCACCTCACCCTCGGGCAGCTCAAACACCAGTTCATCGTGCACCTGCATGATCATCTTGATGTTCGGCTTGTGCGCGTCCAGCTCTTTCTGCACGGCCACCATGGCGAGCTTGATCAAATCAGCCGCCGTGCCCTGCATGGGGGCGTTGATGGCGGCGCGCTCGGCACCGGCGCGGCGGGGGCCGTTGGGGGAGTTGATTTCGGGCAAGTACAGGCGGCGACCGAACACGGTTTCGACGTAGCCCATGGACTTGGCCAAGGCTTTGGTTTCGTCCATGTACTGCTTCACGCCGGGGTAGCGCTGAAAGTATTTGTCGATGTAGGCGGCGGCGGCCTTGGTTTCGATGCCCAAATTTTTGGCCAGGCCAAAGCTGCTCATGCCGTAGATGAGGCCAAAGTTGATGACCTTGGCGTAGCGACGTTGTTCGCTGGTGACCTGGTCTACCTCCACGCCAAACACCTCGGCGGCGGTGGCGCGGTGTACGTCCAGGCCGGCGTGGAAGGCGTGCAGCAGCGAGTGGTCGCCACTGAGGTGGGCCATGATGCGCAGCTCGATTTGCGAGTAGTCGGCGCTGGCGATCACGCGGCCTGCGGGGGCCACGAAGGCCTCGCGCACGCGGCGGCCTTCGGGGGTACGGATGGGGATGTTTTGCAGGTTGGGGTCGTTGCTGGACAGGCGGCCTGTCACAGCCACGGCTTGTGCGTAGTGGGTGTGCACGCGGCCGGTGCGTGGCAGGGCCAGCAGCGCTAGTTTGTCGGTGTAGGTGCCTTTGAGCTTGCTCAAGGACCGGTGCGCTAGCAGCTTGGCGGGCAGGGGGTAGTCTTCGGCCAGCTTTTCCAGCACTTCTTCGTCGGTGCTGCGGGCGCCGGTGGCGGTCTTCTTGACCACGGGCATGCCCAGCTTGTCGAAGAAGATTTCGCCCAGTTGTTTGGGGCTGCTCAGGTTGAAGGGCTGGCCTGCAATCTCATACGCCTCAGTCTCCAACTGCAAGATGCGCTGGCCCAGCTCGTGGCTTTGGTTGGCCAGCGTGGGCGCGTCGATCAGCACGCCGTTGCGTTCGATGCGGTAGAGCGCCTCGCTGCTTTGCATCTCCAGCTCGTAGATAAAGCGCAGTTTGTCATCGGCCTGCAGCAGGGGCCACAGGGCGCTGTGCACGTCCAGGGTCTGGTCAGAGTCTTCGCACGAGTAGGCGGCGGCTTTGTCTACCGGCACCTGGGCAAACGGGATCTGGTGCGCGCCCTTGCCGCACAGGTCTTCATACGTGATGCCTTTGCGGCCGGTGTGGCGCTCGGCCAGGCTGGTCAGGTTGTGGGGTTTATGCACTTCGAGCACGTAGCTTTGCAGCATGGTGTCGTGCGCGTAGCCCTGCACTTCAATGCCGTGGTTCGCCAACACATGGCGGTCGTATTTGATGTGCTGACCGAGCTTGGGGTGCTTGGCGTTTTCCAGCCAGGGCTTGAGGCGGGCCAGCACTTCATCCAGCGGCAACTGCGCGGGCGCGTCGGGCCCTTCGTGGCGCAGCGGGATGTAGGCGGCCTCGCCGGGCTGCACGCTGAAGGACAGGCCCACGATTTGCGCGCGCATTGCGTCGAGCGAGTCGGTTTCGGTGTCAATGGCTGCCAGGGGCGCTTTGTGAAGGCGCTCCAGCCACTGGTCAAAGTCGGCCCAATTCAGGATGGTGTCGTACACCACGGGGCGGTGCTGGGCTTCTTCGGCCACGGTGCTGGCCGAATGGTCGGCAAACAAATCGCCGCTTTGGCCGGGCATGGCCACCGGGGGGGCTGCGGCAGCAGCGGGGGCTTCGCCACCGCCCACGGTGCGGGCCAGGCCTTTGAAGCCATATTTTTCGTAGAACGCCCGCAGGCCGTCGGCCTGCGGCTCGCCCAGGGCCACGGCATCGAGTGCGGGCAGGCCCAGCACGTGCTCGGCCAGGTCGCAGTCGGTCTTGATGGTGACGAGCTGGCGGCCTGTGGGCAGCCAGCCGATGCTGCTGCGCAGGTTTTCGCCCGCCACGCCCTTGATTTCGCTGGCGCGTGCGAGCAAGGCGTCAAGCGATCCGTATTCGGTCAGCCACTTGGCGGCGGTTTTGGGGCCCACCTTGGGCACGCCGGGCACGTTGTCTACGGTGTCGCCCACCAGGGTCTGGAAATCCACCATCAGGCTGGGGGGCACGCCAAATTCGGCGGTCACACCGGCCACGTCGCGGCGCTTGCCGTTCATGGTGTCGATGATGGTGATGTGCTCATCTACCAGCTGGCTCAGGTCTTTGTCGCCGCTGGACACCACCACTTCGATGCCTTGCCTGGCCGCTATAACGGCCAGGGTGCCGATGACGTCGTCGGCCTCTACGCCGCCAATGGCCAGAACAGGCCAGCCCATCAGGCGCACGACTTCGTGGATGGGGTCGATCTGCGCGCGCAGGTCGTCGGGCATGGGGGCGCGCTGGGCCTTGTATTCGGGGTAGATGTCGTCGCGGAAGGTGGGGCCGGACGCATCAAAAATGCAAACGGCATAGTCGGCGCGCACCTCTTTGCGCAGCGCCTGCATCATGTTGATCATGCCGCGAATGGCGCCTGTGGCGGCGCTGGTCATGTCGCCCGGCACAGCCCGCAGGTCGGGCATGGCGTGGTAGGCGCGGTACAGGTAGCTGGAGCCGTCTACCAGCACCAAGGTCTTTTTATTGCTCATCTGGCAATTGTGCACGGCCTCGCCGCGCGCAAGCGGCGCTCTACAATCGCCCGATGCGTGCTGTTCACCTCCTTTTGCTGCTGGGCATTGCCTCCAGCACCGCCCTGGCCCAGACTCCAAGCCAAATTGCCCCCCAGGGCACGGCAGAAAAGCGCGAGGCGCTACAAGATCCGGAGCAACTATCGGGCCGTGGCAACCAGCGCACCGAGCGCATCCAGGTCGAAGACGCGGGCAGCCGGGTCGATGAGCTGCGCGTAGGCGGCCAAACGCAGACGATTACGGTGCAACCCAAGGCGGGCAACATGCCCAGCTATGAAGTGCAGTCTCCCGACGGTGCACGCAGCCGCGCTGGCAGCCAGAATGGCGCTGAAACCAATACCGCCCCCCGCGTCTGGAACGTGCTGAAGTTCTGACGCGCCCAGGTCGGTTGCCCCGTCCTCCCGCCTGACCGCTGCACCGCAGCCCCTGCACGCCCGGTTGTTGCAGCCTTTTCCCCCACCCACTTTCGACCCTTCTGAGCGATGGCCGTATTTACCGAAGTCTCCAACACAGAGGCGCGCGATCTGCTGCGCCGTTTGCAACTCGGTGAGCTGGTGGAGCTGCGCGGCATCGAAGGCGGTATTGAAAACACCAACTACTTTTTGACCAGCGACCAGGGCGAGTTTGTGCTGACGCTGTTCGAGCGCCTGACCGCAGAGCAGTTGCCGTTTTACCTGTACCTGATGAAGCACCTGGCGCACGGCGGCGTGCCCGTGCCCGACCCGCGTGCGGACAAAACCGGCGACATCTTGCATGCGGTGTGCGGCAAACCCGCTGCGGTGGTCAACAAGCTGCGTGGCAAAAGCCAACTGGCCCCGCAAGGCGTGCACTGCGCCGCCGTGGGCACCATGCTGGCGCGCATGCACCTGGCCGGGCGCGGTTTTGACCGGCACCAGCCCAACCTGCGGGGCCTGCCCTGGTGGAACCAGACCGTGCCCGTGGTGCTGCCCCACATCGACGAAGAACAGGCCGCGCTGCTTCGGTCGGAGCTGGCGTACCAGAACCACGTGGCGGCCGGATCGGCCTACACCGCCCTGCCCCGCGGCCCGGTGCATGCCGACCTGTTCCGCGACAACGTGATGTTTGACGGTGAAGAACTCACCGGCTTCTTCGACTTTTATTTTGCGGGCGTGGACACCTGGCTGTTTGACCTGGCCGTGTGCCTGAACGACTGGTGCATTGACTTGGCCACGGGCGCCCACGATGTCGAGCGCGCCACCCGCATGCTGAACGCCTACCAGGCCGTGCGCCCCCTTACCGCCGCCGAGCGCGAGCTGCTGCCCGCCATGCTGCGCGCGGGCGCCCTGCGGTTCTGGATCTCGCGCCTGTGGGACTTTTACCTGCCGCGCGAGGCCTCCATGCTCACGCCGCATGACCCCACCCACTTCGAGCGGGTGCTGCGCGGGCGCATTGCCAACCCGGTTCACGCATAAACCCCCACCGCCCCTGCATGCGCGATGGCCAAAGGGCCAGGCAGCGGCCAACAAGGGCTAAAGGCGGCCAACGGCGGTCACATCCGCCCCCACTTACCCATGGCCCCACCTGCGGCATCCTGCACTGGGGTAAATTCGATGCCATCGCGCTGACATCCAGCGGCAGTCTCTTGCCGCACCCCACCACGGGTGCGGGCTCCCTTTTCTCTTCAACGCATTCATGAAACTCCAAATCGTCCCCGCACGCACCGGCATGGCCTGGGTCAAGCTTGGTATCCGGGCGTTCTGGCGGCAGCCCTTGGCCCTGGCGGCGCTGTTCTTCATGACCATGGCGGCCATGTCGCTGGCCACCATGGTTCCATTGGTCGGCCCGGCCATTGCGCTGGCCCTGTTGCCCTCAGCCACGCTGGCCATGATGGTGGCGGCGGCGCAGGCCTCGCAAGGGCAGTTTCCAACGCCCGCTTTGCTGCTGGTGGCGTTTCGCACGGGGCGCCAGCGGCTGCGCGACATGCTGGTGCTGGGCGCGCTCTATGCCGTGGGCTTTTTGGGTGTGATGGGTCTGTCGGCCCTGCTCGACGGCGGTCAGTTTGCGCAGGTGTACCTGGGCGGCGCGCCGCTGACCAAGGAAGTGGCCGAAGACCCCGCGTTTCAAAGCGCCATGTGGCTGTCGATGATTCTGTATTTGCCGCTGTCGCTGTTGTTCTGGCACGCGCCTGGGCTGGTGCACTGGCATGGTGTGCCACCGGTCAAGGCGCTGTTCTTCAGCATCGTGGCCTGCGTGCGCAACTTTGGCGCCTTTACGGTGTATGGCCTGGGCTGGCTGGGCGTGTTCCTCATCGGCGGGCTGGTGGTGGCCGTGGTTTCGACCCTGCTGGCGGTGGCGGGCCTTGCGGGCTCGGCTGCGGGCGGCATCATGGTGGGCACCGCGATGATGATGGCTGCCATGTTCTTCACCTCAGTGGTCTTCACCTTCCGCGACTGCTTTGAGCCCCCTTCGACCCCTGACACAGAGGCGCCCCACCATGACGCGACACCCACCACGCCCCCCGCTTCCGAACCCAGGGATCCACCAGCTCCAGGGCCGAACTGAAGACGAGCTGACCTGGTTCCAGCGGCGCAGCCTGGTGCTGGCTGCCGGGATGTGGGTGGCAGCAGGCGGCTGGCCCGCAGCCCATGCGCAGGCCCGCAGCAACGTGGTGGAGCTGCGCGGCGACGTGCGGCGCAACGGGGCGGCGCTGACCCAAGAACAAAGCATTGCGCCCGGCGACCGCATCGAGACAGGCCCGGGCTCGAACCTGGTGTTTGCGGTGGGCGACAGCGCCTTCATGGTGCGCCAAAACTCGCGCGTGGCGCTGGAGGGCGACACGCCCGCCGCCGTCAAGGTGCTGCGCATTGTGAGCGGCGCGGTGGCCAGCGTATGGGGGCGCGGGAGTGACCGACAGATCATTCTGCCCACGGCAACTGCTGGCATCCGTGGCACCGGGGTGTACGCCGAGGTGTTTGCCGACCAGGACAACCGCAGCTATTTCTGCAACTGCTACGGCACCGTGGACCTTGCCGCAGGCGGCGACACCGTGGTGAGCCAGGCGTCTTACCACCAGGCTTTCTGGGGCGAGGTGGCCCCGCGCAATGGCCGCATGTTGACGCCTGCAGGCGCCATCAACCACACCGACGATGAGCTGGAGTTTCTGGCCGGGCTGGTCAACCAGCGTACCGCCTGGCAGATTGCCGGGCGCAAGGGCGCCAAGGATGGCGGCGGTGCGCTGGCGCCCGCGTACACCTCGGGCCCTCCCGGCTCGCGGGACTGATCCATCGGCGCCACAGGCGTGCCGCACGCCCTATTGATCCGGCCTTATGTAGGTTGAACCGTTCGCCCAGAGCCTGTCGAAGGGCCGAATCAAAAAGTAAAAAAGCCGCCGGTGCGCTCCCTTGAGGGAGCCACCGGCGGCTTTTGCGCAAGGGGGTCTCAACCCCCTTCCTCACTCAATCATTCACTCAATCACTCACCCACTCACTCAATATGCAAGATCAGCTGCCGATCACGCCGCCGTCGTTCTTGGTGATGACGATGGTGGCCGAGCGAGGACGCTTGCCCGCGCCGTAGCCGGCATTCGCTGGCCATTGGCTTTGGTACTTGGTGGCATCGCTCACGTTGGCCATGGCTGTGCCTTCGCCGGGGTGCTGGATGTTGACGAAGATCGCCTTGCCGTCCGGCGTTTCAGCCAGGCCGGTGATTTCGCTGCCCTTGGGGCCGACCAGGAAGCGCTTGAGGGTGCTGTCTGTAGCGGCCTTGCCCACGGGGGTGACGATATCCATCTTGCTGCCGTCGGCCTTGGTGTAGCTCAGCGTCTTCTTGGCGCCGTCGCCGACGCTGCCGGGCACGGCGGCCAGCATCATGCAGTTGGTCACATCGGTGTAGGCGCCATCGTCCGTCTGAATCCAGCAGATGCCGGTGGCCTTGCTGAACACCAGGCCGTCGGGGCTGGAGAAGTCTTGGTCAGCCGTCAGCGACGAGATGTTGACCATCGCCTTGTCGGCACCCGCTTCAGCGCCGAACAGGTACACGTCCCAGGTAAAGGCCAAGACCGCAGCGCCTTCTTTCATGCGCACCAGGTGACCGTTGGGGTTGCCGTTCTGCGCGGACGTGCCCTTCATGTCGGTGTAAGCACGCGGGTTGGCTGCGTCAGGCAGGTACTGGCTGCCCGTGGGGTTCACGCTGCGGTTGCTGTTGTTGGTCAGCGTGAAGTAGATCTCGCCGTTGGCAGGGTTGACCGCATTCCACTCGGGGCGGTCCATCTTGGTGGCGCCCACAGCATCTGCAGCAATGCGGGTGTTGATGGCGATGTCGGCCGCATCGGCAAATTTGTAGGCGGCGTAGCCCGAAATCGCTGTGTTGGACAACGCCAGTTCCACCCACGTGCCCGTGCCGTCGGCGTTGAACTTGGCAGCGTACAGCTTGCCGCTGTCCATGTACTTGTCGCCGATGGCCAGGCGGTCATTGGCGTTGGCGTCGGCGGGGTTCCACGTTGCGGTGGACACGAACTTGTAGATGTACTCGCCACGCGAATCGTCGCCCATGTAGATGGACAGCGGTTTGCCTGCCTCGACCTTGCCAAACGCGGCGCTTTCGTGCGCGAAGCGGCCCAGGCCCGTGCGCTTCTTGGCGGTGCGGGTCTTGTCGTACGCGTCGATCTCTACGATGTAGCCCATGCCGTTCATTTCATTGCGGTAGTCGTCGCTGCCGTTGGCCGACGCACCCGTCTTGCTGTTGTTCCAGCGCTGGTACTTGTCATCTGCACCGCCGGTTTCCCAGCCGTGGCGAGATGCAGCGCCCTGGTTGCGGCCATAGCGCTTGAGCGAGGTCACGCTCTTGTCGTTGCCACGGGCAGCGTCGTCGGCTGCGCCGCGTGTGAAGTAGCCAAACCAGTTTTCTTCGCCGGTCAGAAACGTGCCCCACGGTGTCTTGCCCGTGCCGCAGTTGTTCAGCGTACCGCGGGTCGTGGTGCCGGTGGGCGAATACTTGGTGATGAGCTGCGCGTTGCCGCGGGCGGGGCCTGCAATTTCGATGGCGCTCAGGGCCGTCAGGCGGAAGTTTTGCGCAGAGCCGGGCACATACGACCACTTGCCGGTGGACTTGGCCACTTCGACCACGGCGATACCGTGAATGGCGGTTTCCTTGTCCACTTCAGCGGCTGGGCGAGGCAGCGTCGAGGTGCCGCCATCTGCGTGCAGGAAGAAGGACGACAGTTTTTCGTCCGTGGTGGCTTCGTGGTTGATGGCCAGCAGACCGCGCTCGGTGGCGTTGTCGTTGCGTTTGCCGTCGGCGCCCAGGCCAAACCATTCCATGCCGTCATGGTGGTCACCCGCGCGCTTGTCGTAATCGCCATCGGTGCCGTCGTTTTTGTAGGCAGCCACACCCGAAGCGATGGGATCGCCCAGCGCAAACAACACGCTGGCGGTATAGCCCGCAGGCACAGCCACCACGTCGGCCAGGCTCTTGGGTACGGCGCCAAAGCCCAGCAGCTTGGGCGCTGCTGGCGGCTCCACCACCACAGGGTCGTCACTGCCACCGCAGGCGGTCACCCCAAAACCGGCCAGCACAGCCGTGCCCACCGAACCCACGCTACCGCGCAGCAGGCCACGGCGCGACAGGCGCGCACCCAGCACCGCGTCAAACGTGGGGTTGGCAGAGGTGTTGGAGTTTTCGTTGTTGAAGTCAATCGCCTGCTCGGGCGCATCCACGCGGTGGTTCATCGGGGTTCCTTGGGTTGTGGGTTGCAAAACCACTGGAGCGTAGAAACCGTCCGTGACATGACCGTGAAGCTTTCATGTCGATTGAATGACACGCCGAAAACCTGCGACTTTCCAGAGTCATTTAAATACGAATCACTACTATTTGTATAATCGCGATTCACTTTTGCCCACCCAGCCATGCCCCCCGCGCCTTTCGATGTGCGGGCTCCGTCAGAGCCAGTGCGGCCTCCTCCCCATCCATTGCATTCCATCGCAGTGCCATGACTGGCCTCCGGCTACTCATGCACACGCCTTAGTGCCACTGCATGCGCCAATCCCAGGAGACCACTGCATGACTTTCCCCTCCCTGAAGACGTCCCTCTTGGTGGCTGCTTTGTCCGTCTGTTTTTTCAGCACGCACATCACTGCGCAAACCAGCGGTGCCGCAGCCCCGGCAACACAAGTCCAGGCAGTGAGCAGCAATGCCGTGGCAGCCCACTACGCCCACTTGGTGCACACCAACTACGCCGACACACTGACCAGCGCCCAGACCATGCGTACGGCCATCCAGGCGTTTACCGCCCAACCTTCGGCAGAAACACTGGCGCAGGCCCGCAAAACCTGGCTGGCCGCACGCGAGTTTTACGGCCAGACCGAAGCCTTCCGCTTTTACGGCGGGCCTATCGACAACGACAACGGCCCCGAAGGCCGCATCAACGCCTGGCCCATGGATGAATCGTTTGTGGACAGCGTCGAAGGCAAACCCAATGCAGGCCTCGTCAACAACCGCAAGTTCGCCATCAACAAGAAGAACCTGAGTGCACAAAACGAGCGTGGGGGCGAAGAAAACATCGCCACCGGCTGGCACGCGATTGAGTTCTTTTTATGGGGCCAGGACCTGTCGGACACGGGCCCCGGCAATCGCAATTTTGAAGATTTCGTGGATGGCAAAGCGCCCAATGCCGACCGCCGCCGCCAATACCTGAACGTGGTCACCGACCTGCTCGTCGACGACCTCTCCATGCTGGTGAAGGCCTGGGCACCCGACACCAAAAACAACTACCGCGCCCGCTTTGCCAAGGGCGGACAAGAATCGGTGCGCAAGATGCTGGTGGGCCTGGGCTCGCTCTCCCGCGGCGAACTGGCGGGCGAGCGGCTGGAAGTGGCAGTCAACAGCCAGGACCAGGAAGACGAGCATTCGTGCTTTTCGGACAACACCCACCGTGATGCGGCAACCAACGCCCAAGGCATCCAGAACGTGTGGCTGGGCCAGTACAAACAGGCCAACGGCACGGTGGTGATGGGCCCCTCGCTGCGCGACCTGGTGGCAACAAGGGACGCTGCGCTGGCTGAAAAAACCAGCCAGCAGATCGCAGCATCGGTGGCCGCCGCCGAAGGCATCCAGGCGCCGTTCGACCGCGAAATCATTGGTGGCAAGGACGCCCCGGGCCGCCAGCGCATTCAAAAGACCATCGACAGCCTCACGCAGCAGAGCAAGGACTTGGTCGCCGCCGCCAACGCCATCGGCATCACCAAACTCACGCTGGTCCAGCCCTGAACATGCAGTTTTCGCACGCCAAACGCCGCCATCGCGCCCTGCGCCTGGTGGCAGCCAGCATCGGCGTTGTTGCACTCACCAGCTTCTGTGGTCTGGGCATTCAATCGCTGACGGCCGCGCCCCAGCCCGACCCGCTGGGTGAAAAAACCGGTGGCGACACCACCGTGCACGCCACGGGCCGCAATGCATTCTCGTTCCCGGCTGCCAATCTGGAAGACCCCGAGCGCACGCGTTTTGTCATCGGCAATTCGTTTTTCAAACGCAACTGGGTCGAGGCGCCTGCATCGACCACAGCGCGCGACGGCCTGGGGCCGCACTTCATTGCCCGGTCTTGTGGTGGCTGCCATGTGCAGGACGGCCGGGGCGAGCCCCCGGAAATTTTCAACCGACTGGGCGATACCAAAGACCCCACAGTGGCGCTGCTGATCCGCCTGTCCATCCCCGGCAAAGACGCGCACGGCGGCCCCAAGCCCGACTCTGTGTATGGCGACCAGTTCAACAACGCCGCCATTCAGGGCGTCAAGCCCGAAGGCCAGGTCACGCTGCGCTATGAAACGATCAAAGGCAAGTTTGCCGACGGCACGCCGTACACGCTGCAAAAGCCCGCCTACGGCTTTGCCGACCTGGGCTACGGCCCCATGCACCCCGACGTGATGGTGAGCCCGCGTATTGCGCCGCAGATCATTGGCGTGGGCCTGCTCGAAGCCATTGCCGAGGCCGACATCCTGGCCAATGCCGCAGATCAGGCCGCTGCCCCCGGCCCCATCAAAGGCGTGCCCAACACCGTGTGGGACGCCCCCTCGGACCGCATGATGACCGGCCGCTTTGGCTGGAAGGCCAACGTCGCCACCATCGCGCACCAGACAGGTGGCGCGTTTCAGGGTGACATGGGCATCACGTCGCGCCACTTTTCGAATGAAACCTGCACCCCCGCGCAAAAAGACTGTCTGGCAGCACCCAGCGGCCAAAGTGGCAAGGAGGGCGCCAGCGTGCAAGGCCAGCCGGGTGTGGAGATCGACGACAAGACGCTGGCCGACGTGATCTTCTACCAAGCCACGCTGGCGCCCCCCGCCCGCCGCCACATGAACGACACGCAGGTCCTGCGCGGTCAGGCCCTGTTTGCGCAAGCACAGTGCGCCACCTGTCACCGGCCCAGCTACGTGACCAAGGAAGGTCCGTTTCCCACACTGTCGAGCAAGGCGCTGAACGGCCAGCGCATCTGGCCCTACACCGACCTGCTGCTGCACGACATGGGCGAACGCCTGGCCGACCACCGCCCCGACTTTGGCGCCAGCGGTCGCCAGTGGAAGACCCCGCCGCTATGGGGCACCGGCCTCATCAAGGACGTGAACGGCCACACCCGCCTGCTGCACGACGGCCGCGCGCGCGGTGTGCTCGAAGCCATACTGTGGCACGGCGGCGAGGCCGAAGCATCGAAAGATCAGGTGCTCCAGATGAAGAAGGCCGACCGAGATGCGCTGGTGAAATTTGTGGAGTCGCTATGACCACCATCCCCGCCCTCCTTCCAACCCACACACGCGGATCTACACGCCTGGCCACCCCCATGCTGATGATCGCCATGGCGGTTCTGGCGACCAGCGCACTGCCGCCCAGCATGGCAGTGGCACAGCAGGCGCAGCCCTCCGTGGCAGCGCCCGCTTGGCAGCGCGAGGCCGTGCCGTTCTACGACACGGTGCACGCGCTGCAGGGTATCTACGGCCACTGGGCCCTGCCCCGCGCGCAAGACTTTGACCGCGCCGCACGCGCCCTGGGGCCTGCCGTAGCCGCGCTGTGTCAGGCGCCGGTCAGCGACAACAAGGCAGCTTTGGCCTCAGCCCGCGCCGCCTGGCAGACCACAGCACGCGCGTGGGAGCAACTGGCGGCCGTGTCAGTCGGCCCCGTCATCGCCCGCCGCAGCCAGCGCGCCATCGACTTCACGCCCACGCGCCCTGCGCTGATCGAAAAAGCCATCGTCACCAAACCCCAAGGCGCCAAGGCGTTTGAGCGCATTGGCACCCCCGCCAAGGGCCTGCCCGCGTTGGAATGGCTGCTGTGGGCGCGCCCCGTATCGCCCAACAGCCCCGCCTGCAGCTACGCGCACGAGGTGGCGCAGGATGTGGCGCGCGAGTCCGCCGCGCTGCAAGCCGCTTTCGCCACCGCCGCAGGCACCGACTGGGGCGCCGAAGGCGAACAAGAGCAATCCACCCAGGCCATCAGTGAGTTTGTGAACCAGTGGGTGGGCGGCATCGAACGCCTGCGCTGGGCGCAGATGGAGAAGCCGCTGCGAGCAGCTGGATCGGGTTCTGGAACCCGCATACCGGACTACCCCCGCACCGCCAGCGGCAGCACACTGAGTGCCTGGGCCGCCACCTGGGAAGGCCTGCGCAGCGTGACCGCTTTGCCTGCCCGCGCCGCCCTGCCCGCACCCGGCGAGGCGCTGGTGCCGCTGGAGATGTACCTGCGCGGCAAGGGTCTGAACCCGCTGGCCGACAAGCTGCACCAGGCCACCGGCAAAGTGGGCGCGTCGATGGCGCAGGTGCAAAAATCCGGCCTGCAGAACAAGGCAGCCATCCAGCAAACCGCCAAGGACCTGGCCGCGCTGAAATTCCTGGCCGAATCCGAAATAGCGCCTGCGCTGCAGGTGAGCATAGGGTTCTCGGACGCCGATGGGGACTGATCCCATCCACCGCCGCGCTGCGCTGGCCGCCATGGCGGCGGGGCTGGGCGTGTGGGCGCTGGCGCCACGCGCCGC
>JAUXZO010000135.1 GCA_030692685.1 Acidovorax sp. | reverse complement strand
GACGAAACCCTCCACAAAGGCCGTACTTTGTTTAGGTTGATAGAGGGAGAGCAGAGTAAATTAGGGGGAGGGCCAGGGACTTGAAGTCCCTGCCCTCCCCCCAGACAACAAAACGGGTATCCATGGAAAATTCGGAATTCGTCTGGCTCAATGATGAGTTGGTGCCGTTGGGGGAGGCCCGGGTGTCGGTGGAGGACCGGGGTTTTCTTTATGGAGACGGCTTTTTTGAGACCCTGCGGGCCGAGGCCGGGCGGCCTCATTTTTTAAGAGAACACCTGGAGCGCCTCAGGGCTTCGGCCCAGGCCTTTCGCGTGCCCTTCCCCAAAGACACCCCTTGGGAAGAGCGTCTCCAGCAGTTGCTGAGGGCCAACGGCCTGGACCAGGGCTTGGCCGCGGTGAAGATTTTGCTCAGCCGGGGGCTGGCCGTGGGGTTGGGACTGCCGGCCGGGGCCAATCCCACCCTAATCATTTGGGCCAGGCGTTATGATCCCCCCAGTCCGGCGGAGTACGGCGGCGGCTGGCCGGTGGTGACTTTTCCGGAGCGGCGCACCACCTTTGTGGGGCGTCACAAAAGCCTCAATTACCTCTTCTACCTGGCCGCCCGCCAGTATGCCCTGGATCAGGGGGCCCGGGAAGCCATTATCCTGGAGGCCGACGGCCTGGTCTCGGAGGGCGCGGCCACCAGCCTTATTTATGCCAGGGCCGGTCGCTACTATACTTGCGCAGCCCCCAGCGCTTTGGCCGGAGTGACCATCCAGGTATTGGCCCGGGGTCTGGCCCGTCGGGGCCTCACTTTAGAACCGGTTCCCATTCCGGCCACCCAGATGCAGGAAGCGGAAGCCATGTGGCTGGCCAACTCCCTGATGGGCCTGATGCCCGTCTCCTCCTGGGACGGCCGGCCGGTGCCCCTCGCTCCCCAGGCCACCCAATACTTACAGGAATGCCTGGCCTCCGAGGCGTTACTTTGTAAGTAATCGGGTGAGAAATCCAGGGTTCAAGGTCCCCGCGCCTTTACTCAAGACAGGAAAGTTAAGACCTCTGCGAAAGGCCCATTTCTCCAGAAAGGGCTTACTTATTTACCCCCTCCCCTGGTGGGAGGGGGGATGGGGGGAGGGGGCGAAGACCATAACCTGAGGAGATGACAAGAATCTTCACCCCCACCCTAAACCTCCCCCATCAAGGGGGAGGGAATAAAAAGACCCTGACCAATTCTAAATAACCAGACTCCCATTTTTTGCCTAATTTTTCAGCGGTCTTATTTTGCTCTAAGCCAACGCCTGGCGGAGCTGCCGGCCCACCTTCTCCATATCCCCGGTTTTGTACTCCTCTTGGGGGAATAATCTTAGCCCATCGCTAAAATACCGGGGGATGACATGCAGATGGGCATGAAACACCACCTGCCCGGCGGCTTCGAAGTTATTCATGCCCAGATTGATTCCCTGGGCATAAAAGACCTCTTTCAGGGCCTGGGCCACCCGCCTGGCCACCTGGCCCATTTCCATCCAGACTTCGTCCGGCAAATCCAGCAAATTCTGGTAGTGGACCTTGGGAATGACCAAGGTGTGGCCATAGTTCACCGGAGCGATATCTAAAAAGGCCAGCACCCCGGGGGTCTCGCAAACTTTAACCGCCGGCGACCGCCCGGCCGCGATGCGACAAAAAACGCAGTCCCGCATGGCTTTCCTTTCGAGGTTGGTAAGGGTGAATTGGGGGGAGGGCCAGGGACTTGAAGTCCCTGCCCTCCCCCCACACCCCCCTCCCAACCCGCTTAAGTGGGCCGGAGAAGGCGGAGCCAAAGGCTCCGCCTTCTCCGGCCCAATATAAAACCATAAGGGGTTGGGGGGGGG
>JAUXZO010000134.1 GCA_030692685.1 Acidovorax sp. | reverse complement strand
AGGGACCACAACACCAGCGCCATCAGCACCAGCAAGGCCAGCAGGGCGCCGGCGCCGTCGATGCCGCTTTGCTGGCCCAGCACCCAGACCAGCCACGCCACGGTGGCGAACATCGGGAACGCCATCAGCCGGCGGAAGGTGCCCATCCACGGGCCGGGGCGCGGCAAGGCGCGCGCGACGGCGGGCACGGCGCTGGCCGCCAGGTAGGGAAAGGCCATGCCCATGCCAATGGCGGCAAACACCGCCAGCGCCTGCCAGGCCGGCAGGCCCAGTGCAAAACCCAGCGAAGCCCCCATGAAAGGTGCGGTGCAGGGCGAGGCGATCGCCGTCGCCAGCACGCCGGTGAGAAAGGAATTGGCGGTCGGGTTGCCGGCCTGCAGGCTGGCGACGCGGCTGGGCAGCACGCTGCCGAATTCGAACAGGCCAGCCAGGTTCAGGCCGATCAGCGTGAACAGGGCGGCCAGCGCCGCCACCACCGCCGGGCTTTGCAACTGGAAGCCCCAGCCCAGTTGCTCACCGGCGGCGCGCAGTCCCAGCAGCACGGCACCCAGTGCGATGAAGGACAGCAGCACGCCGGCGGTGTAGGCCAGCCCGCCAGCCAGCCGTGCGGCCTGACTTTTTTCCTGCGCGAACCCGACGACCTTGATGGCCAGCACCGGAAATACGCAGGGCATCAGGTTCAGGATCATCCCGCCCAGCAGCGCGCCAAGCAGGGCCGCCAGCAGCCCGATCGGCTGGACGCTGGCACCCGTGGGCGCGGCGCCCAGGGCGGCATTGGCCTTGAGCGCCGCCTCCAGTGCCGGCGACAGGGTGGCCGGGGCAGCCACGGTCGGCCAGGCGCCCTGCACCGGCGTGTCGATGCGCCAGGCGGCGTCCCCCGAGGCCACAACGACCGCCATCCGCGCCGGGCTTTCGCTGCGCTGGCCGGACAGCGGGACCTGCGCCGTCCAGACTGCGCCCTGCCAGGCCTGTTGCCAGGCGGCGGCTGGTTCGATCACGCTGCCGGTTTCGGGGTAAAACTCCAGGGGCTTGCCCTGCAGGCTGGCCGGCAGTCCGGCCAGCGACACCTTGATCGCCTGGGCCTCGACATCGATGCGGCTGCCCGCACCATCCAGCGGTTTGGGGCTGGCGGCAAAAGCCGCGGCAAAGGTAGTACTGCTCAGGCCGGTCGAACTGCGGGCCGGGATGCGCAGCACAAAATCGCCTTCCTGCGGAATACATTCTTTTTTGCAGACCAGCCAGGAGGCCTTGAGCTTGATCTCGAGCTGGCTGGCATCAAAGCCGGGGGCCACGGTGAGCGGCACGGGCAGCAGCACTGTGCCTTCGTCGCCGTAGTTGGCGAGGTTGCCTATCGGTATCTTTTTGGGTGTGGGCCAGGCGATGTCGCCAGCAGTGATCCCCGCAGGCAGCGTCCACTCAAGCTGCGTCGGCAGACCCGAGTCGCCGGAGTTTTTCCAGTAGGTGTGCCATTCGGGGATGTGCGCGAGCTGCAGGCCGACCCACAGCGGTTTGCCGGTGTGCACGCCATCGGGCGCCCAGGCCAGCAGTTCGGCACGCACCTGGTCGGTCACCATGGTGGCACTGGCCTGCGCCTGGTTTGTGAGGCTGAATTGAGCCGTGACCCCCGTCGGCAGGGTACAAGCAGCTATCAAAGTGATAGCTGCAAAAAAGCGTTGGAAGAACATGGTCATGGTGTGAGCGGGGCTAGTGCCTTTAGTTCCTGCGGTGCCGGGCCGGCGTTGGGCTTATGGGTGAGGCGGCGCGACCGGACCAAACACGGCGGGCAGCCGGGTCGGTGCCTTGATGCGCAGCTGCTTGTTGATGTTTTCCTGGCCGAACACCACCTCGATGTCGGCCACGGTCACACCGAACAGCGGCGCCAGAAAACGCAGCATGTGGTCGGTGGCCTTGCCGGCCTGCGGTGCGGCGGTGACGCTGACCTTGAGCTGCGTGCCTTTCGGTTTGCCGATCCCATCGCGCCGGGCCGCTGGTTTACCCAGAATGTTGAGAACCAGCACGTCGCCGTCCCAGGCAAAAAACGTGTGGCCGGTGGCGTTGCGCGGTCGCATGGCTGGCTCAGGCGGCAAAACCCAGCACCACACGGCGTGTGGTTGCGCTTTTCTTTTCGATTTTGGTGACCACCACGGCGCCGATTTCGGACGTATTGGCCACATGGGTGCCGCCGCAAGGCTGCAAATCGATCATCTGGTCGGGCCCGGGACCGCCAATGCGTATGGTGCGTACCTGGCCGCTGCCGCGCGGCGGCTGCACACTCATGCTTTTGACCAGCGCCGGATTGGCGTCCAGTTCAGCGTCGCTGATGCTGCCAACCGCCAGTGGATGCGCCGCCGCGACCAGGCGCGCGATGCCGGCCGTCAGGGCATCCTTGTCCAGCGGGTCGGTCATGCTGAAGTCCAGTCGCGCATAGTCGGGCGTGATCGAGCAGCCGTTGACCAGCTGCGGCACCAGGTGGCAGAGCAGATGCGTCGTGGTGTGAAACCGCATGAGCCGGTGCCGGCGCGCCCAGTCGACGCGGGCGGTCACGACATCACCGATTTTCAGACCGGCATTCAGGAGGTGGTCCAGCACCGATGCGGCCGGATCCGGCAGGGCGGGCAGGTGGCAGATCGCCTCGGTGAATTGGCCTTCGTCGTTTTTGCCCTTGCGGGTGTCTGTGATGGCGAGTTCACGCCCGTCGGCCAGCAGCAGCACGCCGGCATCACCAGCCTGGCCGCCGCCCAGCGGGTAAAACACCGTGCGGTCCAGCACCAGGCCCTGCTCACTGAGGGCCGTGACCGTGGCGGTGCATTCGGTGCGGTAAGCGTCCTCGCGAAACAGGGTTTGTGTCATGGTTGGATGATACGGGCGTCACCCGCTTCCAGCTTGGGGCAGGCGGTCATGCCGCCCACTTGCGCCCTTGGGCGGCATGGTCCAGAACAAGATGAAACACGTTGTCGCACTTGGTCTGAAACAAGGCCCGGTCATAGCTTTCAACAGGCAGCTCCCTGTCCAGCACTTCGGCAACAGCCGTCCGCACGATGCGTCGGGTTTGATCTGTTTTGTACCAGTCCTGTACCAGCACCCTTGGAGATTCGTCTTGCAGTCTGTGCAAAAGAGCTTTGGCTGCCAGCTTGACTTTCTGCGTCTCGGCCTTCGTCATCACTTCTTTCTTAAGCAGGTCGTAAATTTCCAGTTCATCTTCTGTCAGACCTTCCCGGATGTGCCTCTCATCCTCGGTACGCATATCCTGACTGAACTGCACCAACTGTTCAAAGTACTGTTCCGTTGACGAGCCGCCGGCGTTGTAGTTCTCAATAATTTGTTGAAAGCGTTGGGCGAACTGTCCACGCGTACTGTTCTGGGCCAGCATCAACTCGAGCTTGCGGGAGATAAAGCCGCGCAAGTCGGCAATTTCGATATTTTTGTAAATCGCCTGCCCAAAGTCATGGCGCAGTTTTTCAAAGTCGATTTTGCTCAGGTCCCAGGTTCGCCCGCGCTTGATGATCTCGTATTGGGCTTCAAACTCCTTGGCCTTGAAGCCTTCGGCGTTGTTGACCACCACGCTCTCGTCCAGCAACTCGCTGACGCGCTGCGCTACCTTGTCAATGTCCTGCTGCTCCACCAGAGCCTCAGTAACGCCGCGCAGGTAAGCCATCGCCGCAACCGTTCGCCCGGCTCCGCGCGCCAGTACTTCTGGTTTGCAGGCCTCGTATAGGCTGGACACCGTGTTCTCGTAAACGTAGAAGGTGCGGCGCAACTCATCGCTGGCCAGCAAGGTATTGGCAAACTGGTTGAAGGCACCCAGCTTCGTGAACACATCCTGGCGCGCCAAGACAGCACGCAAGCCAATGTCGCTCGCCTCGCAGTACGCCAACGCCTGTTCAATCGCATCATCGAGCAGCGTAAACAGCACTTCCTTGTCGCGCACCGGTGGCTCGTCCAGGCCTTCTTCGCCCTGCGCGTAGTCCTTCAGCGCCTTTTTCATGTTGCGAAACACGTTGTAGTAGTCAACGATTTCACCGTTGGTTTTCTCCACCCCGTTGATCTTCCATGGCGTTACCCGGTTGGCGCGGGCAATCGTCTGCATCAGGGTGTGGTCCTTCATGGGCTTGTCCAGATACAGCGTGGACAAGCTGGGGGCATCAAACCCGGTCAACCACATGGCGCACACAAACACCAGCTGCAACGGGTTGGCTTCGTCCTTGAAGTTGCCTTCAATATCGGCCATGTGCGCATCGAGTCGGTTCATGCGCTCGCGGTGGGGTGCAATGTTCAACCCGCGCGCAGCGAATTTTTCGTTTTCACCGGCCTCTTCGCTGATTACCACCGCCATTTCCACCTTGCGCATCCATTCGACAGTCTTCTTCAGTCGCTGCTTTTCCACGTCGTTCGGGGTCTGGGCAATGCGGCCCAGCAGCGCTTTGATGTCTTCCTTCCACAGGCGCTGCACCTTGTCGAACATCTTCACCGCGGTGAACTTGTCAACCGTCACCACCATGCCTTTGCCAAGATAGCCCCGGCGGGGAAAGTGGTACGCGATGTCTTTGGCGATCGTCTCCAGCCGGTCGTCGCGCGTGATGACCTGCATCTCGGTGGCAAAGCGCTTTTCCAGCTTTTCCTGCTGCGCCTCATCGATGTTTTCCTCTTCGATGATCTGGTAGAACTCTTCGCTCAGGTCCTCGTTCTGGATCAGCATTTCGGGCACGCGCTTCTGATAGAACAGCGGAACTGTGGCGCCGTCTTCCATCGACTGCTGGAAGGTGTATTCAGAGACATAGTCGCCAAACCATTCGTTGGTTTTGCGCTCGCGGCCCAGCAAGGGAGTTCCGGTGAAGGCCAGGTAACTGGCATTCGGCAGCCCGGCACGCATGTTTTCAGCCAAGGTTTTGTATTGCGTGCGGTGCGCCTCATCGACGATCACCACAATGTCATCGCGGTCTGACAGCACCGGGTACTTCGCGCCTTTGTCAAAGCGGAATTTCTGGATCAACGTAAATACCAGCCGCTTGTTCTGGCCCAGAAATTTACGCAATTCTTCGCTGTTTTTGGGTTGGGCTGCATCCTGCGCCTTCACCGTGCCGGTGTTCAAAAAGTTGCGATAGATCTGCCCGTCCAGGTCGTCGCGGTCCGTCACCACCACAAAGCTGAAGTTGCCCGTCAGTTTGCGGAAAATTTTTCGCACATAAAACACCATCGAAAAGCTCTTGCCCGAGCCCTGCGTGTGCCAGAACACCCCCAGCTTGCCGCGTTGACCTTTGGCTTGCGCATTGCGCCCCTCAAACTGCGCCAGCGCATGGTTCACGCCAATGAACTGGTGGTTCTGAGCCAATATCTTGTTGGTTTCGCGGTGGAATAAAACGAAATTCTCAACGTAGTCCAGCAGCCGCTCCTTGGGAAACAGGCCTTCGATTAGTCGTTCAAGGCTGGTACCCGTTTCGGCAATCTGCACACGGTCGACTTTTTCCTTCTCGTCGTTGATGCGTAGCCAGCCGAAAAAGTGCTCCCATTGCCCTGTCAGGCTGCCCAGCCGGGTTTCAACCGCATTGCTCAACACGCAAAACGCATTGGTGATGAAGAGCTGCGGAATGTCGTGTTTGTAGTTCGTCAGGTTGTCGCTGTAGGCCGACCTGAGTTTGATATTGGAGTTTTTCAGCTCCACAAACACCAGCGGGATGCCGTTGACGTAAATCAGCACATCCGGTCGCCGGTAGTCGGCCAGCGCCGTGGTGCCGGTGCATTTGACCCACAACTGCGACACCGCCAGGAATTCATTGCTTGTGACGTTCGCCGTGTTGAAGTCAATCAGCTTCAATTGCTCCTGCTGGCGACGGCCCTGGGCATCTTCATAGGTCACCGGTATGCCGTCTCGCAGCAAGCCGTCCACTTCGCGGTTGGCGGCCACCAGGCTCATGGCCTGCCTGCGGTCAGCGAGCCGGGCCAACGCTTCATCAACAGTTGCTTCAGGTATCTGCGGGTTGAGCCGCATGGCCGCAGCTTTCAGCCGTTGCGGCAAGAGAACTTCACGTTTATCTTTGCGGCCCGAGCCGTCGTTGATATCGCCGGGGTCCGTCGTGTGGCAATTCAATACATCAAACCCGCACACATGCTGCAGCCGCTGTAACAGTGCCTGTTCGATATCATCTTCAGAAATGAAGTTGGGCATGACAAAAGTGGAGTGGTCAGGCCAACTTTTTACTTTTTTGCTCTGATTTCGGTGTCACCGGGCTTCTTGAAATCCTGTTCGGCAGGCTTAGCCCAGCGCAGGTGAATGGAGCGGGCCTCCAGCATGGCCAAAACAGTTGCAGGTTTGGGTGACGATGCGTGAAGTGATTTGCCAGTGCTTCTGGGTGAGCTCTTGCCTATTTTGTCCGCTGCTCCCATGCCACTTGCCTCCATTTTTTAGCTGAAAGTCCGCCAGTCGGAGCCTTACACGGCTATTTGCTTTCGTTTGACGGCTTTCTTTGCCGGAGGGCCTAACGCAGGGTCGCCACTCTCTGACGTTGCCCGTTTTGGGGGCATGCCGATAACCTTGTCCATGCTGATAATCGGGAGCATGACTATTCCCCACGGTCCTCGTGCTGTGGTCGTTGCAATCTGCTCTCTCACTGCGCCGATCAACGCACTGGCGGCGGCTACTTTGCGCAAATAAACCGCAAGCGCATCTTGATGCTCGGGGCCAATAACATCAAAGTTCGCAAACGCCTCTACTTGAATGCGGTAAAGGAACGACTCGTCTGCTGCGTCGTGCGATACGTTGGTAGTTGCTACTTTGATGCCCGCGCCGACTTTTCCGCCGTCTGCGTCGAGGTCATAGACAAAACTTATATCCAATGCCTCAACGGGAAGATCGCGCGTACCTTGATCCGGGGCTTTGGGTACAAGTGCCTTTACAGAAATTTGAGGAAAGACAAGCTCTTTAAGCCGCAAGGGCGAACTTCTCATCATTGAGATATTCCTCCTGGTTGCTTGGCATCTGGCCCATGACTTTGACGAACTGTGCCACGTCAGGGTTAATTTCATGCTGCGTTGAGCGGGAGGATTTGATCAGGTCAAACCACCGAACGTCCGCACCATGACTTGCCAAATGCATGTGCACCTTACAACCCAGAGCATCTGACAACTTGGTCAGCGTTTCAATCGACAGGTTGGAAGGGCCGCGGAACAGCTTTGTGATGTACGCGGGGGATACGTTTGCACGCCGGGCCAACTCGGCATTGGATACACCGTTGGCGCGCATAAAAGCATTGAGCTCCGCGAGGAAACCTACTGCAAGTTTTTCGGCTTGGTATTCAGCGGTAGGCTCGACTTTGGCATACAAGGCCTTAAAACTTTTATTACTCATATTTCTTCTCTCCATTCAACAAGCCCAGCCTTCTCGGCTTGCTCGTAATCTTTTCTCGCCTTCACGGCTTTCGTTAGCTCTTTAGATGGGGTTTTCTGTGTTTTCTTCAAGAACATATGCGTACAGACAACCACGTTGCCAGTCGAGCTTTGAAAAAACAGCACGCGCAATTTCCCGGCAATAAATTCATAGATCTTGTTGCTTGGGTCAACTTGGTGGCACTGCGCGGTGTTTAGAGCTTGTGGACCAGCACCCGCCACTTGCTTGAAATACTCCAACAAACGGTTTCTGGATGCTTCATAAGTGGCCTCTATATCGTTGAAATCGTCAATTAAGGAGCATGAAAGGGAGCCGTCGCCCTTTTCACGGACGATGGCTCCAACATCAAATTTCGCTCGCTGAATTGAAAGGATTTTCAGGATATTAACCCATAGGTTAAGTTTTATTGAGTAACAACCGACAATGGCATTGTAGGAGCGTGGCTATTTCGGCACTGTTTTTATGTCCAGATCATCCACGGACAGCTTGCCGGAGATCAGGCGGGGGAGGAGGGCGTCGCGGGTGGCATTGAGGCTGGCGATTGCTTGGTAAAGCCCGGCAATCTGCTTATCGATAGGCTGAACAAGCGCGTCAAACTTAGCCACAAGTGCAGGATTGGGTGCGAAAACACCGAGCCGAGCCAGTTCGTCTTTGCCGACGGAATTGAAGATTGAGCCGTTGCCAATGATGTCTTCCGAGGCGAATGCCACTTTAAGGAGATAGAGCAGGTAGCCATTGAACCCGTGTTTGTGGCGAATCGCCGCCAAGCCGCGACCGATGATCAGTTCCTGGTCTGCGATGTTGAGTCTTCCTACCGGAGCACGGACGCTGAAAAGAATGTCGCCCGGCTTGGCCTTCCGCCCGGAGACCGAGCAAAACGTCTCATGACGCGGATAGCGTGGGCCATAGCTTCCCACGCCCTGATGGAAGGGCAGTCCAGTGCCTGTCTCGTTGAAGTATTCCGAACTCGGGCTTTGGCCCATCGTGAAGTCGGCGATTGCGCCGAGAGTGCTTGGGGTCCAACCGTGCGGGACCCCCTTTTCAATCTTGACCTGTTCATGGCCGGGGAAGCGCAGGCGCACAAACCATTCTCGGTAAATGTCTTCTGCCATGCGCTCCAGCAGCGTGATGCGACGCTGGTTGTTGGCGATCAGGTCGTCATAGGTGGAGAGGATGGCGGCAATTTTCTTTTGAGTCGCAAGCACCGGTGCGGGAAACGTCAGCCTTCTGAGAATGTCCTGATTAAGCGAACTCATGGTCGCGCCGAATGAACATAGCGCCTGCATCCAATCTTGGTGCGCTGCGGTTCTCAGATAGTAAGACAGGTATTTCTCACAAACCGAAGCGCTGGTAACTCGCAACCTCATGCAATCGGAGCCTTGAATCCAGCCATTCGCGTGCTTATCAATCAATGCGTGTCGTTCTACTGCGCCTTTGCGTCCGAAAACAATATCGCCTGTTTTGAGGTGATGCTGCCAGAGTTTTGCGGCCTTCCCCTCAGGCAGGTATTCCAGGTGATCCTCTCTTAGATTGCCAAAACCAATGTTGCGTACGTTGATAACTGGCGTACCTTCGGATGTGTAGTCGCTAGGAGTCTGCGCGGCAGAAGCCTGATCAGCCCGTGAGATGTGCATCACGAGGTCAACGCGTCGCTCAAGGTGACTGCGGCAGTGATGACTCCCCCCTGATGCTGCCTCGTGGGTCGACCTACCGGGCCCTTTTGGAA
>JAUXZO010000132.1 GCA_030692685.1 Acidovorax sp. | reverse complement strand
GATTGCCAGTGCCATTGCGCTGCTGGCAAAGAACTTGGTGCGCCGCGTGGCCGGTCGATCTCAGCCCAGACCTACGCGCCATGTGAAGCCGCATCCGCATATGGCTTACAAGGGGTAGATTGGCTTAAGTTCGGTGGATTGACCAGCGGGCTCATCGGCGACACGACAGCTCCATTGACGCCCGAGGCCCCGGCCACCAGTTCAGTCAGTGTGGGGGCATAGCGATACAACGCCGCTTGGGCGGCGCCATACCCGCGCATCGCAAGGTTGACACCAAAGGTAATGAAATTGAGCCCCTGTGGATCAATCCCATTCAGAGGATTCCCCCCCACATACCCAAACCTATTCCATCCCCCATCCAGCCCAATAGGATCACTCTGTACATACCGCCCAGTTTGGGGATCGAAATACCGGTTCAGGTTGTAACTCAGTTGGGTCTCTGGATCCCACTGCTGCCCCGGATAGCGCAGGTTAAAGGCAAGCCTCTCGCTGTACACCTTGCCATTGTCAATCCCGTCCAGCGCATAGCCCGTGGCCCCATGCGTAGGCTGCACCTCTCCAAACCCCGTGATCAGCCACTGCCAGGCCACCTGGCCCTGGGTGTTGGTCAGGCGCCGGGGGGTGTTCAGGTGGTCCGCATCAATGGCATACATCCGCCCATTGACCAGAGCCGCAACCGGCATGGGCCCACTGGCCGTGGGCAGGTAAATAACCTCCGTGCTGTCCATCTCGGCCGCAGGTGCTGCGCTGGTGCTGCTCCTGCGGTTGCCGTACAGGCCAAGCACTGTGGAGCCGACACCGTCATCGGCATACACCGCCTGTTCGGTGACAGGGGTAGAGGTAGACAAGCGCGCATCGCTCTTGAGCAGACGCTGGGCCATGGCGTTGTAGACATAGCTCACCGCCTGGGCGGCACTGGCGTCGGCACTGAGGCTGACCTTGGCAATGCGGCCCTGGGCAGACTGGTGCAGATGGTTATCGCCCTTCTTGGTCAGGGCACCACTGGCATCCAGCAAATAGCTGACCGTGGAGTTCTGGCTGGTGGTGCTGCCTGCGGGCTTGAAGGCCTGGGAGTAGCCGCTGATGCGGTTGGTGCCACTGGTGGTTTGCACACTGCGCTGCAGCGTGGCCGTGCCAGCGGGGGTGATGGTGCTGTAGAAGGCCTGGGTGCG
>JAUXZO010000120.1 GCA_030692685.1 Acidovorax sp. | reverse complement strand
CCCCCAAACCGATCACAATTCCACTCATTGGCACACGTATCGGCCACACCCTTCGGCGGCGGACCGAATCGCTGCTGGTCCTGCCGTGAATCTACGTCTTGTCACGCATGGTCAGCCATTACTCGGACAGGCTCCTAGCCGTACGATCATCTGAGAGCTGGGCATGTGCACAGGGATCGGATGGCGGGGCGTCAGCGTACAGCGGACATGGCTCTCGCGTAGTCGCCCCCGGCGGTAGTCATTCAGCAATAATGTTCCCGCTTACGACGTGATGGCGGGTGGCGGATGGCGGATACAACGGAACTGACTTATGCCGGTTTTTGAAAGCGTCTTTTACGAAATCGCAGCGCCACCATGGCTATACAGGGCGGTTGGCGGCGACGGCCACGACGGTCGAGGAGCAAGCAGTGCTGGAACGAGCCGGGGCGCATCTTGTCCTCATTCCCTACGCAGACGCGGCAGCGCGGGCAATCGATGCGGTGGCCGGCTCGGTCCCTCCGCCGTCCGGGATGCAGACATCCACACGGCAGGCTCCCGAGAGCATTGTGCCAGAATCGAGCGGACCGCGACCGGGTGACCTCAGTCTGTCGATCCTGCATCCGGTCCACAGGACGGTCCCTCAACAGCCGGAGGAATGATGAAGCGACAGGATCGATCTGTGAGTACGATTGTGCTGGCGACGGATTTTCTGAGACCGGCCCAACGGGCCTTCGCGTATGCCATTGCGCTGGCGAAGGCGCTGCGCTGTCGCCTGGCGATTATCCATGTCATCAAAGGGGTGGCGGATGCGCAATTGCCGCACCCTCCTGAGGGCCGCAATCTACAGTCGATGAAGACCTCGGCGCTCTTGGAATTAGGACGCCTCGTCCGTGTGGCTCAAGACGCTGGAGTCCGAGCCGAGCCGTTCCTGCGAGTGGGGCACCCGGCGACCTGTATTCGAGACAGGCTATTGGACGGGCCACTCTCGCTCATTGTCATGGGCACACATGGACGAACCGGCTGGGACCGTCTGGAACTCGGGAGCACGGCAGAATCCGTGATCCGGGAGGCGCCTTGTCCTGTGATGGTTGTTCGGGGACTGGTGGCCGGAGATGCGGTGAGAGGGCGGACACCTGTCCGGCTGAAGCGCATTCTTGTTGCCACGGACTTTTCCGTCTGTGCTCAAGCGGCTGTTCGCTACGCGGCGATGCTGGCCCGACAGCTAGAAAGCGAGCTGATGGTCCTCCATGTCGTCGAGGCCTTAGATCGGAGACCAGATTTCGGTCGCTCGGGTGCCAAGAATGTAGTCGAGATAAGTGTGGGGCAGGCACGAAGCCAGCGTCGGTTAGACCGGACCCTGTCCCTTCTGAAAACCGACGGCGTGAAGACTGAGGGGCGTTGTGTGACAGGCGTCCCAATCGACGTTATTTTAGCCATGGCGGGAGAGTGGACTGTCGATGCGATTGTTGTCGGGACGCAGGGGCGGCGCGGGCTGCGCCGCCTGATGCTGGGTAGTCTGGCTGAACAGGTGGTCAGACGCGCGGGCTGTCCGGTGCTCACCGTAAACCGGTCGGCCAACCATGTCCGAGTGTGAAAGGAATCGTTGATGGAGAGCCTGGCCGAGCGTGCGTTACATCATCATCTGCCGGCCCACGAGGTGCTGCTGCTGTTGGAAACCGACGT
>JAUXZO010000112.1 GCA_030692685.1 Acidovorax sp. | reverse complement strand
TGCCACCACCGTCAACGCCTTGCGCGGCAAGGTCAGCAAGCTGTTTGTCACGCACGCACTGCCCAAGACCCTACAGGTGGACGAAATCTTTGTGATTGGCGGCGGGCACCTGAAAAAAGTTGTGCAAACAAAGGCTGTGGCATGAATAGCTTGACCCAAGCCCTGACCAAACGCCTGCTGCCCGACGCGGCAGAGTTTTCTCCCGGCCTGCTGGCCATACAGGAAAGCCCCATGCCCAAGCTGCCGCGGCTGATTTTTTACATCGTCGCGGTGCTGTTTGCCATCCTGCTGGGCTGGGCCATCTTCGCCAAGGTAGACATCGTGGCCGTGGCCGAAGGCAAGCTGGTGCCCATCAGCTACACAAAAATCGTGCAACCGGCCGAAGCCGGTGTGGTGGCCGAAATTGTGGTTAAAGAGGGCGACCAGGTGCAAGCCGGCCAGGTGCTGATTCGCCTGGACCCGACCATGACAGGCGCCGACAGCCGCAGCCTGGCCAGTGAGCTGAGCCTGAAGCGACTGACGCTGCGCCGGGTGGACTCAGAACTGGCGGGCATACCGCTGGCCATCAAAGACGGCGACGAGCCCGCCATGATCTCCCAGGTGCAGGCCCAGGCCAACGCCCACCGCCAGGCCTTTACCGATGCGCTGGCGCAAGAAGTGGCCACCCGCGAGCGCGCACAAAACGAGCTGCGCGCCGCGCAAGAAACCCTGACCAAACTCAAAAGCACACTGCCCAGCTATGAGCAGAGTGCCAAGGCACACAGCAAGCTGGTGGCAGAAGGTTTTTTAAGCCCGATAGCCGGCAACGACAAAGAGCGCGAGGCCATTGAAAAGTCGCAAGACCTCAAAGCCCAGGCCGCCACCGTGCAGGGCCTGCTGTCCACCATCACCGCTCAAGACAAAAAAATAGCGGGCCTGTCCAGCACCTTTCGCAGCCAGCTGCTGATCGAGCGCACCGAGGCCATGGGCCAGTTGGCCAAGCTGGAGCAAGACACACAGAAGATGGGCTACAAGACCGGCCTGCTCGAACTTAAGGCGCCACAAGCCGGCATCGTCAAAGACGTGGCCACCACCAGCAAGGGCGCCGTGGTGCAGCCTGGCATGGTCTTGCTGACCCTGGTGCCCAAGGGCGAGCAACTGCTGGCCGAGGTGCAGGTTAAAAACGAAGACGTGGGTTTTGTGCAGGCAGGCCAGCAGGTGCGCGTCAAGGTGGCGGCCTATCCGTTTCAAAAATACGGGCTGATAGAAGGGCGCATCCAGACCCTGGCGCCAGACGCGCAGTCAAACAGCAACAACCCCGGCCAGACTGCACTGCAGGGTTACAAAGCGCTGGTCAAGCTGGACACGCAGTTTCTGGAATCCCTCAACGGCGACGCCAGCCAGCGCAAGGGTCTGGAGGCCGGCATGCAGGTCGCCGCAGAAATTCACCAGGGCCGCCGGACCATCATGGAGTATCTGCTGAGCCCGGTGCAAAAGGTGTCGGCTGAGGCGGGGCGGGAGCGGTGAGACGGATGTTGATTTCTGGAGTCGCTAGGAATTTGGTAGCAGCTTGCGCGCACCCAATAAGGGCTAGAGGCCTATTTTGTTCAAAAAAAACAGGGATCAAACTGCTTGCTGCCCGAACGGCGCTTGGCGACCTTGGCTGTCGCATCCAACTCCAGCCACAAACGCGTGAGCGACAAGCCCAGGGCGTGCGCCAGACGGCAAATATTGACCAAAACATTATTGCTCGACGACAGCCCAGCTACACCTGCAACGAAGGAGCATTTTTTTATGACAC
>JAUXZO010000107.1 GCA_030692685.1 Acidovorax sp. | reverse complement strand
TACGACGTGTCGTTCAGCCTGGGCGACGGCCTGCGCCCCGGCTGTGCATCCGACGCCAATGACGAAGCCCAGTTTGCCGAGCTGCACACGCTGGGCGAGCTGACGCAAGTGGCCTGGAAGCACGACGTGCAGACCATGATCGAAGGCCCGGGCCACGTGCCCATGCACAAGATCAAGGCCAATATGGACAAGCAGCTCCGCGAGTGCGGCGAGGCGCCGTTCTACACCCTGGGTCCGCTCGTGACCGACATCGCGCCGGGCTACGACCACATCACCTCGGGCATCGGCGCTGCCATGATCGGCTGGTTCGGCACGGCGATGCTCTGCTACGTCACGCCCAAGGAGCATTTGGGCCTGCCCGACCGCGACGACGTGAAGCAGGGAATCATTGCGTACAAGATTGCTGCGCACGCGGCTGACGTGGCCAAGGGACACCCGGGTTCGCGCGCGCGCGACGATGCGCTGAGTCAGGCGCGGTTTGACTTCCGCTGGCAAGACCAGTTCAACCTGGGCCTCGACCCCGAGACGGCCAAGGAATACCACGACGAAACCCTGCCCAAGGACAGTGCCAAGGTCGCGCATTTCTGCTCGATGTGTGGCCCCAAGTTCTGCTCGATGAAGATCACGCAAGAGGTGCGCGAATTTGCAGCCCAGAGGGGCGTGGCCGAGGCAGATGCCCTGGCCCAGGGCATGCAGACCAAGGCCGCAGAGTTTCAGCGGGGCGGCGGCGAGCTGTACATCCCGCTCAAACCTGTGAAATAAGCGCAGCTACTGGACCCGAGGATTCGCTGTACGCGCTTTGGGGGTCGTGCTTACCCTGTGCAACAGACCCTGCAGCTCGGCCTATAGTCCCGCCCACCCTCGGCCCAGAAGGCCGGGGGGGGTAGATATGGCACCAAATTTGCTATCCTGGGTTACCTGTTAAAAATTGTAAGGAAAAGCCATGAATGCTCTCAGCCGCTTCTCCATCCGCACGCGTCTCTACTTCGGCACGGCCTTTTCCCTGGTTCTTCTGGTGGTCATTGGCGCCATGGGGTATGTGGCACTGGACCGTACGCAGGCCACTTTGCAAGTGCTGTTCTCTAAGCGGGTGCAGACGCTCACAGACATGTCGGATCTGCGCACCACGCTCGGCGACCTGCGCCGCACCGAGAAAGACATCATCATCAGTTTCAACAACTCGGTCGAGGTCTCGGTCTTGCGCGAGTCCTGGGCCAAAACCCTGGCCGCGTTGCGCAAGAGCTTGGCCGAAGTGCGCCAGGTGCAGTCGAGCGACCCTGCGTTTGTCGAGTCCATCGACAAGTCGCTGGAAGAGATCAAGCAGTACGAAACCGGCATTTCGCCCATCTTCGAGAAGATCGAGGGTGCACAGCTCGACGGCGCGGGTGGGGGTGCTTACGCCGATCGCCTCAAGGTGCACATGGACGCTACCGACAAGCTGTTCTCCAGCCTGGCCAGCTCGGCCCGTGCCCAGATGGACGAAGCCCGCGAAGGTGTTGAGTCGCGCACCTCCACCATGTCCGCGCTGATTGCCCTGGGTCTGGTGCTGGCACTGGCGGTGCTGATTCCCCTCACGTTTTTCAGCGTGCGTTCCATCACCCGGTCATTGGGCCAGGCGCAAGAATTGGCAGAGCGCATCGCCAGTGGTGACCTTTCGCGCGATGTGGCCCCCATGAACCAGGACGAGGTGGGTCAACTGGTGTCCTCCATGGGCCGCATGCAGGATGCGTTGCGCGGGCTGGTACGGCAGGTGCAGGATGCGGCGGGCAGTATCTCGACCGCCAGCTCCGAGATCGCCAGCGGCAACCATGACCTGAGCCACCGCACCGAACAAACGGCAGCCAACCTGGAAGAAACCGCCTCGTCCATGGAGCTTTTGACCAGCACAGTGCATCAAAGCGCCCAGTCGTCCCGCCAGGCCAGTGACTTCGCCTCGTCGGCCGCCGAGGTGGCCGCGCGTGGTGGGGCCGTGGTCTCGCAGGTGGTCACCACCATGGACCAGATCACCACCAGCTCGCGCAAGATTGCCGACATCACGGGTGTGATCGATTCCATCGCGTTCCAGACCAACATCCTGGCGCTGAACGCAGCGGTAGAAGCTGCCCGCGCGGGCGAACAAGGCCGCGGTTTCGCCGTGGTGGCCAGCGAGGTGCGCACCTTGGCGCAGCGCAGTGCCGAGGCCGCCAAAGAGATCAAGGGTCTGATCAGCTCGTCGGTAGAGCGCGTTGAAGACGGCTCGCGCCTGGTCAGCCAGGCTGGCCAGACCATGACCGAAATCGTGAGCAGCGTGCGCCGCGTGTCCGACATCATTTCGGAGATCACGGCCTCGTCGGCCGAGCAAAGCGACAACATCGGCCAGATCAGCCAGGCGGTGGGCCAGCTCGATCAGATGACCCAGCAGAACGCTGCGCTGGTGGAAGAGTCCACCGCAGCCTCCGAATCCTTGCGGGAGCAGGCGCACCACCTGACAAGCGCGGTCAGCCAGTTCAAGCTGCAGGAGGGCAGTGGCGCACCCGCAACGGCGGCGTTTGCTGCTGCTGCAGCAGCACCAGCGGTGGCGGCCGTGGGCCGGGCGGGCGCCCGCCGGGCCGCGCTGCAAATCCGCTGACCGAGCAATCGGTCAGCGTGTTGTTGCCGAGGCAGCGCCTGCTAAGGCGGGCGGTGCTTCTGGCCCAGGCGCTGCATTGAGCGGTGGCGCGCTGGTCGCTGCAGGTGGGCTCTGAGCGGCTGACGGGGCTATTTGTGGCGTCGGTGCCGTGCCGTGCATCGGTCGAACCACTGCAGGCGCCACGCGGCAACTGCCAGCTCCAAAAGCACTACAAGCACTACAAGCACCACAAGCTCCAAAAGCACTAAAACGGTGCACACACTCCGCTGCGGGTGTGTCACCTTGTGCGAGCAGGATGTGACCGATGGCGTCCCGTGCGAGGGTGTGGTCCTGCGCGGTGTCGGTGCGTGCGTTGGTGGGTTTGTGGGCAGATATTTTGGGTGTTTTTGGCCTCTAGCGCTTATTCAGTAAGCGCTAGCAGCTATCAAAATAGTAGTTTCCCTTGCCCGCTCTTGGTCGTCGGCCCGTGCCTGCGACGCGCACCGACGGGGCCGCCGCGGCTGAGGCATTGAACGGCTAACCGGCTAACCGGCTGCAAATTAGGCTATCAGTCCCGCGTCACCCGCAGCACTTCTTCGCGGCTGGTGATGCCTGCGGCAATCAACCGTTCGGCGTCTTCACGCATCAGCGCCATGCCACCTGCAAGCGCTGCGGTACGGATGTCGGCCTCGGAGGTCTGGTTGTGAATCTGCGCGCGGATGGCATCGGTGGTCACCAGCAGCTCGAACACCCCGGTGCGGCCCGCGTAGCCCGTCTGGCCGCACTGGTCGCAGCCCGCGCCGTGGCAATGGCTGCAGTATTTGCGCACCAGGCGCTGGGCCAGCACGCCCAGCAGCGACGACGACAGCAGGAAGGGCTCCACACCCATGTCGGTCAGACGCGTCACCGCACTGGCGGCATCGTTGGTGTGCAAGGTGGCCAGCACCAGGTGGCCTGTGAGCGACGCCTGGATGGCGATCTGCGCGGTTTCAAAATCGCGGATTTCGCCAATCATGATGATGTCCGGGTCCTGGCGCAGGATGGCGCGCAGGGCCTTGGCAAACGTCAGCTCGATCTTGCTGTTGACCTGCGTCTGGCCCACGCCGGGCAGCTCGTATTCGATGGGGTCTTCCACCGTCATGATGTTGTTGCGCGTGGCATCGAGGCGCCCGAGGCCCGCGTACAGCGTGGTGGTTTTGCCCGAACCCGTAGGCCCGGTCACCAGGATGATGCCGTGGGGCTGGCTGATCAGGCCTTCAAAACGGCGCAGGGTTTCGCCCTGCATGCCCACGGCCTCCAGGCTGAGCTTGCTTTCGCTCTTGTCCAAGAGACGCAGCACAGCGCGTTCGCCGTGGGCGCTGGGCAGGGTCGATACGCGCACGTCGATGGCGCGGGTGCCCAGGCGCAGGCTGATGCGGCCATCCTGCGGCAGGCGCTTTTCAGAAATATCCAGGTCGGCCATGATCTTGAGGCGCGAGATCAGGGCCGCGTGCAGCGCGCGGTTGGGCTGCACCACTTCGCGCAGCGAGCCATCGACGCGAAAACGCACGCTCGAATGGCGCTCGTACGGCTCGATGTGGATGTCGCTCGCGCCATCGCGTGCGGCCTGCGTGAGCAGGGCGTTGAGCATGCGGATGATGGGCGCGTCACCTGCGGATTCGAGCAAGTCTTCGACCGCTGGCAGCTCTTGCATCATGCGCGACAGGTCGGCATCGCTCTCGACCTCGCTCACCACCGTGGCGGCGCTCGACTCGCTGTGCGAATAGGCCGCGCTGATGCGCTGCGCCAGGCCGGACGCATCCAGCGGCTGCATTTGCTGAACGGGGTGCTTGCGCAGCACTTCGGACAGCGCACCCGCATCGGGATGGGGACCGTGCCACAGCACCAGCTGGTGGCCGTCGTCCTCCAGCAGCAGCTGTGCGGTACGGGCAAAGGCGTAGGGCAGGGGGTGGCGCATGGGGCTTCAGAGCTGGCGTGGGCGGGGTGCGAAAGCCGCAGCAACGGCGAGGGTGGCGTCTGCAGGGCCGCTGCTGACCGGCACCCCCGGTGGCGTGGTTGGCAGTGGCGGCACGGGCACCAATTGCTGCATGGGCTGCGGTGCCGCGGGTGTGGACACGGCGGGGGCCGCGGGTTGTTGCGGGCCCAGCTGCTGCGTCGGTTGCACATAGGGGGCGGGCGCTGGCCGGGCGGGCAGGGCAGGCAACACGGGTGCGCCGGACACCGAGTTCATCATGAGGCTGGGCGCTGGCTGCGTAACCTGCTGCAGCGCACGGATGGCTTCGTAGCGGTCCAGCATCAAAGCCTCGCTGGTGGCGTTGTCGCGCACCACGATGGGGCGCAGAAAGACCATGAGGTTCGTCTTGTTGCGCGTACGGTTTTCGCTGCGGAACAGCGCGCCTACCACGGGCAGGTCGCCCATCAACGGCACCTTGTCCTGGCCCTGCTGGTAGCTGTCTTCCAGAAGGCCGCCAATCACGATGATGCTGCCGTCGTCCACCACCACGTTCGACTCGATGGAACGCTTGCTGGTGGTGGGGCCGTTGGCATTGCTCAGCGTGTTGCCGTCAATCTTGGAGACCTCTTGATAGATCGCCATCTTCACGGAGCCGTTCTCGCTGATCTGTGGACGGACCTTGAGCATCAGGCCCACGTCCTTGCGCTCCACGGTGGTGAAGGGGTTTACGGTGCTGCCCGTGCCCGCGTTGGCATACGAGCCAGTCACAAACGGTACGTTGCTACCGATGATGATCTTGGCCTCTTCGTTGTCCAACGTCATCAGGTTTGGGGTTGAGAGCACATTGGCATCGCCGCTGTTTTGCAGAAAGTTGGCGAGGGCCCCGAGGTAGTACTGGCCGTTGATTCGAGGCGCCAAGCCCACGTTCAGGCCATTGCCAAGACCGTTGACGGCCGTGCCGATGGCGTCGACGTTCTTCGATGCCACCGCTGCAGCGATACCAAGGATGTTTGCGCCCGCCTGACCCGAGTTAGTACCGATCACCCCAATCGTGCCGTCGCCTTGCTTTCCCAGCAGGCCTTGCCACTGGATACCGAACTCAGCCAGTTTGCTGGCCGAGACTTCAACGATCAAGCTCTCGACCAGCACCTGTGCGCGGCGGCCGTCCAGTTTGTCGATCACGGCACGCAGTTGGCGGTACACCGGCTCGGGCGCTGAAATGATCAGCGAGTTGGTGGTGGGGTCGGCCTGGATCTGCCCACCGGTGGAAGGCTGGTTGTTGTTGGTGCTGCTGGTGCCCATGCCGCTGCTGCTACCGCTGCCCAGGCCCATGTTGCTGCTGGTGCCGGACGCGCCGTTGCTCGACAGGCCGCCCCCGGTGCTCAGGCCGGTGTTGGTGGGGGTGCTGCTGGTGCCCCCGCCCGCGCTGGAGGCGCCGCCGCCGTTGCTGCCGCCGCCCATGGCTGCCATCGCGGCGCGCAAGGTGGTGGCCAGTTTGGTGGCGTCGGCGTTTTTCAGGTAGACCACGTGGATGTTGCCGTTGGCGGCACTGCTGCCGGGCGCGGGCGCCTGGTCCAGCTGGGCCACCAGCGCGCGCACCTGGGCCACGCGGGCCGGGTTGGCGGCACGCAGGATCAGGGAGTTGCTGCGGGGTTCGGCAATCAGTGTGGTCTTGAAGGCGGTGTCGGTCTGGCCCGGTGCTGCCGCGGGCGAGCCTGCACCACCTGCGCCATTGCCGCCATCAATGAGGCGCGCCACCAGCGGGGCCAAGTCGGCGGCTACGGCGTTGCGCAGCGGAATCACTTCCACATCGCTGGCGTTGGAGACATCCATGGCCGCCACGATGCGCGCCAGGCGCTGCAGGTTGTCGGCGTAGTCGGTGATCACCAGCGAGTTGTTGCCGGGGTTCACGTTGATGGTGTTGTTGGGGCTGATCAGCGGGCGCAGCACTGGCACCAGGTTGGCCGCGTTTTCAAAGTTGAGCTTGAAGATCTGCGTCACGATCTGCCCGCCCGCAGGTGCGCTGCCCGCGCTGCCCTGCACCACGCTCACGCTGCCACCTTGCAGCTTGGCGTCGGCTTCGGGCACAACCTTGTACAGCCCCGCCGATTCGACCACCGTGAAACCCTGCAACCGCAGCGCGGCCAAAAACTGCTGGAAAGCAGCGGCGGGCGTCACGGCGCGTTCGGTGACCAGGTTGAGCTGGCCTTTAACCCGCGGGTCTACCACCACGTTGCGGCCGGTGATGGTGGCCATGGTGCGGGCCACGGCCTCGATCTCGGCGTTGGCAAAGTTCAGCGTGACGGGTTCGCTGGGGCGCACGCTACTCGTACCGGTGTTGATAGCGGTTTGAGCGCCAATTTGGCCGCTAGCGCTTACTAATAAAGCGCTAGCAGCTATTGTTTTGATAGTAAATCGCAGGTGCGGCGAAAACAAGAAAGTCATAGAACTAACCCACGGTGATGATGGAGCGCGCGCCGCTGCGCCGTCCGATGATGTTCAGAAGATTGGACAGCGCGGCTTCGCGCTCGGGGCTGGCACTGGCCTCGCCCGCAAACCGCAGGCGATTGCCGACCCACTGGCCAGTGCCGCTCAATTGCAGATGTCCGTCGAGCGTGCTGAGGGTGAGCGTGGGCACCTCGCCGCCTTGCAGCGCCAGCCGGTAGCTGCCCATGGGGCGCAGTGTGGACAGCCGCGACGACATGGCCCGCGCATCCAGTTGGGCCTGGCCTGTCAGTACCATGCGGCCCGCGGCCCAGGTGGCTTCCAGCCCTTGTGTCTGCAGGGCCAGTTGGCCTTGGGGCTGCAGGGTGTTCCAGGGCGTGCCCAGGCCGGTGAGCAGCGCTGCGGGCCACTGGCTTTGGCCGTCGGCAATGGTCACTCGCATACCAGACCAGCGTGCAAACACCTGCGCCTGCAGGGGCGCGGGCGTGCAGCAAGCGGCGTTCAATTGCACGCGTACTCCAGTCAGGGTGGGGCGCAAATTCCAGTCCACGCGGCCGGGCAGTGCCGCGCGGTCCTGGCTGGCGGCGCCGCCGGTGAGCACCAGCTGGGCAGAACCGGTCCACACCGTGCCGCGCGCTTGCTGCAGCAGCACCTGCCCATTGGTGGCAGTAGTCACCGCCTGGGCCAGCCAGTGTGCGGGGGCAAACACCACCACCGCGGGCAGCGTGCCCAGCACCGTGCCCAACAATGCCCAGCCCCAGGCCGTGCGCGGCATGGAGCCGCCGGGCGCACGGGCGGGGCTGCGGACGGAGGGGCGTGTGCGGGTGTTGAGTGCCACTGGGGAAGGGTGTGGATGAGGTGCGAGTTTGAGTGCGAGTGCTAGTGCGCGGGGCTGCGCCGGTCAGCGTGCAGTGGGCAAAACCAGCACCAGCGTGCCGTCCCATCGGGGCATGGCCGCCACCGGGTTGCCCAGGGTGACGGGTGCTGGGGCGTTGGGTGCTGCGGCGGCTGCAGTACTGCGTGCCAGGCGCGCTTCGATCGGCGTGGCGCGCGCATTGCTGCGTGCCTGCGCCAGCCACTGGGCCAGTGCATCCGCCGGTGCGCCTTTCAGGGTGACCGTGGCACGGTCACCCACCACATTGAGCTGGGCGGTGGCGCCCAGGCGCTGCGTGAGCGCGGTGCGCAGCGCGCCCACGGTGTCGCCCGGGGCGGTGCGGGGTGCGGCTTGCAGTTGCTGGGCCTCCGTCTGCAGGCTTTGCATGCGCTGCAACTGCGTGTCGAGCGCGGCGTGGCGTGCCGGTGCGGCACGCAGCGTGGCCAGGGCTGGCGCCAGCGCCACCCACCACAGCAACGCCAGGGCGATGAGGCCGCCAGCGGCCAGCACCAGGTTTTGCTCGCGCGGAGCCATCGCCTGCCAGCGTGCTTTCAGTGCGGTGTTGCGTGTCATGGCGTTCATGGGGCGCCCTCGGCCACTTGCAGCAGCAGCCTGCCATCATCCAGCCGCGCGCGGTAGCCCGCGGCTTGCAAACGGGCAGAGAGCGCGGGTTCTTCTTCGGCCCCCAGGCTCACGCCGCGCAAGCGCAGTTCGCCAGGGGTGTATTCAATACCGGTGGGCTGATGGCCCGAGGGCAGCGCGGTGCCTGCGGCGGCCAGCAGGGGCTCCAGGTCCCGTGCCGACACGCTGCCCGCCGCCTGCCTGAGCAGGGCCAGTTCACGTTCCATTTGCACGGGGGCGTCTACCACCACCTTCACTTGTGGGAAGGTCTGGGTCAGCGCATTGCGCACACCCGCCTGCTTGGCGGCCAGCGCCTGCTGTTCTTGCCAGGCCCAGGCGTTCAGCCCCACCAGATGCGCGACCACCAGCAGCCCTGCTCCCCACCGCGCAGCGCGCCACTGGGGGGCATACAGGGCCGCGCTGAGCGCGCTGCCCGCTTTGCGCAAGGCCCGCGTGCGACCGGTGCTGGCCAGGTCAAACTGTGCCAGGTCCCAGTCGCCGCGCGCAGCGTCCAGCGCGCGCTGGCTGGTGGTATGCAGCGCAATCTGCCGGCCTTGCTGGCCCAGCGTGCGCTCGGCCAGCAAGGCCACGGCGGGCTCTGCGCGCACCACAAGGGCGTTGTCTTCGTTGTTGGCGGCGTCGGCAAGCGGCATGCCTGCGCGCGCCAGGGCCAACGCCATGTTTGTCAGTGGCAACACGGCCACGCCTTGCTCTGCCCCTTGGCCGGTGAGCACCACGTAGGCTTCTTCCGGGCTGCCCAGTACACACAGCTCGGGGCTGCCGCTGGCGGTGGGGCCGGGGGCAAACTCTGGCACCACGCGGGACACACGGCGACCTGCGGCCTCCAGCGCCTGCAGGTTCTCGCGCAGCCAGGCACGGTCACACACGGCCACCCACACGGGGCTGCCCGCGTGCGCGCCGGGCTGAATCGCAAAGTGCAGTTGCGCCGCATCGTCCAGCACACGGTCTTCCAGCAGGCCCTCCAACACCGAGCGCAGGCGCGGCGTCTGCTGGCCCGCACCCAGAGGCAGGCCCGGCGGCAGCGACACGCGCTGCCACGACAGTGCGCGCGCAGGCACCACCGCGACGACTTCGCCACCGGGGCGTGTGGGCTCGGGCAGCAGTGCCGCTGGCGCGGTGGCATGGCGAAGGGCGGTGTGGCCGTCCGCCGTCAGCGTGTAGCTGTACTCGGTAGCGGGCCCCGGGCGGGCGGGCGGCAAGAAAAGGATCAGGGTGCTCATGGACGGGTTTTGCGGACCATTTTAGGGGGAGGGCGTGACCGTTTGGTGGGGCCGGTTGTCTGGATGGACCGAGGCAGTCCGCCTCAGCGCTGCGCACCGGGCATGGACTGGGCCGTGTCACGGTCAAAAGCGCCGCGTTCACGCCAGAGCGTTGTGACGTCTCGGCCTTGTCTGCGCACGAGCGAACGCTCGTCCACGATCGCGTCCCCCAGGCGCAAGCGGCCTCGCACTTCAAAATAGGAAGATCCAATGGCAAAGGCTTCTGCGTTGACTACGTCGGCAGTTGCGCCAATCAGGTCTTTCACCTCGGCGGGGTTACGAAAGTGCTTGGCCTCACGGGCCTGCACAATCTTCTGAACGCTTGCCATGTCTATTCCTTCAATGGCCGCCATCAAAACGTCAACGCCTGCCGTGTTCAGATTTACGGGAGTCCTGATCGGAAGCAGAGCCACGTGGGGGGCCAGCTTCGCTACCGTAGAGGGCGTCAGGCCCAGCCATCCCAGTTGTGACACCGTGGGCGGCATCAACGGCGCCGCACTGCCATCACTTGCGGCAGGCGACTGCGCCTGGCGCATGCCTTCGACCAGCAGGGTCAACTCTTGCGACGGCAGGCCTAGGCGTTCGAACAGGCGGGTGAACTGTCGCAAGGCCACCGGCATCACCTGGCCTCCCTCCACCAAGTTGGTGATGTTGAGCCGTGCCTGCATGTCGGTGATCTGCCCCGACAAAAAAGCCTCCGTGGTGTCGGTGCTCGCATCGTCCACTTGAGACACGTTGCCCTCTGCTGCCAGGAAGGTGGACAGGCGTGCCTCCTCCAGTGGCACCGCCCATGGCTCTGCCAGGTGGTCCGGCCCTCCTGCGCGGCCGTCCTCACTCAAGATCAGCCGCGACCAGTCCAGCGCACCAATCAAGATCCAGGCCGACTGCACCTGGCCGCGCTCGGCGGTCTCGACCTCGACCGCGCGCCATTGTTGCCACATGGCCGACGCGGCAAAGGTGGCGACCAGCGTCACGGTCAGCATCGCCATCAGCAGCGCCGCGCCAACCTGGTGGGCTCGCGACCGTGGGGGCATGTTTCGCAGCCGGGCCGCCCCAAGGCGAAACGCGACCCCCTCGGGGGGCAGGGAGCGACACGCAGTGCGCGACCGTGGGGGCCAACAGTTTCGCAGCCGGGCCGCCCCAAGGCGAAACGCGACCCCCTGCACCAGCGAAGCGCAGGGCAAGGCTGCTGCGGGGGGCAGGGAGCGACACGCAGTGCGCGACCGTGGGGGCGTAAATTGCTTCATGACCTTCCTCCCCCCAAGGTGGGCTTGACCCAGTCGCGGGTCAACTGCCCCGCCAGAGCCTGGCCGGGCGGCAAGGTGATCTGCAGGCGCACGCCATCCGGAATGGCCGCCGACGCATCGCCTTGCGGAGTGCCAGCACTCGACAGCGGGTTGGACCATGCACCCCCTCGGTAATAGAAGATTTGCCAGCTGTCGAGTGGCAGCAGCGTCACTTCAAAGCGCCGCTCGTTGTCGCCCGGGCTGCTGGCCCACTGGGCCGCTTGTTGCCAGGCCTGCTGCCAGTCGCTGCGGGTACGCACTGGCGGAGACTGCCAGCGCAGCCACTGCCCTGTGCCTTGGTTATTGTTCCGCCGAGTCCAGGCCACCACCAGCGCGCCTTCGTCTGGCACGGCGCTGCTGCGGCGCGTCATGCGCAGCACCTGGCCGTCCCAGTCCAGCGGCGTCGTGTTGGCAATCGGCATCAGCGCATCCAGGTCGGTGCCCCATTGGCCTATGGCTGCCTGCAACACCAGCATCTCATCGGCGCGCTGGCGCGTCTGCTCCTGCGCCCGCACCATGCCATCCAGCCCACGCCAGCTCAAGATGGCGATCAGCGCCATCACGCCAATGGCGACCAGCAGTTCGATCAGCGTGAAGCCACGCGAACCCATGGCGGCTGGTACCGGCGCGCACCCATGCCAGTGCCACCGTGGAACTGGCTTTGCCAGGCCACGGGTGGCGTCCCCCCGCAGAGGGGAGGGCGCGAAGCGACTCAGGGGGGGGCTTGCCAGGGGGGCCATCAATACCTCCCGATGATGGTCGAGATGCGCAAGATAGAGCTCTCGCCATCCAGCACCTGCGCATCGATGCGCCGAAAGCTGGGGTTGGGCGTGGGCCGCACGATCATCGCGACGGTGAGCTGGCGCCCCGCCTGCTCGCAGGTGACAGAGCTGTCGCCCACGCTGGGCATCTGGCGCGACAGCCGGGCTTTGACCAGTTCGTTCTCGGCGCACAACTGGGCCAGCACGATGTCGCTTTGCCGCAGCGCATTGCGTGTGAGCGCGGTGGTGGCCTGCAGGCCGGCCATCAGCGCAATCGCCACAATGGCCAGCGCCACCAGCACCTCGACCAGCGTAAAACCGCGTTGGGGCGTTGTCACCGGGGCTATCACTGCACCGACTCCACCGAAAAGGGCCGCACACCGTCGGTGGCAATGCGCAGGGTGCGGTCGGGGTGGGCCTGGTGGGTGATCAGCACTTGCTGCGGGCCGATCAGGGGCTCCGGGCCCAGTACCAGCACCGCCTGCCCGCGCACGGTGGTGCCCGCGTCCAGCCACTGGCTGGGCAATGCGGCCTGCGCGCTGGGCGGCAAACCCTCGAACCGAAAACCTTGGGGCAGCGCGCGCCAGCGCACGGGAATGCCCCCGGCGCGCGACTGCGCCCGCGCTGATTCCAACAGCGCCGCCAGCCGAGCGGCTTCACGCTCCAGTTGCGCCTGCCCGCCATCGCGCATGGCCAGCCCCACACCCGCCGTCGCCAGGGCCATGATGCTGACCACTACCAGCAGCTCTAGCAGAGTGAAGCCGCGGGGGCGACGTGTCATGGGTTTATGCAAGGCGAGTTTCAACGGTCGCTGCGTCATCAAAAGGCGTGCGGCCGCAGCGCCGGGCCGCCCCAAGCAAGGCCCGGCCCCCTTGGGGGGCAGGGAGCGACACGCAGTGCGCGACCGTGGAGGCCAACGGTTTCGCCGCCGGGCCGCCCCAAGCAAGGCCCGGCCCCCTTGGGGGGCAGGGAGCGACACGCAGTGCGCGACCGTGGGGGCCAACGGTTTCGCCGCCGGGCCGCCCCAAGCAAGGCCCGGCCCCCTTGGGGGGCAGGGAGCGACACGCAGTGCGCGACCGTGGAGGCCAACGGTTTCGCCGCCGGGCCGCCCCAAGGCGAAACGCAGCCCCCTTGGGGGGCAGGGAGCGACACGCAGTGCGCGACCGTGGGGGCCAACGGTTTCGCCGCCGGGCCGCCCCAAGGCGAAACAC
>JAUXZO010000102.1 GCA_030692685.1 Acidovorax sp. | reverse complement strand
AAGCGATTGAAGAGTTCCGCTTTGACGCGCTGATCGGCGGCGCCCGCCGCGACGAGGAAAAGGCCCGCGCCAAGGAGCGCATCTTCAGCCACCGCGACAGCTTTGGCCAATGGCAGCCCAAGGCCCAGCGCCCCGAGCTGTGGACCCTGTTCAACACGCGGCTTCAGCCCAACGAACACTTCCGCGTGTTCCCCATCAGCAACTGGACCGAGCTCGATGTGTGGCAATACATCGACCGCGAGCAGATCGCCCTGCCCAGCATTTACTACACCCACAAACGCCAGGTGGTAGACAAGAAGGGCCTCTTGATGCCGGTGACCGAACTGACCCCGGCGCGCGAGGGCGACGTGGTGGAAACGCGCGACGTGCGCTTTCGCACCGTGGGCGACATCACCTGCACCGCGCCAGTGGAGAGCACCGCAGCCACCCCGGCCGAGATCGTGATCGAAACGCTGGCTGCCGACGTGAGCGAGCGCGGCGCAACGCGCATGGACGACAAGACGAGTGACGCTTCGATGGAAAAGCGCAAAAAAGACGGTTACTTCTGAGACGGGCACTTCTGATGACCACTACTAATTCGATAGCTGCCAGCGCTTATTCATCAAGCGCTAGCAGCCAAAAAGACCATATTTCTGCCCTCAAGTTCATCACCTGCGGCTCTGTGGACGATGGCAAGAGCACGCTGATTGGCCGCCTGCTGGTGGACAGCAAGGCCGTGCTGCAAGACCACCTGGCGGGCGTGCAGCGCGGTGGCGAAACCGACCTGGCCCTGTTGACTGACGGCCTGAGCGCCGAGCGCGAGCAAGGCATCACCATCGACGTGGCCTACCGCTATTTCGCCACCGAAACCCGCAAGTTCATCATTGGCGACGCGCCGGGCCACGAGCAATACACCCGCAACATGGTCACTGCCGCCAGCAGCGCCGATGCCGCAGTGGTGCTGGTCGATGCGACCAAGCTCGACTGGAAGAACCCCGGTCTGGCACTGCTGCCGCAAACGCGCCGTCACAGCCTGCTGGCGCACCTGCTGCGCGTTCACTCGGTGGTATTTGCCGTGAACAAGCTCGACGCGGTAGCAGACCCGGTGCTGGCCTGGACGCACATCCAGGGCGCCCTGGCCAAGTTTGCCCAGGACGCAGGCATTGCCGTGCGCGCCACGGTGCCGGTGTCTGCCCTCAAGGGCTGGAACGTGGTGGACGCGCACGCGGGCTGGTGCGGCTATGAAGGCCCCACGCTGCTGCAAGTGCTCGAATCGCTGCCCAACACGCCCGCAGACACGGGCCTGCCAATGGCTTTTCCGGTGCAGTGGGTTGAAAAATCGTCGTCCTCATCGGCCGACACCAGCCAGGGCCGCCGTGTGTTCTGGGGCCGGGTCGCCGCAGGCACCTTTGCACACGGGGCAGCAGTGCAGATCTTCCCCAGCGGCCAGCTGGCCACCGTCGCCCAGGTGCTGGACCACGCACGCCGCCCCGGTGACGTGCCTGCGGGCACCAGCGCCGGCATCATCCTGGACCGCGAGGTCGATGTGTCGCGCGGTGACTGGATTCTGGCGGCGCCTACGGTGGCCGCCGCCGCCCCGGCCGACGACGACTTTGGCGACACACCCGCTGCCACGCCCGCCTGGCCCGCCAGCCGCGAGCTGCGGACCACTGTGGCCTGGATGGACGACGAGCCCCTGGTTGCTGGCCGCGTGTACTGGGCGCTGCACGGCCACCGCTGGGTCAAGGCCAAGGTCAAGGCCGTGGTGCACCGGCTCAATATCAATTCGCTGGCCGAAGAAGACGCCACGCAGCTCGACCCCAACGCCATCGGGCATGTGGACCTGCTGCTGCAAGAGGCGATTCCCGCAGCGGCATTCGGCAAAGCGCGTGTGCTGGGCTCGCTCATTCTGGTCGACACTGCCAGCCACAAAACGGCCGGCGCCGTGCTGGTTAACTGATTCAGAACTGATCCAGATCAGCGCCGCATTCCCCAGTCACCCCGTCGGGGTGAGGGACCCTGTAACCAAAGGTCGGAGAAAGCTCTTAAAATCGAGGGTTTTCACCGACCCACACAACTCCTGTCATGACCCACGTCGTCTCCGAAAACTGCATCAAGTGCAAGTACACCGATTGTGTGGACGTGTGCCCCGTGGACTGCTTCCGCGAAGGCCCGAACATGCTCGTC
>JAUXZO010000099.1 GCA_030692685.1 Acidovorax sp. | reverse complement strand
AGCCACGGCGAGCTAGACAACGAGGCATGGGCGCACTGGCGCCCATGTTCACCCCGCAACCGCCCCGACGCAGGCGCAGCCAGCAGGGGGTGGACAGCCGAACAACCAACAGCCAACACCCAAACAGCCACACGGGCCATTGCTTCGCTCGGCCTTATCTCGCGGGCGCAAGCGCCACGCGCTGCGCAGGCTGGGCCGAGCGCAGCGACGGCCCGAAGGGCTGTTGGCTCCCCCGCCCCTCTGTATGCGCCGAGGAGCGCAGTGGGCGGGGTGGCCTGTGTGCCGAAAGACACACAGGCTTCGTGGACTAGCTCGTCGCAGTTGTCTGAACGGAGCGCCAAAGGCGCGCAGTGAGTTCTGCGACGCACCCCGCCCGCGAGCACCACAGGTTGCCCCAGCGCGCAGCGCTGGGGACGCAGACAGCGGGGTCGCCTTTTCATTGGTTACTTTATTTTGGCGACGCAAAAGAAAGTTACTCGCATGCCGGGCGACTCCCGGCCTCCGCCCTGAAACCAAGCATGCCTTCCCAACCAGCACGCCCCGGCTTCGACAAGCTCAGCCCGAACGGATGGGGCGCTGCGCCCCGGCTTCGACAAGTTCAGCCCGAACGGTTGGGGTGTGACGCCCCGGCTTCGACAAGCTCAGCCCGAACGGATGGAGGTGGTGCCCCAGCTTCGAAAAGCTCAGCCTGAGCGACGAGGCTAAATCAAAAAAAATAGCTGCTAGCGCTTGCCAAATAAGCGCTAGAGGCCAACAACACTAAAAATTCAAAAGCATCTTCCAGGGCAATCAAACCCGTTCCCCCGCCCCAGCCCGCAAAGCGCTACCCCATCACAACCACCGAAACACCAACGGCATCAACACCGCCGCCAGCACCACCTGCAACCCCAACGCCAACCCCGCATACGCCCCCGCTTCAGCGTGCACCTGCAGCGCATGCGCCGCCCCAATGCCATGCGACGCGGTGCCCAGCGCAAAGCCCCGCAGCGCCATGCCTTGTGCATCCGTGGGCAGGCGCATCAAGCCAAACAACCAGCGCGCCGACAGCGCCCCCACCATGCCCGTCAGCGCTGCAAACACCGCCGCCAGCGCGGGCACGCCGCCAATTTGCGCGGCGATGCCCATCGCAACCGGGGCGGTGACGGACTTGGGCGCTAGTGACAGCAGCACGTCACCGGGCAGGCCCAGTGCCCAACCCATGCCCACGGCGCTGGCGGCCGCCGCGCTGCCACCGGCCAGCGAGGCCAGCACCAGGCGACCCCAGCGTGCGCGCAGGGCTGCGCGGCGTTGCCACAGGGGCCAGCCCAGCGCCACGACGGCGGGGCCCAGCAAGAAGTGGATGAACTGCGCGCCCGCAAAATACGTGGGGTAAGCGGTGCCGGTGAGCAGCATCAGAGCGGCCAGCACCACCACCGAAAGCATCACCGGGTTGGCCCAGGGTGCGTGGCCGGATCGCACCGACAGCGCCTGCGCCAGCACGTACACGGCCAGCGTGGCGGTCAGCCCGAACAACGGGGCCGACGCCAGGTACACCCACAGTTCAACGAAGTTCGGCATCGTGTCTTGCCTCCTTCGGTTGCAGCAGGCGCAGCACCAGCGCCGTCACGGCCATGCCGACCCAGGTGGACAGCACTATCACCACAACGAGCTGCAGGCCGTAAGCGCTGAGCAGGGCCAAATGCGTCATCACGCCCACGCCCACGGGTATGAACAGCAGTGACAGATGGCTAAGCAAAAATCCGGCGGCGGGTGCCACCGCCTCTTGCACGGGCGCCCAGCGCAGCGCCAGCAACAGCAGCACCATGCCCACCACCGGGCCCGGTACCGGGAGTTTCAGAAAATAGGACAGCGCCTCGCCCGCCGATTGCATGAGCAGCAGAAAAGCAAGACCCTGCAGCGGCTTCATGGCGTTCAAAAACGCGGCAAATCGGGGTGTTTGATCTGCCCGCCGCGCACCAGCATCTTTCCGTACTCGGCGCATCGGTTCAGGGTGGGGATGACCTTGCCGGGGTTCAGCAACCCGGCGGGGTCAAACGCGTGCTTGAGCCCAAACATCTGCGCGTTCTCTTCCGCCGAAAACTGCACGCACATGCTGTTGAGCTTTTCAATGCCCACGCCGTGTTCGCCGGTCACCGTGCCGCCCATGGCCACGCTGGTCTCCAGAATGTCGGCGCCAAACAGCTCGCAGCGGCGCAGCTGGTCGGCGTCGTTCGCATCGAACAGGATGAGAGGGTGCAGGTTGCCGTCGCCTGCGTGGAACACGTTGGCGCAGCGCAGCTGGTACTTCTTTTCCATGGCCTGGATGGCCAGCAGGATGTCGGCCAGGCGCTTGCGCGGGATGGTCGAGTCCATGCACATGGAGTCGGGGCTGATGCGGCCGCTGGCCGGAAAGGCGTTTTTGCGGCCGCTCCAAAAGCGCAGGCGCTCGGCTTCGTCGTTGCTGACCGAGATGGCGGTGGCGCCCGCCGCGCGCAGCACCTCGCTCATGCGGCCTATTTCTTCCTCCACCTCTTCGGGCGTGCCGTCGCTTTCGCACAGCAAGATCGCTTCGGCCGAGAGGTCGTAGCCTGCGTGCACAAAATCTTCCACGGCTGCGGTCATGGGCTTGTCCATCATCTCCAGGCCGGCGGGGATGATGCCCGCTGCGATCACGGCGGCCACGGCGTCGCCCGCTTTGCGCACGTCGTCAAAGCTGGCCATGATGCAGCGCGCCAGCATCGGCTTGGGGATCAGCTTGACGGTGACTTCGGTGGTCACGGCCAGCATGCCTTCGCTTCCGATCACGGCGGCCAGCAGGTCGTAGCCGGGGGCGTCCAGGGCCTCGCTGCCGAATTCGACGGGGTCACCTTCCACCGTGAAGCCCTTCACTTTCAGCACGTTGTGCACCGTGAGGCCATATTTCAGGCAGTGCACGCCGCCCGAGTTTTCGGCGACGTTGCCGCCGATGGTGCAAGCGATCTGGCTGCTGGGGTCGGGCGCGTAATACAGGCCGTAGGGCGCGGCGGCTTCGCTGATGGCCAGATTGCGCACGCCACACTGGACGATTGCCGTGCGGCTTTCGGGGTCGAGTTTGAGGATGCGGTTGAACTTGGCCAGCGACATCGTCACGCCCAGCGCGTGTGGCATGGCGCCGCCCGACAGGCCCGTGCCCGCGCCGCGCGCCACCACCGGCACTTGCAGCTGGTGGCACACCTTCAGCACGGCCTGCACCTCGTCGTACGTTTCGGGCAGACACACCACCAAGGGGCGCTGGCGGTAGGCGGTGAGACCGTCGCATTCATACGGCGTGGTGTCTTCGGAGTGCCACAGCAGTGCGTGGGCTGGCACCACGCGGCCGAGGGCTTGCACGACCTCGGCCTGGCGCGCGGCGCGTTCCGAGAGGGCTGCGTGGGGGGCGGGGGCGTTGTTCATGGCTGCCACTGTAGGGGATGGGCCGGGGCTAGAGGGTGAGCGTTTCTGCAGGGGTTTGTGAAAAACATCTGAATGCTCACCAATTTATAGCTGCTTGCGCTTATGGGTAAAGCGCTGGAGGCCAATTTTCCTTGATTTTTTTGCAGCAGGGCCATCGTTTGCGTTGAGCCTGCCGGGGAGTTTTTTGCCAACAGTGCCCTGGCTTCGACGGGGCTCAGCCCGAACGGGTGTGTCGTTCAGTGAGGGCTGGGCGTCACGCCATCGTCTTGCGCAGCCACTCCGCAAACGCCGCACATTCCCACCGGTCCATGGTGCCGGTGCGCCAGCACAGGTAGTGTGCGTGGGGGCTGGCGGTGTCATTGGCGTACAGCCGCACCAGCGTGCCGTTTTCCAGCCAGGGTGCGCCCAGTTTCAGGCGCACCAGCGCCACGCCCATGCCCGCTGCCGCCCCGTCGCACATCAGGCCGATGTCGTTGAACTGCGAACCTTCGCTGGGCTCCGCCCAGTCCATGCCGGTGGCGGCAAACCAGGTGCGCCAGGGCTCCAGCGGGCTGCGCAGCAGGGGCACGCCTTCCAGGTCTTCGGGGCGCTCAAAGGGGCCGTGCTCGCGCACGAAGGCGGGTGATGCCAGGGGCGTGACCACGTCGCGGGCCAGCTCCACATGCTCTACGTCGGCGTAGTGGCCCGCGCCAAAGCGCACCATCAGGTCGGCGTCTTCGGCCACCACGTCGAGCAGCGGGATGGACACCTGCAGCGCCAGGTCGATCTCGGGGTAGGCCTCGGTGAACTGCCGCAGGCGCGGGATGAGGATGGTGCGCGCAAACGTGGGCGTGACCGCCAGCTTGAGCCTGCGGCGCCCGGGTGCCGAAGCCGCGCCCGGAAACCGCTGCAGTGCCCCCAGCCCCTCGCGCACATGGGCCAGGTAGGCGCTGCCCTCGGTGGTCAGCGAAAAGTCGGCCCGGCCAAACAGCCGCACGCCCAGGATCTGTTCGAGCTGCTTGACCCGGTGGCTCACGGCACTGGGCGTCACGCACAGCTCGTCGGCCGTCTGCGTCACGCTGCGCAGGCGCGCCAGGGCTTCAAACGTCAGCAGGCACTGGATGGGCGGAATGCGCCGCGCCGCACTGCTGAGGAAGGAGGACTGAGCGGCAGTAGCCATGGTTACGGAACGGGCGTGCTACCGGAAAACAACCGTCTTGTGGCCGTTCAACACCACGCGGTGCTCGCTGTGCCACTTCACGGCGCGGGCCAGCACCTGGCTTTCGGTGTCGCGGCCGCGGGCGGTCAGGTCTTCCACCGTGTCGGTGTGGTCGGCGCGGGCCACGTCCTGTTCGATGATCGGGCCCTCGTCCAGGTCGGCCGTGACGTAGTGGGCAGTGGCGCCAATCAGCTTCACGCCCCGGTCATGGGCCTGGTAGTAGGGCTTGGCGCCCTTGAAGCTGGGCAGGAAGCTGTGGTGGATGTTGATGGCCCGTCCGGCCAATGCTTGACATAAGTCAAGGGAAAGGACCTGCATATAGCGCGCCAGCACCACCAGCTCGGCCCCTTCGGCCTCGATAATCTCCAGCTGTTTGGCCTCGGCCTGGGGCTTGGTGGCCGCCGTCACGGGGATGTGGTGAAACGGCACGTTGTAGCTGGCCGCCAGTTGATAGAAGTCGCGGTGGTTGCTGACGATGGCGCGGATGTCGATGGGCAGCAGGCCACTTTTCCAGCGAAACAGCAGGTCGTTCAGGCAGTGGCCTTCTTTGCTGACCATGAGCACGGTTTTCATCGGGGAGGCCGTGGCGTGCAGGGTCCAGCGCATCTGATGGGGCTCTGCAAACGCGGTCAGGCGCGCCTTCAGGGTGGCGTGGTCATGCTGGTCGCAGGCAAATTGCACGCGCATGAAGAACAGGCCGGTGGCGTGGTCGTTGTACTGCGCGGCTTCTTCGATGTTGCCGCCGTGCTCCAGCAAAAAGCCCGAGACGGCATGCACCAGCCCCAGGCGGTCGGGGCAAGACAGGGTAAGGATGTAGGCGGTGGTCATAGCGCTGCGATTGTCGCAGCAAGGCCTCAGCGCCAAAGGAACGGGGATTTTGATGACCAATCAGGGCAAAGCCCAACGTCTGGCTCCCTGGCAGGGGATGCTGTTGTATCTGGTGATTGGCGTGAGCTGGGTGTTTGTTGGCGACGCGCTGCTTGCGCGCGCGGTGTCCGATCCGGAGTTGCTGACGACGATTCAGACGTGGAAAGGCTGGGCTTTTGTACTGCTGACCAGCGTGCTGGCCTGGTGGCTTCTGCGCCGTGTGGGCCGTGCCGAGAAGCTGAGGTACGCGGTGGCACGCGAGCTGTCGCAAGTGGTGCGGTATGCGCCGGCCGGGGTGGCGCGGCTTGCGCTGGACGGCAAAATCCTTTGGGCCAACGACCGGATGGGGGAGCTGCTGGCCATGACCCCGGCGCATCTGTTGACGCTTCGGGTGCGTGATGTGATGCCGCTGCATGACCTTGCCGAGGCCCGTGTCCAGCTCGCACGCATTGTCGCGGGGGACATTGACGACTATGTGAGCCAGCGCGTGTGCCTGCGCGGCGACGGGACCACGGTGCCCGTGCTGTGCACTGTGACGCTGGTGCCTGAAGTAGAGGACGTGCCAGCGCACCTGATCTGCCTTTTGCAGGACCTCAACGAAATCACGGTGGCACGCGCTGCCCTGAAGCTCAGCGAAGCGCGCCAGCGGCTGGCCGCCACGGTGGTGGACAACACCATTGAAGGCGTGGTGGTGACCGATGCGCAAAGCCGCATCCTGTCGGCCAACGCCGCGGTAACGCGCCTTCTCGGTTACACCGAGGAAGAGCTGCTAGGCAAGACGCCGCGTATCTTCAAGTCGGGTCGGCACGACAAGAGCTTTTACGAGACGATGTGGAGCACCGTGCAGCAGACGGGCCACTGGCAAGGGGAGATATGGAACCGCCGCAAGAACGGCGAGGTGTTCCCGGAGCACATGTCCCTGTCGGTGGTGCGCGACCCAGCGGGCAACACCACGCACTACGTGTGCATGTTCACCGACATCTCCGAGGAGAAGGCCCAGCAGCGCCAGCTCGAATACATGGCGCACAACGACACGCTCACCGGCCTGTCCAACCGCACCTGGTTCGGACGCCAGCTGGAGCTGGCCGTGCAGGACGCGCACACCAGCGGCGAGCACATTGCCGTGCTGCTGCTCAACCTGGACCGGTTCAAGGACGTGAACGACAGCTACGGCCATGCCACGGGCGACGAGGTGCTTAAACACATTGCGCGCCAGGTGCAGTCGGCCCTGCGGCCGGGCGATGTGCTGGGCCGCCTGGCGGGTGATGAGCTGGCCGTGGTGGCGCGCAACTTGCGGCATTCCGACGGCGCCGCGGCCGTGGCCCGCCACCTGATCGCTGCGGTGGCCGAGCCCTGGTGCTCACCCGACGGGTTTGAACTGGTGGCCGGGGTGAGCGTGGGCATCTGCATGTACCCCGAACACGCCCACACCACCGAGCTGCTGCTGCAAGGCGCCCACGCGGCGGTGTATGGCGCCAAGGCGCGCGGGCGGGGCGCATGGTGTTTCTTTCACGAGGCCATGACGCAGGCCGCACGCGAGCGGCTGGCGCTGGAGTCGCGCCTGCGGCTGGCGCTGGCGCAGGGCCATCTGCAGATGTACTACCAGCCGCAGGTGGACATTGCCAGCGGCCGCATCGTGGGTGCCGAGGCGCTGGTGCGCTGGAACGACCCGGTGGAAGGGCTGATATCGCCCGCGCGTTTCATTCCGGTGGCGGAGGCATCGGGCGTGATCGGCCCGTTGGGCGAATGGGTGGTGCACGAGGTGTGCCGCCAGGGCCAGCAGTGGCGTTTGGCGGGCCTGCCCGACCTGACGCTGGCGGTGAACGTGTCGCCCCGGCAGTTTCACCTGACCGATCTGGCGGGCTGCGCCGCAGCGGCGCTGGCCGAGTCCGGCTTTCCGGCCGCACTGCTGGAGCTGGAGATCACCGAGAGTGCCCTGGCCGAACGCACCGACGAGGCCCGCCAGGTACTGACGCGCCTGCAGGCACTGGGCCTGCGCATTGCGGTGGACGACTTTGGCACCGGGTATTCGTCGCTCGCGCAGCTCAAGCGGTTTCCCATCGACGTGCTCAAGATCGACCAGGGTTTCATCCGCGACATTCCGCAGAGCGAAGACGACATGGCCATCAGCGCCGCCATCATCGCCATGGGCCACAGCATGGGCATGTCGGTGCTGGCCGAGGGCGTGGAGACCGAAGGGCAGTTGGCGTTTTTGCGCGAGCGGGGGTGCGACACCTACCAGGGCTACCTGTGCAGCCGCCCCGTGCCCGCCGACGACTTTGCCGCGCTGCTGGGGTCGCGGGCAGCGGCACCGTTGCTGGCGCCCTGCGGGGGTTGAGGCAGGCGTTGGTTGGCTACTGGGGCGCTGACGGCGCCGACGGCGCCGACGGCCCCGACGGCGCCAGCGGCGTCGGGGCGCGCGGCGACCACTGCTTTCGCAGCTCGGCACAGTGGTCCTTGGCGGGCGGGGCCGGGGTTGAGACCACCGTGTCTGCATCAGAATTAATAGCTGGTAGCGCTTGTCCTGCCTGCGCTAGAGCCACTTTTGACACTAAATTCGCCGGCCAATGCGTGGGCACGCCCAGGCTGCGCAACACATGGCCACCCCCGGCCACCAACACCACGGTCTGGCCGGGGCGCACGGCCTCCTGGGCGGTCTGGGCCATGCTGGCGTCGCGTGCGATCTGGATGCGTGCCATGGGCGCCATCTGGGTTTCGGGCAGCAGGCCGCAGTGCCCGTCGCGCAGTGCGGTGTACTGGCGCTGCAGCGCGGGGGCGGGCAGGTGCTGGTCCCAGGCTGTTTCGCCCATGGCCGCACGCATGCGGCTGCGCGGCAGGTTGCCACCCAGCACGGGCGCGCCCGCACCCACGGCAGCCATCACCACCGGGCCGTAGGCTTTCCAGGGCCAGGCCGTATCGTTCCAGCCCAGGGCTTTTTGCACCTCGGCCTCGGTGGCGCCGGGCGGCAGGCCCGCGGTGGTGTGGCCGCGTTCGGCCATCTCCAGCACCAGCGCGGCGAGCTGGTGGCGCGCCGCAAGCCACAACACGGCCTCGCGCTGCAGGCGCTGGTGGTCGGCGGCGTCGTGCTGCTCGCCTAGTAGCAGCACATCGGCAGGCAGCAGGGTTTGCAGGCGGTCGGGCCAGGCGGGTTGAGGCGCTGTGGTTGCCCGCCAATGGGCACAACCGGACAGGGTGAGCAGGGTGGTCAGCCCGAATGCCGTGGCGGCAATACGAAATGCCCTGGCATGGCCTGCGATGAAGGGGATCGATGTTCTTTGCATACCGCCATGCTAAGCGGGCCGGGCTTGACCCAGGTCAAGGAACGGGGTGAACCCCCTGCCTACACTGCGCCATGCGCTCCAAGCCCACGTTGACCACCAAACTCCTGGCCATGGGCGCGGGATTTTTGCTGGTGGCGCTGGCGTCTATCGGTTTGACGCTATGGGTGACCTGGAAGCTGGAAGGCGGCGCAGCGGCGGTTAACGAGGCTGGCCGCCTGCGCATGAACATGATGCGCATGGTGCTGGTGGTGCAGACCGAGCCGCCCGCCACCGTGAAGGATGCGGTGCAGGAGCGCGCCCGCCAGTTTGACGCCAGTCTGGACCTGCTGCGCACCGGCGACCCATCAAGGCCCCTATTTGTGCCGTGGAGCGACGACACCCGCCACCGGTTTGACGCTGTCCGCGCCCAGTGGACGGCGGCGCGCACCGGCTGGGTCAGCGCACCGCCGACCGAACGTGCGCAAACGCTGGCGCAGGCCGATGCATTTGTGCAGCAGGTGGACGGATTTGTGGACGCCATCGAGATTCAGATTGCGGGCTGGACGGCTGCGCTGCACCTGTTTCAGCTGTTCATGATGGCGCTGGCCATCGCCGCAGCGGTGACCTTCATGGCCGTCAGCTATCTGCTGGTGATCAACCCCGTGGCGCGTTTGCAGCAGGCCCAGGCCCGGCTGCGCCAGGGCGAACTTGGCACTCGCCTGCCGGTGGACACGGAGGACGAGTTTGGTCAGCTGTCTGCAGGCTTTAACCTGATGGCCCAAGCGCTGCAGGTCTCGCACGACGAGCTAGAACACAAGGTGCGCGAGAAAACCGCCAGCATTGCGGTGAAGAACCAGCGGCTGGCCGCGCTGTACGAAGTCAGCGCGCTGGCCAGCACCGCCAGCAGTCTTGAATTGCTGGCCCAAGGTTTTGTGCAGCAGATTCGGCGCGTCGCCGGAGCCGATGCGGCCGCCGTGCGCTGGTCGGACGAGGCGAACGAACGTTATGTGCTGCTGGCGGGCGATGGCCTGCCCGAGAGCCTGTCCGACGGCGAACACTGCCTGCACACCGGCACCTGCCTGTGTGGCCAGCCTCAGGCCCAGGCGCGCACGCGGGTCATTCCCATCACGGCGGCCACCGAGCTTGCCTTGCACCATTGCCGCGAGGCGGGGTTCCAGGCCCTGGTCAGTATTCCCGTGCAGATGCAGCAGCGTGTGCTGGGCGAGGTGGACCTGTTTTTTCGATCCAACGTGGAGCTGACCGACGAGCTGCGTGACCTTCTGGAGGCCATGACCCGCCACCTGGCCAGCGCCATGGAGGGTCTGCGCGCCACCGCGTTGGAGCGCGAAGCGGCGGTGGGCGAAGAGCGCGGCATGCTGGCACGCGAGCTGCACGACTCCATTGCCCAGTCGCTCGCGTTTCTCAAGATACAGACACAGCTGCTGCGCGACGCCGTAAACCGAGGCGACGAGGCCAAGCGTGACCGCAGCATGGGCGAGCTGGACGTTGGTGTGCGCGAGTGTTATGCCGATGTACGCGAGCTGCTGGTGCACTTTCGCACGCGCACCAGCGAGGAGGACATTGAGTCTGCCCTGCGCGCCACGTTGTCCAAGTTCGAGCACCAGACCGGCATGCCCACCACACTCGCCATGGTGGGCCACGGCCTGCCGCTGGCGCCCGATCTGCAGATCCAGGTGTTGCACATGGTGCAGGAAGCGCTGTCGAACGTGCGCAAGCACGCGGGTGCCACGCGCGTGGACCTGGTGGTGCACCGCCATCCGCGTTGGCGGTTTGAAGTGCAGGACAACGGCATCGGTTTTGTGGCGGCCGATGTACCGCCCGATTCCATGCACGTGGGCCTGGGGATCATGCGCGAGCGGGCACAGCGCATTGGCGCCTTGGTGCAGGTGGACTCCGCGCCGGGGCAGGGCACCCGCGTGTGCATCGACTTGCCGACCGTTTCAACGTCATCTCCCCACGCACTACCCGTCCCACCCCCTTCGCCCGCCATCAGCACCTGGCGCGAAGCACACGCAGCATGACACCCACGTCCAATTCTCCTGCGCTTGCAGCCGCATTGCCCGCCAGCGCGCCCATCACCCTTCTGGTGGTGGACGACCACACGCTGTCTCGCCGTGGACTGATCGCACTGCTGGCGCTGGACGGTGGTCTGCAGGTAGTGGGTGAAGCAGGCGATGCGGCCGAGGCGCAGCGCCTGGCCCAGCGTCTGCAGCCGCAGGTGATCTTGCTGGACAACCACCTGCCCGGTGTGATGGGTGTGGACGCAATCAGGGGTTTGCGCGAGGTGGCACCCGCTGCACGCGTGTTGATGCTGACCGTTAGCGAGGACGCGCAGCACCTGGCTACCGCGCTGCGCAACGGCGCCCAGGGCTATTTGCTCAAGACCATCGACGGTGATCTGCTCGCCGAGGCCATCCGCCGCGCCGCGCAGGGCGAGCCCGTGGTCAGCCCCGAGTTGATGGGCAAGCTCGTGGCAGCGTTCCAGTCGCAGGGCGTGGCCGAGGCGGCGGCGCTCATGGCAACACCCACGCCGCCGCCCGACCCGATCAGCCCGGCGCCTTCGGTCCAGTGCATGGCTCCCCTGTCGCCGCGGGAGGAAGAAGTGCTGCGCGAGATTGCGCGCGGTGTGAGCAACAAGGAAATTGCGCGCACCCTCGATATTGCCGAGACCACCGTGAAGATCCATGTGCAGCACATTCTGCGCAAACTCGGCCTCAGCTCGCGCGTGCAGGCCGCTGTCTACGCCTCGGACCGCCAACGCGCGGAATGCTGAGACGCTCGCCCCTGCGGCAGCGGCACGGGCGTACGACTAATAAATTTGATAGCTGGTAGCGCTTGCTAATTAAAGACTTCAGATGGTTTTCTATCTGAAAGCTAAACGGATAGAACACTATATGCTATTAATTACATAGCGTTATTCCGTACGCCGCGCCCACCGACTAGTTCTTTCGAACGATGCGGCGAGCTGGGTTGTAGTTCTTCTGCCGCGCTTAGGCTGGTCTTGTGAAGGATGTGCAGACAACGCCATCCGCGCGACCATTCCTCTCAATCCAAAAGAGAGAGGAATCGTGCCATGGCACACACCACTTTGCCCCCGGGCGACAGCCCGCAGCGCACCCGCCAGGCTTGGTCGGTGCTGATCGTCAGCACCTTCGCCTTCACGGTCTGCTTCATGGTCTGGATGATGTTCGGCGTCATCGGCATTCCCATCAAGAAGATGCTGGACCTGAACTCCACGCAGTTCGGTTTGCTCATGTCCATGCCGGTGCTCACGGGTTCGCTGGTGCGGGTACCCCTTGGTATCTGGACGGACAAATACGGTGGCCGCATCGTGATGACTGCGGTGATGGCCGCCACGGTGCCCGCCATCTGGATGATGGGCTACGCCACCGAGTACTGGCACTTTCTCACCATCGGCCTGTTCGTGGGCCTGGCCGGCGGCTCGTTCTCGGTGGGCACGCCCTATGTGGCACGCTGGTTTCCCAAGGGCCGCCAGGGCACGGCCATGGGCATTTATGGCGCTGGCAACTCGGGCGCAGCCGTCAACAAGTTCGTGGCGCCGGTGCTGTTGGTGGCCTTTGGCTGGGCAGTGGTGCCGCAGGTGTATGCGGCCATCATGCTGGGCACGGTGGTGCTGTTCTGGCTCTTCAGCCATAGCGACCCAGCCCATCTGGTGGCCAGCAACGTCAAGTTCACGGACCAGCTCAAGGCCCTCAAAGACCCCAAGGTGCTCAAGTACTGCCAGTACTACAGCATCGTGTTCGGCGGCTACGTGGCGCTGTCGCTGTGGATGGTGCAGTACTACGTGGGGGAGTACGGCCTGGATATTCGTGTGGCAGCGTTGCTGGCGGCCTGCTTCTCGTTGCCCGGTGGTGTGCTGCGCGCCGTGGGCGGCATGCTCAGCGACAAGTACGGCGCGCACAGCGTGACCTGGTGGGTGATGTGGGTGAGCTGGATCTGCCTGTTCCTGCTGAGCTACCCACAGGCAGATTTCACCATCTCGACGGTGGATGGGCCCAAGGTCTTTCACATCGGCCTGAACGTTTACATGTTCACCGGCCTCATGTTTTTACTGGGCATCTCGTGGGCGTTCGGCAAGGCCAGCGTCTTCAAGTACATCAGCGATGACTACCCGCAGAACATTGGCGCCATCAGCGGCATTGTGGGCTTGGCCGGTGGCATGGGGGGCTTCATTCTGCCCATCCTGTTCGGTGCGTTGATGGACCTGACCGGCATTCGCTCCAGCGCTTTCATGCTCATGTATGGCGTGGTGTGGGTCTCGCTGATCTGGATGTACTTCACCGAAGTGCGGCGGACCGATTTGATGGGTGCAAATGGCGCTCCGGGCATTGCCGCAACGGGTGCAGCGCGCCGTTGAATTTCTTCAAGGAACTCTCCATGTCTACCTCTCACAGCAAGCGCCAGGGGCGTCTGCTCACTCTTTGGACACCCGAGGACAAATCGTTCTGGGAGCGCGAAGGCGAAGCCATCGCCAAGCTCAACTTGTGGATCTCGGTGCCCGCACTGTTCCTCGCGTTTGCCATCTGGCAGGTCTGGAGCGTTGTCGCTGTCAGCCTGCCGGGTCTGGGCTTCAAGTATTCGACCAACCAGCTGTTCTGGCTGGCGGCGGCACCCGCACTCAGTGGCGCCACGCTGCGCATCTTCTACTCGTTCATGGTTCCCCTGGTGGGCGGGCGCCGCTGGACCGCTATCTCCACCGCATCGTTGCTGATACCCGCCTTGGGTATCGGCTTCGCGGTGCAAGACAACACCACGACCTACCCCACCATGCTGATCCTGGCCTTGCTGTGTGGCCTGGGCGGCGGCAACTTCAGCTCCAGCATGTCCAACATCAGTTTCTTCTTTCCGAAGGAGCGCAAGGGCTCGGCGCTGGGCGTGAATGCGGGCCTGGGCAACCTGGGTGTGTCGGTGGTGCAGTTTCTGAGCCCGCTGGTGGTGACCGCAGGCATCTTCGGCATCTTTGGCGGTGAAGGCCAGACCATCGTAAAGAACGGCCAGACCCTGCAGGTGTGGACGCAAAACGCCGCCTTCATCTGGGTGCCCTGGATTGCGTTGGCTGCGGTGGCGGCGTGGTTTGGCATGAACGATATTGCCGATGCGCGTGCGTCTTTTGCTTCGCAGGCGGCCATTTTTCGGCGCAAACACAACTGGTTGATGTGCGTGCTGTACCTCGGTACTTTCGGTTCATTCATTGGATATGCCGCAGGCTTCCCGCTGCTGATCAAGAGCCAGTTTCCGGGTGTCAATCCGCTGGCCTATGCGTGGCTAGGCCCGCTGGTGGGTGCTGTGATCCGGCCGTTTGGCGGCTGGCTGGCCGACAAGCTTGGCGGTGCCCGCGTCACCTTGTGGAACTTCGTGGTGATGGCGGTCGCTGTGGTGGGCGTCATTCAGTTCCTGCCGCACAACGAAGCAGGCGGCAACTTCGCGGGTTTTTTCATTTGTTTTCTGGTGCTGTTTCTCACGACGGGCATCGGAAACGGCTCCACGTTTCGCATGATCCCCGTGATCTTTCTCAATGAGGCCATGCAGGGCGTCGATCGCTTTGACACCGCGGCGGTGGCTGCGGCCACCAAAGAGGGCAACACGCTGGGCGCTGCCACCTTGGGCTTCACTGCTGCGATGGCCGCTTACGGGGGATTCTTCATTCCCAAAAGCTATGGCAGCTCCATCGCGCTGACGGGTGGACCGGACCTTGCGTTGTGGACTTTTGCTGTGTTTTATCTGTTCTGTATCTCCGTGACCTGGTGGTACTACGCCCGCAAAAACGCAGAGATGCCTTGCTGAACACCCGCACCCAAAAAATTGAAGGAGCCCACCGATGAGCCATTTTCTTGATCGCCTTACCCACTTCTCACAGCCCACGGAATCGTTCTCAGATGGACACGGAGTGACGACCGGAGAAGACCGCACCTGGGAAGATGCGTACCGCAACCGCTGGGCCCACGACAAGATCGTGCGCAGCACACACGGCGTGAACTGCACCGGGTCGTGCTCGTGGAAGATCTACGTCAAAGGCGGCATTGTTACCTGGGAAACGCAGCAGACCGACTACCCGCGTACCCGCTGGGACATGCCGAACCATGAGCCCCGTGGCTGCTCCCGTGGTGCCAGCTACAGCTGGTATCTGTACAGCGCCAACCGCGTCAAATATCCGATGATTCGCGCGCGTCTGCTCAAACATTGGCGCGAGGCGCGCCTAACGCTGCCGCCCGTCGAGGCATGGGCCGCCGTGGTGCAGGACGATGCCAAGCGGCGCGACTACCAAAGCGTACGGGGCCTGGGTGGCATGGTGCGTTCGACCTGGGACGAGGTCAATGAAATCATCGCTGCGTCCAACATTCACACGATCAAGCAGCATGGCGCCGATCGCATCATCGGTTTTTCGCCCATTCCGGCGATGTCGATGGTCAGCTACGCTGCGGGCTCGCGCTACATGTCGCTCATCGGTGGCGTGTGCATGAGCTTTTACGACTGGTACTGCGATCTGCCTCCCAGCAGCCCGCAGGTGTGGGGTGAGCAAACCGATGTGCCTGAGTCGGCCGACTGGTACAACTCTGGTTTCATCATTGCCTGGGGCTCCAACGTGCCGCAAACGCGCACGCCAGACGCCCACTTCTTCACCGAGGTGCGTTACAAGGGCACCAAGACGGTAGCCATCACGCCCGACTATTCAGAGGTCGCCAAGCTGTCCGACCTGTGGCTGCATCCCAAGCAAGGCACCGACGCCGCCGTCGCGATGGCCATGGGCCACGTGATCCTCAAAGACTTCTACTTTGGTGGCAACGGCCAACCGCGTTCGGCCTATTTCGACGATTACGCGCGCCGCTACACCGACCTGCCCATGCTGGTGATGCTCAAAGAGCACATGCTGGAAAGCGGCGAAACGGTCATGGTGCCAGACCGCTATGTGCGCGCCAGCGACTTTGCCGACCAACTGGGCCAGACCAATAACCCCGACTGGAAGACCGTGGCGCTGGACGCCAACGGCAACGTGGTGGTCCCCCAGGGCGCCATCGGTTTCCGCTGGGGCCCCGATGGCCGTGCAGACACCGGCCAGTGGAACCTCGAAGCCAAGGAAGCCCGCGAAGGCGCGGCCGTGTCCCTCAAGTTGTCGGTGATGGAAGACGAGAGCGGTACCGAAGTCGTGGCGGGCAGCGACCATGCCACAGTGGGTTTCCCGTACTTTGGTGGCGTGCACAACGAGCACTTCACGAACAACGAGCAAAGTGACGTACTGCTGCGCACGGTGCCCGTGCAGCGCCTTGCCATCGGCAAGGACGGGCAGCAGGTGCTGGTGGCCACGGTATTTGACCTGCAGGTGGCGCAATACGGCATCGCTCGCGGTTTGCCCGGCGAGCAGGCTGCGGCCGATTTCAACGAGAACACGCCGTACACCCCCGCTTGGCAAGAGCAGATCACGGGCGTGCCGCGCGATCAGATCATCACCGTTGCTCGCCAGTTCGCGGACAACGCGCACAAGACGGAAGGCCGCTCGATGGTGATCATCGGCGCGGGGATGAACCATTGGTACCACAGCGACATGAACTACCGCGGTGTCATCAACATGCTGATGATGTGCGGCTGTATCGGCAAGAGCGGTGGTGGCTGGTCGCACTATGTGGGTCAGGAAAAGTTGCGTCCACAAACCGGCTGGACTCCGCTGGCGTTTGCGCTGGACTGGATTCGCCCACCCCGGCAGATGAACAGCACCAGCTTCTTTTACGCCCACACCAACCAGTGGCGCTACGAGAAGCTCGGTGTGGATGAAGTGCTGTCGCCGCTGGCCGACAAGAAGCGCTACACCGGCAGCATGATCGACTACAACGTGCGTGCCGAACGCATGGGCTGGCTGCCATCGGCACCCCAGTTGCAAACGCATCCGATGCAGGTGGTCAAGGACGCACAAGCCGTTGGCATGGACCCCAAGGACTACGCGGTGAAGTCGCTCAAGGATGGCTCGCTCAAGCTGAGCTGCGAAGACCCCGACAACCCCGCCAACTGGCCGCGCGTGATGTTTGTGTGGCGCTCCAACATCATCGGATCGTCAGGCAAGGGGCACGAATACTTCCTTAAACACCTGCTGGGCACCGACAACGGTGTGCAGGGCAAAGACCTGGGTGCTGAAGACGGGAAGCCCGAAGAAGTGGTGTGGCACAACAAGGCGCCTGAAGGCAAGCTCGACTTGCTGGTAACGCTTGACTTCCGCATGAGCACGACCTGCCTGTACTCGGACATCGTGCTGCCCACCGCCACCTGGTACGAGAAGAACGATCTCAACACCAGCGACATGCACCCGTTCATTCACCCGTTGTCCACCGCCGTTGACCCGGTATGGCAATCCAAGAGTGACTGGGAGATCTACAAAGGGTTTGCCAAGCGCTTCAGCCAAATGTGCGACGGGCATCTTGGTGTGGAAAAAGAAATGGTGCTCACACCGGTGATGCACGACACCCCCGGCGAGCTGGCGCAACCGTTCGACGTGAAAGACTGGAAACGCGGCGAGTGCGAACTGATCCCCGGAAAAACTGCGCCGCAGATGCAGGTGGTGGAACGCGACTACCCCAACGTGTACAAGCGCTTCACAGCGGTGGGGCCGCTTCTGAACAACATCGGCAACGGCGGAAAAGGCATCTCCTGGAACACGCAAACCGAAGTGACGCAACTGGGGCAGCTCAGTGGCTTGGTCACCGAGCCCGGCGTGACGCTGGGCATGCCACGCATCGACAGCGATATCGATGCGTGCGAGATGGTGTTGCAGTTGGCACCAGAAACCAACGGCCATGTGGCCGTGAAGGCGTGGGCTGCATTGGGCAAGCAGACAGGGCGCGACCATACCCACCTGGCGCTCCACCGCGAAGACGAAAAAATCCGTTTTCGCGACATCCAGGCGCAGCCGCGCAAGATCATCAGCTCACCGACCTGGAGCGGTATCGAGTCGGAAACGGTGTCTTACAACGCGGGCTACACCAATGTGCACGAGTACATCCCATGGCGCACGCTGACTGGTCGCCAGCACTTCTACCAAGACCACCCGTGGATGATCGCCTTTGGTGAAGGCTTTGCCAGCTACCGGCCACCGGTGAACCTCAAGGCGACGGCAGGGGTGCACAAGCTGCGCTCCAACGGCAACCCCGAGATCCAGCTGAACTTCATCACGCCACACCAGAAGTGGGGCATTCACTCGACCTATACCGACAACCTGATCATGCTCACGCTCAGCCGTGGCGGGCCGATTATCTGGTTGAGCGAAGACGATGCCAAATCGATCGGCGTGGAAGACAACGACTGGATCGAGGCTTACAACGTCAACGGCGCGATTGCAGCGCGGGCAGTCGTGAGCCAGCGCGTCAAGCCCGGCATGGTGATGATGTACCACGCGCAAGAGAAGATTGTGAACACGCCCGGCTCTGAGATCACCGGCACGCGCGGCGGCATCCACAACTCGGTCACGCGCATTGTGCTCAAGCCCACCCACATGATTGGTGGCTACGCACAGCTGTCATACGGCTTTAACTACTACGGAACCATCGGTACCAACCGTGATGAATTTGTGGTGGTGCGCAAGATGGACAAGGTCGATTGGCTCGACACGCCACGCGACGATGACCGCGCCTTTGCGGTGCAGCAACAGGGAGAGTCCGCATGAAAATACGCGCGCAAATCGGTATGGTGCTGAACCTGGACAAGTGCATCGGTTGCCACACCTGCTCGGTCACTTGTAAAAACGTCTGGACGAGCCGTCCAGGTATGGAATACGCCTGGTTCAACAACGTCGAAACCAAGCCCGGCATTGGTTACCCCAAAGAGTGGGAGAACCAGGACAAGTGGAATGGCGGCTGGGTGCGCAAGGCCAACGGCTCCATCGTGCCCCGACAAGGGGGCAAATGGTCAATGCTGATGAAGCTGTTCGCCAACCCGAACATGCCGCAGATTGACGACTACTACGAGCCCTTCACCTTCGACTACGACCATCTGCAGTCAGCCCCTGAAATGAAGGCCACGCCCACGGCCCGTCCGCGCAGCCTGATCACCGGCAAGCGCATGGAGAAAATCGAGTGGGGTCCGAACTGGGAAGAAATTCTGGGTGGCGAGTTTGCCAAGCGCAGCAAAGACGCCAACCTGGCCAACTTTGATCAGGTCCAAAAGGACATGGTCGGCCAGTTTGAAAACACCTTCATGATGTACTTGCCACGACTGTGCGAGCACTGTCTGAACCCCGCTTGCGTGGCATCGTGCCCCTCTGGTTCGATCTACAAGCGTGAAGAAGACGGCATTGTGCTGATCGACCAGGACAAGTGCCGCGGCTGGCGCATGTGCGTGTCGGGCTGCCCGTACAAGAAGATCTACTACACCTGGAAAAGCGGCAAGGCCGAGAAATGCACCTTCGGCTATCCGCGCATTGAGGCTGGGCAACCGACTGTGTGCTCGGAGACGTGCGTGGGCCGTATCCGCTACCTCGGCGTTGTCTTGTATGACGCCGACCGCATCCAGGAAGCGGCCAGCGTGCCTGACGACAAAGACCTGTACCAGGCGCAACTGGACATCTTCCTTGACCCCCACGACCCGGCGGTGATCGAACAAGCACGTCGGGATGGCATTCCCGAAGCTTGGCTAGAAGGTGCCCGCAAGAGCCCGGTCTACAAGATGGCGGTGGACTGGAAGGTGGCACTGCCACTGCACCCCGAGTACCGCACGCTGCCCATGGTCTGGTATGTACCGCCACTGTCGCCCATCACCTCTGCTGCCAACGCCGGGATGATCGGTATCAATGGACAGTTGCCAGACATCGCACAAATGCGCATTCCGGTTCAGTACCTGGCTAACCTGCTCACGGCGGGCGATACAGCACCTGTGATTCGTGCACTCCAGCGCATGATGGCCATGCGCTCGTACCAGCGCAGCAAGCATGTGGACAACGAGCAGAACCTGGCCGTGCTGGCGCAGGCGGGGTTGACCGTGGCGCAGGTGGAAGACATGTATCACATCATGGCCATTGCGAACTATGAAGACCGCTTTGTCATTCCGACCTCGCACCGTGAGTACGCCGAAAACACCTTTGACATGCGCGGTGGCTGCGGCTTCACGTTTGGCAACGGGTGCTCCGAGGGCAGCACCGAGGTGAGCCTTTTTGGTGGCAGCAAGAAGCGCACCATTCCCATCAAGATGGAGGTGTAAACCATGGCCTTGTTCACCCCTGTTGCCCACGCCAGCAAGACCCTGCGCGTGCTGGCACTGTTGCTGGGATACCCCGACCCGCAGTTGCGCAAGCATCTGACCGACATGCGCGCTGCACTGCATGAAGAGCACGCTTTAAGCACGCCCCGGCTAGCAGAGATGGATGCACTGATGGCAAACCTTGGCCGCAAAGACGCGCTGGAGGTCGAGGCTGAGTATGTGGAGTTGTTTGACCGTGGCCGTGCCACGTCGCTGCATCTGTTCGAGCACGTGCATGGCGATTCTCGCGATCGCGGCCCCGCCATGATCGATTTGACCAAAACCTACGAACAGTCAGGGCTGTTTCTGGGCGAGGGCGAACTACCTGATTTCGTTCCTGTGGTGCTGGAGTTCGCCTCCACGCTGGAGCCCAAACAGGCGCGTGAGTTTTTGGGCGAGATGGCGCACATTTTCAATGTCATCTTCGCGGCACTGCAAAAGCGCGAGAGCCCTTACGCCGCTGTTCTGGGCGCGCTACTGGAACTGGCGGGCGAAAAGGCCTCCCCTGTCGAGGTCGTCGCCGATGAGCCCATCGATGCGGTGTGGGAGGAGCCCGTGGTGTTCGACGGTTGCTCGTCCAAGGGGCAGGCACGACCTGACCAGGCGCAGCCTATTCACATGGTGCCCAATGCCGCCCGTGCGACACGTCCATCTCTCGGAGTCCAACCATGACCTCTTTGCACAGCTTCCTTTTCGGGGTCTATCCCTACATTTGTTTGACCGTATTTTTGCTGGGGAGCTTGCTGCGGTTTGACCGCGACCAGTACACCTGGAAAAGCGATTCGTCGCAGATGCTGCGCACGGGGTTGTTGCGCTGGGGCAGTAACCTTTTCCACGTAGGCATCTTGTTTCTGTTCTTCGGGCACTTGGTCGGGCTACTGGCACCACACGCGTTTTATGCGCATTTTCTGGAAGCCTCGGTCAAGCAGAGAGTCGCCATCTATTCGGGCGGATTTTTTGGAGTGATTTGCTTTATTGGCTTGTCGATGCTGATCTATCGACGGATCTTTGACGATCGAATCCGTTACACGAGCCACAAGACGGATCTGGCCATTCTGATCATCCTGTGGGTGCAGTTGGTGGTGGGACTGATCACGCTGCCCTTTTCTTGGGCGCACTCCGATGGGTCGGTCATGCTGATTTTGGCGGACTGGGCGCAACGCATTCTCACGCTGCGTGCGGTAGATGCCGAGGTGTTGTCGGGCTTGCCATGGCCTTATCTCCTGCACATCGTGTTTGGGATGACGATCTTCTTGTTGTTTCCCTTCAGCCGCCTCGTGCACATCTGGAGTGGCTTTGCATCGGTCTTCTACCTCATTCGCCCTTACCAGGTGGTGCGCACGCGCCGCCTGAATCTGGGGACCACCACCCGCAAATCGTCGGCTCCATCCCAGGGCGTCCAAGACGTGCATTCAGCTTCCGCACGCAGTGGTAAAGAGACTCAACAAGGAGGGCGTTCGTAATGACTGATTCCATGGTTTCTTCGGGCGGTTGTGGCAGTGGATCGTGCGGTTGTGCAGGTGGAGGGGGGGCGCCTGCTCCATTCAGCCCGGCGGCGGAAGTGCAGGTGTTGCCGGTAGCTACGATCAATGGCGTCGCGCTGCATGCGCAGGGCCTTCGCCCCACGGAAGGCGAATTGCGCGAGCGCGCTTACGCCGAACTTTTGCGTCAACACGCTGTGGAGCAGGGCCTCCTCGCGCCATTTGTGGGAACGCTCGCGCCAGAGCTTACCGAGACAGACCGCGAGGTGCTGGAGTCCATGGTGGACGCCGAGGTCATCAGCCCCGAGCCGGACGATTCTGAGTGCGAACGCTACCACCAGGCCCATGCATCGCAGTTCACCGTCGGGCAAGCGCTGCATGTACGCCATATCCTGTTTGCTGTGACACCCGGCATCAATGTACAAGCCCTGGCGGTACACGCAGAAAGAGCACTGCTGGAGTTGACGCACAAAGACACCGCCGACAGCCGCTTTGCGCAACTCGCATCAGAGCTCTCCAATTGCCCCACCAGCGCCCAGGGCGGCGATCTTGGCTGGATTGGCCCGGACGACTGCGCCCCCGAGCTCACCAAAGCCTTGTTTCACCCCCAGCAAGGCCAGGCACGCACGGGCGTGCATCCCACGCTGGTGCACAGCCGTTTTGGCTTTCATATTATTGAAGTGCTGGAGCGCCGAGAAGGCGTGGTGCCGCCGTATGTCGAAGTGCGCGAGCGCATTGCGCGGGTGCTGACCATGCAGTCACGCGGGCGGGCGCTCCACCAGTACATGAGTTTGCTGGCAGGCGATGCAGTGGTGGAAGGTATCGCGCTGGAAGCAGCGGATTCGCCTTTGGTGCAATGAGCGTCATGAAGGTGGGCAAGCGTCTCTGCAAGGCGAGAAGCCATGCCGGATGAGCTGTTGGCCCGGCTGCGTCGGTTTCATGATGACGCGTTCCCGCAGTACCGCCAGCAGTTTCAGACGCTGGTGGACGAAGGACAGCACCCCACCACCTTGTTCATCGGTTGCTCCGACTCGCGCCTGGTGCCTTATCTGCTGACAGGCGCGGGCCCGGGCGAGTTGTTTCTCGTGCGAAATGTCGGGGCATTCATCCCGCCCTATGACGGGTCGCACGGACACCATGGAACCACAGCCGCCATTGAATTTGCGGTGCTCAATCTGCACGTGCGCCGCATTGTGGTGTGCGGCCACAGTCACTGTGGGGCTATCAAGGCGATGTATGGTGAGGTTTCGTCCGAGGCACCCAACCTGAACCGCTGGCTGGACCTGGGGCGCGAAGCCCTGCTGCCCATGCAGCCCGGCCCCGAAGTGCTGCGCCGCACCGAACAGCGCGCCGTGGTGCTGCAGCTCGAACGCCTCATGGAGTACCCCATGGTGCGCAGTCGTGTCCAGTCTGGTCAGATCAGCCTGCACGGCTGGCACTATGTGATCGAGGAGGGCGAGGTGCATGTTTTTGACGTGCAAAGCGGTGGTTTTGTACCCGCGTCCCGGGCAGATCACAGTGGGACGGGTCCGTATCACCCCTACGTAGAGCATGACGGACAAGTGCTTGTGGATTAGCGCCGTGCGGCGCATGCTAGCGGTTGGCGCAACGCTGCGCCATCGCGCTGCGTTCAACCCCGGCCTGAGCGGGGGTCCCTGTGATGCCTTGTTGACGGAGCGCAATGCTGACATCGTGTGAACACCAATCATCTGCACCCATGAAGCGCGAACCTACCCCCTCCCTGGCCCCACTCACATCCTTGCAGCCCATCAGCCTTGATGTGCTGCGCGAGAAGTACCTCAAATCTGGCGAGACCACCGCCGACGAGCTTTACCAGCGCGTCGCACGGGCCTTGGCGTCCGTGGAGAAACCTGAGCTGCGCGACAAATACGAGGCACTGTTTTTGGCGAATCTGAAAGCGGGCGCCATCGGGGCCGGCCGCATCATGAGCGCCGCAGGCACGGCCATCCAGGCCACGCTCATCAACTGCTTTGTGCAGCCCGTGGGCGATTGCATCCAGGGTGTAGACGACGAAGGCTTCCCCGGCATCTACGAAGCCCTGCGCGAGGCCGCAGAAACCATGCGCCGTGGTGGTGGCGTGGGTTACGACTTCTCGCGCATCCGGCCCAAGGGCGCCTACGTCAAGGGCACCGCGTCGATGGCGTCGGGACCGTGCAGTTACATGAACGTGTTCGACCAGTCTTGCTCCACGGTGGAGAGCGCAGGCGCCCGTCGGGGCGCGCAGATGGGCGTGCTGCGCATCGACCACCCCGATGTGCACGAGTTCATTACCGCCAAGCGTACACCGGGCCGCTGGAACAACTTCAACGTGTCGGTGGGCGTGTCGGATGATTTCATCCACGCGGTGCAAAACCACGCGCAATGGGAGCTGGTGCACAAAGCCAAGCCCGGCGAAGCCTTGCTGATGCAGGGCGCCCGCCAGCGCGAAGACGGCCAATGGGTCTACGCCACCGTGCCCGCCCGCGAGCTGTGGGACACGATCATGAAGTCGGCCTACGACTTTGCCGAGCCCGGCATTCTGTTTCTGGGCCGCATCAACGAAGACAACAACCTGCATTACTGTGAAGAGATTGCGGCTACGAATCCATGCGGTGAGCAGCCACTTCCCTCCTACGGGTGCTGCGACCTCGGCCCCATCATCCTGACCCGCTTTGTGCAGTACCCGTTTGGCGTCGGCGGTGTGGCCGCGTTTGATTTTGATGCCTTCACCAAATCGGTTGCACTGCAGGTGCGTGCACTCGACAACGTGCTGGATGTGACCTACTGGCCATTGCCTCAACAGCGCGACGAGGCCATGGCGAAACGGCGCATCGGCGTGGGATTTACCGGCATGGGCAACACCTTGGCCATGCTGTGCGTGCGCTACGACCTGCCCGAAGGCCGCACCATGGCGGCGCGCATTGCCGAATGCATGCGCGATGCGGCTTATGCGGCCTCGGTAGACCTGGCGCGCGAGAAAGGTGTGTTTCCCAAGTTCGATGCCATCGGTTATCTGGCGGAAGGCACGTTTGCCAGCCGCCTGCCCGATTCACTCAAGGCGGCCATTCGTCAGCACGGAATTCGCAACAGCCACCTGCTCTCCATCGCGCCCACCGGCACCGTCAGCCTGGCCTTTGCCGACAACGCCTCCAACGGCATCGAGCCGCCGTTTTCGTGGATGTACAAGCGCAAGAAGCGTGAGGCCGATGGCACCACCTCGGAGTACGCGGTGGAAGACCACGCTTGGCGCCTCTACCGTGAACTGGGGGGCGACGTGAATGCGCTGCCGGACTATTTTGTCTCGGCCCTGGCAATGCCTGCTGAAGGCCACATCGCGATGATGGAGGCGGTGCAGCCCTTTGTGGACACCGCCATTTCCAAGACGGTGAACATTCCGGCCGACTACCCCTACGACGATTTCAAGGACCTGTACCTGCAGGCCTGGCGCGCCAAGCTCAAAGGCCTGGCCACTTACCGTCCAAACGCCATCTTGGGGTCGGTGCTGGAGGTTCACGCAGAGCCGGCCTCGACGTCCGCACCTGTAACGGCACCCGCACCCGTTGTGGCGTCTGCTGCTTCATCGCCCGCAGACCCCATGCGCACGGTCATCGAAAGCCGCCCCCAAGGCGGCCTCTCCGCAGTCGCCGAAAAGCTTGAATACTGGACACAAGAGGGCCACAAAACGCTGTACCTCATCGTCTCGTTCCTTCCGGTTCCTACGGGCGTCGCTGGATTGGGTGGAGGCACGGTAGACCGCGCCATCGAGTTTTTCATGCCGGTGGGGCAAAGCGGCGAGTCGCAGCAATGGATCACGTCCAGCATGCGCATGCTGTCGCTGGCAGCACGCGGTGGTTTTCTGGAGCGTGCCCTGAGCGACATGCGCAAGGTTGCCTGGGACCGCGGACCCGTGCGCCTGGGCACGCACCGCAAGGACGACGGCGCGGTGGTGCCCATGTGGCACGACTCCGAAGTGGCGGCGATGGCCTATGCCATCCAGAACATTTTGGCGCGCCGCGTGGCCGACCCGGTGCAGCAGCAACTGCCGCTGGATGAACCCGCGCCGCCCCCACTGGCCGTGCCACATGCCATGGCGGGCAAGAAGTGCAGCGAATGTGGCGCCCACGCGGTGATCCGCAAGGATGGTTGTGACTACTGCACGCAGTGTGGGCACCTGGGAAGCTGCGGGTGACTGCCGCCCGCCCCACCATTCCCCTGCACGTGGCGTCTGGCAAGCCCTCTGCCGACGCACTTGCGCAAATGGACAAACACTGGCGCTGGCGCCACGTGATGCTGGCACCGCATCGGCTGGGTTTTTTGCTGGCCATGGTGGTGCTGGTGGCATCGGGGCTGTGGTGGGCGCTGGTGCAGGTCGATCGGTCCACCCAATGGCTGGAGTTGGCGGCGGCGTTGTCGCCCACGCTGGTGCACTCGGCGGTGATGGCGTTTGGTTTCATCCCCCTGTTCTTTTCAGGCTTCCTTTTTACGGCGGGCCCCAAGTGGCTGGATGTGGATCCGGTGCCGGTCGAGGCGCTGCGCTATCCCTTGCTGTCCCAGGCTGCGGGGTGGTTGTTGTGGCTGGCGGGCGCGCATCTGCATGTGGGGGTGGCGCTGGCCGGGTTGGCGCTGGCCTGTGGTGGGCTGGTGTGGATGACCGCGCTGTTCTGGGGCCGTGTGCGACTGAGCCAGGCGCAAGACCAGGTGCATGCGCGCGTCATTGCAGGCGCCTGCTGGCTTGGCAGCGCCAGTGTGGTGGGTTTGTGGCTCAGTCTGATGCTGGGGGCGCCTGCACTGGCGAGGGCCTGGGTGTTCACGGGGCTGTGGGGGTTTGTGGTTGTGGTGTATGTCACCGTGGCCCACCGCATGATTCCATTTTTCACGTCCAGCGCCATGCCCATGGTCCGGGCGTGGCGGCCCTTCTGGGTGCTGTGGCTGATGCTGGCGGCGGCGCTGCTGCAGGTGCTGGCCGCGTGGTTGGAGTGGGCGGGGGTCACGTCCAGCGCCGTAGGCCTCGCATGGGGGCTGGTGCACGGTACGCTGCAGTTGGTGGTCGGGGGCATTCTGGTCTGGCTGGCTTGTGTGTGGGGGCTTGTGCAAAGCCTCAAGAACAAGTTGCTGGCCATGCTGCACATCGGCTTCTTGTGGCTGGGCGTGGCCTTCCTGCTCGGGGGCGTATCGCAGTGGCTGGCGTGGGGCCTGGGTTTCGGTGGCCTGGGCCTGGGGGCCTTGCATGCGCTGACCATGGGGTGCCTGGCATCGTTGATGCTGGCCATGGTCACGCGGGTGTCGTGTGGGCACAGCGGGCGCGCGCTGGTGGCCGACCGTGTGGCGTGGTCGCTGTTCTGGCTGCTGCAAGCCGCCACCGTGCTGCGCATTGCTGCTGCCGTGCCGGGCGTCGCCGGTGTCGTGTTGCTCTGGCTGCTGCCGATGTCGGCGGTGCTGTGGGCCGGCACCATGGGCGCCTGGGGCTTGCGTCTGGGTGGATGGTATGGCCGTCTGCGCGCCGACGGGCGGCCGGGCTGAGGCCCTTCAAGGATTTGCAATGGCTGTCATCCCCTGGCCTTTGAGCCCTGTGTCCAAGTCGCCTGCCACCGCGGTGCGCGCGCCGGTGGCCGACGATGTGGCGGGCATGGCGGCGGCGCTGATCCAGTCGCGCCAGACCATCCTGCCCAAACGCCTGGGCTCCCCGGGGCCCAACGCGGCGGAGCTGGCGCAGATCCTGAGCGCCGCCGCCCATGCGCCGGACCATGGCCAGTTGCTGCCCTGGCGCTTCATCCTGGTGCCGGAGGCCTCTCGCCAGCCACTGGCTGACGTGTTTGCCCAAGCCCTGCTGGAGCGCGACCCCGCCGCCACGCCGGAGCAGGCAGAGCAAGCCCGCGAGAAGGCCTACCGCTCCCCCGTCCTGTTGCTGGCGGTGGTGGATGCAGTGCGTGGCGATGCCGATGTGGACCTGGCCGAGCGCACTGTCTCTGCGGGGTGTGCCGTGCAAAACATGCTGCTGATGGCCACCGCGCAGGGGTATGGCTCTGCATTGACCAGCGGCAAGGCCCTCAAAGCCGACAGCCTGCGCGCGCTTTTCCAGCTGACCGCTTCCGAGCAGGCCTTGTGTTTTGTGAGCATTGGCACCGTCAAATCTCGCAAAGCTGCACGCGTGCGCCCGGTGGCCAGTGCCTATGTCAGCACGCTGCACACCGACCGTGGCGTAGTGCCAGGTTTTTGACCCCCCGCCAACTTTTTTGATTGCGAGACTTCTTCATGGACATTGCCAGCTTCGACGACCTTTTGTTGGCCGCGCGCGCGCAGCCCGAACCCCAGCGCTTGCTGTTTGTATTTGCCGCCGTGGAGTTGCCCGAAGACGCTACTCCGGCTCAGCGCATCCACTTTGAAGCCGGGCAGGGTGGCGCGCTGGTGCCGCTGATGTGCGTCGACAAAACCCCGCAAGAGCTGCTGTCGTTCGACGCGCTGGTGGACGACGCCCGCCAGTTCACCGCCCCTGGCCACGACTGGGCCATGGTGTTTGCGGCGGCCCTGTCGGGCACGCTGAACAAGGCGCCCACCAGTGCCGACGCCGAAGCGCCTTTGCAGCGCATGGTGGACGCGATCAAGGGCGGGGCGCACGGGGCCTACATTCCGTTCGACCGACAGGGCCAGCCCGTGCGGTTTGGGTGAGCTTGGCAGCCCGCACCTCTACCCGCCCCGTCCAGGGATTCAGCGCGCCGGCCGTGGGCTTTGAGCAGCCCTTCGCCATGCTCGAAGCCTGCCACGAGCGGGTGGTGCGCACCCTGGCCCTGCTGGCCCGACTGCGCGCGCATGTACTGCTGCACGGCGCCGATGACAACGCCCGCCAGGCTGCGCGCGATGTGCTGCGGTATTTCGACATCGCCGCACCGCTGCACCACCAGGACGAAGAACTGCACGTGTTTCCGCTGCTGATGGCTGGGGCTTCTGCCGAGGTGCAGGCGCTGGTGCAGCGTTTGCGCACCGACCACGCCCACATGACGTCCGACTGGGCTGCCGCGCGGGGGCCGCTGCAGGCGTTGGTGGACCGGGTGCCTGATCGAGATGTAGAAAATGTAGAAGATGTTGGAAATGCGACTGCCGCTGCCGCTGGCGATAGCGATAGCGATAGCGATGGTGATGGCCCCCATCCCCCCGTTTTCAGCCCGGACGACAACGCCGCGCTGGACCGCTTTGCCGCCCGCTACGCCGACCACATGACGGCCGAAGAGGGCACTGCTTACCCCGCTGCCCTGCAGTTGCTGCCGCCCGAAAGCCTGCCCGCGATGGGGCGTGAGATGGCGGCACGGCGGGGTGCGGGTTAAGTTGCTATTAATAGTGAAGCTACTAGCGCTTGTTGGATAAGCGCTAGAGGCCAATTTGACTCATATTTTGAGGTCTCCGCTGGCATCACACCTCTGGTGCCGTGGGTACTTTTAAAAGATGCGCCCGCTCCCCGTTGTGGCCGCAGCTGCTTCCCTCTGGCGATGTCAGCCATGCCACCTGGGCAGTACCCCGATAGCTGGAGCGGTAGGGCAGGGGCGCGATACTTGCCTGCCTTCTTCTGCCAAGCTGGGCTGCACACCGGTCTGTGCCCCGTTCCCCGCAACCCCGCAACCCCTCATGCCCCCCACCGCCCGCGCATGCGCCTGACTTTCGCCCTTCGCACCCTCGCCACTCTTGCGCTGGCCTGGGCCGCCGCCGCAGCCTGCGTCGCGCTGAACACACCGTTGCCCTGGATGATCGGCCCCTTGCTGGCCACGTCTGTGGTGTCCATCTTGGGCGGGCCCACCGAAAGCTGGGGCCCGCTGCGCAACGCCGGGCAGTGGACCATTGGCGCGGCGCTGGGCCTGTACTTCACCCCCCAGGTGGTGGCGCTGGTCGGCGGCCTGTGGTGGGCGATTGCGCTGGGCATTGTGTGGGCGCTGGTGCTGGGCTGGCTGTTTGGTGCCTGGCTGTACCGGGTGCATGCGCCCCGCATGCACGGCGTGCCCGCCCCGATGATGCGAGCCACCACTTACTTTGCGGGGGCGATTGGCGCGGCCTCCGAGATGACGCTGCTGTCCGAGCGCGAAAACGCCCGCACTGATCTCGTGGCCGCCAGCCACAGCCTGCGGCTGCTGATCGTCACGGTGACCATCCCCTTTGCGCTGCAGTGGAGCGGCCTGCACGGCCTCGACATCCTGCCGCCCACGCTGCGGGTGGTGGACTGGCCCGGGCTGGCGCTGATGGCACTGCTCACCGGTGCCGGTGCGCTGGTCATGGACCGCCTGGGCCGCGCCAACCCCTGGTTCATGGGCGCCATGCTGGTGTCCATGGGCATCACCATGGCGGGTTTCAGCCTGTCAGCCGTGCCCCAAAGCATGGTCAACGCTGCGCAACTGGTGATTGGCGTCAGCCTGGGCGTGCGTTTTCGGGCCGATTTTCTGCGCACGGCACCCCGCTGGCTGGCGTCGGTGGCCGTGGGCACGCTGGGGCTGATGGGGATCTGTGCGCTGTTTGCCGCACTACTGGCATGGGCCACGGGTCTGCCCTGGGTCACGCTGCTACTGGGCACGTCCCCCGGCGGAATCACCGAAATGGCCATCACCGCCAAAGTGCTGCAACTGGGGGTGCCGGTGGTCACCGCGTTTCAGGTGTGCCGGTTGATTGCGGTGCTGATGCTGGTGGACCCGCTGTACCGGTGGATCTACCCGCCGCAAGAGAACTCCACTGAACCTTAACGCCCGCCGCAGCGTTTGAAACTGGCGCTACGCCATCGCCAGGGCACCCGTGGAACCGGCTTTGCCGGGCCGCCGGGTGCGTCCCCCTGGGGGGAAGGCGCGCAGCGCCTCAGGGGGGGTTAATGCACCACCACCGGGTTCTGCGCCAGGCCAGCGTAACGGTCCAGCGCATCTTCCACTTCTTCCTGCGTGGGCGTGTCGCGCTGCCAGGCCAGGATCTGTTCCTGAAACATTTCGGCCCACGAGCCGTCCAGATACACCTCTTTGCCGGAGCGTTTGTCCACGATTTCAAAACCGTGGCGAGCCAGCTGGGGAATGGCGGGGGCGGTGTCGTTGAGCACCTGGGTGCTCTTTTTCTCCACGGCGTCGGGCAGCATGTGGACCACCACGAAGGATTCTGAGTCGTAGAGCATGTGCATCGTATTCCCCTGGTTGATTAGAAAGTCAGATGACAGCAGTCACGCAGAGTTCAAGCCCCGGGGGTGGCTTGCGGTAAACCCCTGCAGCGGCGTGGCGTGGTGTCTGACCGCCTGACCAGAGCCCCCGCCGCGTTTGCGCGCCTGCTGCGTTGCAGTATTTCACGAAAACCGGAGCGCGCCGGGTTCGTGGGGCTTTATTGCCCGGGTGGCGCTCTGGCACAACACTGATATGCACCAGAAATGCAGGCCGCCCCATGGCAAAACACGGCCCCCTCGGGGGCAGCGACCCGTGCAGCGGCGGAGCGTGGGGTTCTTATTGGTTCGGCATGCGTTCACGTTGGGCATGGCGAGGCGCCGCGCGTGGATTCGACACGCGCAGCCCGAACGGATTTTTCAAGTTCAAAGGTGCCGACTCAGCAGGTTCTTTCAGGGTGCGCTGCTGCTGCGCAGTTGCAGGTCCGCAAAGTCGCCATTGGCCTGCGTCAACCGGATGCGCACCGGCAGATAGCCCAAGGCCGGAGCGACCCACAGCTCGGCCTTTTGGTCGTAGTCCTTGCGGGGCAGGCGCTGCAGCTTGAGGGTGGGGGTGGCGCCTGCGGGCAGGTCCAGGGTTTCGGGGGCTTCCACGCTAAACGTCCAGCGGTCGGCGCTGCGGGCGCTCACCGTGGTCAGCGTGACCTGGGTGCCGGGCACAAAACGGCCCGGGTCGGCCGCCAGCAGGGCGCCGAGCTGGATGAACACACTGAGCCGGTCTTGCGCGCCTGGGCCTATGGGGGCTTCCGGGGTGTTGGCGCTGAAGGTGACACGGCCTTTGGCGTAGTCGAAATGGGCGGCTTGTTCGCTGCGCGAGCGATCGGAGAACCGCTCTGGCAGCAGCCCCTGCGCCGTGACGGCACCCACACTGCGCTGCGCGCGAGAACCCACCAGAAAGGCGCTGAGTTCCTGGCGCGCCTCGTAGCGGCTGCCATCGTGGAGCCACAGCAGCTCGGCCCGGGCTTGATAGCTGAACTTTTTGGCTTGGCCGTTCACGTCAAACGCCAGCCGGGTGGGGGGCGGCAAGCGCACGGGCGGTGGCGTGGCGCTGGGAACCTGGCCAGTGCCAGCACCAGGCGGTGTGATGTCCACGCCCGTGGCGGGTTCGGCCGTGGGTGGCGCAGATGCGGGAGGGGGCGATGGCGATGGCGGTGCCGAGGCAGGGGCTTCGGGCGCAGAGGCGGGTTCCGCCGGGGAAAGGGGCGTGTCGTCCGATGGTGCCGTGGCATTGCCGTCGGCCACAGCCACAGCCACAGCCACTGCAGCCTCTGGCTGGATGCTGGCATCGCCCGACTCGCCAGGTGCCGTGAGCGCGTCCGGTGGCGAGGACTTGGGCTTGGATCGCGCAGGCAGTCTGGGGCGGGGCGACGCGGGCTTGGGCGCCACTGCGACAGGAGCCGCCGCAGCCTCGGCTGCGGCGACGGTTGGCGGCGCAGCTGCAATGCTGCGGGTGCTGAACACGCGCCCGCTAGGCTGCGCCGGGCTGTCCCAGGCCAGGGGCACTCCGCTCAGCACCAGCCAGTGCAGGGCCAGCACCAGCGCAGTGATAAGGACAAGCGCGCGCGGTGGCATCAGCCGTCAGCAGGGTCAGGCGCTGCCTGCACCCAGGTCGCTCGACAGCTGGGCGGCGGCCGCGCGCAAGGGGGTGTCGATGGCGCCGCCCCATTCGGGGTCGAAGGTGGCGATGGAGCCCAACGTGGTGATGCCCAGTTCCAGGTGGCCGTCCGAATCAAACACCGGCGCACAGAACGCCACGATGCCCGGCAGCAGCGTGTCTACCACCCGCGCTGCACCGCGCTCGCGCACTTCGGCCAGCAGCGCATTCACCTCGGCCATGGTGGAGGGCAGGTCGGTGCGCCGCATCTTCACGGCGCGGGCCAGCTCTTCCTTGAGCAAGGGCGCGACCACATCGGGCGCCATGTGCGCCGCAAAGCAGCGGCCCGTGGCGGACGACAACAGTGGCATCACGTCGCCCAGGCGCAGGTTGGCGGTGACGGCCTGCTCTGACTCCTCCCAGTGCACGATGGTCGGGCCATGGTTGCCCCAGACGGCCAGGGCCAGCGTGTGGCCAATGGCCTCCATCAGCGTGGGCATGCGCTCGCGCGCCAGGCGCACCGCATCCAGCCGGGCCAGCGATGCCAGCCCCAGCTTGAGCGCGGCAGGCCCCAGGTCGTAGCGCGCATTGCGCGGGTCTTGCGTGACCAGCCCCAGGCGCTGAAAGCTCACCAGATACCGGTGCGCCTTGGCCGCGCTCATGCCCGCAGACGCGGCCACATCCTTGAGCATCAGCGGCCCGCGCGAGCGTGTCAGCCCCTCCAGAAGGGCAAAACCCACCTCGACCGATTGAATTCCTGCACGTTCTTTGTCCATGTGCACTAAAATTTGGGAGTTTTGTTTAGTTAAATCAATTTACCAAAGCGTAATTCACGCTAAGGCTGCTTCGCCAAGCTGCCCATTTCAACCACCTGAGACAAAGGTCCTGCCACCATGAAACTCGCTACCTATAAAGACGGCTCGCGCGACGGCCAACTGGTTGTCGTCTCCCGCGACCTGGGCACAGCCCATTATGCGACCGGCATTGCCAGCAAGCTCCAGCAGGTGCTGGACGACTGGGGCTTCCTGTCGCCCCAGCTGCAGGACCTGTACGACCAGCTCAACAGCGGCCGTGCGCGCCACGCCTTCCCGTTCGACCCCAAGCAATGCATGGCCCCACTGCCGCGCGCTTACCAGTGGGCCGATGGCTCGGCGTACATCAACCACGTCGAACTGGTGCGAAAAGCACGCAATTCCGAAGTGCCCGAAAGTTTTTACACCGACCCGCTGATGTACCAGGGCGGCAGCGACGACTTCATCGGCCCCTGCGACGACGTGGTGGTGCCCAGCGAAGCCATGGGCATCGACTTTGAGGCCGAGATCGCCGTGGTGACCGGCGACGTGAACATGGGCACCAACGCCGACCAGGCGCTGGACGGCATCCGCCTGGTGATGATTGCCAACGACGTGAGCCTGCGCAACCTGATCCCCGCCGAACTGGCCAAGGGCTTTGGCTTTTTCCAGGCCAAGCCTGCTACCGCGTTCGGGCCCGTGGCTGTCACGCTGGATGAGCTGGGCGACACCTGGGACCACGGCCGCGTCAACCTCACCGTGCAGTCCACCTGGAACGGCCGCAAGGTCGGCATGTGCGATGCGGGCCCTGAGATGACCTTCCACTTCGGCCAGCTGATTGCCCACGTGGCCAAGACGCGCAACCTGCGCGCGGGCTCCATCATCGGCAGCGGCACCGTCAGCAACAAGGGCGTGACCGACGACAAGGGCCGCACCGAATGGCCCAAGGGCTACAGCTGCATCGCCGAAAAGCGCTGCATTGAAACCATCCAGGACGGCAAGCCCAGCACGGACTTCATGAAGTTTGGCGACACCATCCGCATCGAGGTCAAGGGCAAGGACGGCGCCAGCATCTTTGGTGCCATTGATCAAACGATTGCAGCGCCAGAGGTCTGAGGCTTGGCGGGCCGCTGAACCGCTGAACCGCTGAACCGCTGGCTCGACGCAGTGCGCGGGCGCAGCCACCCACCTGCCCGATCCACCCCACCCGTTCGGGCTGAGCCTGTCGAAGCCTGGGCCGCGCGGTGCGCCGCCTTCGGCAAGCACAGGGCGCGAAGACGCATCGAAAGCATAAAAATCAATCGAAAACAGGCTCTAGCGCTAATTGAATAAGCGCTAGCAGCTATCAATTCAGTAGTAACCCATAGGAGACAACCCCATGCAACGCAGAACCCTCTTGTCCGCCCTGGCCGCCGCAGGCGCCACCACCGCCGCCCCCTGGGCCTTCGCTCAGTCCGCGTCCACCTGGCCCGACCAGCCCCTGCGCTGGGTGGTGCCGTACCCCGCAGGCGGCGGCACCGACGTGCTGGCCCGCACCGTGGCCGAGGCCATGCGCCAGACGCTCGGCCAGCAAATCATTGTGGACAACCGCCCCGGCGCATCCACCAACATTGGTGGCCAGGCCGTTGCCACGGCCAAGCCCGACGGCAACACCTTCATGTCGGCCGACAACGCCATCCTGGCTTTCAACGAACACCTGTTCAGCAAGCTGCCGTTCCACCCGGAAAAAGACTTCACCTACGTGGGCGGCATCAGCCGCTTCCCCTTGGCATTGGTGGTGCATCCATCGTTCGAAGCCAAGACAGTGAAGGAATTCCTGGCCTACGCCCGCGCCAACCCCGGCAAGCTCAACTACGCATCGCCTGGCAACGGCTCGCCCCACCACCTGGCGATGGAGATGTTCAAGAACCGCACCAGCACCTTCCTCACGCACATCCCGTACCGCGGCGCGGCACCGGCCATGCAGGACGTGATGGGCGGCCAGGTGCCGTGCATGTTCCTGGACCTGGCCGCAGGCTTGCCTGTGATCCAGTCCGGCAAGGTGCGTGCCCTGGCCATCGGCTCCGCCAAGCGCGTGGCCGCACTGCCCGACGTGCCCACGCTGGCCGAAGCCGGTGTGCCCAACACCGAGGTCTATGCGTTCCAGGGCATCCTGGCGCCGGCTGGCCTGCCCGCTGCCATCACTGCGCGCCTGAACGGCGACCTGAACAAGGCGCTGCTCAACCCCGCCGTGGTCAAGCGCATGGCCGACTTCGGCATGGAGCCCCTGCCGGGCACGCCCGAGCAGTTCCGCGCCATGGCGCGGGCCGAGTCCAAGCGCTGGGGGGAGATCATCAAGGCGGCAGGGGTGAAGCTGGATTGATGGGGCGGAGGCCAACGGTTTGGCCTTGCCCCAATCCCGCGCGCCCACAGCGTGATTAAGTGCGCCGCCGCGCATGTCCACGGCGCAGGCGCTAGGCTTTGGCGCTTTCTACAAGGCAAATCATGAAACTCTTATCCGCTGGCCTGTTGGCCTTCGTCCTGAGTGGCTGCGCTGGCTTGCAGGCTGGCAGCCCGGTCGTGTCGATCCTGGTCGATCTGGACCCTGCCAGTGCCGAGCGCACGGCGATTGTCGAGAGCATTGCTGCGGATCGCAACGGTGTTTTGTACCTGCCAGACCGGGTGACAAGCAACATCTTGCGAGTGGATCCGAAATCGCCCAAGCCCGTGGTGGTGGGCAAGATTGAATCGCGCACCATGGACGGCAAAACGGTTGCGCCCATGCCAGGGGGTATCGCGTTCGACGCCATGGGCAATCTGTACGTGGCAGCGGGACCGTTTGCAGAAATCGTTCGTATCCAGCGCGCCGATCTCGACGCCGGTAAGCCGGGCGTTGCGCAAACCTTTGCGACCGGCGTTCCCGGTGCCAACGGGATTGCGTTTGACAAGCAGGGCCGCCTGTTTGTGTCGGGTGGCGCAAGCGGCCTCATTTACAGCGTTGCCCCTGCGGGCGGCGCGGCGCAGGCCGTGGCCCAGATCGACAAGAACGTGCGCACGCTGCCCGATGGGAAGACACAGCAAGCCATCGTCGCCAATGGGCTGGAGTTTGATTCGAAGGGCGTCCTGCATGTGGCCGACACCTCTCGTGGTGCGGTCTGGCAGGTGGTCATCGGCGCTGATGGCAAGGGCGGCAAACCGGTATTGCTGGCGCAAAGCCCATTGCTGGAGGGTGCCGATGGCATGGCGTTTGACCGCAGCGGCAACGTGTGGGTCGCCGCTAACGAGTTGAATGCGGTGGTGTCGGTGTCGCCTGTTGGCGTGGTGAAAACCATTTCCAAAAATGGCAGCCAGGGGCCGCTGGAGTTTCCTGCGGCGCTGGTTTTTGTAGGCGAACGTGCCTACGTCGCTAACTTCGATGTACCTCGGCGTGACAACATGGACACCAACGGCACGACGGCAAAAGACGGTGTGGGCGCATCGGTCGCGCAGATCGTTCAATAGCCCCGCACCCCCCCCACTTCTCATAAGGGTGGGGCGAATATCGACAGGCCGCCTGCGCCATAGGTTGTCGATGCCCTGCCTGGACGGTCCGGTTGGCGCTGAGTTGGTGCGCACGTGGAGTGGGGCGCAGGGTTATCGCCCCCGCGACTCCGCCCGGGCGTTAGTGCGCCGCACAATGCGCGTCCCAGCGGCGCGTTCGCGCGCCTCCTCAGAAAGACCCCCATGCTCAACTTCGACTTTCACAACCCCACCCACATCGCCTTCGGCCAAGGCCGCATCGCCGACCTGGCCAAGCTGGTGCCCGCTACCGCCAAGGTGCTGATCCTGGTGGGTGGCGCCAGCGCCGAAAAGACCGGCACGCTGGCCGAGGTGCGCGCCGCGCTGGGCGACCGCCAGCACGCTACCTTCAACGGCATTGAGCCCAACCCCAGCTTTGAGACGTCCATGAGGGCCGTGGTGCAGATCCGCGAAGGCGGTTTTGACTTTCTGCTCGCGGTGGGTGGCGGCTCGGTGATCGACGCGGTCAAGTTCATTGCCGCCGCCGTCAATTTTGAAGGCAGCGACCCCTGGGCGATTCTGGAAAAGGGTGGCCGCAACATCACGGGCGCGCTGCCGTTTGGCACCGTGCTTACCTTGCCCGCCACGGGTTCGGAGATGAACAATGGGGGTGTCATCACCCACCGCGCCAAGGGCGCCAAGCTGGCCTTTGGCAGCAAACACACCTACCCGGTGTTCTCCGTGCTCGACCCGACCAAGACCTATACCTTGCCAACCCAGCAGTTGGCCAACGGCGTGGTCGATGCCTTTGTGCACACCGTGGAGCAGTACCTCACCTACCCGGTCAACGCGCCCGTGCAAGACCGGTTTGCCGAGGGCATTTTGCAGACGCTGATCGAGATCGGCCCGCGCCTGCTGGCCGCCCCCGAGCCCGTGTACGACGACCGCGCCAACCTCATGTGGGCCGCCACCATGGCGCTCAACGGCCTGATCGGCGCGGGCGTGCCGCAAGACTGGGCCACCCACATGATCGGCCACGAGCTGACCGCGCTGCACGGCATCGACCATGCGCGCACGCTGGCCATCGTGCTGCCTGCGCTGCTCAACGAGCGCCGCGTGCCCAAGCGCGACAAGCTATTGCAATACGGCGAGCGTGTGTGGGGCATCACCACGGGCACCCATGATGAGCGCATCACCGCCGCCATTGAGCGCACGCGCGACTTCTTTGAAAGCATGGGCATCCGCACGCGCCTGTCGGGCTACGGCCTGGGGGCCGATGCGGTGGACACGGTGGTGGCGCAGCTGGAAGCCCATGGCATGGTCAAGCTGGGTGAGCAGCGCGAGATCACTCCGGCCGTGAGCCGGCGCATTCTGGAAGCAGCGCTGTAAGCCAACGCCGCGAATCCGCCCATGGCGGTTTGTGGCGGTGGTGATTGCTGCTACGGTGATCGGTTACCTGTTCAATACCTCTTCGAAAGCAATTTTTATGGCACGCATCCTCATGGTTCTCACGTCGCACGACCAACTGGGCGACACCGGCAAAAAGACGGGCTTCTGGCTGGAAGAGTTCGCAGCACCGTATTACGTGTTCAAAGACGCAGGCGCTGACATCACCATCGCATCGCCCAAAGGCGGCCAGCCGCCGCTGGACCCCAAAAGCGATGACGCCGATGCGCAGACCGATGCCACGCGCCGCTTCAAAGGCGATGCCGACGCGCAAAAGCAATTGGCCAGCACCGTGCTCCTGTCCAGCGTGAAGGTAGATGACTTTGACGCCGTGTTCTACCCCGGCGGCCACGGCCCGCTGTGGGACCTGGCAGAAGACGCAACGTCCATTGCGCTCATCGAAAAAACCTTTGCCGCTGGCAAGCCGCTGGCGCTGGTGTGCCACGCCCCGGGTGTGCTGCGCCACACCAAGGCGCCGGACGGCACACCGCTGGTCAAGGGCAAGAAGGTCACGGGTTTCACCAACACCGAAGAAGAAGCTGTGCAGCTGACCAAAATTGTGCCCTTCCTGGTGGAAGACATGCTCAAGGCCAACGGCGGCGAATACTCCAAAGGCGCTGATTGGGCGCCGTATGTGCTGACCGATGGCACGCTCATCACCGGGCAAAACCCTGCGTCATCTGAGCAAGGGGCACATGCGCTGCTCAAGCAGTTGGGTTGATGCCAAGGGACAAGGGGCTTCGGCCCCTTTTTTGTGGGCGCTGAGGATGTGGGGCGTCAAACTTCAAGCCAAATCGGCCTCTGGCGCTTGTTGGTAAAGCGCTAGTAGCTATTAAATCAGGAGTAAACCTCCTGCGGCAAAGCGTCGTCAGCCCGCAGCTTTTACATGGACGCCCCGGGGGCCGCTTGCACGGTGCTCGCCTCCACCTCCACCAGGCAGTCGTAAAACGAGGGCCTGCGACCCTCGTTGCAGGGGTTACATAATCTGTCACCGCCCGTGATGAGACTCGCTTTGCCACCCCACCCCACCACTCCTTATCAATCCCAGTACATCGCCTGGCTGCTTTCGCGCCAGATTGGGCGGGATTCTCCCGACCTGCTTGCATCCACCTTGGTCGATGCGCAGGTCGATTTGAACCCCCATCAGGTAGAGGCTGCACTCTTCGCCTTCCGCAGCCCGCTTTCGCAAGGCGTGATCCTGGCCGACGAGGTGGGCCTGGGCAAGACCATAGAGGCGGGCTTGGTCATCGCCCAGCGCTGGGCAGAGCGTAAGCGGCACATCCTGGTCATCACCCCCGCAAACTTGCGCAAACAATGGCACCAGGAGCTGCAGGACAAGTTCAGCTTGCAAGCGCTGATACTCGAAGCCAAGAGCTACAAGGAGCAGCGAAAAGAAGGTCATAGCAACCCATTTGATCAAGCCCGCGTGCTGATTTGCTCCTACCAGTTTGCCAAGACCAAGGCCGACGATTTGCGTCGCGTGCCATGGGATCTGGTCGTGATGGACGAAGCCCACCGCCTGCGCAACGTCTACAAACCCAGCAACGTCATCGGCAAAGCATTGAAAGAAGCGTTGGCCAATGCCCCCAAGGTGCTACTCACCGCCACGCCGCTGCAAAACTCGCTGCTGGAGCTGTATGGCCTGGTTAGCTTGGTGGATGAGCGAGTGTTTGGCGACCTGCCCAGTTTTCGCGACCAGTTTGGCACCCTGAACAACGCCGCCACCGTGGCCAAGCTGCGTGAGCGCTTGCAACCCGTGTGCATGCGCACCCTGCGCCGCCAGGTGCAGCCCTACATCTCGTACACCAAGCGCATCCCCATGGTGGAGCAATTCACCCCGTCGCAAGACGAACAAGTGCTGCGCGACATGGTGTCCGACTATTTGCGCCGCCCTGCGCTCAATGCCTTGCCTGCCGGGCAGCGCCAGCTCATATCGCTGGTGCTGTGGAAGCTGCTGGCCTCCAGCAGCCACGCCATTGGCGGCGCGCTGGGCACCATGGCACAGCGCCTTCAAGACAAGCTGGGCGCGGAGTCTGCGGACAAGACCGATGCGCAGCTAAGTGCAGAACTAGACAAAGACTACGAGTCCTTGGACGAAACCGAAGAAGAGTGGGGGGACGAGGGCGGCGATGCAGTCCCGCCGCTGGCCAGTGTTGCGGACGAGATTGCCGAGCTGCGCGAGTTCCAGCGCCTGGCCACGACCATCCGCGACAACGCCAAAGGCCAAGCCCTGCTGGTGGCGCTGGGCAAAGCTTTTACCGAGCTGGAAAAGCTGGGCGCCAATAAAAAGGCCCTCATCTTCACCGAGTCCCGCCGCACCCAAGACTACATGCTGGCCCTACTGGAGCAAAGCGCTTACGCAGGCCAAACCGTGTTGTTCAACGGTACCAACGCCAGCCCTCAAGCCACCGCCATTTACCAAGTTTGGCTGCAGCGCCATGCGGGAACCGACCGCATCACCGGCTCGCGCACCGCAGACACCCGCGCCGCGCTGGTGGAGCACTTCAAAGACTCCGCGCAGATCATGATTGCCACCGAAGCTGGGGCCGAAGGCATCAATTTGCAGTTTTGCTCGCTGGTCATCAACTACGACCTGCCCTGGAACCCCCAGCGCATTGAGCAGCGCATAGGCCGCTGCCACCGCTACGGCCAAAAGCACGATGTGGTGGTGGTCAACTTTATTGACCACAGCAACCCGGCCGACAAGCGCGTATATGAGTTACTTGCGCAAAAGTTCCAGCTGTTTGAAGGCGTGTTTGGTGCCAGCGACGAAGTGCTGGGCACCATTGGCAGCGGCGTGGACTTTGAGCGCCGCATTGCCGACATCTATAGGACCTGCCGCAACCCGCAAGAGATAGAAACTTCTTTCCAGCAACTGCAGCTAGACCTGTCGGGCGAAATCAACGCCGCCATGCTCAAAACCCGGCAACTGCTGTTGGAAAACTTTGACGAAGCCGTGCAAGACAAACTCAAGGTCCGCCAGACCGAGAGCAAAAGCGCCCGCAGCCGCTACGAGCGCTTGCTTATGGACCTGACCCAGGCCGAGTTGCAGAGCCACGCAGATTTCGACCATGAAGGCTTCACGCTCATCCAAACACCCGCTGACGTACTGGCAGGGGACGCCCCGCCCGGCCGCTACGAACTGCCCCGCCGCAGTGGAGAGGCGCACCTGTACCGCACTGGCCACCCGCTGGCCCAGGCGTTGATTGCCCAGGCTAAAGCCCGCACCCTGCCCACGGCCCGCATACGCTTTGACTACGAAGCCCATGGCACCCACATCGCCACACTCAAAGCCCTGCGCGGGCAAGGCGGCTGGCTGTCGTTCAGCGTGCTGTCGGTGGATGCGCTGGGCTTGGTAGAAGACTATTTGCTGGTGGCTGGCCTGACCGACGCGGGTGAAGCCTTGCACGAAGAAGATGCCGAAAAGCTGCTGCGGCTGCCCGCCGAACTGCTGCAAAACGACCTGCTGATGCAGCCCCCCGCAGCGCTGAATGAAGGAGTGCTGCGCCTGGAGCGGCAGCACCTTCAGGCCGTCAACACCCGCAACCTGGGCTACTTTGATGCTGAAGTGCAAAAGCTCGATGCTTGGGCGGATGACCTGAAGGTGGGGCTGGAAAACGAAGTCAAGGAGCTGGACCGCGAAATCAAAGACGTGCGCCGCACTGCCACGGTGGCGGCCACGCTGGAGGAAAAGCTGAGCTGGCAGAAGCGGCAGCGGGATTTGGAAGACAAGCGCAGCCAATTAAGGCGCAAGATTTTTGACCGGCAGGATGAGATTGATGGGCAGCGCAGTCGATTGATTGATGACCTGGAAGGCCGGCTGGCTTCCACATCGACATTAAAAGAAGTATTCAAAATCCAATGGGAGTTGGCTTGATGCCGCCCGTTGTTGATGGAAAGGAAAAATCATGGTTAAACACGTGACCAATTCAAACCAACTGTCGCGGTTGGTGTTGAATGGCTACAAATCGATTGCCGAATGTAAGCTCAACTTGGGCTCTATCAATGTGCTGATTGGTGCCAATGGCGCAGGTAAATCCAACTTTATTGGCTTCTTTAAGCTAATTGGCCGGATTCTGGATAAGCAGTTGCAGGCTTATGTAGGCGATGCTGGCGGCCCTGACGCCGTATTGCACTTCGGGCGCAAGAAGACTGAATTGTTGAATGCGGAGCTGTATTTCGGCAATAACGGATATCGATTCAAACTTAAAGCAACGCAAGACAACCGGATGATGTTTGCGCATGAGGCGCTTTGGTGGAATGTGAAGGGTGAATGGCACCCAGCTTCCGGTCACTTTGAAACGCAGTTCAAAGAAGGCCAAGGTCATGGTTTGATCTGGACGCACACTGTGCCAGCCATGCGAAGCTGGCGGGTCTATCACTTCCACGACACCAGCATCAGCGCCTTGGTGAAGCAAGTGCATGGTGTGAGTGATTACGAGTACCTGCGCGAGGATGCGCGCAATCTGGCTGCTTTCCTGAAGCGGCTCAAAGAACATCACAACGTCCATTACCAGCGCATCGTCAAATCCATTCAGATGGTTGCCCCATTTTTTGGGGACTTTCTTTTCCGTCCCTATGCGGGTAACGCTGACCAAATTGAATTGGAGTGGACCGAAGAAGGCCAAGACGTACCTTTCAAAGCCAGCGCTCTGTCTGATGGCACCTTGCGTTTTATTTGTTTGACGACCGTGCTGCTGCAGCCAGAAGACTTCATGCCTGCCACGATCCTGATCGACGAGCCAGAGTTGGGCCTGCACCCCTTTGCCATCACCATGCTGGGGGCAATGATGAAGTCCACCTCACAGCAGCACCAAATTATTGTGTCCACCCAGTCTGTGGAACTGGTCAATGAGTTCGATTTGGAAGACCTGATCGTGGTGGACAAAAAAGGCGGTGCATCGGACTTCAATCGTCCTGACCCTGTGGCGTTGCACGAATGGCTTCAAGACTACAGCTTGGGCGATCTTTGGAAGAAAAACATTCTGGGCGGGAGGCCGCAGCGATGAGCCGCCTCTACGTTTTGGTAGAGGGACAGACCGAAGAGGCCTTTGTGCGCGAGCTGCTGGTGCCGCACTACGCCCGACTCGGGCGATTTCTAACCCCCATCATCGTAAGCACCAGCCCGGGGTACAAAGGTGGTGTCGTGAGCTACGCGAAGGTCAAGCCCCAAATTCTGCGACTTTGCAAGCAAGACCCCGATGCCTATGTCACTACCATGTTCGACCTGTATGCCTTGCCGACAGACTTTCCTGGCAAGGCAGCGCCTGCTTATGCCGCCAACGCTACGGGCCACCAAAAAGCTGCGTTTCTGGAAGCCGAGCTGGCACAAGACATCAGCCAACACAATTTCTTGGCGAACCTGATGGTGTACGAGTACGAAGCCCTGCTCTACACCCAACCCAGCATGTTTGCGCAGTGGACCGACGATGCCAGCATAGTCCCCGCACTGAGCGCGGCGGTGGCAGGCGCTGGTTCGCCGGAGGACGTGAACGACAGCCCGCAAACCGCACCGTCCAAACGCATCCTTGCAGCCATGCCGGGCTACCAAAAAACCTTCCACGGCCCGCTGATCGCCTGCGACATCGGGCTTGCTCCCATGCGACAAGCATGCCCCCATTTTCATGCGTGGCTTCTTGCCGTTGAAGCACTTCCTTGACCTTCTCTTCCATGGCACACCAAAAACTAGAACTCACCTGGATCGGCAAAGACCAGCGCCCCCGGCTGGAGCCGCGTATCTTGCTGGAAGACCCTAAGCGCAGCTACCACGCCAAGCAGCGCGTGACCGAGCAGGACATTTTTGACAACCGCCTCATCAAGGGCGACAACCTGCTGGCGCTCAAGGCGCTGGAGGCGGAGTTTGCGGGCAAGGTGAAGTGTGTGTTTATTGACCCGCCGTACAACACCGGCAGCGCCTTCACGCACTACGACGACGGGCTGGAGCATTCCATCTGGCTGGGGCTGATGCGCGACCGGCTGGAGATCATCAGGCGCTTGTTGGCCGACGATGGTTCGCTGTGGATCACGATTGACGACAACGAGGCGCATTACCTCAAGGTGTTGTGTGATGAGGTGTTCGGGCGTCGCAATTTCGTAGCAAATGTTGTTTGGCAGAAAGCCTACACATCAAATCAAACTGCAAAGCACCTATCCAATACGCATGACCATGTTTTCGTTTATGCGAAAGATGTGGCTATTTTCAAAATTGGGAAATTGCCACGAACAGAAGAGCAGAAAAACACTTTCAGTAATCCGGATAGTGACAGGCGCGGCCCCTGGAAGGCTGAGAATCTGTCCGCTGGAAAGTTTTACGCGGCTGGGCAGTTTCCCATTGTTGGCCCGAAAGGCGAGACATTTCTTCCGCCAAAAGGGCGGTATTGGCGTTGCAACGAGCAGCAGTATCAGAGCTGGCTTGCTGATGGGCGCATTACTTTTGGACGAAGCGGCGAAGGTCGCCCAATGCTCAAGAAATTCCTGGAAGAAATGAAGGATGAGTTGACAGCGAATACATGGTGGATTCACGAGGAGGTTGGAAGCAATAAGGAAGGAAGCATCGATTTGAAAACGATGTTCGGCGACAGAGATGATGTTTTCCAGAATCCAAAGCCTGAGAAGCTTCTGCATCGCATTCTTACGCTCGCCACCAACTCCGGCGATCTAGTCCTAGACTCCTTCGCCGGTTCCGGCACCACCGGCGCAGTTGCCCACAAAATGGGCCGCCGCTGGATCATGGTGGAGCTTGGCGAACACTGCCACACGCACATCGTTCCGCGCCTGCAAAAGGTGATCGACGGGCAAGACCCCGGTGGTGTGACGCAGGCCACGGGCTGGCAGGGCGGCGGCGGCTTTCGCTACTACGAGCTAGCCCCCACGCTGCTGGCCACCGACCGCTGGGGCAACTTGGTCATCAACCCCGAGTACGACGCGGCCATGCTGTCCGCCGCGATGTGCAAGCTGGAGGCCTTTGACTACGCGCCCTCGGAGACGCTGTGGTGGCAGCATGGTCACAGCAGCGAGCGCGACTTTATTTACGTCACCACCCAAACCTTGAGCGCCGAACAGTTGGACGCTCTTGCCGAAGAGCTTGGCCCCGAACGCAGCGTGCTGGTGTGTTGCAGTGCCTACCGGGGCGTGACGGCGGCGCAAGCCGCACTGCGCTGGCCTGGCTTGACCATCAAGAAAATCCCCAAGATGGTGAAAGACCGCTGCGAGTGGGGCCATGACGACTACAGCCTGAACGTGGCCAACCTGCCCATGGCGGCCAAGAAGCCTGCAGAGCCCGCGCAGGACGAACTGTTTGGTGGGGATGGGGCATGACTCCACTGCAATCGCAAATCGAATTGCTGGCCCGTATTCGGCACATTTGGGAGGCTGCGCGCACCCAGGCGGCGCGGTCGGTGAATACCGCCCATGTGTGTGCCAACTGGCTGATTGGGCAGCAGATTGTGGAGGCGGAGCAGGGCGGTGCCAAGCGGGCTGCGTATGGCAAGGCCTTGCTCAAGGCGCTGTCTGAACAGTTGTCGGTTGAGTATGGTGCGGGGTTTTCTGTCAGCGCATTGCAGTACATGCGCAGCTTTTTTTTGGGCTACCCCCAGCTTCTTGCAAAACAACACGCGCTGCGTGTTGTTTTGGATGTGGAGCAGATTCAACACGCAGTGCGTGGCGAATCTCCTGGGGGCCGTGACGTGGTGCAGCCGGGCGTGCTCAACCCTAGCTTGTCATGGACGCACTACCGCACCCTGTTGAAAGAAGAGCGCCAGCCCGTGCGCGACTTTTATGAAATCGAGTCTGTGCGCAATGGCTGGTCTGCCCGGCAACTGGAGCGGCAGATGCATTCTTTTCTGTTTGAGCGCCTTGCAAAGAGCCGCGACAAGCAGGGCGTGCTGGCGCTGGCCAACGAAGGGCAGGCGCTAAACCGTGCGCAAGATGTGATCAAAGACCCCTACGTGCTGGAGTTTCTGGACTTGCCGGAATCGCACCGCCTGGTGGAGTCGCGCATTGAAGAGGCGTTGATCAACCAGTTGCAGGCCTTTTTGCTGGAGCTGGGCAGTGGTTTTGCCTTTGTGGGGCGGCAGCGCCGGTTGACGCTGGACGGAGACCATTTTTACCCCGACTTGGTTTTCTACCACGTCAAGCTCAAGTGCTACGTGGTCATCGACCTGAAGGTCGGCAAGCTCACCCATGGCGATTTGGGGCAGATGCAGCTGTACGTGAACTACTACGACCGCGAAGTGGCTGCCAAGGGCGACAACCCGACCATTGGCCTGCTGCTGTGCAGTGAGAAGAACGACGCGGTGGTGCGCTATGTGCTGGGCGACAAGAGCGAGCAGATTTTTGCCAGCCGCTACCAGTTTGCCTTGCCCAGCGAGGCAGACTTACGCGCGGAGATTCGGCGGGAACTGGAGCAGTTTGAGCGGGATGTGCCTGCCCAAGTAGAAGAATTGGCAACCGCCAAGCCGAAATCGCAAATTGCCAAGCCAATTAAGAGCCGTCCGAAGTCGACAGCGGCCAAGGGAGTAAAAAAATGAGTCAACGCGAAGTCAACGCCATCGCAGGCCGCCTGAGCTTGCGGGCACCGCAAGCCGAGTCGCTCAAGCGCCTTGCCAGCGCCCTAGAGGCCAGCCCGCTCATGCTCAAGCATGACCGCGACAGTGCAGAGATCGCCGATGTGCTGAAAGTTTTGCAGGGGCAATTTGTCACGCTGCAAGACTTTGAGCGCGACTTTCCTTCGCTGTGCTTTGCGCTGGCTACCGGCGTGGGCAAGACGCGGTTGATGGGCGCGTTCATCAGCTACCTGTATGCGGCGCATGGCATCAAACACTTTTTTGTGCTGGCCCCCAACCTGACGATTTACGACAAGCTGATTGGCGACTTCACGCCCAATACGGCCAAGTACGTGTTCAAGGGCGTGGCCGAGTTTGCGGCCTACCCGCCCGAGATCATCACAGGCGACAACTACGAAGAGCGGGCGCAGGCGCTGGGCGATTTGCTGTCGCCAGTGACCATCAATATTTTCAACATTGCCAAGATCACCTCTGAGGTGCGGGGCGGCAAGGCACCGCGCATCAAGCGCCTGAGCGAGTACATCGGCCAAAGCTACTTTGACTATCTGGCGGGTTTGCCGGACTTGGTGTTGCTGATGGACGAGTCGCACCGCTACCGGGCTACGGCAGGCCTGCGCGCCATTAATGATCTGAAGCCTTTGCTGGGCCTGGAGCTGACGGCCACGCCGTTTGTAGAGACCACCAAAGGCCCCGTACCATTCAAGAATGTGGTGATGGACTACCCCCTGGCCCGCGCCATGGAAGATGGCTTTGTGAAAGAGCCCGCCGTGGTCACACAGCGCAACTTTGACGCCAAAAGCATGCCGCCCGAAGAGGTGGAGCGCGTGAAGCTGCAAGACGGTGTGCGCATGCACGAGGCCACCAAGGTCGAACTAAAGACTTACGCACGTAGCAATGGGGTGAAAGAGGTCAAGCCTTTCATGCTTGTGATTGCGCGCGACACCACGCACGCTGCAGCCCTGCTGGCGCATTTGCAGTCAGAGGCCTTCTTTGCCGGCCGCTACCGCAACAAGGTGATCCAGGTGGACAGCAGCAAGAGCGGCGCGGAGGAAGAAGAGATGATCCGCCGCCTGCTGGCGGTAGAGAGCGTGGACGAACCGACCGAGATCGTCATCCACGTGAACATGCTCAAAGAGGGCTGGGACGTGACCAACCTCTACACCATCGTGCCGCTGCGCGCCGCCAATGCGCGCACGCTGGTAGAGCAGTCCATAGGCCGAGGACTGCGCCTGCCCTATGGCAAGCGCACTGGTGTGGATGCGGTGGACCGCCTGAGCATCATTGCGCATGACCGGTTCCAGGAAATCATTGACGACGCCAACAAAGCGGATTCGCCCATCAAGCTCAAGACGCTGATTTTGGAAGCGCCAGATGCGGGTGATGACAGGCCGCAGAGCATGACGGTGGCGCCCAATCTGTCGGCGGCTTTGGGGTTGACGGTGGACACCGCTGCGCGTCCTAACTCGGGCGCGCCGGTGCCTGCGCCGGTGTTCACCACCGAGCGTGAACGCCAGGCCGCAGCCGTGGTGATGGAGGTGCTGGCCACCTACGAAGTCAAGACGCAAGACGCGCCTACGCGGCAGGCCTTTTTCGCACCTGAGATGCAAGCCCGCATTGCTCAAGCAGTGCGCGAAAAACTGCCGCCCGCACAGGCTGATTTGCCGATGGGTGCAGATGCGGCACCCGAGTTGGATTTGGCGTCGGTGGTGCGCCGTGCTGTGGAAGTGGTGGTCAGGCAGACCATCGACATTCCGCGCATTGCGGTAGTGCCCAAGGGTGTGGTGACAAGTGGCTTCAACCCTTTTACGCTGGATGTGAGCGGTCTGCACTTGCAGCCCAAGGACCGATCCCTGGTAGGCCAAAACCTGCGCGACCACAAGCAGTTCACATTTACGGCACAGGCGGGCGTTATCGAAAGGCGGCTGGAAGATTACATCGTCCACACACTGATAGACCGGGACGATATTGACTACATCACCCAGAGCAGCTTGCTGTACGACTTGGCCGGGCAAATGGTGACGCATTTGCGCAGCTACCTGAGCTACGAGAGCGAAGTGCGCAACGTGCTCGACTTGGACCGACAGTTGATCGCCGACAACATCTATGCGCAGATGCTGGGGCACTTTTACGAATCGGCCACCGAATACGCGGTGGAGGTGCGGCGAGGTTTTTCTGCGCTGAAGGAGCCTACCTATACGGTGGGTGCGGGACAAATGGTGCGGGACTATCGCGACACGCCGGAAGACTTGGGGCGCATCAAGCAAATGGTGTTTGGCGGTTTCAGCCGTTGCTTGTACCCGGTGCAAAAGTTTGACTCTGATACCGAGCGCAAGTTTGCGGTCCTTTTGGAGCGTGATGCAGACAAATGGCTCAAGCCCGCCAAAGGGCAGTTCCAGATGTTCTATAAGCGGGGTGTGGATCAGCCTGAGTACGTTCCCGACTTCGTCGCTGAGACTGCACACCACGTGCTGATGGTCGAAACCAAAGCAAGCAATGATCTTGAAAGTGCCGAAGTGCAAGCCAAGGCACAGGCCGGGGCTCTGTGGTGCAAGAACGCGACAGACCATGCGAGGTCCGTGGGCGCCAAACCATGGAAGTACCTACTGGTGTCCCATGAGCAAGTCACAGCAGACAAGGCGCTCAACGACTTTTTGCGGTTTGAAGTGCCAAGTCGTTGAACCCGCCACGTCAAGTTTGATTTTTTGCTGAAAATGGCCTCTAGCGCTTGATGGTAAAGCGCTAGCAGCTATTAAATCAGGAGTAAGCCTCCTGCGACCAAGCGTCGTCAGCCCGCAGCTTTTACGTGGACGCCCCGGCGGCCGCTTGCACGGTGCTCGCCTCCACCTCCACCAGGCAGTCGTAAAACGTGGGCGCCCGGCCCAGGTCGGTAAGCGCCTGGCTGGTGACCTCGTTCACATTGGTGCCGTTCAGCCCCAGCTTGCGCCACCAGATGCCCAGGCCGTTGACCACGCCGGGCCGGGCGCGGCGCGAGAGGGTGGCGTGGCATTCGTAGCTGCCCCGGTCATTGAACACGCGCACCACGGCGTCGTTGGTGATGCCACGCGCTTCGGCGTCGTCGGGGTGGATCTCCAGCACCGGGCGGCCTTCGATGTTGCGCAGGCTCGTGACGTTGACGAAGGTGGAGTTCAAGAAGTTGCGCGCGGGCGGCGAGATCATGGCCAGCGGGTAGCGGGTGTTGGTGCCAGCCAGCTCGTAGTTGGGCAGGTGGTCAGGCAGGCCGTCCATGCCTTGGGCCGCCAGACGCGCGCTGTAGAACTCGCATTTTCCGCTGGGGCTGGGGAATCCGCCGTTGGCAAAGGGTGCATCGGGCAACGCCAGCGTGGCAAAGCCCTGCGATTCGAGCAACGCGTAGTCCACCGCATCGCCAAACGCCTGACGGCACAGGGCTTCATCACTGTCGGCAAAACACGGCTCGGTAAAACCCATGCGCTCGGCCAGGTCGCGAAAGATCTGGGCGTTGCTGCGGGCTTCGCCGAGCGGTGCAATGGCGGGGCGGTTGAGCAGCACGTCGGTGTGGCCGTAGGACAGGTGGATGTCCCAGGCTTCGAGTTGTGTGGTGGCGGGCAGGATGTAGTCGGCGTAGTCGGCGGTGTCGGTCTGGAAGTGCTCCAGCACCACGGTGAACAAGTCTTCGCGCGCAAAGCCTTGCACCACTTTGCCCGAGTCGGGCGCTACGGCCACGGGGTTGCTGTTGTAGACCACGATGGCCTCCACCTTAGGCCCGAACGCTGGCGATGCCTCGCGCAGCAGGTCGTCACCGATGGTGGACATATTGATGGTGCGCGGAGCCTTTGCAGGCATCAGGTCGGGCCGCTGCAGAACTGCACGCTGCGCCGGGAACTGGCCCGAGCTGGACAGCAGCACGCCGCCTGCACGATGGCGCCAGGCGCCGGTGAGGGCGGGCAGGCAGGCCACGGCGCGCACGGCATTGCCGCCGCCGCGCACGCGCTGCATGCCGTAGTTCAGGCGGATGGCGGCGGGTTGTGTGGTGCCGTAGTCTTTGGCCAGCTGGCGGATTTGCTCTACCGGCACGCCGCAGACTTCAGCTGCGCGCTCTGGCGGCCATTGCATCGCGCGCTCGCGCAATGCGTCCCAACCCACGGTGTGCTGCGCGATGTAGTCGTGGTCCAGCCAGTCATGGGTGATCAGCTCATGCATCAGCGCAAAAGCCAGCGCGGTATCGGTGCCCGGGCGCAGGGCGATGTGTTCGTGGCACTTGTCGGCGGTTTCGGTCTTGCGCGGGTCGATGCACACCAGCCGCGCGCCGTTGCGTTTGGCCTGTTGGGCGTAGCGCCAAAAATGCAGGTTGCTGCCAATCGAGTTGCTGCCCCAGATCAGGATGAGCTGCGATTCGGCAAAAAACTCCACCTTCATGCCGACCTTGCCGCCCAGGGTCTGCACCAGCGCCTCGGCACCGGCGGACGCGCAGATGGTGCGGTCGAGCTGCGACGCGCCCAGCTTGTGAAAGAACCGCCGGTCCATGCTCTCGCCTTGCACCATGCCCATGGTGCCCGCGTAGCTGTAGGGCAACACGGCTTCGGGGGCGCGGGCCGCAATGGTTTGAAGGCGCTGGGCAATGTCGCTCAGGGCCTCGTCCCAGCTGACGGGGGTGAACTGCCCACTGCCGTTCTGTCCTTTCGGACCGATGCGCTTGAGCGGGGTGAGGATGCGCTCGGGGTGGTAACTGCGCTCGGTGTACTTGCTCACCTTGGCGCACAACACGCCGTCGGTGTGCGGGTGGGCGGGGTTGCCCTGCACGCGCGTGGCCACGCCGTCTTCTACCGTGGTCAGCAGGGCACAGGTGTCGGGGCAGTCGTGCGGACAGGCTCCGCGAACGGTTTGCGAGTCCATTGATGGGCGTCGAGTGGATGTGGGCATGGCTCTTGCTGGATGTAACACTTAGTACACTGGGGGTGTCGCCCGCGCGACGTTTGTGGCAATCTTCAGGCGGCAGAGGAACGATGGCGGGCGGCGCGGGACGTCCAGCGTTCTTACCCATCAGTGGCTTTGGTCACTGGACAGGCAACCGTTTTACTTATCGAGGCAGGGATTTCACCATGAACCACACGAGCTTGGGACGCAGGCAATTTTCCGTAGGTCTGGGCGCTGCCGCTCTGGGCGGGTTCCAGATCGCCAACGCACAAAGCGAAGGGCGTATCGTGCTGGGCCAGTCCGCTGCCTTCACCGGCCCTGCCGCGCAGTTGGGCGTGCAGTTCAACCTGGGCGCCAAGCTGTTCTTTGATCAGCTCAATGCCCAAGGTGGCGTGGGCAAGCGCATGGTCGAGATCCGCACCATGGACGACGGCTACGAGCCCGACCGCTGCGCCGAAAACACCCGCAAGCTGATTGCAGACGACGTTTTCGCGCTGTTTGGCTACATCGGCACCCCTACCAGCCTGGCGGCAATGCCTATCTTCACCAAAGAGCGCGTGCCGTTTTTTGGACCTTTCACGGGTGCCGAGGCCCTGCGCCAGCCGTTTAACCGCCTCATCTTTCATGTGCGCGCCTCCTATTACGACGAAACTGCGCTCATCGTGCGGCAACTCACCAACCTGGGCCTCAAGAAGATTGCCGTGTTCTATCAGAACGACGCGTACGGCAAGGCCGGGCTCGATGGCGTGACCAAGGCACTGACTGAACTCAAGCTCGCACCTGTCGCGACGGCTACGGTGGAACGCAATTCAACCGACGTGAAAGCCGCCGTTGACAAGCTGGTGCCCGCCATGCCAGATGCCATCGTGCAGATCACGGCCTACGCTTCGGCAGCCGCCTTTGTGCGCGCTGCGCGCAAGGCCAGTTTTGGTGGCACGTTCTACAACGTGTCGTTTGTGGGCACGCAGGCCCTGGCCGATGAGCTGGGCAAAGACGGCGCTGGCGTGGTGGTGTCGCAGGTGGTGCCCTCGCCCTACCAGCCTTCGCGCCAGATCACGCGCGAGTTTCTGGAAGCCATCAAGAAGGGCGGCGACAAGGTGCAGGCCAACTACTCCAGCATGGAGGGTTTCCTGGCGGCACGCGTGCTGACCGAAGGCCTGCGCCAGGCCCAGGGCAGCGGCAAGCTCACACGCGACAGCCTCATCACGGGCATCGAATCCATCGGCAACCAGGTGATTTCGGGCTTTCCGGTGTCGTACAGCTCCACCAGCCACGCGGCGTCCAAGTTTGTGGAAATGTCGATGCTGACGGGCGACGGCCGCGTGCGGACTTGATTTCCCCCTGAGCCGCTTCGCGTCATCCCCTTGAGGGGGACACCACCGGTGGCCTGGCAAAGCCAGTTCCACGGTGGCGCTGGCCTGGGCCGCGTCAGTTGCGGCCTGCAGTGGGCGCAGCTCAGTCGATGGATCGTGTGCGCGCCAGCCCCTGCATGAATGCCTCGCAGCGTGCCAGCTGGTCCAGGCTCACGTATTCGTCCGGCTGGTGCGCCTGCTGGATGCTGCCGGGGCCACACACCACGGTCGAAATGCCCGCGTTCTTGAACAGGCCCGCCTCGGTGCCAAACGCCACCAACGTGGTGCCTGCCTCGCCGCTCAGGGCTTGCGCCAGCCGTGTCACGGGGTCGTCCTTGTTGCCCAGAAAACTCGGGATCTCGCAGATGGTCTCAAAATCAAACCCCGCTGCGGGTGCTACCTTTTTCATGGCGGGCTCCAGGGATTTGGCGTAGGCCACCATCTCCGACTGCATGTGCGCCGCGTTGGCCGTGGGCAGGTCGCGAAACTCATAGCGAAACTCCGCGTCGCGCGGAACCACGTTGTCGGCAATGCCGCCGTGGAACTGGCCCACGCTGGTGGTCGAAAACGGCACGTCAAAGCCCTCGAACCGGGGTTCGTTCTTCTCAAACCCTTCGCCCATGTCACGCAAGTGGCTGACCACACGGGCGGCCATCTCTATGGCGTTGACCGACTGGGGGGTGAGGGACGAATGCGCCTCCTTGCCACGCACGCAGCACTTGTAGCGGTACACGCCTTTGTGTGCGATGGCAGGCACCATGCTGGTGGGCTCACCCACAATGCAGGCCAGCGGTTTGATGCCTTGGTCACGCAGGTCGGCGATCAGCTCCTTCACACCAAAGCAGCCGATCTCTTCCTCGTAGCTGAAGGCAAAGTGCAGTGCAAACGGGGCTTCGCTGTTCAAAAACTGCTCGGCGTGCGCCACGGCGATGCCAATGAAGGCTTTCATGTCGGCGCTGCCGCGACCGTACAGCCGGCCATCCTTAACCAGGGCGCTCAAGGGGTCCATGGTCCAGTCCTGACCGTCCCACGGCACGGTGTCGGTGTGGCCCGACAGGATCACCCCGGCGGGTTTGCCCTCGCCCAGCGTGGCAAACAGGTTGGCCTTGGTCTTGTCGGCGTTGTAGGTCAGGCGGCTTTTGACGCCCAGTTTGGCCAGAATGTCGCGGATGAAGTGAATCAGCTCCAGGTTGGAGTTGTGGCTGACGGTGTTCATGCGCACCAAGGCTTGCGCAAGTTCGAGGGCGTTTGAGGAAATCATGGGCGGCATTGCTAATAACCCGGGTTGGCACGCGTGTTGCTCTCGGGCTAGACTGTTAGATCGTAAGGATACATATCATGAACGTTATTGATTCCATCGTCACCCAGGCCGCCAGTATTGCAGCGGTGCGCCGGGACATTCACGCACACCCCGAACTGTGCTTTGAAGAGGTGCGCACCGCCGACGTGGTGGCGCAAAAGCTCACCGAGTGGGGCATTCCCATTCACCGGGGCATGGGCAAGACGGGCGTTGTGGGCATCGTCAAGGGGCGCGATGGTGGCGCCAGCGGCCGTGCCATTGGCCTGCGCGCCGACATGGACGCGCTGCCCATGCAAGAGTTCAACACCTTTGCCCACGCCAGCGTGCACAAAGGCAAGATGCACGCCTGTGGTCACGACGGCCACGTGGCCATGCTGCTGGCGGCGGCGCAACACTTTGCCAAACACCGCAACTTTGATGGCACCGTGTACCTGATCTTCCAGCCTGCGGAAGAAGGCGGTGGTGGCGCCCGCGTGATGATCGAGGACGGCCTGTTCGAGCAGTTCCCCATGCAGGCCGTGTACGGCATGCACAACTGGCCCGGCATGCCCGTGGGCACGTTTGCGGTCAGCCCCGGCCCGGTGATGGCGTCGACCAGCGAGTTCAAGATCACGCTGCGCGGCAAGGGCGGCCACGCAGCGCTGCCGCACACCGGCATCGACCCGGTGCCGATTGCCTGCCAGATGGTGCAGACCTTCCAGACCATCATCAGCCGCAACAAGAAGCCCGTGGATGCGGGCGTGATCTCGGTCACCATGATCCATGCGGGCGAGGCCACCAACGTGGTGCCCGACAGTGTGGAGTTGCAGGGCACGGTGCGCACCTTCACCGTGGAGGTGCTGGACCTGATCGAAAAGCGCATGCGCCAGGTGGCAGAGCACACCTGCGCGGCACACGACGCCACGTGCGAATTCGAGTTTGTGCGCAACTACCCGCCTACCATCAACTCGCCCGCCGAGGCCGAGTTTGCGCGCAAGGTCATGGCCACCATCGTGGGCGAAGAGCGGGTGCTGGCGCAAGAACCCACCATGGGCGCTGAAGACTTTGCCTACATGCTGCAGGCCAAACCGGGTGCCTATTGCTTTATCGCCAATGGCGACGGACAGCACCGCGAGATGGGCCACGGCGGCGGCCCCTGCATGCTGCACAACCCAAGCTACGACTTCAACGACGACCTGATCCCGCTGGGCGCCACGTACTGGGTCAAGCTGGCCGAAGAGTGGCTGGCGCAGCCCACATCGGCCTGACGCTTCTTGCCTCGACCCCACCCCGGGCGCACTCCGCGCGCGCCCGGGTTTTCTTTTTTCCCCCTCTCTCCCTTTTTTGTGAAAGCCCATGCCCATGACCGGACTCGTCGACGCCTTCTCGCCCAGCTACGCGCAGGCCCGCAAGAAGTTTCTGGAGGCCGCGGCTGCAGCAGGCCTGCCGATTGAATCGCACGCCCACCCGCTGAAGGGCCGTGATGGCGAAGACCTGGCGATGGACGTGGTGCGCGACGGCCCGGTGGACGCCGACAAACTGCTCATCGTGAGCAGCGCCTGCCACGGCGTGGAAGGGTATTGCGGCAGCGGCGTGCAGGTGTTTGCGCTGCACGACGCCGAGTGGCGCGCCAAGGCACAAGCCGCAGGCGTGGCCACGCTGTACATCCATGCGCTGAACCCCTACGGTTTCTCGCATGTGCGCCGCTTCACGCACGAAAACGTGGACCTGAACCGCAACTTTCAGGACTTTTCCAAACCCCTGCCAGTGAACACGGCCTACCGCGAGGTGCATCCCCTCTTGCTGCCTGAGCAATGGCCACCGTCGCCCGACAACCAGGCCGCGGTGATGCAGTACATCGCGACCAACGGCGAGGCCGCGTGGCAGGCCGCTATCTCGCAAGGCCAGCACGAGTTTGCAGACGGCATCTTTTTTGGCGGCACCGAGCCCACCTGGAGCAACCTCACGCTTCGCGCCGTGCTGCGCAAACACGGTGCCAGCGCCCGCAACATCGCGTGGATCGACTTGCACACGGGCCTGGGGCCCAGCGGCCACGGTGAACGCATCTATGCGGGCGCGGACGACGCGGTGTCCATCGCCCGTGCCCGCGCGTGGTGGGATGGCGGTGGGGCTACGCCGGTCACGTCGATCTATGACGGATCGTCCACCTCGGCGTTTCTCACGGGGCTGATGTGGGGCGCCATTTATGACGAATGCCCGCACGCCGAGACCACCGGCATCGCGATGGAATACGGCACGGTGCCCGTGCTCGACGTGATGAACGCCGTCCGCGCCGAGCAATGGCTCAATCTGCACCCCGAAGCCCCGGCCGAGCAGCACGCGCAGATCAAGGCGCAGATGCTGGCGGCCTTTTTCACCGACACCGACTCCTGGAAGGGCCAGATCGTGAGCCAGGCGCGGCAGTCGATGTTCCAGGCCGTGGACGGACTGGCAGCGTAATTTTTAATGAAAATGGCCTCTAGCGCTTGATGGGTAAGCGCTAATAGCTATCAAATTAATAGTAATTTGTCTTTTGAGCCGACCAGGGGCGGTTTTTGAGCGCGCGGATCTGCGCACTTTTTTTGGTCCCCCCCTGCACCCCGGGCGCGGCAGCTACCATCGCCTGAAAAACGAGGAGACGCCATGGCCGCTGTTAACGCTGATAACGCCGTTCGCTCGCTGGACTCAACATGTCCGTGAGCTTGCCATGCGCGAGCCTGGCATTGCCCATACCAACAGATCGCCCGTCAAGCGATTCCCTGCGTGCGCTGAGCCGCAGCCTGCTTAAGCTCTCGGAACAAGCCCAGCATGCGCGACCGCAGGACATGCTGCACCAGGCCTTGCAGACCCTCTGCGGACTGGTTGCTTTTGACTCGGCCTGGTGGGGTGAGGTGTCTGCGGGCGATGTGCACACCGGCCCACGCAACTGGCTGCATGGCAGCATTGGCTTGAGCCAAAACTTCGCTGAAGAATGGAACGCTCTGGCGACGGCGGATGCGTTTGCGCTGCAGTCCATGCGTCGACTGGGGGTAGTAATTCGCGAGCGCGACGTGACGGGCGAGATCCCGGATTCGCCCCAAATGACGGCGTTCGCGCAGCGGCACGGCCTGTACCACTGCATGGCCATCACGGCCGAGCTGCCGCGCAGTGGGCTGATGTTTTTTGTGTCGGTGTACCGCCCTCCGACGCGGCCAGATTTCACAGACGAGGAGGCCGTGCTGTTCGGTGAGTTTGTCGCGCACTTGCTGCAGCACTGGCGCCACCTGCTGCAGCGGCTGCAGATGGATTCGCCCACCCGTCCCTGGGACAGCTTTGCGCTGGCAGAGCCGTCGGGCGAGCTGTTGTTCGGAGGCCTGCGCATCAACATGGCGCTGAGCGAGGCGTGCCCTGGCTGGACAGGCGCCTGCCTGCCGCCCGAGGTGGTACAGGCACTGCCGCGTGTTCCATGCAGCCTGACGGTAGGCAAGTCCTACCACTTGCGGCTGGAGCCGTGTGGCGCCCTTGTGGCCATCAGCATGGCTTCGCGCCACCACAAGTCCCTGCTGGCACCGCGCGAAATGAGTGCGGCCATGCTCTACGCACAAGGTCGCTCGCACAAGGACATTGCCGCCACGCTGGGTCTCACGCCTGCCACTGTGCGCACCTACCTGCGCACCGCCTATGCCGCGCTGGGCGTGAGCAACAAGGTGGAGCTGGTGGCCGCGCTGCGCCACGGATAGCGGGGCGAGACGCAGCGCGACGGGAGTGCTGCGTGCAGGCCTGCGGGGCTCGGTAGTTTCCCGCTCCCTCTGCATTTGCAGAGGCTGCAACAGCGCCTCCTTTTCCTATCGTCCGCACCGGAGTCCAAGCGCTGGCGCCGGTCGCGCCGCTACCAGGGCCTGGGCTCCTGAAGAACCATCATTACAGGAGACCCCCGCATGTTCCCGACCCCCCAGCCCTTCGCCGTGGCACCCCGGTGCCGCCCCCACCCCCAACCCCTTGCGCACGCAGGACGATGGACTGCCGCCTGCACCCTGAGTGCGGTGGCCGCCCTCGCGTTGACCGCCTGTGGCGGCGGCAGCGACGCCAACCCACCGCTGGCCAGCAAACCCCTGGCCGAAGCCTGTGCAGCCTACGCATCCACCGCGTTGCCCCATGGTGCCAAGATCACGCGCACCGAGCTTCGCAAAGCCGAAGACACACTGCCGGATGCCTGCATCGTGCGCGGGCAGATCGTTTCCTCGCCCGAGTCCACCATCAACTGGGCGGTGGAACTGCCCACGCTGGCGCAGTGGAACGGCAAGACGCTGACCATTGGCGGCGGGGGCTTCGACGGTTTCATCCCGACCGATGACCCGTGGTACCAGCAGCTTGTGGGGCCATCGGCCAACCCGTATGTGAAGATCAGCTCAGACTCTGGCCACCAAGTGCGCGGCTTTGCCTGGGGCAACAGCGATGTCGCGCTGCGCAACCATGCGTTCGACGCCAACCATTTCGTGCTGGAGGTCGGTACCGCGATCGCCACCGAGTTCTATGGCAAGCGCCCCGTGCGGCGCTATCACATGGGCCAATCGAATGGGGGGCGCTCGGGGCTTATTTCCGCGCAGAAATATCCCAAGGACTACGACGGCGTGGTGGCCATGGAACCCGCCATCAGCCAGCAGGCGCACCAGGTCAACCTGGGGCCCACGGTGCTGCGCCACATCTTCAAGAGCCGCGACAACTGGATGAGTCCCGCCAAGATCGCGCTGTATGCCAAGGCCGAGACGGCTGCGTGCGACGACCTCGACGGCCTGAAGGACGGCATCATCGGCAACGTCGAGGCCTGCAACTACGTGCCCACCGAGCTGCTGTGCAAGGGCGCAGACAGCGACAGCTGCCTCACCGCAGGGCAGATCGAATCCATCCGCCTCATCTACAGCGACCACAAGACCCCCGTGACCCTGTCACGCGGCGCCGTGGGCTACCCGCGTTATGGCCGGGGTGGTGCGTCCACGTCGGACTGGCAGTCGTACATGTTCGGCACCAGCTTTGAAGCCCCCGATTCGTTCAACCACATGGCCGTGACGGAAGCCGCGCGCCTTGTGGAGGGCAACCCCAACGCCAGCATCCTGAGCCACGACCCCACCCAGTACCAGGCGCAGTATCTGCGGCTGGCACAGATGATCGATGGGACTGACCCGGACATCTCCGCCTTTGCCGACAACGGCGGCAAGCTGCTGATCTGGTATGGGGTCGGAGACACCTGCGTGTCGCTGTACCGCACGGCAGACTACTTCGATACGGTGAAGCAACGCCTGGGCGCCAGCAAGGTGCAAAGCTTCGCGCGCATGATCACCTCGCCTTCCAACGGGCATAACCTGGACGGCGTGGGCACGGAGCCCCGCTCCATCGACCTGCTCGCCGCCATGGACGCCTGGGTGGAAAAGGGCGCGGCTCCCGACAAGCTGGTGGCCACCAAGTTCGCACCCGGCACCAGCACGCCCGTGGCCCGGCGCCCGGTGTGCGAGTACCCGAAGTTCCCGCGTTACAGCGGCACGGGAGACCCGAGCAAGGCCGAGAGCTTTACCTGCTCTGCGACCTGACTGACGGTTCAATGGCCGGGATGGCGGGCGAATCTGCGGGTGTACCGCAGCGTCGCCCGCGGTCTCGGGGCTCAGAGCCCCAGATCGCTCAACCCCCGGTGGTCATCCGGCCTGCGTCCCAACGGCCAGAAGAACAGCCGGTCCGCCCCATCAATGGGGCGGTCGTTGATGCTGGCATGGCGCACTGTCATAAGGCCCGCGTCATTGAACTCCCAGTTCTCGTTGCCATAGCTGCGGTACCAGTTGCCCGCGTCGTCGTGCCACTCGTAGGCAAACCGCACGGCGATGCGGTGGCTGCTGAAAGCCCAGATTTCTTTGATGAGGCGGTAGTCCAGCTCGCGCGCCCATTTGCGCTCCAGCAACTGCTGCGCTGCAGCGCGGCCTACCGGAAATTCTGCGCGGTTGCGCCAGCGGGTGTCCTCCGAGTACGCCAAGGCCACGCGGGCCGGGTCTCGCGAGTTCCAGCCGTCTTCGGCAAGACGGACCTTCTGGGTCGCCGTCTCCAGGGTGAAAGGGGGTAGTGGTGGGCGGGTGTCCATGGGGCGGCCTTAGAGGTGGATAGGTTAGGGGGCAGGTGGTGGTAGACAGGTCTGTCTATAGGTGCATCATAGAGTGATGTAGACAGACTTGTCTACAATACCCCGATGACCTCTGCGCCACAGCCACCAGACTGGAAAGTCCAGCCCGCCCGCGACCGTCTGCTGCACACCGCACATGCGCTGTTCTACCGAGACGGCATTCGCGCCACGGGCATCGACCGCGTGATTGCCGAGTCCGGCGTGACCAAAGTCACCTTCTACAGACATTTCCCCAGTAAAAACGACCTGGTGTGTGCGTACCTTGAGTACCGGCACACCCGCTGGATCGACTGGTTTGCTGCGGCCCTGGTTTGCCACGGTGGGGAGCATGACGACGCTGCCCGCCGCCTGGCCGCATTGCCTCTTGCGCTGGCTGAATGGCTGGGCCGGGACGACTACCGGGGCTGCGCGTTTATCAACAGCGTGAGCGAGCTGGGCGGCACCGTGCCCGAGGTGGTGGACATTGCACAGCGCCACAAGCGAGACGTGACGCAGCTGCTGGCCACCTTGTTGCCGCCAGGCCCCGAACACGAACAAGAGCGCGCGCAGGACGCGCAGGCGCTGACGCTGGTGGTGGAGGGTGCCATCGTGCGGGTGCAGATGGGCGAGCCGTTGAGTGGCGTGCTCGCCAGCGTGTCGCGGCTGCTGCAGGGGATGGTGGCTGTGCAGCGCGCCTGAGTGTTAAACGCGCCGGGCGCTGCGGTCATGGCGTTAGCGGGGCATTCCTGGGAGGCCTTGTGGGGCACTTTTGGGGCACTTCCGGGGTAATTTTGCGGCGCTTTCGGTGCACCTGTGGGTCCTTGGGGGCCGCTTTGAAGGCCGCTTTGAACGACCCTTGTGCCCTGCCTTGGCCGGTTTCACTCCGTGCCACTTTTCTTCTCGGCCCACAGGGCTGCGCTGCCGCATCACTCGCCCCAGGGCAGCATCAGCGTCAGCAGCGACAGCTGATTGAACTCGGGCGCAAAGGCGTCGATGATCTGCTGTGGCTCGGGGCACAGGGTGGTGTCCGTGATCACGCCAAACTGCACGCCGCCGCCGTAGCTCAGGATGGACACTCCCAGGCCAATGTCTCCCGACTGTGGCACCCAGAACATGCACTGCGTCACGCGAGCGCCGCACAGGGTAAGTTGCTCCTTGGGGCCTGGTACGTTGGTCATCACCGCCGTGGTCTTGCGGCCAAAAAGGCTAAGCAGCGCATCCTGTGCGGGCTTGATCATCAGGCCTGCCACGGCCAGCATGGCAAACGCCAGGATGGGCTGGGTGCTGCCCTTCAATGCGTTCATGCGCTTGCGCACCTCGTACACCCGCTCCACCGGGTTGGCCACGCCAATGGGCAAGACCAGCGGCACCAGGCCAAAGCGGTTGCCCAGCTTCCAGGCTTCTTCCATGGGGCGCAGGTTGACGGGGATCATCGCGCGGATCTCCTGGCCGGTGGGGTCGTCGCCCTGGCTGCGCAGATAGCCGCCGATAGCGCCCGCCACACACGACAGCAGCACATCGTTGATCGAGCAGTTGAGCGCCTTGCCGATCGCCTTGACTTCCTCCAGGGGAATAGGCGGGCACCAGGCCACACGCTTGGCGCTGCCCGGCTGGCCTTTGAGCCGTGTGGGAGAGTCGTCGGGCATCAGCGCCAGCGCGGCGGCATCGCTCACCAGCTGGTAGGCTACGCGCGCCATGTCCATGGTGCCAGCCAGCCCGTGGTGCATGGTTTTCTCAGGGTCGCTCAGCATCTTGAACGACTTGGCGGCGCCGTCACCGGCCAGGTCCAGCGCCTTCACGGTCATGTTGGTAAAGGGCTTGATGAGCGCGTCGGCTATCCAGTCCTCGGCCAGGGCGGCGCCGTCCTTGTTTGCGCGGGGTTTGCGTTTGGGCGGCTCCGACCCACCGTCCACCAGCGACATGGTCACCGAGATCAGCGCAATGCCGTCGGCAATGCAATGGTGGATGCGCACGATGAGCGCGCTACCCGGCAGCCCGTCGTCACCCACAAAATTTTCGATCAGGTGCATCTGCCACAGCGGGCGGCGCTTGTCCAAGCGCTGCATGGCCAGTTCGCCCACGCGGTCTTGCAGTGCGCGCTGCATGCTGTGGCCCGCAGCGACGGGCAGCGTTTCGCGCAGGATGTGGGCGGCGATGTCAAAGTTGCGGTCCTCTACCCAGGTGGCGCCAGCGGCGTCCTCCACCACACGCTGGCGAAACCGTGGGTACTGCAGCAGGCGCTGCTGCACGCGCTCGCACAGGTCCGCCCAGGAGACCCCGGGCGACAGGGTCCACACGCCGTTGATCATCATGAGGTTGCTCTGCGAGTCCATGCGCAGCCAGGCGGTATCGACCTTGCTCATGCGCTCGCCCGACAGCCCCAGCATGCCGGTGGCCGCGCGCCGCATGTTTTTTTGCACCACGCCCGCCGCTTTGCGGGCCGCCGGGGGCAAGGCCTGAGCGCTGCGCCGGGCTGCGGAGGCGGTTTTGTCCCGGGCTATGGCCGCCGCCGATGATGCGGCCCCCAAGGGGCTTGAGGGGCGCTGCGGGCTTGTGCCGGGGGCCGCCGTGGCGGTGGGAGCGGTTGTGCGGGTCACCATCAGATGTACACCTGTTGTGTTTGTCGGGACTTGCGCAAATTGGGATGAATCCGCCGCTGCGTCCCACGAGCGGGCGGGCGGCCTCATCGCAGTTTGTGTAAGTTGTGATTGTTTTTGGGGGCTTGCCTCTAAGCGTTGGGCGGCTTTGCGCTTGGCGCAGCCCGTAAGATACAACGCAGCAATCCCTTGCCGACACCGTTCTTTCCCTCCCCCAACTTCTTTCGTTTTCCATCCAAGGAGCAACCGACATGGCCGATCTGAACGCCACCTTCGAAGCCGCTGTGGCCAATTCCAAGAACCTCAGCGAGCGTCCCGACAACGCCACGCTGCTCAAGATTTACGCGCTGTACAAGCAGGCCACTGCGGGCGACAACGCCGAAAAGAAGCCCAGCTTTACCGACATGGTGGGCCGCGCCAAGTGGGACGCGTGGAACAACCTCAAGGGCACCGAGGCCGATGCCGCCAAGCAGCAGTACATCGACCTGATCACCGAACTGAGCTGATCCTCCCGCTGCTGTGTGTCATCTGGCCGCAGTGCCAGGCATCAAAAAAGGCGACCCAGGCCGCCTTTTTGCGTTGCAGCGCCATGATCTCAACGGCTTGGGGCGCCATGCGCCCAACCCTTGGGCAACCCCGCCTCCGGCGTCATCCCATAAATCGGCTCGCCCGGCAGCCCCGCCTGCAAAGGCTGGCGCGCCGCCATCAGGCGGTCTAGGTTGACCCCCGTGGCGATTCCCATGGCCTCGAACATGAACACCAGGTCCTCGGTCACCACGTTGCCCGACGCGCCCGGCGCATAGGGGCAGCCACCCAACCCGCCCAGTGATGCGTCAAACGTGCGCACACCCACGTCGTAGGCTGCGAGGCAGTTCGCCAGGCCCAGCCCCCGGGTGTTGTGCATGTGGGCCGCGCCAGCGCGGGTGCCCAGTTCGGCCTGCAAGTGGGTAAACAAGCGCCGCACCTGGGCCGGGTTGGCCATGCCGGTGGTGTCCGAAAGCCCCACCTCGTCAGCGCCCGCCTCGGCGCACTGGGCGGCCAGCCACAGCACCTCGTCTTCGGACACCTGCCCTTGCAGCGTGCAGCCAAACGCGGTGGACAGGCCCACCTCCACCAGCACACCAGGCGCCATGTCGCGGCGCCACTGCGCCACCGCGCGCACTTCGTCCACCATGGCCTCGCGCGTCTTGCGCACGTTGGCGAGCGAATGCGCTGCACTGGCAGACACCGGCAGCGTGACCTTGTGCACGCCCGCCGCAATGGCCGCCTGGGCACCGCGCAGGTTGGGGGCCAGCGCCATCACCGTGACGCCCGAGTGGGTGAGTGCGTGGCGCACCACCTCGGCGACGTCGGCCATTTGGGGCAACAGGCGGGCGGGCACAAACGAGCCCACCTCAATCTCGCGCAAGCCCGCAGCCACCAGCGCGTCAATCCACAACAGCTTGTGGGCGGTGGGCATGGTGGCCTGGACCGACTGCAGCCCGTCGCGCGGGCCGACCTCACTGATGAGGACTGCGTCGGGCTGCGGATGCACGGGGGCTGCAGGCAATGCGTTCATGGCGGTCAGTCTTTCCACACCACAGCGCTGGCCACGTCGGCGCGCGTGGTGCGAAATTGGTTGGCCGGGTGTGCCAGGTCGGGCAGCCCGAACGAGATGCCGCACACCACAGTGCGGTCTGCGCCCAGGCCCAGCACCTCGCGCAGCACATCGGGGTAGGCGGCCAGCGCCGCCTGCGCAATGGAGCCCACGCCCAGACTGTGCGCTGCCAGCATGAAGCTGCTCACATACGCGCCGCAGTCCACCGCGCCGTACACGCCCAGCGCCTCGTCGCTGGTGACGATGGCTACATGAGGCGCGCCGAACATGGTGAAGTTCTGTGCCGCCTGGCGCGCCGAGGCCTCGCGGTCACCCTTGGCTATGCCCAGGGCTTCGTACAGGCCATAGCCGCATTCACGGCGGCGGTCCTGGTATACGCCACGGTACTCGCGTGGCCAAGGTAGGTCGGGGTTGGGCGCCGCGGTGGCCACATGCGCCTGCAGCGCGCTGCGCAGGCGATCGACGGTGTTGCCGCTGGCAATGTGCAGCTGCCAGGGTTGTGCGTTGCACCACGATGCCGTGCGCTGTGCGGTCGCCAGCATGCGTTCGATGGTGGCGCGGGGCAGGGGATCGGGCAGAAATGCGCGGCAGCTGTAGCGGGTGTGGAGCAGGTCCGACAGCGTGTGGAACGCGGCGCTGTCTGCCGCGGCAACGGGCGCTGGGGCCAGAGCAGGATGGAGCGGGGTGGTGCCGGGCGCTGTCATGGTGCGCCCGTTCACGCTTTCTTGGCTTTGGGCGCAGGCTTTGCCGCGGCCTTCTTTGGTTCGGCGTCCGCCACCTTCTCCGCTTTGCCTGGCTTGTCTTTCTTCTTGGCGACGGGGTGCGGGGCGTTGAGCAGCGCGTCCAGTTGCTCGCCAATCTCGGATTCGATACGGTCCTTGAACGCGCCGAACAAAAAGCCCAGTTGCGCCTTCATCTCGAACTGGTGCGCATCCACCAGCAGGGTGCCTTTGACGCCCGAGCGGCTGAAGGTCAGCGTATCTTCGGTGTCGCCCTCTTCGTAGGTGCACTCCATATCGAACTTTTCTTCTGCCTTTTCGGCCCACGAGAACGCGATCTTGCGGGCTGCCTTGAGGCCCAGTTGGTGGTCGCGGTGGATGTGGATGTCTGGCACAGGGCGTCTCCTTAGGGGGTATTTTTGGGGGGCAGCAACGCGCGCAGCGTGTCATGGCGCTGCGGCAGGGGCTGCTGGGTCAGTTGTCGCACAGCATCATAAAACCGGGGCCAGTCCTGGCCCTCGCGCTTGAACAGGGCCTCAAACCCGGGCACCAATTCGTCATAGGCCGCCTGGGCGGCAAAGCTGGCGTTGTTGGCCTTGGCCACCCAGCGGTCATACCCGGCCACCTGGGCGGTAGACGCCAGCGGCGCGCCGCCGTTTTGGGGCTCCAGCCAGCGCGTGCGCAGTGCGGCATAGTCAGCCTGAAACTGCTGCATTGCTTCTTTTTTCATAGCTGCTAGCGCTTTACCATCAAGCGCTAGAGCCTCTTTTTGCTCATAAACTGCGGCCAACCGTGCCCGTGTGGCCCGTGTCAGCGCGCGAAAGGCGCTGCGCCGCGCCTCGCTGGTGGCAAAGGCGTCGCGCGCCTCGGGGGTCGATTGTGTAGACAGCCACTGCGCAATGCCGATGCGTTCGACCGCCGTGGCAAAAGATTCGTTGAACAACGTGTCGTCTTTGGCGTAGACCACCTGGTGCGCCAGCTCGTGGAACAGCAGGCGCACAAAGTCGCCCTCGGGCCAGGCGATGAAAGTGGACAGCAGTGGGTCGCCGCCCGCCCAGTTCATGTAACCCAGCGTGGAATACGCGGGCACGCCATACACCTCCACCTCCAGGCCCTGCGCGGCCAGTTCGGCCGCTTCGGCCTGCGCATCGGCCTCGGTGAAGTAACCCCGGTACCCAATGCAGCCAGTGACGGGGAAGCACCAGGTGTGCAGCGTCAACGCAAAGGGCGGCGCGGCCACTACGTTCCACACGGCGGCGGGGCGCTTCAGGTCGGCATAGCGGCGGTAGCTGGCGTTGTCGGGCAGGCCCAGTTCGGTCACAGCAAACGCGCGGGCCCGCTGCGCCAGCTGCAGGCGCTCGCGCAAGGCGGGCGGGATGTCGGGGCGGGCAATCCAGTGGTCAAGGGGCTCGGCCGCATGCATCAGCTGCATGTGTCCGCGCACCGACTGCCAGTAGTAGCCCAAAGCGCTCGTGGGGCCGGCGGTGCTGGCGCAGCCCGACAAGGCTAGGCTGAGAAAGAGGGTGGGCAAAGCCCGACGGTGGGCTAGAGGCTGGCGCATGCGGGCAGTTTATGGGCAGACAGGGAGGCCTTGTGCGGCGTGCGTTGTCAGGAGCGTGGCCACGCTGGTTTTTAGAATGCAGCGCATGACCACCAAACCCACCCCAGAACCGCAGACGCTGCCCGAAGGCCTGTTTGCCGACGAGGCCGGTTGCCCGCGCTGCACCTGGTGCCAGGCCACCCCGTTCTACCGCCAGTACCACGACAACGAATGGGGCTTTCCGGTGGCGGATGACCGGCGGCTATTTGAAAAGCTGTGCCTGGAGGGCTTTCAGTCGGGCCTGAGCTGGCTCACCATCTTGAACAAGCGCGAGGGGTTTCGCGCCGCCTTTGCCAACTTCGACGCTCAAAAGGTCGCCGCGTTTGGCGAGCAGGACGTGGAGCGCCTGGTGCAGGACGCCGCCATCGTGCGCCACCGGGGAAAAATCACGTCCACTATTAATAACGCGCAGCGCGTGCTCGATTTAAGGCGCGAATTCGGGTCGCTAGCGCACTACGTGTGGCGCTACGAGCCCGCTGCCGCCGACCGGCCCGAGCGCATCACGCGCGAGGTGGCGCGCACCTTGTCCACATCGCCTGCGTCCATCGCCATGTCCAAAGACCTCAAAAAGCGCGGCTGGAGTTTTGTAGGCCCCACCACCGTGTATGCCTTTATGCAGGCAATGGGGCTGGTGAACGACCACTTGGAAGGCTGCCACTCGCGCGCGTCGGCGTTGAAAGCCCGTGCGGAGTTTGTGGTGCCATGAAGGGCGCGTTGCATGCCTGATTTAGCATGGCAAAGAAAACCATCAATCTCCCTTGCCCGCATGAAGCACATTTGCCCCCATTGCCAAAAGCCCGGCGTCAGCAACGTTGCCTTGCGCTGGGCCACGCGAGAAAGCCCTGCGCAATGCAGTTATTGCTTGGGGCTTTCTCATGTGTTGGCCAGCACCTCCGGCGGCATCGGCGTGTTCACCTGGATGACACTGATTGGCTGCCTGGTGCTGGGTGTGTCCCTGTCGTCCGGGTTGGTCGTGGTGTCTGGGTTGCTGCTGATGGTCGTCGGCAACGTATGGATGTGGCGCCGGTGCGAGTTGTTTCCGATTGAAAAACAGGCCGCACAGGCCGCCAACCGTGCCAGCTGGGTCGCTCATTTATTTGCTGCCGTCTTTGTGTTCTTTGGCTAGCTGTGGAGTGTGCGTGCGGGCCGCAGCGCCCACAACGCCCCCAGCGCCGCCACGCCCAGCAACGCTGTCAGCCACACAGCTGCAGCGCCCACGCCGTCGAGCAGCATCCCAAACAGCACTGGCGCAAAAGCCTGCGCCACGCGGGCTGGCACCATCATCAGCCCCTGGCGTGCGCCGTAGCCTGCGGGGCCAAACAACACCAGGGGCAGTGTGCCCTTGGCAATGGTCAAAATGCCGTTGCCCGCACCGTGCAGCACGGTAAACACCGCGGCGGCGGGCCCACCCACCACCAGCAAGATGACCGCGCCGACAGGGTGGGCCGCAGCCGCTAGTTGTGCCGACAGCAAAGGATGCACACGGCGCAACAGGCCAAACTCCAGCAAACGCGCCACTACCTGCGCGGGGCCCACCAGCGCCGCAATGGCCACTGCTGCTTGCAGCGACGTGCCGCTGGCTTGCAGTAGCCGAGGCAGGTGCGCGGCCATGGCCGTGCTCGTGAACCAGGTGACGGCAAACACAAACGACAGCAGCACGGTGGCGCGCAGGGGCTGCGTCAGCGGGGCGGGCTCTGCGGTTGGCTGTGCTGCAGATTTTGTGGTGGCTGCGGTGGCTGTGGGTGTAGAAGTTACCGCTGCGGCTGGAGTGTCGTACGCCTGCTCCGAACGGCGAATGCGCGGCAGCCAGCCGTTGAGCGGCACGCCCAACAGCAGGTGGAGCGCAGCCCAGCCAAAGCATGCGCCCCGCCAGCCCCAGTGCACTTCCATCCACGCCGACAGCGGCCAGCCTACCGTGCTGGCAAACCCCGCGATCAGCGTGATGCCGGTGATGGCCCCGCGCGCACCTTGGCCGTAGAGCCGCACCAGCGTGGCAAACGCTGCCTCGTACAAGCCCGACCCCATGGCCACGCCCATCAGCACCCAGGCGGCAAACAGGCCCACCGGGCCTTGTGCCAGCGCCATCCCGGCCAAGGCAGTGGCAAACAACACGTTGGTGCCCACCAGCACCAGCCGCCCGCCGTGCTGGTCGATGGCCCGGCCCGCCAGCGGCCCGAGCAGCGCCGACACGATGAGTGCCACCGAGAACGCCGCAAATACCGTGGGCGTGGTCACGCCTACATCGCGCGCCATGGGCACAGCCAGCATGGCGGGCAGGTAGTAAGACGAGGCCCAGGCCAGCGTTTGCGCGGTACCCAGGCGTGCCACGGTCCAGCGTTGTGACGGCGCTGTCATATCGGTGGCCGCTGTGGCGATGGGGAACGCGCCCCGGCTTCGACAGGCTCAGCCCGAACGGTTGTCGGTGTATTGGTCGAGTCGCGAACGCTCACGCCACCGCCTTGGCCTGGTTCACGCGGCGCGACAGCTCCTGCGCGCTCTCCTTGCGCTCGCTGTAGCGGTCTACCAGGTAGGGCGCCACATCGCGCGTGAGCAGTGTGAACTTGAACAGCTCTTCCATCACATCCACCACGCGGTCGTAGTAAGCCGACGGTTTCATGCGGTCATCGTCGCCAAACTCCTGAAACGCCTTGGCCACCGACGACTGGTTGGGGATGGTGAGCATGCGCATCCAGCGGCCCAACACGCGCATCTGGTTGACGGCATTGAACGACTGCGACCCGCCGCTCACTTGCATCACGGCCAGCGTCTTGCCCTGCGTGGGGCGCACCGCGCCCATGGCCAGCGGGATCCAGTCGATCTGCGTCTTCATGATGCCCGTCATGGCGCCGTGCCTCTCGGGCGAGCACCACACCATGCCTTCGGCCCACTGGGCCAGGCTGCGCAGCTCTGCCACCTTCGGATGCGTCTCGGGGGCATCGTCGGCCAGCGGCAGGCCGCTGGGATTGAAGATGCGCACCTCGCCGCCCATGGCCGTGAGCAGGCGTGCCGCTTCTTCCGTCACAAGGCGGCTGAACGAGCGGCTGCGCAGCGATCCGTACAGCAACAAAAACCGGGGGGCATGGGTGCTGTGCTCGGGCGCTTGCAGCTTTGCCATGCCGGGCACCCGAAACAGGTCGGGCTGCAGTTGGGGCAGGTCGCTCAGGTCAATGCCGGGCGTTCCATCGCATGCGGCGGCGGGCTCAGACACGTTCGCCCCTGCCGTTGACTACCGCTTCGCCGTCTTCCTTGGTGAACGCGCCTTGCTGGGCTGCGGGCAAGATCTCCAGCACTACTTCGGACGGGCGGCACAGCCGGGTGCCCAGCGGGGTCACCACGATGGGTCGGTTGATGAGGATGGGATGGGCGAGCATGGCGTCGATCAGTTGCGGATCGGTCACGCCGGGGGCGCCCAGTTGCAGCGCGGTGAAGACGGCCTCCTTGGTGCGCACGGCGTTGATCACCGGCTCGCCGGTGGCCGCAAGCAGTGCCAGCAGCGTGGCACGGTCCGGCGGTGTCTTCAGGTACTCAATGACTTCAGGCTCGATACCGGCGTTGCGGATCATGGCCAGCGTGTTGCGGGAGGTGCCGCATTGGGGGTTGTGATAGATGGTGATGGTGGTCATGGTGCGTCGAGGAGCAAAGTGTTTCTGGATGGGCAGGCTGGCAAAACCGCGGTGGCTGAATGGGAAAGTTTGCCACGGTGTGGGGGCCAATCTGGCAGTTGCTGGAGCGTGTGTAGCAACTGTTGGCCCGCATCGTCCAGTGTGCCGTCGTTGTGCACTTCCAGTCGGGTGGCGAGCGGTGGTGGCGTGAAGGCCATTGCCCGCTGTACGCGGGCTTCTACCTGGTGTGGCGTCTCGCGTCCGCGTGACAGCAGGCGGCTGCGCAGTACCTCCGGGCTGGCCGTGATGTGGACCGCCACCAGTTGCGGGAACCGCGCCAGCGCATCGGCCAGATAGGCGCGGGACCCGTTCAGCAGCACCCACTGGTCTGCCTGCAGCGGCGCAAGCTGCGCGTGCCTGATGCCGTAGCCCAGGCCGTTGGCCTCCCAGTGCAAGGCAAACGACTGGGAGTCGCACAGCGCGGCAAAAGCCTGGGGCGACACGCTCTCATAGGCTTCGCCGCCTGCTACCGCGGGGCGGCTGATGGTGCGCTGGGCCCAGTGCACGGGGCAGGGGGCGGCCAAGTGCGCGCGCAACCAGTCCAGCAGGCTGTCCTTGCCCGCGCCAGAAGGCCCCATGAAGTAAATCAGCCGGGCCGTCATGCGCCCATCTCCAGGTGATCGAGCAGCACAAAGTCTGCGCCCGGCGTGGGCTCGGCAAACAGCGCCAGGCTGTTGAACTTCAGGGTGGGCAGATCGGAGAAAAATTCCTGTGCGGCGTCGAGGACCAGAGTCTGGGTTGTGTCGTCGAACGGCCGCAGGTCTCCGGTGATGGACATGTGAAAACGGAACTCCTCCAGCACAAACGGATAGCCCCAGTCTTGCAGCAACGCATCCTGGCGCGGCGTGAGACCGGAGGCCCGCTTGCGGGCCAGCTCCGCATCGCCCAATGGTGCGGCCAAGGGCTGCAGCTGCATCACACACGCTGTCGCAGCTTCGTGGATCAGCGCATTGGCAGCGTGCGAAGGTGCTGGCACCAAGGCGAGGAAATTATCGATGCGCTGCACCTGAAGCGGCGGCATCACAAAGGGTTGCAGACCACGCGCAACCGCCTGCACGGCTTGGTGCAGCGTGATCCAGTCGGTGCCGGGTGCCAGCGCAAAGGGCGCTTTGAGCGTGGCATGCCAGCCATAGCGGCGGGGCGCTGCAGTCAGCCTGTGCAGGTCTTGCGGCAATACCCCGTCGATAGCGAGTTGTTGCATCGGTTGCAGCAAGGCGGCGCAGCGGCCCAGCCAGTGGCTGCCGGCGAGCCAGCCCAGGGTGCCAGGGCTGGGTGCGTAATACACCGCATAGCGGTGGGCGGTTTGGGCTTCAGTGTTCATCGTGGTCAATGGTCAGTTTGACGCGGTCGCCCGCGAACCAGGCGCGTGCCCATTCGATGGGCGCGCCCTGCAAGTCCACATTCAGGCTCTCCACCAGCAGCACGGGGCGCGTGGCGGGCTGGCGAAGCTGTGCGGCGACTTCGCTGGTGGGCAGCTCGGCCGTGATGCGGCTTTCCTTGCGTGTGTAGTCGGCCACGCCATGCGCTGCAAAACCCGCTGTGATGGAGCCAGTGCTTCGCACCACGGCAGCCATGCCTGCAAAACGCGGCAAGGGGAAGAAACGCTCGCTCAGGTGCAGCGGTTGGCCTTCGGCTTCTCCCATCACGTGCAGTGCCAGCACGGGGCTGCGTGCGGGCACCTGCAGCGCCTTGGCCAGCGCCGCCGTGGCGCGCACAGTGTCTTCGGCCAGTATCACCAGGCTGCCGCGCAGTCCTGCCTGGGCCAGGCCTTGCTGGTGGCGTGTGCGCTTGCCCAGCACCAGGTCCACCGCAAAGTCTTCGACATAGGTGCCGCTGCCCTGCGTGATCCGGACCAGCCCTTGGCTGCACAGGCTGGCCAGCGAGCGGCGGATCGTGTGCCGGTTTACCCCGAACTGCTCGGCCAGCGCGTGCTCCGAGGGAAGGCGTTGGCCTGGGGAATAGAGGCCGCTGCCAATGGCCTCGGCCAGCTCGGCTGCGATGCGCGTCCAGAAACTGTCGCGTGGGGGGCGTTGCGGTGAGACCGGGGAATTGGGCGAATGGGTGTGAAGGGTGGTGGCTGTCATGAAACCTACATACGCGCTCTTTAAGCTGGCGCCAGTTGTTCAATTTGTCTATACAACTTTCAGAGTACCACTTTCATGTTTCAAGCCTTTGACAATCCGAGCCCCGGCAGGCCGTTGCAGCGCGCGCAGTGGATGGCGCTGCTTGCACGGGCGCCGCTTGGCCTGCTCGAATCTGCCCTGCAAGACGACACCCGCCGCCCGGCGCGCTGGCTGCGCGCCCCCGAGACTGGCCTGATGATGGTGCAGGGCCGTGCGGGCGGCACGGGGGAGCGCTTTCACCTGGGCGAGGTCACCGTGACCCGCTGCGCGCTGCGCGTGGATGCCGATGCACAGGCCGCCGACGCCACGGTGGGTGTGGCTTATGTCCTGGGTCGGTCGCACCGCCAGGTGCACCTGGCTGCGCTGGCCGATGCGTTGCTGCAAGACCCGGCGCGCCAGCCCGTGCTGGACGCGCAGCTGCTGCAGCCCATCCGCAGCCACCTGCGCAGCGCCCAGGCCCACCGACAGGCACGCGCTGCCAGCACCAAGGTGGACTTTTTCACTGTGGCCCGCGAAAGCGGCTCGGACACTGACGAGGACGCCGAATGAGCACCCCTACTTTGGCATCCCTGGGTGCTGGCTTTTCGAACGAGGCGTTTGGCAGCCAGGCTGTCTTCCGTGCGGTTCTGCAGGCGCTGTCACACCCAGGCAGCCCGGTAGGCATTGCGCATGATGCACAGGTGCCCACCGCAGTGCACTGCGCATCGGCCGCCGTGCTGCTGGCCTTGCTCGACAGCGATTGCACGCTGTGGCTATCGCCCCGCATTGCGGCCAGCGATGCGGGCGCGTGGTTGCGCTTTCACACCGGCTGCACGCTGGTGGCTCAGCCGGGGCAGGCCCGGTTTGCCTGGGTAGGTGAGGGCGACGCAATGCCCGTGCTCAGCGGCCTTGCCCAAGGAACAGATACCTATCCGGACCAGTCGACCACTTGCTTGATAGACGTGGCGCTCGCCCAGGCGTGCGAAGGCGACGCGGGCACCTGGCGCCTGAGCGGTCCGGGTATCCAGCACACCGCCGCGCTGCAGGTGGTGGGCTTGCCGACCGACTTCGCGCGCCAGTGGGCCGCCAACCACGCAGCGTTTCCACGCGGGGTGGATGTACTACTTGGCACGCCGACGCACATCGTGGGCCTGCCGCGCACCACCCGCATCGTGAACGCGGCTACCGAACAACACACTGAAGAGGCCTGACATGTATGTTGCCGTCAAGGGCGGGGAAACCGCCATTCTCAACAGCTACCGCTTGCTTGCCGAGCAGCGTCGGGGCGACGCTGCGCTGCCAGAGCTATCGGTGCCGCAAATCCGCCAGCAACTGAAACTGGCGGTCGACCGGGTCATGACCGAAGGCTCGGTGTACGACCCCGAGCTGGCCGCACTGGCCATCAAGCAGGCAGCGGGCGATCTGGTGGAAGCCATCTTCTTGTTGCGTGCGTACCGCGCCACCTTGCCGCGCCTGGGCACAACCTCCCCGCTAGACACCGCCCGCATGGCGCTGGACCGGCGCATTTCCGCCACCTTCAAGGACCTGCCAGGTGGACAGGTGCTGGGCCCCACCTACGACTACACACAGCGCCTGCTCGACTTCACGTTGCTGGCCGAGGGCAAGGTGCCTGAACGCTCGCACGCCCCCGCCGAGGCATCTACCGCTATCACTCCGCGCGTGGTGGACCTCCTCAATCATGAAGGGCTGATCGAGACGCGCCCCGTGCCCCCTGGCGACCCCACGCCGACGGACCTGACCCGCGAACCGTTGCGTTTCCCGGCGAACCGCGCCACGCGCTTGCAAAATCTGGCGCGGGGTGATGAAGGGTTTTTGCTGGCCATGGCGTATTCGACCCAGCGCGGCTATTCACACTCGCACCCCTTTGTGGGTGAAGTGCGCCTTGGCACGGTGGCGGTGGAGATCGAGCCTGAAGAACTGGGCTTTGCCATTGACATTGGTGACATCGAGATCACCGAATGCGAAATGGTGAACCAGTTTGCTGGCAGCAAAGCGCAGCCACCGCAGTTCACGCGTGGCTACGGTTTGGCGTTTGGCCACAGCGAGCGCAAGGCCATGGCCATGAGCCTGGTAGACCGCGCCCTGCGCGCCGATGAACTGGGCGAACCGGTGGAGTCGCCCGCGCAGATGCAGGAATTTGTGCTGGGCCACAGCGACAGCCTGGAGGCCTCGGGGTTTGTGCAGCACCTGAAGCTGCCGCACTACGTGGACTTCCAGTCCGAGCTGGAGCTGGTGCGCAAGATGCGCGCCAGTGCAGCGCATGCCGCAACCCCCCACATGGAAAACGCCCCATGAACGCACCCATGGAACCCACCGTGATGGGCCTGTCCGCAGACACCGCACCGGTGGACGGCCACTTCAACTTTGCCTACCTGGACGAGCGCACCAAGCGCATGATTCGCCGCGCCATCCTCAAGGCGGTGGCCATCCCCGGCTATCAGGTGCCGTTTGGCTCCCGCGAAATGCCGCTCCCCTACGGTTGGGGCACAGGCGGCATCCAGGTCACGGCGTCCGTCATCGGCCCGCAAGACTGCCTCAAGGTCATCGACCAGGGTTCGGACGACACCGTCAACGCCGTCAACATCCGCCGCTTTTTCGAGCGCACCACCGCCGTGGCCACCACCACACGCACACGCGACGCCACACTGATCCAGACGCGCCACCGGATTCCCGAGACGCCGCTGGCGGAGGGCCAGATCATCGTGTACCAGGTGCCTGTGCCCGAGCCCATGCAGCGCCTGGAGCCGCGCGAAACCGAAACCCGCACCTTGCACGGGCTGGCCGAGTACGGGCTGATGCACGTGAAGCTGTATGAAGACATTGCACGCTACGGGCACATCGCCACGACGTATGACTACCCCGTGCTCGTCAATGGCCGCTACGTGATGGCGCCTTCGCCCATCCCCAAGTTTGACAACCCCAAGATGCACATGAACCCGGCGCTCCAGCTGTTTGGCGCTGGCCGTGAAAAGCGCATCTACGCGGTGCCGCCGTATACGGCGGTGGAAAGCCTGGGTTTTGAAGACCATCCTTTCGAGGTACAGCGTTGGGATGCCGCTTGTGCGCTGTGCGGTGCCACCGACAGTTTTCTGGACGAAGTCATCACCGATGACCAGGGCGGGCGCATGCATGTGTGCTCCGATTCGGATTACTGCCAGGAGAGACAGCCGCAACACGCCGAAGCGGCGGATATCAAGGTCACCGCATGAGCACCGTTCACATTCGTGAGGCAACCCAGGCAGACCTGGAGAGTGTGCTGACGCTGTATGCGGCCATTGAAGACAGCCCTGCAAACGGGTTGACTGTGGAGGAAGCGCAAGCTGTCTGGACCCAGTTTGCGCGTTACCCCAGCTACCGGCTATGGGTGGCCTGCGAAGCTCCCGCGCAGGGGGCGGCGCAGGGCGCAGTAGTGGGTACCTATGCGCTGCTCATCATGCACAACCTGGCGCACCGGGGCGCGCCCTCGGCCATCGCCGAAGACGTGGTGGTGGCGCCCGCGCACCAAGGGCGCGGCATTGGCCGCCTGATGATGGCCCACGCCATGCAACAGGCGCGTGAAGCGGGTTGCTACAAGCTCGCGCTCTCGTCCAACGCGCGCCGCGCTGACGCGCATGCTTTTTATGAATCGTTGGGCTTTGCACAGCACGGCCTTAGTTTTGTTGTGGACACATTGACATGAACAACGCACCTTCTACCGAGCCGCTGCTGAGCGTGCGCAACGTGGGCAAACGCTACGGCGACCGTGTGGCGCTGCAAGGCGCTTCTTTTGACCTGTGGCCTGGCGAGGTACTGGCAGTGGTGGGCGAGTCGGGCTCTGGCAAGTCCACGCTGCTCAACGCCATTGCCGCGCGCAGCGCGCCGGACGAAGGCACGGTGCAGTTTCGCCAGCGCAGCGGCGAACTGCAGGACGTGTACGCCATGACCGAAGCCCAGCAGCGACTGCTCGCCCGCACCGACTGGGGCTTTGTGCACCAGAACGCGGCCGATGGCCTGCGCATGGATGTATCGGCCGGTGCCAACGTGGGAGAGCGCCTGATGGGCCTGGGCGAGCGCCATTACGGCCGCCTGCGTGCCACCGCCACCGAATGGCTGCAGCGCGTGGAGATTGACCCAGCCCGGATCGACGACGCCCCGCGCACTTTTTCGGGCGGCATGCGCCAGCGCCTGCAGATCGCGCGCAACCTGGTCACGCAGCCGCGCCTGGTGTTCATGGATGAACCCACCTCGGGCCTGGATGTCTCTGTGCAGGCGCGCCTGTTGGACATGCTGCGCCAGCTCACGCGGCAGATGCAGCTGGCGGCCATTGTGGTCACGCACGACCTGGCTGTGGCCCGTTTGCTTGCGCACCGCATGGTCGTGATGCAGCGCGGCCACGTTGTCGAGTCCGGCCTCACCGACCAGGTGCTGGACGACCCGCAACACCCTTACACCCAGCTTCTTGTTTCTTCGGTACTCCAGCCATGATGAATACCCCATTTGATGCACCCATCCTGCAAATGGAGGGTGTGGCCAAGCGCTTTACCCTGCACCACCAAAGCGGTATTGAACTGCGCGTGCTCGAAGGGGTGGACCTGCGCGTGCAGCCCGGCGAGTGCGTGGTGCTGGATGGGCCTTCTGGCATGGGCAAGAGCACGCTGCTCAAGATGGTCTATGCCAACTACCGCGCCACCGAGGGGCGCATTACCGTGCGCTCGGCATCGGGCGCGCTGGTCGATGTGACCCAGGCCACTCCGCGCGACCTGGTGCAGATGCGCAGAGACACCGTGGGCTACGTCAGCCAGTTTTTGCGCGTGATTCCCCGCGTTTCGGCGCTCGATGTGGTGGCGGAGCCGCTGGCGGAAGACGCAGGCGACGATCCCGCCGCGCTGGAGGCTGCGCGGGAGAAGGCGCGCCAATGGCTGGCGCGCCTGCGCATCCCCGAGCGGCTGTGGCACTTGCCACCTGCCACGTTTTCGGGCGGCGAGCAGCAGCGCATCAACATCGCCCGCAACATGATCAAGCCCAAGCCGCTGCTTTTGCTGGACGAGCCAACGGCTTCGCTCGACACCGCCAACACCGAGACGGTGATCGCCCTCATCCGTGAGGCGGCGGAGCGCGGTGCAGCATTGGTGGGCATCTTCCACGATGTTCATGTGGGCGCCGCCGTCGCCACCCGCCGTGTGAACGTGGGCGACTTTCGCGGGGGTGCCGCATGAGTTCCGCCGTGTTCAAGAACGCCCGCATGGTGCTGCCTGGCGAGGTGGTGCAAGGCAGCCTTCACGTGGCAGATGGCCGCATTGACGCGCTGAGCGGCGGTGCCACTTCGGCGCTGCAGGGCATCGACCTGGGCGGCGACTATTTGCTGCCCGGGCTGGTGGAGGTGCACACCGACAACTTCGAGCGCCACCTCATGCCGCGCCCGAAGGTGCAGTGGGCCGAGATGCCCGCACTGCTGGCGCATGACGCAGAGATTGCGGCAGCGGGCATCACCACCGTGCTCGACGCCCTGGGTGTGGGCGAGGCGGATGTAGACAGCCTGCGCGGCAGCGCCTGGAACCGGGTGCTCAACACTATTGACATCTGCACTGAACGCAACTTGCTGCGGGCGGACCACCACTTGCATGTGCGCTGCGAATTGCCTGCGCCCAACACCATTGACCTGTTCGAGCCCTTTCACGGCCACCCGCGCTTGTCGCTGATCTCGTTGATGGACCACACCCCTGGCCAGCGCCAGTGGGAGAACATTGAGCAGGCGCGCACCTACTACACCGGCAAAAAGGGCTGGAGCTCAGAGAAGTTCGAGCGCCAGGTGGAGCATGCGGCCACCCTGCAGGCGCAGTACGCCGAACCGCACCGTGCGTACTTTGTCCAGTACTGCCGCACCCATGGCATCTCGTTGGCCAGCCATGACGACACCACGGTGGCGCATGTGGAGCAGGCCCATGCCGAAGGGGCCGCCATGTCTGAATTTCCCACCACGCTGGCGGCGGCACAAGCTGCGCACGAGCGGGGCCTGCTTACTGTCATGGGTGGGCCCAACGTGGTGCGCGGTGGCTCGCACTCGGGCAACGTGGCAGCGGCCGACCTGGCGCGTGCGGGTTTTCTGGACATCCTCTCTTCCGACTACGTGCCCGGCAGCCTTATGAGCGCCGTGATGCGGCTGGTGCACGACGAGGTGTTGACGCTGCCGCAGGCTGTAGCCATGGTGACCCGCAACCCCGCACGGGCCTGCGGCATGGCCGACCGGGGCGAGCTGGCACCGGGTCTGCGTGCCGATCTGGTGCAGGTGCACATGGCCGAACTGCCCTGCGGCGGCCAGCAAGCCGTGGTTCGGGGGGTGTGGCGAGAAGGGCAGCGCGTGCTGTAGCGCCAGCCTGAGCCAGTGTCGATTGCCTGCCCGGTCTGACTGACACCCAAACTTCTTTCAACTGTCAAAGCACTGTCATGCGCCGCGACCACACTTCAGTTGTCTAGACGACTTAACGCCTCCAAGGAGATTCTCCATGTCAGCAGCACTGCGCATCCAGCAACTGAACAAGCATTTCGCCAACGGAAAACACGCCCTGCGTGACATCAACCTGACCGTGCAACCGGGTGAGATGGTGGCGCTGATCGGTGCATCCGGGTCTGGCAAGTCCACCTTGCTGCGCCACATCGCAGGTCTGGCGGTGGCCGACGCTTCCAGCGAGTCGCTCATCGAGGTGGATGGCCGCTGCGTGCAGCGCGCTGGCCGCATCCACAGCGACATCCGTGCGGTGCGCTCACAGGTAGGTTTCGTGTTCCAGCAATTCAATTTGGTGGACCGCCTTCCGGTGCTGATGAATGTGCTGGTGGGGCTGCTGCACCGCACCCCCCGCTGGCGTGGGTGGCTGCGCATGTTCAAGCCGCACGAGCGCGCTCTGGCACTGGAGGCGCTGGGCCGCGTGGGCATTGCCGAATGCCATGCGCAGCGGGCCTCGACCCTGTCAGGCGGACAGCAGCAGCGTGCAGCCATTGCACGCACGCTGGTGCAGGGCGCCAAGGTAGTGCTGGCCGACGAGCCTATTGCGTCGCTAGACCCCGAATCCTCGCGCAAGGTCATGGACATTCTGGCGCGCATCAACCGCGAAGACCGCAGCACCGTCATCGTGTCTTTGCACCAGGTCGATGTGGCCATCAAATACTGCCCGCGCGTGGTGGCCCTGCACCAGGGGCAGGTGGTGTACGACGGCCCCTCGGCAGCGCTCACACCCGCCTTGTTGCGCAGCCTGTATGGCGTGCACGCCGATGAGATCCTGGCCGACGCCACGCTTGCGCAACCCACGTTGGTGCCTGTGGCAACCCTTGCTCCGCAATGGGCCCCTGCGCTGGCCAGAGCCGCCTGATTGCCTCGCGAGCTGAGCTGACCCCTGTTTTCCCCTTCACCCCTTCGGAGTTCTTCCAATGTTCAAGAAACTGTGCATCTCCCTGGCTTTAGGCCTGGGTTTTTCGGGCGCTTATGCCCAGGAAATCAACTTCGGCATCATCTCGACCGAAGCCACCCAAAACCTCAAGGCCGACTGGCAGCCCCTGCTCGACGACATGGCCAAACAGACGGGTTTCAAGATCCGCGCGTTTTTTGCGCCAGATTACGCGGGCATCATTGAAGGCATGCGTTTTAACAAGGTGCAGGTGGCATGGCTGGGCAACAAGTCCGCCATGGAAGCCGTGGACCGTGCCAACGGCGAAGTGTTCGCGCAGATGGTCAACGCGGACGGGACGCAGGGCTATTACTCGCACCTGATCGTGCACAAAGACAGCCCTCACAACACGCTGGACGATGTGCTCAAGAACGGCAAGTCGCTGAGCTTTGGAAACGGTGACCCCAATTCCACTTCAGGTTTTCTGGTGCCTGGCTACTACGCCTTTGCGCAGAACAAGGTCGACGTAAAGACCCATTTCAAGGTGGTGCGCAGCGCCAACCACGAAACCAACGCGCTGGCCGTGGCCAACAAACAGGTGGACGTGGCCACCAACAACAGCGAGAACCTGGAGAAGATCAAGGAACGCCAGCGCGAAAAGTTCAAGGACATCAAGATCGTCTGGACCTCGCCGCTGATCGCGTTGGACCCACTGGTCCTGAACAAGGAAATGCCTGAAGCCACCAAGACCAAGATCAAGGACTTTTTCTACAACTACGCCAAGACCGATGCGCGTGAGAAAGAGATCGTGATGAAGATATCCAAGCTGTCGGGCTTCAAGCCATCGACCAACGCGCAGCTCATACCCATCCGCCAACTTGACCTGTTTGGCAAGCGCAACAAGATCGAGGCCGACTCCACGTTGACCGATGGCGACAAAAAGACCCGCCTGGCCGAGATCGACCAGCAGCTGGCTTCGCTGAAGTAATCGCTGGCCGTTTGTTATCGCAGCCTTGGGGGTCTCCATGTCTTCTACTCTGAATCCTTCGCTAGCCACCCTGGCCGGCACCACGGCGCCCAAGCGCAGCCTGGCTTGGTACTTTTCCTGGGGCATCCTGCTCGTGTTGCTGGCCGCCTCGTGGAAGGGCGCAGACATGCGCCCGCTCGACCTGTGGAACGACTCGGGCAACATGGCCCGCTATGCGGCGGAGTTCTTTCCGCCCAACTTTGGCCAGTGGTCGCTGTATGTGCAGGAGATGCTGGTCACGTTGCAGATCGCGCTGTGGGGTACCGCCCTTGCAGTCGTCACCGCCGTACCGCTGGCGCTGCTGGCGTCGTCCAACATCGTGCCGTGGTGGGTGTACCAGCCGGTTCGCCGCTTGCTCGATGCGTTCCGCGCGATCAATGAGATGGTGTTTGCGATGCTGTTCGTGGTGGCCGTCGGTCTGGGGCCGTTTGCGGGTGTGCTGGCGCTGTGGATACATACCTCGGGCACGCTGGCCAAACTGTTCTCTGAAGCCGTGGAGGCCATCGACCCCCAACCGGTCGAGGGCATCCGCTCTACCGGTGCCAGCGCCCTGCACGAAATCATCTATGGCGTGATTCCGCAGGTGATGCCGCTGTGGATCTCCTACACCCTGTATCGCTTTGAAGCCAACGTGCGATCTGCGTCTGTGGTGGGCATGGTGGGTGCGGGCGGTATCGGCGTGGTGCTTTGGGAGATCATTCGCGGCTTTCAGTACGCCGAGACCTGCGCAGTCATGCTGATCATCGTTGTCACCGTGAGCGCGATCGACGTGGTGTCGGCCCGCATCCGCAAGACCCTGATCTGACCGGGAGAACCACCATGGCACTTACCTATGCAGACATCGAACACCTGCTTGCGACCCGGGGCTTTCACCAGTATGGGCGCGAGGCAGTCAGTCAGCTGGAACACGCGCTTCAGTGCGCGCAACTGGCCGAGCAGGCGGGCGAAACAGCGGCCACCACTGCAGCTGCGCTGCTGCACGACCTGGGCCACCTTCTCGCACCCAGTGGCGGCGCGGCAGGGCAGGACGATCTGCACCAGTACGTAGCCCTGCCGTTTTTGCGCGGCCTGCTGCCGGATGCAGTGCTGGAGCCCATTCGCCTGCATGTGGATGCCAAGCGTTATTTGTGTGCGGTAGAGCCCGGCTACTGGGAGGCGCTGTCGCCTGCATCGCAGCACAGTCTGGTGCTGCAGGGCGGGCCGTTTTCAGGGCCCGACGCAGAGCGCTTTGCAGGCCAGCCCTTTGCGCAAGAGGCCATCCGGCTGCGCCGCTACGACGACCATGCCAAGGTGCCCGGGCTGGCAACGCCGCCCCTGGCCCATTACCTGGCGATCACACGCGCACTGGCCGATGAGGGGATGCCAGTAGCGCCAGTCGGCTCGTTGGCACACAGCTCCGCAGCCATCGCTCACCCGGCTTGATGCCCGCGCGCACGCAGTGAAGGCCCTGCGCGAAGGCTGGCGTGCGTTGCTACCGCCGGGGGTCATTCGGCTTTGGTGGTCGTCATCCAGGTTAGGTCCAGCGGCCGGTCTTCAAACTCGGTATTGAGCACCACGGTGCTGGTGGTGCGCGCGACGCCGGCGATGGCTTTGATCTCGTAGATCACGTCTTCCAGCGCCCGGGGGTGCGTGGTGCGCACCTTGGCCAGAAAGTCGTATTCGCCCGCCACGCTGTGCAGCTCTTCTACCTGCGGCATGGCACGCAGGCGGGGCGCCACGTCGCGGCAGTGGATGCCGCCGTCGTTGCGAATCGCCACAAACGCGGTGAAGTTCAGCCCCACGCGCTCCGGGTCCACGCTGATGGAAAACCGGCGAATCACGCCCTTGTCCAGCAGCTTTTTCACCCGCTCGTGTACCGCAGCAGTAGACAGGCCTACTTCAGCGCCCACGTCGGCATAGGAACGTCGGCCATCCGCCCCCAACGCCGAAATAATTCTGGCGTCCATGTCATCTGTCTGAATATTTGCTTGCATACGGCGTTGATTTTGGTAAAAATTCCGAAATCCTTCGGATTCCCATAAATTATTCGGTCAGGTGAAGAATATGCCGACAATTTTCAACGCGCAAGCCCGCGCGCAGCGTAACTGGGCCGTGGCAGTCGCCTTGTTACTGGTGTACGTGGTGTGGGGCACCACGTATTTCGCCATTGGCATTGCGCTGCAAACCATGCCGCCCTTGCTGATGAACGCCATCCGGTTTCTGTGCGCAGGCGGCGTCATGCTGCTGATTGCCGTGTGGCAAGGGCACGCACTGCCCACGCGAGAGCAGTGGCGCAACTCGGCGCTGGTGGGTGGGCTGATGGTGTTTATGGCGATGAACTTCATCGGCTTTGCGCAAAAGCTCGGCATTGGTTCGGGCCTTATGGCGACCGTGGTGACCACCATGCCAATGTGGCTGGCGCTGTGGTCGCGCTGGGGCGGTGAACGCGTTCCGGTTACCAGCTGGATCGGCCTGGCGCTGGGCGTGGTGGGCGCATTGCTGCTTGCCCTGGAGGGCGACTTTTCTGCCACCTGGCTAGGCGCTGCGCTGGCCTTTGGTGCCCCGCTGTGCTGGAGCGTCGGCTCGTACGCCTCGCGCAAGTTGTCGCTGCCCGCACCCGCCATGGCCTCGGCCGCGCAATGGTTTGTGGGGGGCGCGATGGGGCTGGTGGTGGCGCTCTTGTTTGAGCCGCTTTCTGCACTGGGGCAGGTCAGTGCCAAGTCGTGGGCGGCGTGGGTCTATCTGCTGGTGTTTGGCACGCTGATCGCGCTGAATGCTTACCTGTGGCTGCTGCAGAACACGTCGTCGGCGTTGGCGGGCAGCTATTCGTTTGTGAACCCGGCGGTGGCATTGTTGGTAGGGGTGGCGCTGGGTGGGGAGTTGTTGACGGGGTGGGTGTTTGCGGCGTTGCCGTTGATTGGGGCGGCGCTGGGGTTCATCTTGTATGGCAAGGCGTTGTTGGCGTGGTGGGTGGCTCGGCGGGCGGCTTTGATGGGGTTGAGGGCTGGGTAGTCTGGGGATGTATGGAGCAGGCGCTTCGGGCTGAGGCTGTTGGGGCCTGTTCTTCAGACTCCAACCGTTCGGGCTGAGCCTGTCGAAGCCTGGGCGCCGCTCTCCCCCAGTGCCCGTTCGGGCTGAGCCTGTCGAAGCCTCTCCGCTTCACCACACCCAACCGTTCGGGCTGAGCTTGTCGAAGCCTGGGCGCTGATGTTGCCGCGTGCCTTGGCTGAGGGCGGAGGCCGGGAGTCGCCCCGGCAGGCGAGGTACTTGTTCTTTGCTTCGCCAAAGAAAAGTACCCAAAAGAAAGGCGACC
>JAUXZO010000092.1 GCA_030692685.1 Acidovorax sp. | reverse complement strand
ACGCTTAGTGCCTCAGTACTCCTGATTTTATAGCTACCAGCGCTTACTGGATAATCGCTAGCGGCCAATTTGACCTTAAATTCATCTGAAAGGACCTCCCCATGACCCGTGAAGTCGTCGTCGTCAGCGCAGTGCGCACCGCCATTGGCACCTTTGGCGGGAGCCTGAAGGACGTGCCGCCCACCGAGCTGGGTGCGCTCGTGGTGCGCGAGTCGCTCGCACGCGCCAATGTGGACGGTAAGGATGTAGGCCATGTGGTGTTCGGCCACGTGGTCAACACCGAGCCCAAGGACATGTACCTGTCGCGCGTGGCGGCCATCAACGGCGGCTGCGGCGAGGGCACGCCCGCCTACAACGTGAACCGCCTGTGCGGCTCGGGCTTGCAGGCCATCGTCAACGCCAGCCAGTCCATCCTGCTGGGCGACACCGATGTGGCAATTGGCGCGGGCGCCGAGAACATGAGCCGCGTGCCCTTTGCCAGCCTGAACATGCGCTGGGGCGCCCGCATGGGTGACACCAAGATGGTGGACATGATGATCGGCGCGCTGCACGACCCCTTCCACAACATACACATGGGTGTGACGGCCGAGAACATTGCCGCCAAGTGGGGCATCAGCCGCGAAGACCAGGACAAGCTGGCGGTAGAAAGCCACAACCGCGCCGAGCGCGCCACGCAAAGCGGTGTGTTCAAGGACCAGATCGTTCCCGTCACGCTGAAGAGCAAAAAGGGCGACGTGTTGTACGCCACGGATGAGCACTTTCGCCCCGGCGCCACGATGGAAGACCTGGCCAAGCTCAAGCCCGTGTTCATCAAGGAAAACGGCACGGTGACCGCTGGCAATGCCTCCGGCATCAACGATGCTGCTGCCGCCTTGGTGCTGATGGAAGCCGGTGCCGCCAAGGCCCGTGGTGCCAAGCCCCTGGCGCGCCTGGTGGCGTATGCCCACGCGGGGGTGGACCCTAAATACATGGGCATTGGCCCCGTGCCCGCCACGCAGCTTGCGCTGAAGAAGGCGGGCCTCACCGTCAACGACCTTGATGTGATCGAAGCCAACGAAGCCTTTGCCGCCCAGGCCTGCGCGGTGACCAAGGACCTGGGTCTCGACCCGGCCAAGGTCAACCCCAATGGATCGGGAATCTCGCTCGGCCACCCGATTGGTGCCACCGGTGCGCTGATCACCGTGAAGGCGCTGCATGAGCTGCAGCGCGTGCAAGGCCGCTATGCGCTGGTGACGATGTGTATTGGTGGCGGCCAGGGTATTGCGGCCATTTTTGAGCGCATGTAGTTCATTATTGGGTGGGCATCCATCCCCTGGAATCCGTTCACGCTGAGCCTATTGATTCGGCCCTTTGATGTCTCCAATACCGTTCAGGCTGAGCTTGTCGAAGCCCTTCGACAGGCTCAGGGCGAACGGTTCAAACTTCAGGGGGCCGGATCAATAGTCCAAGCGCTGCCCGAGGCTTCGACACGCTCAGCCCGAACGGGTGTTTCAAGTTCCAAGATGCCGACGCCACAATGCAGCCCGGGCAGCCATCGCCAGTGGCGATGCTGCCACCCCGTATGGGCAAGGCCAGCGCCGGGAAGGATCGGCGATCATCCCCGCGTGCTGGCGCCAAGACCAGCCAAGCCGCACGTGCACTGCGCGTTCGCACCATTCAATGACACCGACGGAGACAAACTCACCATGATTCGCACCCTGCTTTCCTTCACCGCGCTCGCTTTTGCCGTGGGCACCACCGCCCACGCCCAGGCGCCCGCACCGGCTGCCGCCTACCCCAGCAAACCCATCCGCCTGATCGTGCCCTTCCCGCCCGGCGGCGGCACCGACATCTTGTCGCGCCTGGTGGCCACCAAGCTCACCGAAAGTGCCAAGTGGACCGTGGTGGCCGACAACAAGGCAGGCGCTGGCGGCACCATCGGCATTGGTGAGGCTGTGAAGGCCGCGCCCACCGGCTACGACCTGGTGATGGGCCAGAAGGACAACCTGGTGATTGGCCCCTGGCTGTACAAAAACCTGACGTGGGACCCCACCAAGGACCTGACCGCCGTGGCCCACGTGGCGTGGACGCCTGTGGTCATCGCCACCAGCGTGAACTCCAAGTACAAGACGCTGGCCGATGTGGTGGCTGCCGCCAAGGCCGCACCCGGCACCATCACCTATGGCTCGCCCGGCAACGGCACATCGATCCACCTGGCGGGCGATCTGTTCGAGAAGGCGGCGGGCGTCAAGTTAAGCCACATTCCGTACAAGGGTTCGAACCCGGCGCTGATGGATGCGCTGGCGGGCAATGTAGACCTGCTGGTGTCGTCCCTGCCTTCGGCCATGGGCCAGATCAAGTCGGGCAAGCTGCGCCCGCTGGCCGTGACGTCGGCCAAGCGCAGCTCGTCGCTGCCAGACGTGCCCACCGTGGGCGAGTCTGGCTACAAGGACTTTGACGTGAGCACCTGGTACGGCGTGTTTGCCCCCGCTGGCACGCCCGCCGCCGTGGTCACTGCCATCAACACCGAAGTCAACAAGCTGCTGGCCACGCCCGACATGAAGGCCGCCATCCAGACCCAGGGCGCTGAGCCACAGGCCCTTTCTCCTGCCCAGTTTGGCGCGCTGCTGAACAAGGAATACGTGCAGTGGAAGGGCATTGTGGAAGCGTCCGGCGCCAAGATCGAGTAAGGTCCACCGACGCGCGGCCAGCACCTCTGGCCGCCCATGGCCCACACCCGTGCAGACCATTGCCCAGGAGCCTTTGCCGTGCCTCACACCCCCCACAAGCCTGCGCGCCGCCCCGGTGCGCCTGCGGGCTCAACCGCTGCAGCCACCACGGCCAAACCCTCCTCCAACTTCGCATCCAAGATGCTGGTGCTGGTGGGCGTGGTCATGCTGGGGGCCTTGTTGTATGCGGGCGCCACAGCGGGCGCCAAACCCGCGGTGGCGCTGCCTGCACCGGCGGCAGACCTGGCGCTCGGCACCCCAACTGCCACAGCCACTGCTGTGTTTGCAGGAGGCTGCTTTTGGGGCGTGCAGGCAGTTTTTCAGCACACCCGCGGTGTGCTGAACGCGGTGTCCGGTTATGCAGGCGGCACGCCGGAGACCGCCACCTACCCGCATGTCAGCTCGGGCAAAACGGGCCATGCTGAGGCTGTGGCCATCACCTACGACCCGCAAGTCGTGAGCTACGGGCAGTTGCTGCAGATCTTCTTTTCGGTAGCGCACGACCCCACCGAAATCGACCGCCAGGGGCCTGACTACGGGCCGCAATACCGCTCTGCCATCTTTTACGCCCACCCCGAAGAGCAGCGGGTTGCGCAGCAGTACATTGCGCAACTGGATGCCACCGAGCTGCTGCAGCGCAAGATCGCCACCACCCTGGCGCCGCTCACCCGGTTTTATCCAGCGGAAGAGGAGCACCAGGACTACGCCACGCGCAATCCGCACTCCATCTACATCGCCACCTACGACCGACCCAAGATCACGCAGTTTCAAACGCTGATGCCGGACCGGTTTCGCGAGACGCCCGTGCTGGTGGCGGGCCAAGCGCGGCAGTGACTCTCGGGTCCAGGTCTTTGTACAGGTCTTTGCACTCGTCTTTGTATAGGCTCCAACCAAAACGGCTCCACCAGGGAGCCGTTTTTCTTGGCGTCAACGCGCGCTGTATCAGTCGCGTACCACCAGCACCGGGATGTGCACGACGCCCAGCACCCGCTGCGTAACGCTGCCCAGCACCAGCCGCTCCAGGCCGCGACGGCCATGCGACCCCATCACGATCAGGTCGGCACCTGTGCTCTCCAGCGCCCGCAGGATGCCGTCGTGAACCGCATGGCCCTCGCCCACCAGCGCAGTCACTTCGACCCCGGCTTCGGCCATGGCTTTTTTGGTGGATTCCAACGCGGTGTTGGCCTCTGACGTGGCGGCGCTGATGTACTGAGCCTGACCGTACGCAAAGTCGGCACCCACGCCGGTAAACGGATACGGGTCGATCACATAAACCGCCGTCACGGCGCTGCCAAAGGTCTTGGCCAGCGCTGCGGCCTTGGACACCGCAAGCATAGAGGTCTTGGAGCCGTCGACGGGAACCAGAATGTGTTTGAACATGGTGCATCTCCTTGGGTTGAGGGAAGAACCGGGCTTGTGGCGCGGTCTCTGGACCAGAGTGTGAACGCCCACCATACCCGCCATCTTGATCCGCATCAAATTCGGCGCACTCACCCAACACCCAACGCGGACTTGCCTTGACAGGTGTCCGCCCCCCACCGCGGCCTGAGCGCGAAACGCCCTGCAACTGCTTCAGCTACCTCAACGGCTTGAACGGCTTGAACTGCTTGAACTGCATCAGCGCGGTCACGGCCCCCTGGGTGCCAGGCCCACCACATCCGCCCCCTGAAAATTGCCGCGCCGACACGTCACCACCAACGTGTCGCGGTAGCCGCCTTCGGTCAGCGGCTGAATGGGAGTGGACTCGTGGATCATGCGCGCGTCGTCCAGCAGCAGCAGCGACCAGGGCTGGGTCAGCGTAAAGCGCAGGCCGCTGGGGCCGTTGGCTTCAAACACGCGGGTTTCGCCGCCCTTCACCCCTTCACGCCCCACCAGAAACACCGCCACCAGGTCCACACCATCACGGTGCGCGCCCTCGGGGGTGGGTCGGCCAATGCCGTCGGTGGTGTCAATGCGGAACTGGTGCGCCTCCACAAACCACGTCAACTGCGCGTCGGCAGCAGCCGCATCGCCAGCTGGCAACGCGCTGTGCGAGACACCTGCCAGCGCAACCATCAACTGCTGCCACACCGGTTTGGCCGTGGTGGTGGGCTCCATGGGGGCAAACCAGCGCTCCATGCCGCCGTGCAGTGCGTTGTATTCCACGGGTTGCCAGTGCGCACGGTGGGGCACCTGCTGCACCTGGCTGCCCTGCACCACAAAACAGGCGTGGCGACGACGGCGGTAGCGGCCACCGTCCTTCAAGAAATCGTCGGGCGGCAAGCTCACCCAATCGCCGTTCAGGGCCATCAGTTCCGTCAGATCGCAGCCGGTCCACTGCGCCACGCCGTCAGGCGATAACACGGCATAACCGGCTTGGCGCAACTGGTGCGCAACAGCGTTGGGGGCAGTGAACGGGGGAGAAAAAGTGACTTGGGCCATAGAGGCCCGAGCTTAACCGCAGGCGCCACCGCAACGTCTGCAGTGGCGCAAGGCAATCCAGCTCAGCGCAGGGGCTGAGGGCTGCTTTTGTCAGTTGCGGTGGCCAGGGCCACGTCCATCGCCACGGCCGTCACCCCGTCCGTCGTGGCGGCTATCGTTGCGGCCGCGGTCGTGGTCACGGTTGTGTTTGCCGCCCTGGCGGTGGTCGTTGTCCCAGCGGCGGTCATCGCGGCCGTGGGGGCCACGGTGTGGAGGGCCGCGGCGTGGTGGTGGCTCTTGCACAAAATACACCGGCTGGCTACACGCGTTGTATCGCGAGCAATGTTTGCCCCAGTTCTTGGCGTGGCCCGGGGGCACATACAAATAGATGGGCGAGCGCGGCACGACGACGGCGGGGCGCTGGATGATGACGGGCTCTGCGTAGAGGACCGGGGGTGGTGGCATCGCGTTTCCGATGTCGATGCGACCGTAGACGCCCGGTGCCAGTTCGCCCCCCACGGTGGCATTGACGTACCCCTGCGCCTGCGCGCCGCTGGTTGCCAGCAATGCCAACGCCGTGACAGCGCCCGACAGCAGAAGGCGGAGGGTGGAAGTGGTGGTGTTTTTCATAAGGAAGCTCCTGGAGAAATGACACGGCGACTGCATAGAGACATGCACCGCCCATGGTCAGGGCTTCGTTTGTAACAAGCCCAGCGCCAGCGTATCCGTACCGCCGCCTGAAAGATGTAAGCAAATGGCGACGGAACGGCTGTGCTCCACCGGCTCAACCCTAAATATACAAGCCAAATTGGCCTCTAGCGCTTTTCCAGTAAGCGCTAGCAGCTATCAAAAACAGAGTTCCTGCTGTGGCGGCGGTGGTTTATGGGTCATTTGCGGGCTATTTCGACAGTGGACTATTTGGGATCAAGACGCCGCTGCCGCCGCTGCCGTAGCTGCCACAGCGGTCTCGGCAGCCAAACGCAGTGTGCTTGCGGGCCCCGGGCGTCCAAACAGGTAGCCCTGCCAGGTGTGGCAGCCCAGGCTGGCCAGCATGTCGCGCTGGGCCTCGGTTTCTACACCCTCGGCGATCACGCCCAGGTCCAGGCTCTCTGCCAGCGTGACGATGGTGCGGGCAATGGTGGCGTCGTTGGCGTCCGTGAGCAGGTCGCGCACAAAGCCCTGGTCGATCTTGAGCTGGTCCAGCGGCAGGCGCTTGAGGTAGCTCAAGGACGAGTACCCCGTGCCAAAGTCGTCCAGCGAAAAGCCCAGGCCCAGCGCGCGCAGGGTGGTCATGCGCTCGATGGTGTCTTCCACATCGTCCAGCAGTAGGGTTTCGGTCAGTTCCAGCTTCAGCAGGCGGGGGTTGGCGCCGGTCTCGTCGAGCACGCCCAGCACCTCGTCCACAAAATGGTTGTGGCGGAACTGCCGGGCGCTGACATTCACGGCCAGCGTCCAGTGCGCGGTCAGCGGGTCTTTCGACCATTCCACCAGTTGCTGGCAGGCGGTGCGCAGTATCCAGGCCCCCAGCGGCACGATAAGGCCCGACGCCTCGGCCACCGGTATGAATTCGCCCGGCGACACCAGACCGCGCTGGGGATGCTGCCAACGCACCAGGGCTTCGGCGCCCACGATGCCTTGGTGCTGACTGATCTGCGCCTGGTAGTGCAGCAAAAACTGGCCGCCCTTCAGGGCCTCACGCAGGCCGGCCTCCATGGCGGTGCGAGCGGTGACAGCTGCTTGTGTGCGTGGGTCAAAAAAGCGCAGCGTGTTGCGCCCCGCCCCCTTGGCCTGGTACATGGCCAGGTCGCCCCGCTTGAGGAGTTCGTCCACCGACCCCAGCGCATCGGCATACAAGGCCACGCCAATGCTGCACGAGCTGTGGTGCGCATGGCCGTCCAGCAGATAGCTTTGGCTCAGGGCCTGCAACACCGTTCGGCCTACGCTTTCGGCCTGGGCGGCCGCCTCGTGGGGCGCGGGGCTGAGGCCTTCCAGCAGCAGCACGAACTCATCTCCCCCCAGGCGGGCGACCGTGTCGCCAGTGCGCACGCAGCCGCCCAGCCGGGCCGCCACCTGTCGCAACAACTGGTCGCCAATCTCATGGCCCTGGGTGTCGTTCAGGTCTTTGAAATTGTCCATGTCCACAAACAACAGCGCACCCCCTGCCCCCGACCGCAGGGAGGTCGCCAAGGTGTGCTGCAGTCGGTCCGTCATCAGGCGCCGGTTGGGCAGGCCGGTCAGCGGGTCGTAGAACGCCAGCACGCGGATTTCTTCTTCGGCCGCCTTGCGGCTGGAGATGTCGGTTTGGGTGCCCACGTAATGGGTGATGTCGCCGTCTGCAGACCGCACCGTGGTGATGGTGATCCACGCGGGATACTCCAGGCCATCCTTGCGGCGGTTCCACACCTCGCCCTGCCACGCGCCCTGGCTGCGCAGCGTGCTTTGCAGCGCAGCAAAAAACTGCGCATCATGCCGGTCAGAGTGAAGGTGCTGGGGTGTCAGGCCCACCAGCTCGTCCACGCTGTAGCCGGTCAACCGCGCAAAGGCCTGGTTGGCCTTCAGGATGCGCTGATCGGGCCCGGTCACGATCATCCCCTCGAACGACTCGAACACGGTGGCCGCAATCTGCAGCGACTCTTCGGACCGGCGCCGCTCGGTGATGTCAGTAGAGATGCCGCACAGCGCGTGAATGCGCCCATCCGCGTGCCGCAACGGGATCTTGACCGATAGATACGTGCGCGCGTCGCCCCCACCCTGCGGGGTGCTTGTCTCTTCGGCTTCCACGGTTTCGCCATCCTCCATCACGCGCTGGTCATTGGCACGCAACTGCGCGGTGGTGGCAGCATCAAAAAATGCCGAGTCCTCCAGCCCCACCACGTCCTGACCCGAGCAGCCAAACAGCTGGACGGTTTGCTGGTTGGCGTACTGGTAGCGGTAGTCCTTGCCCTTGATGTAGATGAACGCGCCCACGCTGTCCAAAATGGTGGCCAGCTTCTGCTCGCTGGCTTGAAGGTGGCGCGTGCGCTCTTGCACCTGGCGGCGCAGCACCAGCACCATCAGGACCGCCAGAAGACTGAAAACTGCCAGCGCGCCGAGGGTCCACCACAGGGCCGCAGGCATTTTGACAGCGGGCTCTTGCCCGCCCCAGTGGCGCAGCACGCGGGTGTACGACGGGTCAGCCCCGCTGCGCCAAGCCTGCACCGACCGGTCAATGGCCGCCAGCACGTCTGCATTGCGCCCCGTGCCCGTGGCAAAGAACAGCGTGGCAGGCTGAAACACGATGCCCGAATCTGCCACGCCAAATTGCGCCGAATGAAAGTTGCCAAACAGGTGGTTGGAAATCACCGCGTCGGCCTCACCCCGCTGCACCAGCGCAAACGCATCCATCAGGCTGGCTGCATCCACCATGCTGGTCTGAATGCCAAAGCTGTCCAGCATGTTGACAAAGGCAGCGCGCTGCACCGAGCCTCGCAGCACCGCCACCCGCTTGCCTTGCAGGTCAAACAGCGAATGGATGGCGCTGCTGGGCGCACGATAAATCTGCGACCAGCTGTGCAGCACCGGCAGGGTGTGAAAGTCGTAGAGCCCCTCGCGCTCTTGGGTGCGCGCCACATCGGGCATCAAGTCCAACTCGCCCGCGCGCACGGCATCGAGGCACGCTTGCCACGTGCAGGGCACGTATTTGAGTGTCCACTGCTCGCGCTCTGCCACCAGTTGCAGCAGGTCCACGAAGATGCCCGAAGCCTGCCCACTGGCGTTGACGAATATCTTGGGCTCATTCGAGTAAACCCCTACCCGCAGCTCCCGGGGCGCAGCCAGCGCACTGGCGCAGGCGCAGACATACAGCAGCAAAGGCAGCCACATTGCCCTGTGCAGCCAGCCCACGCGCCAACGACCCAATCGGTACACGCCTGGATTCACATCAGGACCCCACAGGTGACGGAAGACCCATGTTAACGACAGGTTGCAAGAATATCCAAAGGGAATCTGTCCGTATGGGGGTTGTCCCACAGCAGACCTATGAAAAATTAGCGGTTAACTGCTGTGAACTGCGGCTTCTAGGTTTAAGCGTTGGAGTAGCATCGGCCCACCACCCGCTTCGCCCAGGAGACAGCGATGCCCCATGAACGCCGCCACTTCGTCCGTGTGAGTTTTGATGCACCGGCCCTGCTGACCACCGCCACCGACGCGTTCAGTGTGCATGTGGTGGATCTGTCGCTGAAAGGCGCGCTCATCACCGCCCCTGCCCAGGCAGTCCTTCAGGCGGGCATGTTGTGCCAGATCACCATTCCGCTCGCCGAAACCGGCAACCACATCGCCATGTCCACCGAAGTGGCGCATGTCGAAGGCCTGCACACTGGCCTGCTGTGTCGCAGCATCGACCTGGACAGCGTGACGCACCTGCGCCGGTTGATTGAATTGCAGCTAGGAGACCCGGCGCTACTGGAACGGGACTTGGGCGAGCTGACCATGGCCCCATCGCACTGACAGCACAACCAACAAGGGTTGCCGGTGGCAGCCCTTGCTGGCTTGGCCATGGGCCAGAAGATTGACTGGCGACTTCAGGCGACTTCGAGCTACCCCGGACTACGTCGCCTCCTGCTCTTGCAGCGCCCGCCACATCACCTTGCCGCTGCCGCTCTTGGGCAGGGCCGTCACAAACTGCACGATGCGCGGCGCCTTGTACACGGCCATGTTCTCGCGGCACCAGTCGATGATTTGCTGCTCGGTGGCGTCCTGGTGCGTGGCGCGCAGCACCACCACGGCCTTGACGGACTCGCCGCGGTAGCTGTCCTTGGTGGCGATGATGCAGGCCTCTTGAATGGCGGGGTGGCGGAACATGAGGGCTTCGACCTCGGCAGGCCAGACCTTGAAACCGCTGGCATTGATCATGCGTTTCAAGCGGTCCGTCAAGAAGAAGTAGCCGTCTTCGTCCATGCGCCCCAGGTCGCCAGACCGGAAGAACCGCTTGCCTTCAAACTCAATGAACGCCGCCGCAGTGGCGTCTGGCCGCTTCCAGTAGCCGTCAAACACCTCAGGGCCGTGGATGATGATTTCGCCCTGCTCGCCTAAAGGCATCTCCTGCAGCGTGTCTGGGTCCACCACACGGGCATCGGTACTCATGAAAGGGATTCCCAGGCACTGTTGCTTGGGATGGTCGGGCGGGTTGGAGTGTGACGGCGCTGCCGTCTCGGTCAGGCCATAGCCTTCGGCATAGCGCAGGCCATATTGCTCCAGCAAGCGCTGCGCCACGGCCTGCGGCATGGCCGCGCCGCCGCCGCCAATGTAGGCCAGGCTAGACAGGTCATAGCTGGCAAAGTTCGGGCTGCCCAGCAGGTCGATGACCATGGTGGGGATGTTCGTCCACGTGGTCACCTGGTAGCGCGAGATCAGGCGGCCCGCCAAGTCCCGGTCCCACCGGGGCATGATCACCAGCGTGGCACCGCAGTAGATGGCTGTGTGCATCACGCTCACCATGCCCGTGATGTGGAACATGGGCACCACCGCCAGCGTCACGTTGTCGGCCGACCCATTGCCCCACAGGCTGCCCGACACCGCGTTGTGCATGATGCTTTTGTGCAAGTGCATGCAGCCCTTGGGCAAGCCCGTGGTGCCGCTGGTGTAGGGCAACAAGGCGAGGTCGTCCGGCCCCACCGCCAGCGCGGGCGGCATGTCAGAACACGCCACTGCGTCCGTCCACGCGTAGGTGCGCCCGCCCTCCAGCGCTGGCAAGGGGTGGCGCGTGCCCAGCCACTCCATCCAGTTCTCGGGCGGCGCATCGGCGCCGGTCACGGTGGGGTCAAAAGCATCGGTGAACTGCGTCACCACCAGGTGGGCCAGACGCTCGGCCAGCGGCAGCGCGTTGCTGGCCTTGGCCATCTCAGGCGCCAGATCAGCCGTCGTAAAAGCGACCTTGGTGTCGGGGTCGGTGATGTAGTGCTTGAGCTCCTCAGCCCGGTTCATGGGGTTGACGGGCACCACCACCGCGTTGGCCCGCAAGATGGCGAAATGCGCCATTACTAACTGCGGGCAGTTCTGCATGCACAGCACCACGCGGTCCCCGCGCTTGACGCCCAGCTGCACCAGCCGTGCGGCCAGCCGCTCAGCGCCCTCTGCCAGCTCTTGGTAGCTGACCGAACGGCCAAAAAACACCAGCGCTGCCTTGTTGGGGTACCGCCGGGCATTGGTGGCCAGGTTGTCCCACAGCGATGTGGCGGGCAAGGTGATGGAGTGCGGCAGCCGACGGGGCCAGAACTTGAAATGGGGGCGCATGAGTAATTCCTTTGCCCGCCAGCCTAGAGCCCCGCAGGCGCGCCTGCATTGGGGATGCCACTGATGTTGGGTCGCGCAGGTGACGCGATTGCGCCCACCGCCTGCATCGGTTCACGGCCTCGTCTATTCGGCCCGTAGCGGCACCGTCCACAAGAAGATACAAGCGCTGGTAATTTACAAATTCAAACAACCTGCCCCGCCACCCTAGAATCGACCAAAGGGGGAGCCAAGCACATGACACCAGAGGCCAAGGCCAGGGTAACGATAGATGCACTGTTGGTGGCTGCGGGCTGGCATGTCTGCAACGTTGCCCAGGCCAACATCCACGCCACAGTGGGCGTGGCCATCCGCGAGTTCCCGCTGAACAACGGCTTTGGTTTTTCCGACTACATGCTGTATGTCAACGGCAAAGCCTGCGGCGTGATCGAGGCCAAGAAAGAAGGCGCCACGCTGACCGGCGTAGAAGTGCAAAGTGGCCGCTACGCCCTGGGCCTTCCCACCAGCTTGCCCGCATGGCGCAGGCCCTTGCCCTTCTTGTGCGCCGTCACTCGCCCACTACTCAGCAACTGCCCCGCCTGATATGGACAAAAAATCACTCAGCGAACGCGACATCTGCACCAAATTCATCACGCCTGCCATTCTGCAAGCGAGATGGCAGCAGCACGAGTTTCGTGAAGAGGTTTCACTCACAGAGGGGCGCGTCATGGTTCGCGGCAACTTAGCGGCCCGCATCAAAAACCCTGAAGTTAAAGGCGGCCCCAAGCGCGCCGACTTTGTGCTTTACGCCCGCCCCAACGTTCCTATCGCCATCGTAGAAGCCAAGCAAGCCAACTTCTCTGTCGGTCATGGCATGCAGCAGGCCTTGGCCTACGCCGAGATGCTGGATGCCCCCTTCGCCATCAGCAGCAATGGAGAGGAATTTTTATTGCATGACCGCACGGGTCTCACGCAGCCCGTGGAGCGAGCCTTAGCACTCGACGCATTCCCCACGCTCGCAGAGCTGTGGCCGATCTATCAGCAATGGAAAGGTCTGGCAGAGCCAGCGGCTGTCAAGCTCATTGAGCAGCCCTTCTATACCGATGGCAGTGGCCGCGAGCCGCGCTACTACCAGCGCGTGGCGATCAACCGCACCATTGAAGCCGTCGCAAAAGGCCAGCAGCGCATATTGCTGGTGATGGCAACGGGCACCGGCAAAACCTACACCGCCTTTCAAATCATCTGGCGATTGTGGAAAGCCAAAGCCAAGAAGCGCATTCTTTTTTTGGCTGACCGCAACATCCTGGTTGACCAAACCATGCAGCAAGACTTCGCACCGTTTGGCGAGCTCATGCACAAGGTCACCAGCCGCGAGGTCAAGAGGAACTACGAGATCTATTTGGCCCTGTACCAGGCCGTCACCGGCAAAGAAGAGTGGAAGCAAATCTACCGGCAATTCCCGGCAGACTTCTTTGACCTGATCGTGATTGACGAATGCCACCGGGGCAGCGCCGTGGACAACTCTGCTTGGCGCGAGGTGCTGGACTACTTCACCAACGCCACCCACTTGGGCTTGACCGCAACGCCTAAGGAAAAAGTGACTGTTGACAAGAAGACCGGGGCGCGTGTCATTAATGCCCCAGAGTTCAACATCAAGTACTTTGGTGAGCCCATCTACACCTATTCGCTCAGGCAGGGCATTGAAGACGGTTTTTTGGCCCCCTACAAAGTCATTCGCATCGCTACCGATATGGATGCTGTGGGTTACACGCCCGAGAAGGGCAAGCTCGACAAACTGGGCCAGGCGGTGGAGCAGCGCCAGTACAACACCAAAGACTTTGACCGCAACATGGTGCTTGAGAAGCGCACCCAGCTTGTGGCCAGCAAGGTGTGGGAATACCTGAAGGCCACAGACCCCATGGCCAAAACCATCGTTTTTTGTGATGACCAAGACCATGCCGAACGCATGCGCCAAGAGCTGGTCAAGCTCATTCCCGCAGCCGCCCACAACCGCCGCTATGTCATGCGTATCACGGGGGACGACACCGAGGGCAAGGCGCAAATCTCGTACTTCATTGACAACGACGAACCCTATCCGGTCATCGCCACCACCTCCAAGCTGCTGTCCACCGGGGTCGATGCCAAAACCTGCAAGCTGATCGTGCTGGACCAAAACATCAACTCGATGACCGAGTTCAAGCAAATCATTGGCCGGGGCACCCGCCTGCGTGAGGACTACCAAACGCTGTACTTCACCACCATGGACTTCAAGGGTGCCACCCGGCTGTTTGCCGACCCTGACTTTGATGGCGACCCTGTCGTCATCTATGAGCCCAAAGGCGACGACCCGGTGGTGCCACCCGAAGTTAACGACCCGCCCCGCACCGGCGAGCCCGATCCACCGCCGTATGGGCCTGGTGACGACGGTAATGGTGGCGGAGGTGGCGAAGGCCGCATTAAATACGTGATTGGCGATGTGGACGTGCGCGTCGCCGTGGAGCGCGCCCAGTATCTGGATGCCGACGGCAAGCTCATCACCGAGAGCTTTCGCGTCCTGCTCAAAGACGACATACGCAAATCCCTGCAGGCCCAGTTTGGCACCTTGACCGACTTTTTGCGCCGCTGGAACACCGCTGAGCGCAAACAGGCCGTGCTGCAAGAGCTGGCCGATAAAGGCGTGCCGCTGGACATATTGCAGCAAGCCGTAGCCAACGGCACCGAGCTGGATGCCTTTGACCTGGTAGCCCACGTTGCCTTCGACCAAAAGCCCTTGACCCGGCGCGAGCGCGCCAACCAGGTCAAAAAGCGCAACGTTTTTGGCCAATATGGTGAGCAAGCCCGCGCTGTGCTGGAGGCGTTGCTAGAAAAGTTTGCCGACCACGGCGTGCAAGACATTGAAGACGCCAAGGTGCTAGAGCTGCCGCCCTTTGACCAATTTGGCAGCAAAACCCAAATCCGCCGTGGCATTTTTGGCAGCGTAGAAAATTACGCCCAAGCCGTGCAAGCGCTAGAGCACGCGCTCTACGAAACCCCTGAACAGAAGACCGCCTAACCCCCATGAACCTCAGCAGTACCATCAAGTCCATTCAGGACATCATGCGCAAAGACGACGGCGTAGACGGCGACGCCCAGCGCCTGGGCCAGCTCACCTGGATGCTTTTTCTCAAAGTCTTTGACCAGCGCGAAGAAGAGTGGGAAGACGACAACGCCAAATACGTGTCTCCTATCCCGGAGCAATTCCGTTGGCGCAACTGGGCAGGCTACAAGGCAGATGCCCAAGGCAAAAAGCAACCGCAGATTGCCCCGCAAGAGCTCATCGCCTTTGTCAACAACCAGATGTTTCCTGCTCTAAAGGAAAACATTGACGCAGGCAAAAGCCCACAGCACCAGGTGGTTCGGCAGGTTTTTGAGGATGCCAACAACTACATGAAGTCCGGCCCGCTGATGCTGGCCGTGATTGAAAAGCTCGAAGAAGCCATCAACTTCCACGACTTCACCACCCGCGCCAACCTGGGCGATGTGTATGAGCAAATGCTCAATGACCTGCGTGGCGCTGGCAATGCGGGCGAGTTTTACACCCCGCGCGCCATCACCGCCTTTATGGTGGACCGCGTCAACCCCAACCTGAAAAAGCGCGAAACCGTGCTGGACCCAGCCTGTGGCACGGGCGGTTTTTTAACCGCCGCCATCGACCACTTGCGCCGCCAGCTAGGCACCAAAGCCAGCCCCAAAGACAAGCGCGCGCTGGAAGCCCTGATTTACGGCTTTGAAAAAAAGCAATTGCCCCACCTCTTGTGCACCACCAATATGCTGCTACATGAGATTGACGTGCCCAGCCAAATACAGCGGCGCAACACACTGGGCAACCCGTGGAACGAATGGGCCATGCACGAGCGGGTTAACTGCCTTATCACCAACCCTCCATTTGGAGGCTACGAAGAAGACGGCGTGGGCGCAGGCTACCCACCCGACCTGAAGACGCGTGAAACCGCAGACATGTTCATGGCGCTCATCATCAAAAAGCTGCTTAAAGACAATGGCCGCGCCGCAGTGGTGTTGCCTGATGGTTTCTTGTTTGGCGACGGCATCAAAAACACCCTCAAGAAGTTGCTGCTGCAAAACTGCAAGCTGCACACCATCGTCCGCCTGCCCAAGGGCGTGTTCGCGCCCTACACCACCATCAAAACCAACCTGCTGTTTTTCACCAAGTGCGAAACAGTGGATGACGGCACCGAGCACTTTCATACCGACACCATCTGGTTTTACGAACACCCCTACCCGCAGGGCTACAAGAGCTATTCCAAAACCAAACCCATCCGCATTGAAGAGTTTCAGCCCGAGCAAGCCTGGTGGGGCGATGAGGCCAGCGACTTTGCCGACCGCGTGGAAAACGCCCAGGCCTGGAAGGTGGACTTCAAGGCCAAACGCCTGCAAGCCGAAGCTGCCGCGCAGCCGCACTGGGCCAATGCCGAACAACTGCGCACTGATGCGGGCGATGCCCGGCGCCAAGCCCGGTATTTGAGCGACTCACTCGTTGGGCGGCGCAAAGACGAAGAACTGGTCTCGCTATTGCTGGAGCAAATGAATGATCTTCAGGGCGATGTGGACCAGGGTAAATCGGGCGCCAGGGGTTACAAGCTGGTCTTGATTGGCGAGCTGCGTGCGGCCATTGCCGAGCCAACCCACGACAAAATTATCACTAGCCTGACCCACGCCGCCGATCGCCTGCGCAGCGAGGCGGAGACCCTGGACTTGCAAGCCCGCGATGCCCAAGCCGCTGGTGACCGCCTTTACTGGCCCATTTACAACCTCGACCTGAAAAACCCCAACGCGCCGCAAGAAGAAACCCACGACCCCGACGTGCTGCTGGAAAAGTACAAAAAGCTGCTGGGCGAAATTGAAGAAACCCAAAACCAGCTCAAAAGCGAGCTGGCAGGCGCACTGGCACACCACTTCACCGCCGAGGTGGCTGAATGAAGCCAGTGGTTCCCGAAGGCCAGGCCGTTAGCGCCGCGCCGCCCGCCCCGATTGCCCCCCTCGCGCTCGTCAGCGACATCCGCCAGCTCATCGACAGCAGCCGTGCCCAGCTGGCCACCACGGTGAACAGCGCACTCACCATGCTGTACTGGCACATTGGCCAGCGTATCCAAACAGAAGTGCTGCAAGGCCAGCGCGCTGAGTATGGCGAGCAAATCGTCTCGACATTGGCGAAGCAATTAGAAGCCGACTATGGCCGCGGCTTCTCCAGCAAAAACCTGCGCCACATGCTGCGCTTTGCTTCCAGCTTTGAGGTCGAAAACATTGTCTCCGCAGTGAGTAGACAATTAAGCTGGACCCATCTGCGCAGCCTGATTTACATCGAAGACCCGCTCAAACGCGACTTCTACCTGCAGATGTGCCAGGCCGAGGGCTGGAGCACCCGCACCCTGCAAGAGCGGCTGGACTCCATGCTGTTTGAGCGGACTGCCTTGTCACGCAAACCCGCAGACCTGCTGGCCACCGAGCTCGCCGCCCTGCGGGAAACCGGCCAGCTCAGCCCCGCACTGCTGCTCAAAGACCCCTACGTGTTGGACTTTCTGGGCATGCAAGACCGGTATTTGGAGAAGGACCTGGAAGACGCCATCTTGCGCGAGCTGGAGCACTTTTTGCTGGAGCTGGGCGCGGGCTTTACCTTTGTGGCGCGGCAAAAGCGCATCCAGATCGACAACGACGATTTTTATATTGACCTGTTGTTTTACAACCGCCGTTTAAAGCGCCTGGTAGCTATCGACCTGAAACTGGGCGACTTCAAAGCCGCCGACAAAGGCCAAATGGAGCTCTACCTGCGCTGGCTGGCCAAGCACGAGCAAGAAAGCGGCGAGGCCCCGCCCCTGGGCATCATCTTGTGCAGTGGCAAAAAACAAGAGCAGATTGAACTGCTGGAGCTGGACGCCAGCGGCATCCACGTGGCCGAGTATCTGACCGAGCTGCCACCCAAAGCCGTGCTGCAAAAGAAGCTGCACGAAGCCATTGCGAGTTCGCGTGAGCGACTGGGCAGCGGCAGTGCCAATGCCAGCGGGGAACCAAGCTGATGGATGCGCAACAGTTTTTGGCGGAGTTTGGGCATATTGCGAATGCACCGGGGGGCGTGGGGCGGTTGCGGCAAATGATCCTTGTACTGGCCGCCGCTGGCGATTTGATTACAACTTCGGCCCAGACCAGCGGTATTCCTTTGCTGCTGTCGATTGAACGGCAGAAGCGTGAACACAAAGAACAGAAGAAAGTTGTACCAAAGCAGGCCATTATTTCTGCAGCGCAGTCAAAAGCTCCAGCTCATTGGGCTCTGTGCCGACTAGGCGATCTGACACTCACAATTACTGGCGGTGGGACGCCATCGAAAAACAACCCCAGATATTGGGCGGGGGACATTCCTTGGGCCAGCGTCAAAGACCTAAAGGATCAGAAGTATTTGTCCGTCACTGCGGATCACATATCGATCGAGGGCTTGGCAGAAAGCTCATCAAATTTGATTCCAGCAAATCGTGTCATCGTGTGTACGCGAATGGGCTTAGGAAAAATCGCAATCAACACGGTTGCCCTGGCGATCAATCAAGACTTGAAAGCATTTGAGCTACCCGCCGAGGTCAACCAAGATTTCTTTTTCATACTCTATAAAACGAGAGAGTTGAAAGGCACAGGCACAACAGTAGCCGGCATCAGGCAGGATCAGTTGCTTGCTTTGCCTGCTGCACTCCCACCCATCGAAGAGCAATCCCGCATCGTCGCCAAAGTCGATGAACTGATGTCCTTGTGCGACACGCTGGAAGCCCAGCAACAACAGCGCCGCAGCCTGCAAAACAATCTGCGCCAATCCACCCTGCAAGCCGTCGCAGCGGCCACCAGCCCGCACGAACTGCGAGCCACCTGGGCGCGGCTTGCCGATAATTTCGGCCAGCTCTTTGATGCGCCTGAAGATGTGGCCGGCTTCAAAGGCTTGATTCTTGACTTGGCTGTCTCTGGTCAGCTGTTGAATATTGAGCACCGAACTACCTCGACCGGCACTGCGCTGTTGGATGCCATTGCTGCCGCTCGATTGGACTGGTCAACGAAGTGCGAGGGCCAAGAGCGCAAGGAAGCTCTGGGGATGTTGAAGAAGTTAAGGGTTCAAACGCCCGTTGCTATTGAGAGTGAGCTGCCGGGGCATTGGATTTGGGCATCAATGCTGCAAATTTCTCAGGCTATCGTTGACTGCGATCATAAAACTGCGCCTTATGTTGGCGAGGGCATTCATCTCATCCGAACAACGGACATTCGAAATGGGCGGATGCTTTTGGGAAACACCCGAAAGATATCGGAGGAGACCTATCTGCAATGGGCAAAGCGGCTGCAGCCAACAGGCGGCGATATATTTTTTACCAGAGAAGCGCCTATGGGCGAAGTGGCGATTGTTCCTGATCAAGAAAAGGTTTGTTTAGGTCAACGGTCGATGCTTATCCGACTATTCCATGACTTGTTTAATAACCAATTCCTGATCTACGTCATTCAAAGTCCAAGCTTTCAAATTCGCATGAGGGAAGCGGCAATCGGCATGACGGTTAAGCACATTAACGTTAGCGGTGTAGAGGAACTGCTTGTACCTGTTCCGCCAAAAGCCGAGCAGGACCGCATCGTTGCCATCGTCTATCAGTTGTTCCGTATGTGTGATCACCTCGCCGACCAGCTATCGCAAAAGCAAAAGACCGCTGGGCATCTTGCGAGCAGTGCAGTTGCCAGCATCACCGGCATCGCCATAGCACCCGAAAAGGAAGAACCCGTGAAAGCCCCGCAAACCGAAGTCGTCGCGCCGCTGCGCTTGGGCACTTTGCCCGCTGTTACAGACCAATCGCCCTTGGCAACGCTGCTGTCGCGTCAAAAGGGCAGCATGAACGCGGGTGACTTGTTCCAGCGCTACGGTGGTGAGATAGATGCGTTTTACGCGCAGCTCAAGCTGGAAATTTCACACGGTTGGATTGAAGCGCCGCCTTCAGACCCAGAGGCTGAAGGATTCGCCAGCGTCCGCGTGAAAGAGCAAGCCTGATATGCAACTGCAGCGCATCAAAATTGGCCTGTTTCGTAACCTGCGGGATGTGGAAATTGTTTTCAACACCACGCTGCAGCCATCGGCCATCAGTGCGCCAGATGCACCGCCCAAGCCCATTCGCAGCCACGCTCTTATCGGGCAGAACGGCACCGGCAAGTCCAACTTGATCGAGGCGCTGATCACCATCTTTCGCAATATTGATTTGGGGCTGTCCGCAGAGTTTGACTACGAGCTGGACTACACCATTCGTGGCCACCAGATTCAGATCAAGGCCGATTTGGCGGAGCAAAGCACGCCTGTGGTGTGGGTGGATGGCGATAAGAAGGCGCAGAACTATCTGACCGAGAACGACCCGCCCAACAAGCAGCCACGCGACGAGCGGCGCGGCCCGCGCTTGCTGCCTTCGCATGTGTTTGCCTATTACTCTGGCCGCAATGAGCGCATGGAAGTCTTGTTTCAAGAGCACCAAAAGCGTTTCAACCGCCGCCAAGAGATAACGGCGGAAGAGGTGCTATCTGCCGACCTGCTGCGCGACTTCAAGGGCAGTGATTCCGATATTCGTCAAATCCAAGCCATTCGCCGACGCGAAGAAAACAAGACCTTGCGCCAGTTTGGTGACGACAAGCTGCGGCGCTTGTTTTATTGCCGGGGTGGCCACAGCCAATTGGTACTGTTGGCGTGCTTGTTGTCCAACGACCCGGTTTTCAAAAAGGTGATGGACAACCTGAACATTGAATCGCTGGAGTCGGCCTTGTTTGTGCTGAAGGAGCCACACCGCCAGCGCGAGAAGCGTCAGAACCAAAAGTTTGATGAGAACGAGCTGAACGAAGGCGACCCGCGCTTCTGGTTTGCGCGGGGCAATGTGGTCAGCGAGTTTTTGGACAAGCTCTGGCAAGTGGCGTGGGCACCGATTGAGCGGGAGGTAACCAAGCTGATTGACTTTCGGGGCCGCACCGAGAAGCAGCGGCAGTTGTACCTGTTTGTGCCCAGCCAAGAAAAGCTACGCGAGCTGGGTGACTTGGTGGGCGGCACGGACAGTTTCTTCCGCTACGCGGAGGGTGCCTACATTGGCGACCTGATTGACGAGGTGCGCATCACCGTCAAAAAGCGCGATGAGCACGGCGGCAAGGTGAGCTTTACCCAACTGTCCGAGGGCGAGTTGCAGATGCTCACTGTGCTGGGCCTGATGCGCATCACCAATGACGACCACTGCCTGTTCTTGCTGGACGAGCCCGACACGCACCTGAACCCGATTTGGAAGCTGCGCTACTTTGACGATATTGAAAACGTGCTGGCTGCTGGGGCGGATTCGATTACCCAAGGTGAGTCGCAGGTGCTCATTACCACCCACGACCCCATGATGGTCGGCAGCCTGCGGCGCGAGCAGGTGCATATCTTGCGCCGGGAGAACAACCAGACGGTGGTGGATACGCCGGATGAGCATCCGCAGGGGATGGGCGTTTCTGGCCTTCTCAAGAGCGATATGTTTGGTCTTGCATCGACCGTTGACCTACCGACGTTGGAAAAACTGAACCGGCGCAATGAGTTGATTGCCAAGAGCGCCAATGGTGATTTGGATGTGAATGAGAAAGACGAGTTGGTTAGGTTGCGGGCGCATTTGGATGATCTTGGGTTTTCGCGGGAGCATCGCGACCCGATGTACCAACTTTTCATACAGAAAATGTACGAAGTTCGCGCGCAGCCCACTACGAGCTTGCTTAGTCCTCAGGAGCTGAAGGCGCAGGAGGAATTGGCCATGGCAATCGTTGCTGAGTTGGTAAAGCGCGAGCGTACGGACGATCTTTCAACGTTGGCCCGTGAGCTGAAACTGCAACTGGGCGGGAATTGAGTTATGCGCAAAGTGGTTATTCAAGGTACGCCGCCAGCGGAATGGGTAGCAAAAGCCAAGGTGCTTGAGAAAAAACTGTCGGATGCGGCGACGCCCGATGAGCGGTCCGCGTTGATTGAAAAGCATCAAGCCCATTGGCGTGACGATCGCATTCGCAATTGGTTGTTAAAGCAGTTCAACGATAAGTGCTGGTATTCGGAAGCCCGTGACACAGCTGCGCCAATTCATGTGGATCATTTCCGACCGAAGGGGCGTGTCACTGAAAAGGATGGAACCCACCGCGACGGCTATTGGTGGTTGGCTTTCGAGTGGACCAATTACAGAATTTGCGGCCATTTCTTGAACGTCAAAAAGAACGACAGTTTCCCCATATTGGAGGGCGATTGCGCCAAGCCGGGCAACCCCTTGTCGTTGCAACTTGAGGCACCTGTCCTTATTGATCCACTCAGCGATTCCACGCGCCTGATTTCCTTTGAACGTGATGAAATTGCCTGCAAGGCCGTGCCAGCGGCATCGATTGGGGCCGCGGACTTAAAGCGGGTGACCGACACGATAGAGATCATCGGTTTGAACAGGCCACCCGCCTTGGGGCGTAAGAGGGCTGACTTTTGGGATTCGTGTCGAATGCGTATTACGGAGTATGTAAACGCAGACGGGCCGCAGGTATTCCGCATGATCAATCAGGCTGCGGCAAAAGTTCGTCTCAAGGAAATGATTGACTACAACGCTGAGTTCTCTTCTGTTGCCGAAGCTTGCATTCGCAAAAACGCGCCTGAGCCGCTGGTTGCTTTGGTCTTTGAGCAGCAACGTGTTCCTCACCTAGTTTGACCGCTATGGCGCAAACCCCTTTCTCCCTCCGCATCTTCGTCGCCGACGGCGACCCTGACGGCCTGCGTATCGTCGACAAGTCCAACTGGATCGGTAAGGCGCTGGTGTTTCCGCGTGCGCTTCTGCCGCACGTCAAGGGTCGGCCCGAGCTTGCGCAGACCGGCGTCTACCTGCTGCTGGGGCCGCGCCCTGACCCGGCACGGCAGCCGCCGTGGTACGGGGCCGCTGCGCCAAGGGGCGGATTGAGTGGCTGGCGGCGGATGGGCGTACGTTGAAAGAGATTCAAGAGGGCACAGCAAGCCAAAACTATCTTTTTGATAGCTGCTAGCGCTTTACGGATAAGCGCTAGAGGCCATTTTTAATCAGATACGTGCCTGCGTTGCTCAGCCGTCAGAGCGGGCCGGGCGCGGAATTAGCAGCAGGGGTTGCCTTTTTAGCCTGGTACTTCTTCCAAAGGTATCCAGCCACGGCCATCAAAATCATCTTGCGCATAAGTCAGCTCCTTGTGTAAAACCATAGCTTCAGCGGGAAACACCCCGTGGTTTGTAGGAGTGAATCGCGCCAACCGGCCCGCATTTAGCCAAGGCGCCGGATGCTGGGATTGGGAGACCTACATCAGCCCAGAACGGCCCTGCGTTGCGCAGTGACTTTGGGCTCAACCGTGGGTTGCTCAGCTATTGACCTGCGCCCAAAGCTTGTCCAGCCGCTTAACGCTCACCGGCTGCGGCGTGCGCAACTCCTGCGCGAAGAAGCTCACGCGCAGTTCCTCTAGCAGCCAGCGCAGCTCTTGCATGCGGGCGTCTACCGCGCCCTTGCGCTCGGCCACCAGGCGCCAGTAGCGCTGCTCTTGCGGGCGCAGCTCGGTCAGTTTGGTGGCGTCGCGGGCGGGGTCGGTGCGGTATTTGTCCAGCCGCAGGGTGATGGCCTTGAGGTAGCGGGCGTAGTGCGCCAGTTGCGTCCAGGGGGCCACGGCGATGAAGTTCTTGGGCATGAGGCGGGCCAGTTGCTGCTGCGCGTCTTGCGTGGCCTCAGGGGCACTTTTGGTGTCCTTGATCTTGCGGGCGGCCACGGCATATTCGAGCAAGATGGTGCTGGCCAGGCGCGCCACTTCGTTGGCAATCAGCGTGAGGCGTCCCCTGCCCTCATCCATGCGGCGCTTGAAGGCGAACTCATCCGTGGGCAGCGGGTCGAGCAGAAACGCGCGGTCCAGCGCCACGTCGATGATCTGGGCGCGCAGCTCTTCTTGCGTGCCGCCGCCGGTGCCGTCTGCGTTGCGACCCACCTGCATGTAGGCCACGGCCATTTTTTGCAGGTCGGGGATGTTCTTTTCGAGGTATTTAAGCGCGTCCTTGATCTGCAACGCAAACAGGCGGCGCAGGCCCGCGCGGTGTTTGGCGGCGGCCACTTCGGGCTCGTCGAAGACTTCGATGGTGACAGCGTCGCCGCCGTCGATGAGCGCCGGGAAGCCGATCAGCGTCTGCCCGGCCTTTTTGATCTCCATCAGCTCGGGCAGCTCGCCAAATGTCCAGGCGGTGTAGCGCTGGCCAGCGGGGGCCGATGGCGTGGGGTGGGCGGGCGCCACAGGTTGGACCGGTTGCGCCGCGCCTTTTACTCCTGATTTAATAGCTGGTAGCGCTTTACCATCAAGCGCTAGAGGCACTTTTTGCTCTAAATTCTCCGCAGAAACCGTCGTACCGGCCAATTTGAGCCCCGCCAGCGCCTGGAAAGCCCCGCGCGCCTTGGCGCCCCATTCGGCTTTGAGCGCGCCCAAGTTGCGGCCGTGGCCGAGCTGCCGGCCATGTTCATCGACCACGCGGAAGTTCATGAACAGGTGGGGGCTCAACATGTCGAGCTTGAAGTCGGCGCGCTTCACGTCCAGCGATGTTTCGTCGCGCACTTGCTTGAGCAGCACGTCGGTCAGGCTGCCCGTGCCAAAACGCTCGGGCGTGCCCAGCAGCGCGGCCAGCCGCGTGGCCGACTCAGGCAGCGGTACAAAGCGGCTGCGCGGGCGCTGGTGCAGGCTTTTGAGCAGGGCCTGGATCTTGTCCTTGAGCATGCCGGGCACCAGCCATTCGCAGCGCTCGTCGTTCACCTGGTTGAGCACAAACAGCGGAATGGTCACGGTGATGCCGTCGCGCGCATCGCCGGGTTCGTGCAGGTAGGCGGCGGCGCAGTCCACTCCGCCCAGTCGCACGGTTTTGGGAAACGCGTTGGTGGTAATGCCTGCGGCTTCGTGGCGCATCAGCTCGTCGCGGGTGAGCTGGAGCAGCTCGGGCTGCGAGGACGTGGCAGCAAGCTTGCGATTGCGGCTTTCGTCGCGGTACCAGGCCTCAAAGCTGTGGCCGCTGCACACCTCGGGCGGCAGCTGCTGGTCGTAAAACGCGTAGATGAGTTCGTCGTCTACCAGAACGTCCTGGCGGCGCGACTTGTGTTCCAGCTCTTCAACCTTGGCAATGAGCTTTTGGTTGGCGGCCAGGAAAGGCAGCTTGGTCTCCCAGTTGCCGTCCACCAGAGCCTGGCGGATGAAGATCTCGCGCGCCGCGTGCGGATCAATCTTGCCGAAGTTGATGCGGCGGTTGTTGTACACCACGATGCCGTAGAGCGTGGCGCGCTCCAGCGCCACCACCTCGGCCGTCTTCTTTTCCCAGTGCGGGTCGAGCAGTTGCTTACGCAGCAGGTGCCCGCCCATTTGCTCCAGCCACTGTGGCTCGATGGCGGCAATGCCCCGGCCAAACAGGCGCGTGGTTTCGACCAGTTCGGAAGCGATGATCCAGCGGCCGGGCTTTTTGTTCAGGTGCGCGCCGGGATGCTTGTAGAACTTGATGCCACGCGCACCCAGGTACCAGTCTTCCTCTTCACTTTTGAAACCCACGTTGCCCAGCAAACCGGCCAGCATGGACAGGTGCAGTTGCTCGTAGCTGGCGGGCTGGGTGTTGATTTGCCATTTGTGCTCTGTGACCACCGTGAGCAGCTGGGTGTGGATGTCGCGCCATTCGCGCAGGCGGCGGATGCTGATGAAGTTCTGGCGCAGCAGTTGCTCGTACTGGCGGTTGCTGAGCTTGTGGGTGGCGGCTAATGAGTTGTCGAAGGCAACGGCAACGGCAGCGGCAGCACTCACGCTGGGCGGTGCTTCTACCGGACTTCTGCCACTGCTGCGCTGCGACACCGGCAAGAAAGCCTGCGAAGGCGCCCTCTGCGCCGCCATGGCCTTTTGGGCGCGGGCCGATGGCAGGCTGGGCGCACCGCCGCGTGCCTCGTTGATCCACTTCCACAGCTTCAAGTAGCCGCTGAACTCGCTCTTGTCATCGTCGAACTTGGCATGCGCCTGGTCGGCCTGCTGTTGCGCCTCCATGGGGCGGTCGCGCACGTCCTGCACGCTGAGCGCGCTGGCAATGATGAGCACTTCGTCCAGCGCCTTGCGGTCGCGGGCTTCCAAAATCATGCGGCCCACGCGCGGGTCCAGCGGCAGGCGCGACAGCGCCACGCCCATGGGGGTCAGCTCGTTGGCGTCGTCCACTGCGCCCAGCTCGCTCAGCAGCTGATAGCCGTCAGCAATCGCCCGGCCCGAAGGCGCCTCGATGAAGGGGAACTGCGTCACGTCGCCCAGGTGCAGCGACTTCATGCGCAGGATGACGCCCGCCAGCGAGCTGCGCAAAATTTCGGGGTCGGTAAAACGCGGGCGGCCGTTAAAGCCGGGCTCGTCGTACAGGCGAATGCAAATGCCGTTGGCCACGCGCCCGCAGCGCCCGGCGCGCTGGTTGGCCGCCGCCTGGCTGATGGGCTCTACCAGCAGCTGCTCTACCTTGCTTCTAAAACTGTAGCGCTTGACGCGTGCTGTGCCTGCGTCAATGACGTATCGGACCCCTGGCACCGTGAGCGAGGTCTCGGCCACGTTGGTGGCCAGCACGATGCGACGGCCCGTGTGGCCGTCAAAGATGCGGTCTTGCTCGGCCTGCGACAGGCGGGCAAACAGCGGCAGCACCTCGGCGTTGCGCATCACGGGCTGGTGCGCCAGGTGCTTGCGCAGATGGTCGGCGGCTTCGCGGATCTCGCGTTCGCCCGGCAAAAAGACCAGGATGTCGCCCGCTGCGTTGCCCTGCCACAGCTCGTCCACGCCATCGGCAATGGCCTCGTTCAGGCCGTAGTCGCGGCTCTCCTCAAACGGGCGGTAGCGCTGTTCGACCGGAAAGGTGCGGCCCGACACCATGATGACCGGCGCAGGGCCCTTGGCGGATTCAAAGTGCTTGGCAAACCGATCGGCATCAATCGTGGCGGATGTGACGATGACCTTCAGGTCCGGCCGACGCGGCAAGATCTGGCGGATATAGCCCAGCAGGAAGTCAATGTTCAGGCTGCGTTCGTGCGCCTCGTCAATGATGATGGTGTCGTAGGCCTTGAGGAGCGGGTCGGTCTGTGTTTCTGCCAGCAAAATGCCATCAGTCATCAATTTGACTGAACTGTCGCGGCTCAGGCGGTCCTGAAAGCGCACCTTAAAGCCAACCACCTCACCAAGCGGGGTTTTAAGCTCCTCGGCGATGCGCTTGGCCACGCTGCTGGCGGCAATTCGGCGTGGCTGCGTGTGGCCAATCAGTTTTCCCTGCCCGGCGGGATAGTTGAGCTTGCCCC
>JAUXZO010000090.1 GCA_030692685.1 Acidovorax sp. | reverse complement strand
CTGTGGGTTCTCCGGCCAGGTAGGCCCGATAAATCAGGTAGCGGGAAAAAGTGCTCTTGCCGGTGTCCGGAGCGCCCAGGACCATGGCGATGCCGCCTTGGGAAAGAAACTGTTGGGCAGCCCACTTCCACTCCGGCAATACCTCCAGGCGGGCCAGAAAAGGGAAGTGTTCTGAGTGGCGGGAACCTTCTTCGCTTAGGGACATGGTTTAATCCCGAGTTTGAAAGGAAGGGGCAGGGAGCGTCGGGGCAGGTTTAAACCCGCCCCGACCTGCCCCAAATAAAACTTATGGGGTTGGGGGTAGGGGTTTGGGGGAGGATTGTAAGGGGGGCCGTCGGCCCCGGGCCGCCTCCCTCAAATACATCCTCCCGACCAGGCCTCAACCCGCCTGCAAGCGTGAGGCGAAGTGGGGGTAAACTAAAGTCAGTTTTTCTTTGACCGGGCCATAGAGCAGCCGGCGGGTTTCCAGGGTCAGGGGCGGGGTCTCCGGCAAATCGTCAGGCACCCGGAAGGCAAAGCCGGTGAGTTGCCGCACCTCCTCCAGGGTGACGCCGGGGTGCAGGGTCTCCAGCAAGGGAGCCTCCGGAGGCTCAAAGGCAAAGACGCATTTGGGGGTCGCCAGCCGGGTGATCCGGCCCGGCCGCTGCCAGGGGCTCAACTGGGGAGTATAGCCGCAAGCGGTGAGGTGGTCCACCCGGGGTATCAGGCCCCGGGCCTCATGGGTCGTCTTGAAGAGCACCACCCTCTCCACCATGTAGGCCAGGATGGCGGAGCCGGCGCCGCCGGGCAGACGCACCTTGGGGCGGTGATAATCGCCGACGGCCATGAGGTTGATATTCCCCTGACCGTCGATCTGGGCGCCGCTCAAGAAAAAGACCTGAATCCGCCCCTGCTGGGCCGCGTCAAAAAACCCCTGCCATTCCCCCTCAAAGGGCCAATCCTGGCTGCCCGCCACAAAAACCTGGGCCCGGGGCGCGTGCGTGAGCTTGGCCAACCACAGGGCCGCAGCGGGCATAGCCGACAGAGTGCCGCAGGCGACCCAGTCCCCGTCGGCCACCTGCCGAGCCAATGCCCCAATCATCACCTCTTCGCTGAGAGTTAAGTGATCCATGGCTTTGGTATTTGGGGGGGGAGGCTAAGGGCCGCAGGCCCTTACCCTTACAAAAAACTCCCCCAAACCCCCACCCCCAATCCCTTAAGATTTTATTTGGCCGTGGCAGTCGGGGCCCAAGGCCCCCACAGCCACCGCCATGTTAAGCGGGTTGGGTGGGGGGTGTGGGGGGAGATTGTAAGTGGACCTCAGGTCCCTGGCCTTCCCCCCACATCTCACCCTCCCACAATC
>JAUXZO010000086.1 GCA_030692685.1 Acidovorax sp. | reverse complement strand
GGATCCAAAATCCTGGAGCCCTATGTTTAACCTTGGAGAAACTCGCAATGAAAAAATCCCTAGTTGCTCTGGCTGCATTCGCGGCTGTTGGCGCTTTCGCTCAGTCTTCTGTAACCCTGTCCGGCAACATCAAAGGCGGCGTTGCTCACACCAAATATTCCGGCGCTGCTGCTGGTAATGGCAATGGCCTCGCAATTGCTGACGGCTCTTCGCGTTTCATCATCGGCGGCACTGAAGACCTCGGTGGCGGCCTTGCAGCTGTTTTCCAGGTCGACACCCGCTATCGCGTTGACGACAACGGCGGCGCACCCACTTCCAGCCCCCTGGCTGGTGGTAACACCTTCGTCGGCCTGCGCGGCGGCATGGGCATGATCCAGCTGGGCAAGCTGGACACCCACTACTGCCTGGGTTCTGACCAGCACGGTGCACGTGCCACGGCTCTGCAAGCTTCCAGCTGCGGTATCCTCGGTTTTGTCAACGGCGGCGCCAACGCGATTGCCAACGCCAGCCGTTCACAGAACGTGATTCGCTATACCACGCCTAACATGTCTGGCTTCCAGGCACAGGCCAACTACAGCACCTCCTTCCAGGGTTCTGAAGGCGCTGTGGGCGATGCAGGCAAAGGCCGTGCGATGCACCTCGGCCTGAACTACGGCAGCGGCCCGTTCAAGGCTGGCGTGTCGTTCTGGGATGGCAAAACCGAAAACCGCCTGGCAACTGCTGCCCGTGCTGACCAGAAAGCTGCTACCGCTTTCATCGACTGGAATTTCGGCGTGGCCACTGTGGGTCTGACCTTTGACCAGTCGGAAATCGAATCCCGCGCCGCTAACGCTGTGACTTCCACTGAACTGCAGCGTCGCGCCTGGTCCATCCCTGTGACCGTGCCGATGGGCGCTGGTACCTTCCTGTTCACGTACACCAAAGCACGTGACCTGAAGGGCTCCGGCTACGCCACTCCTGCAGCCCTGACTGCTGCAACCGCCAACACCGGCGCTACGCTGATGTCCATCGGTTATGACTACGCCCTGTCCAAGCGCACGTCGCTGGGCGTGTCGTACGCCAAGCTGAACAACAAGTCGGCCGCCGGCTACAACCTGTACACCCAAGCCGCTCTGAACGGCACCCCAGCCAACGCTGTTGGTCAGGATGCCAGCCAGCTGTACCTGGGCGTTCGCCACGCTTTCTGATCCCCGGCTGGCATAAGCCAGCTTGAGATTCAAAGCTCAAAAGCCGCCAAGTCTTCGGACCTGGCGGCTTTTTTATTTGAACCGCGCTTCGTGCAGGCGGATGGGTTATGGGAGGCGCCCGGTGCGGCCTCAAACCCCACTATCATCGACGGCAGAAAGTGAACCATGACATCGCCCACCCGCAAAACATCCGCACCCCGGGCAGCCGGCCTTCAACCGGCTGACTACCTCAAGAAAATCCTGACCGCCCGTGTTTATGACGTGGCG
>JAUXZO010000078.1 GCA_030692685.1 Acidovorax sp. | reverse complement strand
TCCCATCCCGAACAGGACAGTGAAACGACTTTGCGCCGATGATAGTGCGGGTTCCCGTGTGAAAGTAGGTCATCGTCAGGCTCTTATAGCCCCAAACCCCCTCAGTCTCCAAAGGACTGGGGGGTTTTGCGTTTGGGGAACCAAAAAATGAATTCATTTATTTTTCCTGAGTCATTTCATGCAATTACAGGATATTTTGTATTCGCAAGGTTTCGGAACTCGCCGTGTTTGTTCCGGGCTTATTCAACAGGGCTGGGTTTCGGTGCGCCTTCCGGGAACGGGCTCGGAATATAGCAATTGCCTAGACGGTGCGTCAGAGTTTGATCTGCACGGATTGCAACTGCGTGTTCAAGGCGTCGATTGGCCGTGCCATGAGAAGGCTTATGTGTTGATGCACAAGCCCGCGGGTACGGAGTGTTCGCAAAAACCCTCTACTTATCCGAGTATCTACACCTTACTGCCGGTCCCTTTGCGTCAGCGGCCGACGAAAAGTGCGGTGCAAGGGGTGCAGGCCGTGGGTCGACTTGATCAAGACACGACAGGAATGCTATTGCTGAGCGATGACGGTCAATTTATTCATCGACTCAGCTCTCCTAAGAAGCATGTTCCCAAGGTCTACCAAATTGCAACCAAGCACCCGGTGGGCTCCTCGCAAGTCGCTCGGCTTTTAAGTGGAGTCGTACTGGATGATGATCCCAAGCCTGTCCGGGCTGCTTCGTGTGAGGTGGTTGGGAGCAATCGAATCGACCTTACTTTGACGGAGGGAAAGTACCACCAAGTGAAGCGAATGCTCGCTGCGGTCGGCAATCGGGTGGAAGGTTTGCATCGGTCCCGGATTGGCGGTATGGAACTTCCCGTTGATCTGCCGCCGGGAGCGTGGAAATGGCTGAGCAAAGATGACCTGGTTTTGCTCAATCAGATGAACTGATAAATGTTGGGGGCACCAAATCATCGATTGTTTCGTTTGCCTCCCATCTCAGGGCGCTGGGTGCGTGGATGTTCGTGACATCATGGCTGACTCGGGAGTTGGCATCCACTCGGTGCTGGTGCTGCCGTTCGCGTGCAGCAATCGACTTCGATCATGGATGTTACGAGTTCCCGCAAGCGTCTAAGGCAGGGGCAGCGCTACACTCTCGGGCTTAGCTGAAAGTGGTTCTGTGAAGATTTTTTCTTTTGTGCGTGTCTGTGTTGCACTAGGTGGGTTCTGCTTGGCGGTCAACGGTGTGTGGGCGGCTGCTACGCCACTATTTGTATTGAATTCGCTGGAGGCGAATGTCAGTGTCATTGATCCCGTGACCTGGACTGAGACGGCTCGCATCCCCACGGGCAAAGAGCCGCACCATCTCTATCTGACCCCTGATGAAAAATCGATCATTGTGGCAAATGCCTTGGGGGATACGCTGACGTTTTTGGATCCTCGAACGGCCCAAATTCAGCGCACTATCCGGGGGATCGTAGACCCGTACCATCTGCGTTTTACGCCGGACATGAAGTGGTTCATCACAGCCGCCAACCGGCTGAATCACATTGATTTTTACCGATGGGATGGCAAAGAGCTGACGTTGGTTCAGCGGGTCGCCACATCGCGCACGCCGAGCCATCTGTGGATCGACAGTCGCAGCACTACCGTGTACTCGACCATGCAGGACAGTGATGAGTTGGTGGCTATCGACATTGCGACCCAAGCCATCAAATGGCGGATAAAAACCGGTGCGATGCCGGCGGATGTATACGGATCGTCGGACGACAAGCGCGTATTCGTAGGCCTCACGGGCAGTGACAGTGTGGAGGTGTTCGATGTGTCTGGTCGCGAGCCGGTCAGCATCAAGAAAATCAAAACCGGGAATGGTGCACACGCCTTCCGTGCCGCCGGTGACGGTCGCCACCTTTACGTTAGCAACCGCGTCGCCAACACCATCAGCAAGATAGACATGGCAACGTACCAAGTGGTGGATTCATATCCTGTACCGGGCGGACCCGACTGCATGGAAGTTTCTGCCGATGGCCGGTTCATCTACGTCAGTTCACGCTGGGCGCGCAAATTGTCGGTGGTCGATACGCACACCAAGAAAGTGGTGCGGCAGGTCACGGTAGGCAAATCTCCCCATGGGGTTTGGACCTTACAGCACGCTCCTCGTTGAGACAGTGATGCCTGCAAATGGGCGCGTGAGGAGACTCCTGTGACAGCACGGCATTTGTCATTTGCTATAGTATTTGTAGCTATTAGCGCTTTCTACTCAAGCGCTAGAGCCCAAAAAAACTGTGAGAACCCGCTGTACTTGACCTTTGATACTGGTCACATGTCGGTTGCCCCCCTGGTGGCCGACGTACTCAATCGACAGCAGGTGCGGGTGACGTTCTTCGCGGCGAACGAGCGGACAAGAGAAGGAGATGGCAGTCTGGGGGACCATTGGGCTCCCTGGTGGCGTGCCCGGGCAGCAGAAGGCCATGAGTTTGCCTCGCATACCTGGGACCACACTTACTGGCGTGCTGACATAGGCGCAGCAGACCCGTCGATGTTCCGAGTACGCCCTTCGTCGGGACCGCGTGAAGGGCAGGACTTTGTCCTTTCCGCTGCTGGGTATTGCACCGAATTGACCAAGGCAGCGGACCGTTTAAAGCAGATCACGGGCAAGACGCCGCTGCCGCTGTTTCGTGCGCCGGGTGGCAAAACCTCGCCACAACTTTTGGCCAGCGCGCGTGCGTGTGGTTACACGCATGTGGGTTGGTCGCCGGCTGGCTTTTTGGGGGACGAGCTGCCCAGCGAAAGCTTCAGCAACACTGCTTTGTTGAACAAGGCATTGCGCACTGTGCGCAGTGGCGACATTCTTCTCGCTCACCTGGGTATCTGGTCGCGCAAAGATCCGTGGGCACCAGCCGTGCTGGAGCCATTGATTGAGGGGCTCAAGGATCGGGGTTTCTGCTTTCGCACCCTGCGCGAACACCCTTTGTACGGTAAGCAGGCGGGGCGCTGAGCGCCACGTGGGCGATGCGCCAGATTGCTGGTGTACAGAGGCAAGGCGTGGGCGCGTGGGTATCTTTTACGGCTGAGGGAGCGTACGCAGATGGAATCGCTAGGCAATTGGTTTGACAGCGTGCAGCAGTGGCTGTTTGAAAGCGTGATGCAACCGCTGATGTTTCATGTGGGCCTGGGGAACGTGTTGGAGGCGGGTTACGAGGCGTCTGGATGGCTGTTGGTGGGCGTGTTGCAGCTTGTGGTGATTCTCGTGGTGATCGGCCCGTTGCAGCGCCTCTGGCCAGTAGAACCCGTGACCGACCGGGCCACTATCCGCACCGACATTCTCTATACCCTGATCCACCGACTGGGCCTCTTCCGCCTGGGTTTGTTCCTGGCCATTGATCCTTTGGCCGACGATCTGTTTGGAGCCTTGCGGGTCGCAGGTATCAACACCTTCCAGCTTGATGGAGTTTGGCCGGGTATCTCCGATATGCCTTGGGTCAGCCTGTTGATGTACTTGGTCGTGTTCGATTTCGTGGACTATTGGATCCACCGGGGGCAGCATCATTTTGAGTGGTGGTGGCGGCTGCACTCCCTGCACCATGCCCAGCGGCAGATGACGATGTGGAGCGACAACCGCAACCACTTGCTGGATGACCTGCTGCGCGACACCATTTTGGTTGTGGTGGCTCAGCTTATTGGAGTAGCGCCTGGTCAGTTCATCGCTATTGTGGCTATCACGCAGCTCAGCGAAAGCTTTCAACACGCGAATGTCCGATTGTGGTTTGGTCGCTGGGGCGAGCGTTTGTGGGTGAGTCCTCGTTTTCATCGTCTGCACCACAGCGTTGGCATAGGTCACGAGACCATTAAGCGGATGAACGGTCCGCCTGAGGATCCGGTGGTGCTGGGGGGGCACAATTTTGGGGTGCTGCTGCCCTGGTGGGACGTGCTGATGCGCACCGCCAATTTTGAGTTGCGCTACGACCCCACTGGTGTACGTGACCAGGTAGAGCCCGGCGCAAACGGACAACTGCGCGACTATGGCAGCGGCTTTTGGTCTCAACAGTGGCGTGGGGTGCTTCGGCTGTTTGGCAAAGCCTGATCGGCGCCGCAGGCGGTCCATGTATGCTTGCTGGCATGGGACTACTGTTCGACTCTTTCTGGCGCGCTGCCGTTTATTGCTTGCGACCGCGCGTCATCGTCTTGTCGCTGTTGCCACTGCTGCTGATGGCAGCTCTGGGGCTGGGTCTTGGGTACTTTTACTGGGATGCGGCGGTGCAGGGCATGCGGTCGTTGCTGGACGCATCCACGCTGCTGGCGGGCTTCTGGAGTTGGTTGCAGGGCTGGGGCGTGGGCGATGTGACGACGGTGGTCGCCCCCCTGATGGTCGTATTGGCGATCACTCCACTGCTGGTGGTGCTTTCGCTGCTGGTGGTGGCCGTGCTCATGACGCCCGCGCTGGTAGCGTTGGTGGCGGATCGGCGCTTCCCCGCGCTAGAGCGCAAGAACGGCGGCTCTTTCATTGCCAGTGTCGCCTGGTCACTCAGTTCTACCCTCTTGGCTTTGGTGGCCTTGGTGGTGTCTATCCCCTTGTGGTTTGTTCCGCCCCTTATCCTCATTCTCCCGCCGCTGATATGGGGTTGGCTCACCTACCGCGTCATGGTGTTTGATGCCTTGGCAGACCACGCCAGCAAAGAGGAGCGTCGGGAGCTGTTTCTCCGGCATCGCAGCAGCCTGTTGGGCATTGGCATCCTTACCGGATACCTGGGCGCAGCTCCCAGCATCGTGTGGGCGTCGGGCGTGGTGTTTGCGGCTGCATTTTTTGTACTGGTGCCGCTGGCGATCTGGATCTACACGCTCGTTTTTGCGTTTTCGTCGCTGTGGTTCTCGCACTACTGCCTAGCAGCGCTTCAGCGCTTGCGATCCGAAAAGGAAGAGGGCTTACGGGATGTCCCTGCCGCGGGTGGCTCCTCACAGGGCCTCGATTCGACGCTGCTGCCCCAGGCCCCGCCTCCGGCATCTTTGCCGGCACCTGCAACATCCACCAGTGCAACCTCCTCACCATGACTCCCCAATTCGGCCTCATCATCGTTGGCGATGAAATCCTCTCTGGCAAACGTGCGGACAAGCACATGCCCAAGGTGATCGAGTTGCTCGCGGCCCGCGGACTTTCGTTGTCGTATGCTGACTATGTCGGCGACAACCCGGATCGCCTCACCGCCACCTTGCAGCGCGCGTTTGCCAATGGTGACGTTGTGTTTTCGTGCGGCGGCATTGGCGCCACGCCAGACGACCACACGCGCCAGTGCGCGGCAAGAGGTTTGGGTGTTGAGCTTGTGTTGCACCCCGAGGCTGAAGCCCTGATCCGCGAGCGCATGCAAGACGTGGCGCGTGAGCAGGGTGTTGTCTACGAGGCCGACCGCCCGGACAACGTGCACCGCCTGAACATGGGCATGTTTCCTTTTGGGGCTCGAATCATTCCCAATCCTTACAACAAGATCCCCGGCTTCAGTTGCGAGGGGCCCGGTAGTGGGGCAGTGCACTTTGTGCCTGGATTTCCCGTCATGGCCTGGCCCATGATCGAGTGGGTGCTGGACCATCAATACGCAGCCCACTTCAATCGCACGCCCCAGACCGAGCAATCGGTGGTGGTCTATGGCGCGATGGAGGCTGCGCTGACGCCGCTCATGCAACGCATCGAAATAATGCACCCCGAGGTGCGGGTGTTCAGTTTGCCCAGCGTGGATCATCCACAATACGGGCGGCATATCGAACTGGGCGTCAAAGGTCCGGCGCCTTCTGTCCCGGCCGCATGGCAAGACCTGAAAAATGGACTGCACGAATTTGGTGCGGCATGCGGCCCTGAATTGGTGCGCAACCTTTGATATTCCTGGTGATTCATGGATTGCACTTTTTTGGTGCATTCTGCCGGGCGCGGGGCAGGTGTGCAGCCCGTAGTGCTCCGTCCTAGTGCGAAGCTTGCACTTGGCTGGCACGCAATCTGCTTTTAGTTCGGCAAATTCTTTTTTTCAACAAGCGCTTTACCCAGGAGAACCTGATGGCCAAGACCATTGCAGACGTGATGAAGATGGTGAAGGAGAACGAAGTCAAGTTCGTTGACTTCCGTTTTACCGACACCCGTGGCAAGGAGCAGCACGTCACCGTGCCCGTGTCCCACTTCGATGAAGACAAGTTCACGTCGGGCCACGCATTTGACGGTTCGTCGGTAGCTGGCTGGAAGGGTATTGAAGCTTCGGACATGCAGCTCATGCCCGACCCCAACACCGCCAACCTCGACCCGTTCTTCGAAGAAACCACGCTGTTTTTGCAGTGCGACGTGATCGAACCCGGTGACGGCAAGGCCTACGACCGTGACCCACGCTCCATTGCCAAGCGCGCTGAGGCCTACCTGAAGGCCTCCGGTCTGGGCGATACGGCTTACTTCGGACCAGAGCCAGAGTTCTTCATCTTCGACGGCGTGCGTTGGTCCAACGAACCCGGCAAGGTCATGTTCGAGATTGAAGAGTACGAAGCCCCCTGGAACTCGGGTGCCAAGCTCGAAGGCGGCAACCGTGGCCACCGTCCCACCGTCAAGGGCGGCTACTTCCCAGTACCTCCGGTCGACAGCACGCAAGACATGCGCGCTGAAATGTCCCTGATCCTCGAATCCCTGGGCATCCCGGTCGAAGTGTTCCACCACGAAGTGGCAGGCGCTGGCCAGAACGAAATCGGCACGCGTTTCAGCACGCTGGTCGAACGCGCTGACTGGACACAGGTCCTGAAGTACGTGGTGTGGAACGTGGCCAACGCCTACGGCAAGACCGCCACCTTCATGACCAAGCCCTACGCTGGCGACAACGGCTCCGGCATGCACGTGCACCAGTCCATCTGGAAGGACGGCAAGAACCTGTTCGCAGGCGACGGCTACGCTGGCCTGTCGGACTTCGCGCTGTACTACATCGGCGGCATCATCAAGCACGCCCGTGCCCTGAACGCCATCACCAACCCCGGTACCAACTCGTACAAGCGCCTGGTGCCCGGCTTCGAAGCTCCCGTGAAGTTGGCCTACTCGGCCCGCAACCGCTCGGCCTCGATCCGCATTCCTTACGTTGCCAACCCCAAGGGCCGCCGCATCGAAGCACGTTTCCCCGATCCATCGGCCAACCCTTACCTGTGCTTCTCGGCACTGATGATGGCGGGTCTGGATGGCGTGGAAAACAAGATTCATCCGGGCGAAGCCGCCACGAAGGACCTGTACCACCTGCCACCCGAAGAAGACAAGCTGGTGCCCACCGTGTGCCACAGCCTGGACCAAGCGTTGGACTATCTGGACAAGGACCGTGGTTTCCTTACCAAGGGTGGCGTCTTTACCGACTCCATGCTGGATGCCTACATCGAACTCAAGATGGGCGAAGTCACGCGTTTCCGCATGGCTCCTCACCCTGTTGAGTACGACATGTACTACTCCCTGTAATGGCTTGCTAGCAGGCCACTACGAACCAAAAGGCGGCGCAAGCCGCCTTTTTTCATGGGGCTGCGGCAAGGATGGACCGATGCCTCGGAACCAACCTGGCGGTGGCCGAATCCGTAAGCAAAGCCCCGCCGAGGTGTGCAAGTGTTGAATTGGCGATGTGTGGCGATTGGGGGATACTCCCCTGAAACCTGCATGGCAGTGCGAGGAAACCGAATGAAAAAGACGCTCATCTCTCTGATACTCATCGCCGCCGCGGCCCCCGCTGTTTGGGCACAAGACCGTATTTACCGGTGTGGCAACGAATACACCAACAACGCCACGCAAGCCAAAGAGCGCGGCTGCAAATTGGTGGAAGGCGGCAATGTCACCGTTGTGCAGGGCACCCGCCCGGCAACAGCGGCGGCCCCAGCACCGGCCGGTGGCGCAGCACCAGCCACGTCCCCGGCCAACGCGCCGCGCGTCAGCAATAACGACCAGAAAGCGCGTGACGCCGATGCACGCTCCATTCTTGAATCCGAGCTGCGCAAAGCGGAATCGCGCCATGCCGATCTGGCCAAGGAATACAACAACGGCGCGCCAGAGCGCAATGCGCTGGACCTGCGCAACCCCCAGCGCTACATGGAGCGCACAGCTGAGCTCAAGGCCAGCATGGCCCGCAGCGAGAGCGACATCGCCGGTATCAAGCGCGAGCTTGCCCGCTTGCCCGCTAACTAATCACTAGCGTGAGCTCTTTTGCCCCTGACGCTCTGGGTGCTGGCACGGAGCGCTTTCATTCGCTGGACCTGATGTCCACCCTGGTGGCCGTGTTGCGTGCCGATGGCGCAGTGCAGTTTGCCAACGCCGCTCTCGAAAACACGCTGGGCCTGTCGCGGCGCACCCTCGAAGGCGTCGATTTTTCCACTTTTTTTACCGACCCCGCACTGCTGCAAACTGCGCTGGCAGGGGCTCGCGGCAAAGATTTCGCAGCACTGCGCTACGAGGCCAGCCTCAAGCGCCTGCACCAAGAGCCTGTACCTGTGCACGTCAGCGTGGCCGACGCCGAACAGGTGGGTGAAATTTTGGTCGAGCTGTGGCCCCTGGAGCAGCAGGCCCGCCAAGACCGCGAAGAGCGTTTGCTGGACCAGGCCCAGGCCAACAAGGAACTGATCCGCAACCTGGCCCATGAGATCAAGAACCCCCTGGGGGGTATCCGCGGCGCCGCGCAGTTGCTGGAGATGGAGCTTGAAAGCCGCGAGCTCACCGAATACACCCAGGTCATCATCCACGAGGCCGACCGCCTGCAAAGTCTGGTGGACCGGCTGCTGGCCCCGCACCGCCACCCGCACCTGGTGGGCGATGTCAACATCCACGAGGTGTGTGAGCGCGTGCGCTCGCTGGTGCTAGTGGAGTACCCGCAGGGCCTGCGCGTGCAGCGCGACTACGACACCTCCATTCCCGAGTTCCGCGGTGACCGGGCGCAGCTTATCCAGGCGCTGCTCAACGTGGTTCAGAACGCGGCGCAGGCACTGGCCGAGCGCATCGCTGCAGGCGATGCAGTGATCACCTTGCGTACCCGCGTGGCTCGACAAGTAACGTTTGGTCGCCAACGATATCGGCTGGCACTGGAATTGCATGTCATCGATAACGGACCGGGCGTGCCCGACGCGATCAAGGAGCGGATTTTTTACCCTCTGGTATCGGGTCGGGACGGCGGGTCAGGGCTGGGGCTCACGTTGGCACAAACCTTCGTACAGCGCCATCATGGGTTGATCGAATGCGACAGCGTACCGGGTCGCACCGACTTCCGCATCCTGATTCCCTTGCCTTAAAAATCGCGCAATGGTCCCTGACACGCAACCACAGGGAAGGTAAGAAAAACATATGAAGCCGATCTGGTTAGTAGATGACGACCCCTCGATCCGCTTCGTCCTTGAAAAGGCGCTAGCCCGGGAAAACCTGCCCACGCGCAGCTTCACGCATCCTCGTGAAGTGCTCGATGCGCTCGCCGACATCACCGCAGGCGACCCTGCGCGGCAAGGCCCCCGAGTTCTGGTCAGCGACATCCGAATGCCCGGAGGTTCTGGCTTGCAACTGCTCGAAAAAGTGCGCGAACTGCAGCCCGGCCTGCCCGTCATCATCATGACGGCGTACTCCGACCTCGACAGCGCCGTTTCGGCCTTTCAGCGCGGCGCTTTTGAATACCTGCCCAAGCCCATTGACCTGCCCAAGGCGGTAGAGCTGATCCGCCGCGCGATGGAGGAAAGCCAGCGCGAGGAGGTGACCGAGGAGCGCCAGGGCGAAACCCCCGAGATGCTGGGCCAGGCGCCTGCGATGCAGGACGTGTTCCGCGCCATCGGCCGCCTGAGCCAGAGCCAGGTCACCGTGTTGATCACGGGTGAATCGGGTTCGGGCAAAGAACTGGTGGCACGTGCGCTGCACAAGCACTCGCCCTGCGCGGACGGCCCTTTTGTGGCCATCAACACCGCGGCCATTCCCAAAGATCTGCTCGAATCCGAACTCTTCGGTCATGAGCGAGGTGCGTTCACGGGTGCACAGACGCAGCGGCGCGGCCGCTTCGAGCAAGCCGAAGGCGGCACGCTGTTCCTCGATGAAATCGGAGACATGCCGTTTGACCTGCAAACGCGCCTGCTGCGCGTCTTGTCGGATGGTCAGTTCTACCGCGTCGGTGGCCATGCCGCCGTCAAGGCCCATGTGCGCGTGATCGCCGCCACCCACCAGGATCTGGAAAAGCGCGTGAAAGAAGGTGGCTTCCGCGAGGACTTGTTCCACCGCCTGAACGTGATCCGCCTGCGCCTGCCCGCACTGCGCGAGCGGCACGAAGACGTGCCCATGCTGACCCGCCACTTCTTGCAGCAAAGCGCACGGCAGCTGGGTGTGGAGCCCAAGCGCATTGCGGATTCGGCCCTGGCGCGGCTGGAGCAGTTCGCCTTCCCGGGCAACGTGCGCCAGCTAGAGAATATTTGCCACTGGCTCACAGTGATGGCGCCAGCGCAAGTCATCTCCTTGCAAGACCTGCCCCCCGAGGTGCTGGAGTCGCCGGTGTACCAGTTGCCGGTGCGGGCCGACCAACCTGCCGCCATGTCGGCCGCCGCACATGCGGCTCCTATCGTGTCCGTCCCACCCTCCGAGCTGGTCGGCGGCATTCACCCACCAGCCTCGGCCCCTGCCACTGCTTCGGTGGGCGTGTCCGCTGGGGCCGTGTCCAGTGCGGCGGCGTTGGCAGGGGCGCCCTCGTGGTCCGTGGCCGATGCACACACCACACCTGTTGCGGTGGCCGTGAGCACCGCCCACACCTGGGAGCAGGCACTGGAAGCCGAAGCGCAAAAGCTGCTGGCAGGTGGTCAGCCAGAGGTGTGGGACGCGTTGACCCGCCGCTTCGAGTCGCGGCTGATCCGCACCGCCTTGGTGGCCACGCATGGCCGCCGGATGGAGGCGGCCCAGCGCCTGGGCATTGGGCGCAACACCATCACCCGCAAGATCCAGGAACTGGGGCTGGATGCGCCGGACGAAGCATGAAATGTGCTGCTAGCGCTTGATAGACAAGCGCTAGCAGCTATCAAAATTGAAAAATCGCGCTCCCTAAAAGGTCGCTGCGGCCTTGGTCGCAGCGTATTGCCACCGGGTGTGCACAGGACTGGTGGGCATGTTCCCATGTCCTACAAGCAGGCCCTCCCTGTGCCGACCCGAGGCTCCGGAGACAGCTTCAACAATGAAGTCACTGTCAACCAACCGGAGACGTTCTATGTCGGATTTCAATGATGCCAACCGTGACCCTTTGACCAATGAGCCAGGCGCTCATCCTGTCGGAACGGGGGTAGGTGCCGTGATGGGTGGCGCCGCAGCTGGCGCAGCCGCTGGTGCCTTTGGCGGCCCTGTGGGCGCAGCCATCGGTGGCGTGGCGGGTGCTGTGGCCGGTGGCTTGGCGGGCAAGGCCGCTGCCGAAGCCGTCAATCCCACCGAAGAAGACGCTTACTGGCGCGAGAACTATGAACGCGAGCCCTATTTTGTGGGCGGACGTACCTATGACCACTACCGCCCTGCCTATGAACTGGGTTGGTCTTCTGTAGGCCGTTACGAGGGTGATTTTGACGCCGTCGAACCGCGCCTTGCCGACGACTGGCGTGCCCGCCATGCCACCGATGGCCTGGCTTGGACGGATGTGCGTCCGGCCACCCGCGCCGCGTGGGACCGTGCCTCGGGTACGGCCTTGAACAACGATCGGCCCATGGATGTGCTGGACAGCGACGACGTGGTCGATGTGCTGAATGACCTGCTGGAATCGTCCCGCGATGGCGAATACGGGTTTCATGCCTCTGCAGAACATGCGGAGTCTGGCGAGCTCAAGGGGATTTTTCAGCGCCATTCCCGCGAATGCGCAGCCGCAGCGCTGGAGTTGGAGCATGAGATCCGTCGCCTGGGCGGCGACCCCGCATCGGGCGGCTCCGTGTCCGGCGCGTTGCACCGCGGCTGGGTGTCGGTCAAGACGGCACTGTCCACCAACGACGACAAGGCTGTTCTGGAAGAGTGTGAGCGCGGCGAAGACGCTGCGGTGGCCCGCTACCGCAAGGCGTTGAAGGCCAACCTGCCCGCCGATATCCGCGCGCTGCTGGAACGCCAGTCGCAAGGCGCTCAGCGCAATCACGACGAAGTGCGTGCACTGCGCGACGGCTTTTCGCCACAACGCTGAGCGGATATGAATGGCGCTCTGATCTGAGGTGACCGTGCCCTTGGGTGGTGCGCAGACTGATCGAGGAGCGACCAGCACATAGCAACTACGCACTGGCAATTGTCTGTTGACTGTTGACTGTTGACTATTGCCTGTTACCTGTTGCCTCCGCCAAAAAGGCTGCAAGGATTTCTCCTTGCAGCCTTTTTGCTTCTGGCCCTGTAAAGCACGTTCGCCCGCGTCCCGCGTCCTGCATCCCGCGTTTTCCGCGCTGTCCGCACCTCCATGCCTCCATGCAGAAGTTTGATCCTCAGGCCATCGTCACAACCACGGGCGTATGGTCGCTTGGCTGCGGATTTTTGCGCGGTACGCGGTCGACCACACAGGCAGTCACACTGGGCTTGAGTGCGTCACTCACAAGGATGTGGTCAATGCGCAGTCCCCTGTTTTTCTGAAAACCGAGCATGCGGTAGTCCCACCATGAGTAGGCTTTTTCGGGCTGATCAAACATACGGAATGCGTCGGTCAGCCCCAGCGCCAGCAGCGCCTGAAAGTGGTTGCGCTCTTCGGTGGTGTGGTGAATCGTCTCGCGCAAACCCACAGGATCGTACGAGTCGCGATCTTCCGGCGCCACGTTGAAGTCTCCCACCAGCACCAGGCGGGGGTGGGCCGTCATCTCGGCGCGCACCATGTCTTGCAGCGCTTGTAGCCAGCGCATCTTGTAGGCAAATTTTTCGGAACCGGGCTCTTGTCCGTTCACAAAATAGCCATTGAGCAGGCGCAAGGGCCCAGCCGGGGTGTCCAGCGTGGCACCGATCACGCGGGCCTGTTCGTCGCCAAACTCCGGGATGTTGCGCACCACATCGCGCAGCGGGTGGCGGCTGAGGATGGCGACCCCGTTGTAGGTCTTCTGCCCAAAGGCCACCGCTTCATAGCCCAGTTCCTTGAAGGCATCGTGTGGAAACTTGTCGTCCGTCAGCTTGAGCTCTTGCAGCCCCAGCGCGTCGACCGGATTGGTGGCCAACCAGGCCAGCACCTGGGGCAGACGCACGGTGAGGGAGTTGATGTTCCAGGTGGCAATTTGCATATGTTTTTGGCCTCTAGCGCTTTATCTATAAGCGCTAGCAGCTATCAATAAATGAGTATTGGGGTGGTTTGTGTCATCAAGCCCCGGCACGCCGGTAGGTCACAAAACTGAAAGGCAAGCCCTTGGCGCTGACCTGGTGGCTGCGCGCTGTGGCCACCCATTGCGCACCGAGTGCGGGTGCAACCGCGTCGCCGTCAAAGTCCTGCTCGATCTCGGTCACTTCGACGCAGTCGGCCAGCGGCAGTGCCTCGGCGTAAATCTGCGCGCCACCAATCACCCAGATGGTCTGCTGCTGCGCTTCACACAGCGCCAGGGCCGCGGACAGGCTTGCAGCGGGCTGCGCGCCTTCGGCATGCCAGTCGTTCTGGCGCGTGATCACTATATTGGTGCGCCCCGGCAGCGGGCGAAAGCGCGGTGGCAGCGAGTCCCAGGTCTTTCGCCCCATGATGACGGGGCACCCCTGCGTGAGCTGCTTGAAGTGCGCCATGTCTTCTGGGATGTGCCAGGGAATGGTGTTGTCTTTGCCGATGACGCCGTTGGCTGCGCGGGCGTAGATGAGGTGCAGGGGCATGTTTGGTGGTTGTTCAGTCTGACTCGCTCAGACGGCCACGGGCGCCTTGATGGCGGGGTGGCATTGGTAATCCAGCACCTCGAAGTCTTCGAATTGGTAGTCGAAGATGCTGTCGGGCTTGCGCTTGATGTTCAGCACCGGGTAAGGGTAGGGCGTGCGCGCCAGTTGCGTTTGCACCTGTTCGTGGTGGTTGCTGTAGATGTGGCAGTCACCGCCAGTCCAGATGAAGTCACCCACGTCCAGGTCACACTGCTGCGCCACCATGTGCGTGAGCAGCGCATAGCTGGCAATGTTGAAGGGCACGCCTAAAAAGATATCGGCGCTGCGCTGGTACAGCTGGCAACTCAGCGTGCCGCGCCCGCCGGGTGTTTGCGCTGGCGCCACATAGAACTGGAAAAACGCGTGGCAGGGCATGAGGGCCATCTTGTTCAGTTCGGCCACGTTCCACGCGCTCACGATGATGCGGCGCGAATCGGGGTTGGTCTTGAGTGTTTGGATCACGTCGCTGATCTGATCGATGTGTCCGCCGTCAGGTGTGGGCCAGCTGCGCCACTGCACGCCGTACACGGGGCCCAGGTCGCCGTCCTCGCGCGCCCATTCGTCCCAGATAGAAACACCGCGCTCTTTCAGCCAGTTGTTGTTGCTCGAGCCGGTCAGGAACCACAGCAGTTCCTGAATGATGGACTTGAGGTGCACCTTCTTGGTGGTGACCAGCGGAAAACCTTCTTTCAGATCAAACCGCATTTGGTGGCCAAACACGCTGGTCGTGCCCGTGCCCGTGCGGTCTGACTTGTGCACACCGTGGGTGAACACATGGCGCATGAAGTCTTCATATTGCGAGCGGACGGGGCGGGCGTGTTCTGTCATGGCAGTTGGAGGGCGAAAACCGCGATTTTAGGGCGTGCCGTTGGCCTGCGCAGGACAGGCTAAGCTCGCAAACCTTTTGCCCTGCTGCCGCTTTCAGAATGAAACTCACGATCATGCGTCTGGTTCCTTCAACCTCCCTATGCCGCGTTGTGCTGGCTGCTGTGCCGTTGGCAGTCCTGCTGCCGGGTTGTGGGGGCACTGCACCCACCGAGCCCGCCGCGCGCACCATATCGGGCTCTTGGGTCAGCCCCGCGGCTCCGGGCACAGCAGCCAAGGCAGCCAACCCCTGGGCTGACCTGCAAACACAGGTCGGCCGTCGTCCAGCGGACGGCGGCGACTACCTGCGTACCGGCCCATTGGCAGACCGGCTGTGCGGTCTGCTGGGACCCACCAACTACCCGGTGCTGCTCGAAAACATGGGCGTCACCAGCCCACTGCGGCAAGACGGCGCACTGCTCTACATCACCGGCATCCGTCCGCATCTGGGCGGTACCGAGGCCGCAGCTGTAGTGATTCACCCCGCAGCGGACGCTGTGCGCGTGTGGCTTCTGACCGGCGGCGAGGAATGGGAAGTGCAGGACGTCGGCACCCCCAAGGCCTTGCCAGCCGACGTCGCCACGATGATGGAAAACGCGCGGCGCTGAGTGCGCATCGCTCTGGGCTCTGGGCGGCGCCCATGGGCGGGCAGGTGTCATTGAAGGGGTCTATTTTTGATGAAAGAACAGCCTAGCGCTTGATGGTGTTGATATGTTTGCTATCAATTTTTTATCGGCCGGATAGGAATCCAATAGAAATTCAATGGCCATTGAATGGCCATTGAATGGGCATTGAATGGGCATTGAATAGCAACTGAAAACCAATGGAAGAGCGATGGATCGATGCCGGCGGGTATCGGCTGAGGGCGACTCGTGCGCGCAACCACCCTCACTTAGATACCCAGTTGACCGGTCTAGGTATAAATCCTGAGGATCTAGTGCAAATTAGTATTTGTGATGGAGATTGGAGTACCAATCGAGCACGGCAGCATCGGTATCGTTCAGTTCGTCAATGCCCTGCACGCAAACGTCTGGCGTTGAACGGCAGATCCATACCAATACAGAAGGAGACTTTTCCGATGCCACATTCCATTCCTGTCGCCGTGCCCAAGCGCCTGGCCCTTGTCGTTGCGCTGGCCTTGACGTCACTGTGCGGTGCCGCCAGCGCGCAGACCGAACTCGTCATTGCCACCGTGAACAACGGCCACATGATCGAGATGCAGAAGCTCAGCAAGAATTTCGAGCAGGCCAACCCAGACATCAAACTGAAATGGGTGACGCTGGAAGAAGGCGTGCTGCGCCAGCGCGTGACTACAGACATCGCCACCAAGGGCGGGCAGTTCGACGTGATGACGATTGGCCTGTATGAAGCGCCCATCTGGGGCAAAAAGGGCTGGCTGCAGGAACTGAAGACGGATGCCGCCTACGACGTGGATGACCTGTTGCCCGCGGTACGCAGTGGGCTGTCTATCGACGGCAAGCTGTTTGCGGCTCCTTTTTACGCCGAAAGCTCGATGCTGATGTACCGCAAGGACCTGGCCGACAAGGCGGGTGTGCAGGTGCCCGAGCGCCCCACCTGGCCGCAGATCAAGGACTTGGCCGCCAAGATGCACGACCCCAAGAACGGCGTGTATGGCATCTGCCTGCGCGGCAAGCCGGGTTGGGGCGACAACATGGCTTTTTTGACCACGCTGGTCAACACGTTCGGTGGTCAGTGGTTTGACATGCAGTGGAAGCCACAGCTCGAATCCAAGCCGTGGAAAGAAGCCATCACGTTTTACGTAGACCTGCTCAAGAACTACGGCCCCCCTGGTTCGGCAGCCAACAGCTTTAACGAAATCCTGGCGCTGACCAACTCCGGCAAGTGCGGCATGTGGATTGACGCGACCATCGCCGCTTCGTTCGTGAGTGATCCCAAGCAGTCCAAGGTGGCCGAGCACATGGCCTTTGCCCAGGCGCCCACCATGAACACGCCCAAGGGCGCCAACTGGTTGTGGTCATGGAATCTGGCCATCCCTGCTGGCTCCAAAAAGGTCGATGCCGCGCAGAAGTTCATCACCTGGTCCACCAGCAAGGACTACATCCAGCTGGTTGCCAAGACCAACGGCTGGGCCAATGTACCGACGGGTACGCGCAAGAGCACCTATGCCAGCGCCGACTTCCAGAAGGCTGCACGCTTTGCGGCGGCTGAGAAGGTCGCCATCGACTCGGCCAACCCGACGGATTCGACCCTGCCCAAGAGCCCGTACGTGGGCGTGCAGTTTGCGGCCATTCCGGAGTTTCAGGCGATCGGCATCGCTGTGGGGCAGCAGATGAGCGCGGCGTTGGCAGGCAAGACGAAGGTGGATGCAGCGCTGAAGGCCAGCCAGGTGTCGGCCGAGCGTGAAATGAAGAAGGCCGGTTACTACAAATAAGCATTCATCCGGCTACTGCGCGGGCCGATCTGGGGGCGGTGTTCCTCGCCGTACGGGTGTACGGCTTCCGGTACAGCACCCCCACCTCGACCCGCTCGCTACGCCGGCTGAACGCTTATTTGGAGCACTGTCGTTCCATTCGATCGCCTTCTCTGGGCCTTTCCGGAAACAACATGAACCGCCGCCTGCTTCCCCGCCTGCTGCTCACGCCAGCCATGGTCACGCTCTTCCTGTGGATGATCGTGCCGCTGGCGATGACGATCTATTTTTCGCTCATCCGCTACAACCTCATGCAGCCGGATCAGACCGGTTTTGCAGGGTTGGAGAACTTTGAGTACTTCCTCACCGACCCCTCGTTTGGCACGGCGGTGCTCAACACCATCTTGCTGCTGGGCAGCGTGATCCTCATCACGGTCGTGTTCGGCATTGCGATTGCGTTGCTCATCAACGAGCCCTTCGCGGGCCGGGGCATCGTGCGGGTGTTGCTGATCTCGCCGTTTTTTGTCATGCCCACGGTGAACGCGCTGATGTGGAAGAACATGATGATGAACCCCATCTATGGCGTGTTGGCGCAGGTGTGGATGTTCTTTGGTGCGCAGCCGGTGGACTGGCTCACCGACCATCCGCTGTTCTCAGTCATCGTCATGGTGTCGTGGCAATGGCTGCCGTTTGCCACGCTGATCTTCATGACCGCGCTGCAAAGCATGAACCACGAGCAGCTGGAAGCCTCGCGCATGGACGGCGCCAATTACCTGCAGCAACTGCGCTACCTGTACGTGCCTCACCTGGCGCGTTCGGTGGCGGTGGTGGTGATGATCGAACTCATCTTTTTGCTCAGCATCTTTGCCGAGATCTACACCACCACAGCGGGTGGGCCGGGGGATGCAAGCACCAACGTTACCTTCCTGATCTTTAAGCAGGCGCTGCTCAATTTTGATGCGGGCGTGGCCTCGGCCGGCGCGCTGTTCGCGGTGGTGCTGGCCAACATCGCGGCGATCTTTCTCATCCGCATGGTCGGCAAGAACCTCGATAAATAACGAAGCGCGAACCATGACCACCACACGACGACGTTCCAACTATCCGCTGGGCATGCTGGCCCTGCGCACCGCGGCCGCCTGGGGCGTGGCCCTGCTGCTTTTTTTCCCGCTGGGGTGGCTGCTGCTGACTGCCTTCAAGACCGAGCTGCAGGCCATTGCCGTGCCGCCCGAGTTGTTCTTCGTGCCCACGCTGGAGAACTTCCACGAGGTGCAAGAGCGCAGCGACTACCTGCTGTACGCCAAGAACTCGGTCATCACCAGCGTGCTCTCTACCCTGGTGGGGCTCATGCTGGCCGCGCCCGCTGCATACGCCATGGCTTTCTTCAAGGGCAAGCACACCAAGGACATCCTCATGTGGATGCTCTCCACCAAGATGATGCCCGCTGTGGGCGCGCTGGTGCCCATCTACGTGCTGGCGCAAAAGAGCCACCTGCTCGACACGCAGCTGGTGCTGATCATCGTGTTCGCGCTGTCCAACCTGCCCATCATGGTCTGGATGCTGTACTCGCACTTCAAGGACATCCCGCGCGAGATCCTCGAAGCCGCCCGCATGGACGGCGCCACGCTGTGGCAAGAGGTGCGCCTGGTGCTGCTGCCATTGGGCATGGGCGGCCTGGCCTCCACCGGCCTCTTGTGCCTGGTGCTGTCGTGGAACGAGGCGTTCTGGAGCCTGAACCTGAGCGCTGCCAAGGCTGGCACGCTGGCCACGTTGATTGCGTCGTACTCCAGTCCCGAGGGCCTGTTCTGGGCCAAGCTGTCGGCCGCCTCGCTGATGGCGATTGCGCCCATCGTGGTGTTTGGCTGGTTCAGTCAGAAGCAGCTGGTGCAGGGCCTGACATTCGGTGCCGTGAAATGACTCGCACCCGATGCGCCTTCGGCGCCTCTACCTCCACGGCACGCAGCCAGCGGTCCGGCAATGCCGGTTCCGCGGCTACCTCGCCTGGCACCCCTTTTCAAACCACCGCTGTCGGCGGATCGGAATCAACCCGTTTTTCGGAGCACTAGAGTGGCCTATCTTCAACTGCGCGGCATCGAAAAATTCTTTGGTGAGCACCGCGCCATCAAGGGCATCGACCTCACTATCCAGCAAGGGGAGTTCATCGTCTTCGTCGGCCCCTCGGGCTGCGGCAAGTCCACACTGCTGCGGCTGATCGCGGGGCTTGAGAACATCGACGGCGGCTCGCTCATGCTGGACGGGCGCGACATCACCGACCAGCCATCGAGCAAACGCGACCTGGCCATGGTGTTCCAGAGCTACGCGCTGTATCCGCACATGAGCGTGTACGAGAACATGAGCTTTGCGCTCAAGCTCGCCAAGGTCGATCCGGCCATCGTGCGCGAGAAGGTCGAGCGCGCCGCTGCCATCCTGAACCTCACTGCCTACCTGGAGCGCACGCCCAAGGAACTGTCGGGTGGGCAGCGCCAGCGCGTGGCCATTGGCCGCGCCATCGTGCGCGCACCCAAGGTGTTTTTGTTTGATGAGCCACTGTCCAACCTCGACGCAGCCCTGCGCGGCCAGACCCGCGTGGAGATCGCCAAGCTGCACCGCGACCTGGGCGCCACCACCATCTACGTGACGCACGACCAGGTAGAGGCCATGACCCTGGCCGACCGCGTGGTGGTGCTGCGCGACGGCCTCATCGAGCAGGTTGGCACGCCGCTGGAGCTGTACGACAAGCCCGCCAACCAGTTCGTGGCCCAGTTCATCGGCACGCCGCAGATGAACGTGGTGCCCTTGTTGCAGCTGCCGTTGCCTGTGCAGCAACAAGCGCCAGCAGGCGCTGAAGGCGGGTGCATCGGCCTTCGCCCGGAGACCATTGCCGTGCGCAGCCCCGGCACGACGCCAGTGACCGGCCAGGTGGACCTGGTGGAAGCACTGGGTGCCGAAACGCTGATCTATGTGGGCACGCCCGGCGGCGCGCAGTTTGTCGCCCGCCAGACCGAACGCACCAGCCTGCGCGCGGGCGATGCGGTGAGCCTGGATATGGATGCCTCAGAGGCCCATTGGTTTGACCCCAATGGCCGCGTTGTGGCGCGCGAGTTCGCATGACAAGCATGGCCCTCCGACAAGAACTGCAAGGCAAGGTCGCTGCCATCACCGGCGCCGCCTCGGGCATTGGCTTTGCCAGTGCCAAGGCCATGGCCGATGCGGGTGCGCACGTGGTGCTGATCGACCGCGATGAAGCGGCACTGACCAAGGCCTGCGCCGCCATTGGCGCCAGCGCGTCTGCGCTGGTGCTGGACCTGCTCGACACCCAACAGTGCGCCAGCCTGCTGGAGCGCACGCTATCGATTGCCGGCCAACTAGACATTTTTCACGCCAACGCGGGCCTCTATGTGGGTGGCGACCTGGTGGACGCCGACCCCGACGCCATCGACCGCATGTTGAACCTCAATGTGAATGTCGTGATGAAAAACGTGCACAACGTGCTGCCCCACATGATGGCGCGTGGCACGGGCGACATCATCGTCACCAGCTCGCTGGCCGCACATTTCCCCACGCCGTGGGAGCCTGTGTATGCCTCGTCCAAGTGGGCGGTGAACTGTTTTGTGCAGACCGTGCGCCGTCAGGTGTTCAAGCATGGCATTCGCGTGGGCTCCATCTCGCCAGGCCCCGTCATCACATCGCTGCTGGCCGACTGGCCTGCGGAAAAACTGGCAGAGGCCAAGGCCAGCGGCAGCTTGCTGGAGGCCGCCGAAGTGGCCGATGTGGTGCTGTTCATGCTCACCCGCCCACGCGGCATGACGATCCGCGACGTTGTGATGATGCCCACCAATTTCGACCTTTGAGCCTTCCACCGCTTTCGAACCTTCTTCGCTTTCACGCACCATGAATTTCATCTTGCACCTGGGCCTGGGCTCCTTTCACCGCGCCCACCAGGCTGTTTATGTCCACGCGTTGCGCCAGCAGGGTGACACCACCTGGGCCATCGCAGGCGGCAACCTGCGACCCGACATGGCCGACACCATCACCGCCCTGCAGGCCCAGGGCGGCCGCTATACGCTGGAGACTGTCACGCCGCAGGGCGAGCGCAGCTACACGGTCATCGAATCGATCCAGCGCGTGATTCCCTACCAGCACGACCTGGCCCCGTTGATCGCCGCAGGCGCCGACGCAGCCACACGCATCATCAGCTTCACCGTGACCGAGGCGGGCTACTACCTGGATGCGCAAAACCGACTCGACTGGCCCGCCTTTGCCGACTTGCGCGCCGACCTCGCAGCCGTCACATCGGGTGAGGCCGGCCACACCGTTTACGGCGCCCTGGTCAGCATCCTGAGCGCCCGCATGCGGGCAGGCGCAGGCCCCGTGACGCTGATGAACTGCGACAACCTGCGCCACAACGGCGACCGCTCGCGCGGCGGATTGCTGCAGTTCATCGACGCGTTGGGTGACACCGCGCTCAAGGCCTGGGTCGAGCAAAACACCAGCAGCCCCAACGCCATGGTGGACCGCATCACGCCACGCCCCACACCCGACGTGGCTGAGCGAGTGAAAGCTGCAACTGGATGGGATGACAAGGCTGCCTTGATGGGCGAGAGCTTCATCCAGTGGGTGATCGAAGACAACTTTATCGCGGGACGCCCGGTGTGGGAGATGGTGGGCGTTGAAATGGTGGATTCGGTACAGGCCTACGAAGAGGCCAAAATCCGTTTGCTCAACGCCACCCACAGCTGCATTGCATGGGCGGGCACGCTGGCGGGCTTCCAGTACATCCATGAAGGCACACAAGACGCCGCCATCCGCCAGATGGCTTATGACTACGTGACCGATGACGCGATCCCCGTATTACTGCCATGCCCTATCAATCTGGAGGCCTACCGCGACGTGGTGCTGGACCGCTTTGGCAACCCCGCCATCGCAGATACCAACCAGCGGGTGGCCATGGACGCGTTCTCCAAGATCCCCGGCATGATTGCGCCCACCATCCGCGACAAACTCGCCCGCAATGATTCGTTCGACAGCGTTGCCATGCTGCCCGCACTGTTCCTGGCCTACCTGCAGCGCTGGCATTCGGGTCAAGTCCCCTACACCTACCAGGACCAGGCCATGGACGCCGCCGCGGCGCACGCGATCTGCGAGGCCCCCGATTCGGTCGCTGCCTACGCAGCCGACACCACCCTGTGGGGCGAAATGGCCAGCCACCCGAAGCTGGTTGAAACCCTTCGCAAAGCCTATGCCCGCGTGCAGTCTTTTGTGGCGAGCCGGGGCAACGTCTGAAGCTGGTGTAATTTCAGTCCACACAACGCCATGACCGTGAAAACGCCCATCGTCCCACGCCAGACCAAGCCCGAGCTGGAGCACGACTATGTGCGTTTCCCCGAGCTGGGCTACGAGTCCCCTGAGACGGCGGGTTTTATCCGCTGCCTGTCGCACGGTTTTCCCACGCCGCTGGCGCGTTGGCACTACCACGACGAGTACGAGCTGCACCTCATCACCGCAACTTCAGGCAAGGTGTTTGTGGGCGACTGGATCGGGCAGTTTCAGCCCGGACAACTGGTGTTGACGGGGCCGCGCCTGCCGCACAACTGGATCAGCATGGACCTGCCCGAAGGCGGCGTGCCGCTGCGCGATCTGGTGATCCAGTTCTCGCATGCCCCTTTGATCGCCAGCAGCGAGAACATTCCTGAGCTGCGCGAGGTGTTGCCCCTGCTGGAGCGCGCGCGGCACGGCATCGAGTTTTTTGGCATGGAAGCACAGGCCACCGAACACTGGCAGCGCATCAAGTCGCGCCAGGGGCTGGCGCGGTTTGGTGCCTTTTGCGAGTGGATGAGTGAGCTGGCCCGCTGCACCGACTTTCGGCTGCTGTCGAGCACGCAACTGCAGAGTGAAGACAACGATACGCAGCTCGACCAGATCAACGCCATCGTGAGCCGCATCACCGACCACTTGGCAGATCCTCTGTCGGCGTCCGATCTGGCACAAGAGCTGGGCATGACGGAAAGCCGCTTTTCCCGCTTCTTTCGTCGAGCCACGGGCAACACGTTCACCGACTTTGTGAACCTGGTGCGCGTGAACCGTGCCTGCCAGCTGCTCATGGAGACCGAGCGCTACATCACCCACATCGCCTACGACGTGGGCTTCAACAACATGGCCAACTTCAACCGCCGTTTTCTGGACATCAAAGGCATGACGCCGAGTGAATACCGCAAGCAGGGTGCCGGAAGGTTTGGCAAGGGGTAAAGCGCTTCCCGCCCCAGCCGTTCGGGCTGAGCTTGTCGAAGCCGGTGCGCGTCTCACGCAGACCCTTCGACAATCTCAGGGCGAACGGGCGGGGGATTTGCAGCAAGCCACGCACCCCGTCCGCCCGTCTGGGATGAGCCTGTCGAAGCCAGGGCGCACCGCCCAAGTTCACCCCTTTCACCTGCGCGGCAGCCTACAAAAAAGCCAACCAACCATGTACCTCGGAATCGATTTGGGCACCTCGGGTGTCAAGCTCCTGTTGCTCGGCGATGCGCAGACCGTGGTCGCCACGGCCGACGCCACCGTGCCCCAGTACCGCCCGCAGCCCACCTGGAGCGAGCAGCATCCCGCAGACTGGATGGCCGCAGTCGAAGCTGCCGTGGAGCAACTGCGTGCCCAGGTTCCCACTGCATGGGCGCAGGTGCGCGGCATCGGCCTGTCAGGCCACATGCATGGCGCGGTGGTGCTGGGCGCACAACACCAGGTACTGCGCCCCGCCATCCTGTGGAACGACGGCCGCGCCAGCGCCGAATGCGCCGCGCTGGAGCGGGCCGTACCCACTTCGCGCCACATCACCGGCAACCTCGCCATGCCCGGGTTCACTGCACCCAAGCTGCTGTGGCTGCGCACGCACGAACCCGCCGTGTTTGACCAGATCCGCACCGTGCTGCTGCCCAAAGACTGGCTGCGACTGCAGCTCACGGGCGACGCGGTGAGCGATATGTCTGACGCATCCGGCACGTTGTGGCTCGATGTGCAGGCCCGCGCCTGGAGCCCTGCGATGCTGCAGGCCTGTGGGTTGGACGCATCGCACATGCCCGCGCTGGCTGAGGGCAATGCAGCCACCGGCACGCTGCGCAGCGACGTGGCGCGCCGCTGGGGCTTGAGCGATGGCGTGGTGGTGGCAGCGGGCGCGGGCGATAACGCTGCCAGCGCCGTGGGCGTGGGCGCACGCACGGCCGGGCAGGGCTTTGTGTCGCTGGGTACATCGGGCGTAGTGTTCCGTGTGACGGACGCGTTTGCCCCCGCCACCGAAAGTGCTGTGCACGCCTTTGCCCACGCGCTGCCGCAGCGCTGGCACCACATGTCGGTCATGCTCAGCGCGGCCAGCGCGTTTGGCTGGGTCACCAGGCTGACAGGGCGGGGCGATGAGTCACAACTGTCTGACGCCGTAGGCACCCTGGCCCCCAGCCGACAGGCGCAGGCGCCGCTGTTTTTGCCCTACCTGAGCGGCGAGCGCACACCGCACAACAACGCAGCCGCCACCGGCGTCTTCATGGGTTTGCGTGCCGAGCACGATGCGGTGGATCTGGCCTACGCCGTGATGGAAGGTGTGGGCTTTGGCTTGCGCGACGGACTCAACGCCATGCGCGCGGCAGAGGCCGGGCAGGGCGGTCTTGTACGTGGACTTGCTGGGACTCCCACTCCCCTTCAGGTCGAGCTTGCCGAAGCCAGGACCCAACGTGCAACCATCAGTCGCGCCCTTGCCTTGGTCGGCGGCGGTGCGCGTAGCAACCCCTGGGCCCAGCTGCTGGCCAGCTCGCTGAATACCCCGCTGCAACGCCCGCAAGGCGCACACGCTGCAGCCGCCCTGGGCGCTGCCCGCCTGACCGCCATGGCCTGCGGGGGTGACGAAGCCCACTGGTGCCAGCCCTTGCCTGCTGATGCCATCTTTGATCCCCAGCCCGCGCAGCAAGCCCTGTTGGCCGAACGCTACGCCCGCTTTGTGGCGCTGTACCCTGCGTTGCAATCGCAGTTTTGATGTGCTGCCAACACACTTCCAAAGCCACCATGACTTTCGCAGAACACCCCCCCGTCGCCTCGACCCCCATCCACGCCGCCATCGCTGGCGAAGCCCTCATCGACCTCATCCGCCGCCCCGATGGCAGCTACCTGCCGTGCCTGGGTGGCGCGCTCTACAACCTGTGCCGCGCGCTGGCCCGCCAGGGCGTGGGCACGCAGTACCTCAACCCCTTGTCGCGCGACCGGTTCGGCCGAGAGCTGGCTGCGCAGCTGGTGTCCGACGGCGTGTTCCTGGCGCAGCCCGAGCCCGTGCAGCAAGTCACGTCATTGGCCGTGGTCAATCTGGATGCACACGGCCACCCCGATTACGCCTTCTACCGCGAAGGCGTGGCCGATCGCGCTGTGTCGGCACAAGGATTGGGCGAGGCCTGCACCGCTTTGCCCGCACTGCAGTTGGTTTGCACCGGCGCCCTGGCGCTCGACGCCCGCGACACTGCCATCTATCTGCCCTGGCTTGCAGCCCAGCGCGTTGCAGGCCGCTGCGTGGTGGTGGATGCCAACCTGCGCCCCTCGGTCATGCCCGATCTGGCGGCCTATCGCAGCGCTGTGCATGCGGCCTTGGTCCACGCCCACATCATCAAAGTCAGCGACGAAGACCTGGACCATTTGGCCGTACCCGGCGCTGAGGCTTTGGCCCGTGCCCGCCATCTGCTGGTAGCCAATCCACAGGCGTCCTTGATGGCGCTGACGCTGGGGGCGGACGGTGCATGGCTACTGCATCGCAGCGGCGCCCAGTTTTTTGCGAAAGAAGCGCAACCGTTGAAGGTCATCGACACCGTGGGCGCGGGCGACAGCTTCTTGGCGGGGCTATTGGCGCACCTGTTGCGGCAGGCGCAGACAGGAGGCATGGCGAGTTTTGTTCAGTTTGTTGAAACGCTGTCCCCCCAGTCTTGCCAGCAGGCACTGCGCCATGCGCTGGCCAGTGCGAGTCTGTGTGTGATGGAGCAGGGGTGTGTGCCGCCGGGGTGGGATGCGGCCCATCATTGGGCAGATACACATCCGGCGATAGACCGTCTGTAGTGAGTGCGCAGGGGTAATTTGCGTAAGATGACTATCACCAAACGAACCCAAAATCCATGCCCGCTTACAGTTGGTCATGCCTCGCATGCGGCAGTTCAAACGCTCCTGCTCTGTCACAGTGCCAGGTGTGTTTGTGCCCAGCCTCTTGCAGTGCACGTGTACTAGAGGAATACAGAGGACGATTAGTTAAAAATGACGGTTGGGCCTGCCGCGGCGCAAGTGCTAGATGCCACGGACTACGCTGTTTTAAAGGTGCTATTGGCATTCCCACTGCTGATATTCGGCTGGTGGCCGTTTCGTCGCAGCAGATCGAAAGCAAATGTCGAAAAGTGATTCCTTCCGACACTGAGACAGAGGGTTAACAAAGTGCTTGGGTAGGCTCATGATGTCCATTCCATATCCAGTCCGAACAGCCATCCGGCCTGTCCGGTCAGCCATTGCAGCCGACGCCTGTGGAGTAATCCGTCAATCCATCACCCACTGTTGCGTGGCCGACCACGGTAACGTCCCCACCATCCTTGCCGCATGGCTGGCCAACAAAACCCCCGAGAACATGGCTGCATGGATCTCCGCGCCCGGCGCCGCCGCCTGGGGTGCCTACCGAGCGGAAACCATGGTGGGTTTTGCACTGCTGACGCACGCCACGCTGGCGCTGTGTTACGTGGTACCAGATGCCTTGCACCAAGGCGTGGGTCAAGCCTTGTTGGCTGAAGCTGAGGCCCACGCGCGGCAGGCAGGGCTTGCTGCTTTGGGGCTAGCGAGCACACGCACGGCGGAGGCTTTTTACTGCCGCAATGGCTATGAGCCCGCAGGCGCTCTGCAATCATGGGCGGGCTTGCAAGCGCAGCCCATGCGCAAAGTGCTTTGAGTGAGGGCGGATGCACGCACTGGCGGTTGTACGTACGGCCAAATTTTTAATAAAAATGGCCTCTAGCGCTTGGTAGGTAAGCGCTAGTAGCTACTGTTTTTATAGTAATTGGAGCCCAGCGCGTCTTGCGAGTCACTGGACTAGCGTGCGAACGTGTTTGCCCCGGTTGTCCCGCAGTTCCAGAATCTGCCATTGCGTGCCGTAGTTCCTGTCGGTGAAGCGCATGTGTGAGGCGATCTCGGTCAGTGCTACAGCGTCTGGGGTGAGCAGTTGCTCGATATAGGCCACGATGTCTCTGCCCCTGGGTGTGAAGTCGAAGCCGTCGTTGTCGAACTCGAACACCTGGCCAGCGCTTTCGCCATCGGTGGCCACCAGGATGTAGTTGCCCGTGCGGGGCACCTCGCCAATCACCACGCAGTGTTCAACCCAGAGCGGCACCGTATTGGCGCGTTCTTCGTCGCTCAGGTCTTGCGTCCAGCCCGCAAATCCATCGTGCAGAGACGGCCACTCGGCAGGCGGCGCGATGTATCTGGCCGCTTCCCCGCTTTGGGCGTCGTGGTACAGCATGATCGCGCCGAAGGTGGCGTAGAACGCGCGCAGTTGGCCCACGTCGGTCACGGCTGCCTGTGCGGCTTCGTCCAACGGGGCGGGCGGCTGTATGAGGTGCTTGAACGTCACCACGCGGGTCTCGGCGGGTTTGCGAAGGCGCTCGCAAGTGAATTCACCGGTGTGTTCGCTGACGGCACGGTACAGGTCGGTCAAGGGCATGGGAAGTTTTTGTGTTGCGGTGCGGTATTTAGCGTGTGTGACGAGTGCTTAGGGTGCGCGTCGCGTCAGTGCTGCACTGGGCTGCGCAGCACCCGCCCCGGGTTCATGATGCCCTGCGGGTCCAGCGCCTGCTTGATCGCGCGCATCATGCCCATTGCCACGGGCGATTGGTACTTTTCGAGCTTGTCAGCCTTGAGTTCGCCAATGCCATGCTCGGCCGAGAAGGAGCCGCCAAACTCGGCCACGGCTTCGTAGACCAGGTGGTGCACCTGCTGCTCATGTGCGCTCAGAAAAGCCTTGGGGTCGCCTTCTACCGGCGCCTGCACGTTGTAGTGCAGGTTGCCGTCGCCCAGGTGGCCAAAGTTGACCAGGCGCACACCGGGGATCTCGCGCTGCAGCACCGCGTCGGTGTGGGCCACAAACGCCGGGATGCGCGAGATCTGGATCGAGATGTCGTGCTTGATGTTCAGGCCTTCCTCGGCCTGCGCAAGCGGAATGTTCTCGCGGATGTGCCAGAGCTGATTTGCTTGGGTGAGGTTCTCGGCCACCACGGCGTCGGTCACGCAGCCCGCCTCAAACGCAGTTTCCAGCAAGGACTCAAACCGTGCGCGAGCGTGTTCTTCGGATTCGCTGTCGGAGTTTTCGAGCAGCACGCACCACGGTGCATCGTCTTGACCCAGAAACGGCACGCGCAGCTGCGGCATGTGTTTGCCCACCAGGCTCAGCGCAAACTGGCCCATCACCTCAAAACCTGTGAGGCCCGCACCCAGCTGCTTGTGCGCCAGGCCCAGCAGTGCCACGGCGTGTTCCATCGACGGCACGGCGGCCCAGGCGGTAAGGCGCGCGGCGGGCTCGGGGTAGAGCTTGAGCGTGGCAGCGGTGATGATGCCCAGCGTGCCTTCGCTGCCGATGAACAGGTCACGCAGGTCGTAGCCGGTGTTGTCCTTGCGCAGGCCCTTCAGGCCGTCCCACACCTCGCCCTGGGCGGTGACCACTTCAAGGCCCAGGCACAGGTCGCGTGCATTGCCGTAACGCACCACCTGGGTGCCGCCCGCGTTGGTGCCCAGGTTGCCGCCAATGGTGCAGCTGCCTTCGGCCGCGAGCGACAGGGGGAACAACACGCCAACGTTCTGCGCCACATCTTGCAGGTTCTGCAATATGCAGCCAGCCTCTACCGTCATGGTGAGGTTGTCTGTGTCCACGCTGCGCACCGTGTTCATGCGCGTGAGGCTCAGCACAATCTGCGTGCCCGAATCATTGGGTGTGGAGCCCACGGCCAGGCCGGTATTGCCACCCTGCGGAACGATGGTGGTGCCCGCCGCCGCACAGGCCTTGACCACGGCGGCCACTTCCTGCGTGCTGGCGGGACGCACCACGGCCAGGGCCTTGCCGCGCACGCGGCGGCGCCAGTCTTGTTCCCAGGCCGTGAGGTCGCCTTCGGCGAGGACGTTGGAGGGGCCGACCAGGGTGCGCAGGGTGTCGAGGAGGGTGGTCATGGGCAAGGGTCTTTTTTGGGTCAGTCCAAAGCCGCCAATTCAGGTGGGGCAAAGCCCGTGCTACAGGTCCTGAAATGGCGAAGGGGTGCTTGTGTCAGCGGGCGGGGGGTGCAGCGGTGCCAGTGTCAGCGTTGGCCGCAAGTGCCGCTGCGGCTTTGGCGTTGCGCTGGCGCAGCCGCACGTGCAGCGTACAAGCGGTAAACAGGACCAGGCACAAGGCCACTTCAACGAGGGCCAGCCACTGCGACGGGGGTTGGTCGCTCCAGCCGCGCACCACGCCTTCGGTGAAGTACAGCCAGATCACCAGGCTGACCCAGCGGTAGGTGTACATGCGGTTTTTGAGGATGCCAGCCAGCGGGATGCACAGCGGAAGCGCCTTGAGCGCCAGCCATGAGCCGCCGGGGCGCAAGGGGGCCAGCACCAGTTCCCAAGCCAGGCATAAAACGATGAGTCCGAGCAGACTGCCGGTGGCCAGCCAGCGCGTGGCGGCGACGCCGTTGTCGGAGGGCGCAAGGGGGGCGGGAGGGGAGGCGGGGGCTGGGCGGGATGCGGTCATTGGGATGGCATCATATCGGCCATGGCTTTCTCCTTACAGGCAGTAGCGTCGCGCGTTGAAGCGCTGGGGGCCGAACTGTCCCAATTCCCTTGGCGCACCACGGCCCAGACCCTGCGTGAGCGCTTTCGCGAGGACCACCTGGGGCTGACGGCCAGCAGCCTCACATTCACCACCACCCTGGCGCTGGTGCCATTTTTTGCGGTGGCGCTGGCGGTGTTCACCGCATTTCCCATTTTTGGCAAGCTGCAGGATGCGCTGCAGGGCTGGCTGGTGAGTAGCCTGGTGCCCGACAGTATCTCGCGCCAGGTGCTCGGTTATCTCACGCAGTTTGCCGCCAAGGCCAGCGGTCTGGGTGTGGTGGGTTTCAGCATTTTGCTGGCCACCGCGCTGGCGTTGATCCTGACTATCGACCGCACGCTCAACGACATCTGGCGCGTGCAGCGTCTGCGGCCACTGGGTCAACGGGTGCTGATCTACTGGGCGGCCATTACGCTGGGTCCGCTGCTGCTCGGCGCTAGTCTGGCGTTCACGTCGTATGTGATGTCGGCCTCGGGCGGGCTGGTCAGGCGCTTGCCAGACGGGGTGCAACTGCTGTTCGATTCCATCCAGTTCCTGTTGCTGGCGGCTGGCATGGCTGCGCTTTACCACTACGTGCCCAACACCGCCGTGAAGTGGCGACATGCGTGGACCGGTGGATTTTTTGTGGCGGTCTGTATCGAGCTGGCCAAGAAAGTGCTGGCGCTCTACCTGGGCAAGGTGCCCACCTATTCAGTGGTGTATGGCGCGTTTGCGACGCTGCCGATCTTGCTGGTGTGGATCTATGTGGCCTGGGTCATTG
>JAUXZO010000071.1 GCA_030692685.1 Acidovorax sp. | reverse complement strand
TGCCCGAGACCGCACGCGTCACGTTTTTTTGTACATTCTTCGCGACTTTTTTGCCCACAGCCTGGGCCGAAACGCGTGTGACCATGAAAACTCCGTTGACTGATTCTTGCCTCCGATGGAGGGGGGCCCCTATTCTGCGGGTAACGGTGTGGCTAAGATACCGGGCAGTTACCCCAATTCATGGGGACTTCCAACCACCACGGAGCACCTTCATGTCAGACCTCAAAGCCGCTTTCGACAAGGCCATGGCCGATTCCAAGAACCTGAGCGAGCGTCCCGACAACGCCACGCTGCTGCAGATTTACGCGCTGTACAAACAGGGCAGCGTTGGCGACAACACGGAGAAAAAGCCAGGCTTCAGCGAGATGGTCGCCCGTGCCAAATGGGACGCCTGGAGCAAGCTCAAGGGCACCTCGCAGGAAGACGCGATGCAGCAGTACATTGATTTGATTGAGTCGTTGAGCTAATTGGCTGCAGGGCGGGAGTGCGGCTGACTGTTGGCCCGTACCGTTGGATGCGTAACTCAATTGGCTATTGAGCCGCAGCACATAAAGACTTGCGCAGCGTCGAGCCAGAGCCGTGTCGCCGCATACTACGGTCCCCGACCCAAGGGCGGACACGGGACTGCATTTGCTTCGCTTGCCACTAAGTCAGTTCTCTCGCTTGTAGGGCCAAGCCTTGGCAATTGCTTTTATGAGCTGAAGGTTTTGTCTGTGTTGCGGGAAGCGCGAACTCAAACCGATTGCCGTTGAGCCACCCACGTATAGCTCTGTGAGTATCGCGAAGACTAGCGACAGAAACCGTTGAACTTGGTCTCGGTCCTTGACTTGGCGGCGATCGGTAGCTTCGTACCTGATCTTCCCTTTTCCGGTCCTGTATTCGCCAATCCGCCTGTTATGGACCAAGTTGTTTCGTAGATCACTCGCCCATTCGAGCTCTGCGTCTGTGACGCTGAACTTAACTTTATGCCGCTCCGTGAGTTCTGCAATTCGACCTTTCAAGCCCCATTGTCCCTTCTCCCGAGTGCGGCGCTTGGCGATGTCATGAACTATTTCGTCGATAGATGCCGATGACAAGAGCTTCCCAAGCTTGATCTGAACGCTTTCACCAAGACTGGCGGGATCATGTAAGTAAAGAGCCTCTTCGAGCTCTGACAAAAAAGTATCCAGCCATGAGTACGCGATGATGATTGAGCTCTCCTCGAACAATCGCACAAAAGATTCATACTCTTGTGGGCCGACTTTTCGGATCGCGTCGATGGCTCGAGTATCCACTCCTGTATAGGTCTCGCGGTCCTGAACATGCACTGAGAGCACAGCGATACTGATCGTGTTGCCGACGATTCGATAGTGAGCTAACTCATTCAATGCTTGCAGCAGCGTGCGAGCTGTGCTTAGGAAAGCGCGCCGAGTGTCCATTGGCTCCTAACTCAATGTATGCCGCAAGACCTGCGGTAGGGTTCTGTCAGATTGTTATGCATGGATAACCACCACCAAGTAGTTAAGTACATTCCGACGCTTCGTGATTCTAGGTGGGGTTGATTTCATAGATAAATCTGCCTCCGGCGCCTGTAACATGTGTGCCACCAGCTATCAATACCGTAGCATCCAGCCGCTCACCCCGTAACCCCTGTTCCCGAAGCGCTGCAATCTGGGCCTCCTTCAACCCAAGCCTCCGCAGCACAGCATCGGCTGAAGCGACCGGTAGGCATCACCCTCACAGGCAGTTACCGAAGCTGCATGCCGCAAGAAGCCAGGCGTAGAAACCAAAGAAGCACAGCGGCACCAGCCCGACTACGCCACCAAGCACAAGCCCCGGTGCGGACAGCTGGCTTGCTTTTCCGATGGCTGCCAGGGTACTGGCATACACCACGAGCGGCACAAGGGCCAGCCACTCGGATGCTTGCGCCGCTGAGAGCGCGTGCCATACATAGGTGGCTGACACCGCAACAACCAGCGCTGCAAGTGCCGCCCCGAGAGAGAACGCTATGACTGTGAGGTGCGTGTAGCGGCGCAGGACCCAGAAGCGCCAGTACGTCAGACCCAACAGGACGGCTGTCGGCAGCAACGCGATAACAAGTGCGAGCGGTGCCCCCGGGGCTCTCATGGTGACGGCCAAGGTCGAAGGCGTCCCAGCCGCTCTTCTTGCGGGGCCAGCGCCTTTTGCAAGGCAGGGTTTGGGTTGGGAAGGGTTTTGTTCGGCACCACTTCAAGCCTCACCGCGCCGCATACAACGCGGGAAGAATGTTCTCGAGCATGCTGACCTCCTCGACATTGTGCGTGAGCCAGGCCGTGCCCATCGCGTCTGAAAAGACCTTGGGCCGGACGACGTGGTTGAAAGGTACGCGGGCCAGGCCAGACGCCACGCCTACCGTCATGCGGGACCGGTAGCTCGCACCGTTGGTTGCCTGTCCAAACCGGTGTTCCAGCCGGAACACCTCCACGCCGGCGATTCGCCGCACCAGCGCGATGCCCTCTTCATCGAGTTTTTCGACCCACTCGGTCGAGTCCACGTAGAAGGCAGGATTTGCCGCGAAGGCTTCGACGATGCGGAACTGGGCTCCCTGTCCGCTGCCACCGCTGGGCGACCTGGCGGCCAGCTCCCAATGGATGTGATCGCGGGGATGCCACAGCAGGTAGCGGGGCCAGGTCTGTCCTTCATGCGTCATGGTCTCGCCGAGGTTCTCGAACCACCAGCAAAGCATGGCCGGGGTGACGCCGCGTACGGTGTCGTGCGTGATCGTGAGTTCCAGCTGCCCGCTGGGCAGGATGGCCTGCGTTGTCTGCGCAGAAGCCACCGGTTTCATGGGACCAGCGTGGGGGCGTTCCGGAAGAATGGGCAAGCGCATGTGGGATGGGGCGGTGGCTGATTACAGGACGCCTGACGTTTGACAGGAGGGGCGACCGACCGGCGCAGCCGGTCGGTCATCCCCTCGATG
>JAUXZO010000062.1 GCA_030692685.1 Acidovorax sp. | reverse complement strand
CACGCACAAACACCATGGGGAAGGTCGGCCATCCCGTCCACATCTTGAGCGCATTGCGCTCTCGCCAGGTGTTGAAGTAGTTGCCGTATTCCAGGTAGTGATGGGGCACAGCGGCAGCGTCGAGCAGGCGCCGCGCCTTCCTGGGAAAGGGGTTCATGCCCATCCCCACCACCACCACCGCATGGGCGGCCAGCGCACTTTGCACTTCCTGCACGATGGCCTGGTGGTGGCGGGCAAGCTTGTCCCGAATGGCAGGATGGATGCGGGATTCGTCAAGGATGGCACGCGCCATGGCGGTCTTTCAGGGAGAGGCAGAGCTTGCAGCTTAAAGCATCCATCGGCCAAAAAAAAGCCCGGTCTCTTGCGAGCCGGGCGCTGTTGCGCAAGCCCCGGAGGGCCTGGCCTGGTCTCAATTACTGGGGTGCCGTCTTGGCCGTGCTGCTCGGGCCAGAGTCCAGGCCCTTGCCAGAGGAGTTGGCCGCAGCATCACGTTTGGCCTTGTTCATGGCTTTACGATCTGCACGGGCCTTTTTGCGCTCGGCGGAGGTTGACGACGTGGCCGTGGCCTTGTTGGAGCCCGACACCGTGCTGTCGCCCTGCGCAGAAGCGCCGGCCTTGCTGGTGTTGTTGACCTGAGCTTTCACATCAGCACGGCTGTTGGCGGTCATGCCACCCGAACCGGCCGGTGCAGCAGCGCCGGTTGGCGTTCCGCCACCCTGTGCCGGAGCAGCCACCTTGGCGCCAGACTTGGTGTCGATTTCGCTTTTGACTTCAGCGCGGGTAGCGGGCATCGTGCCAGCGTCTGCCGGACGCTGGACGGTCGGTCCGCCCTGGGCTGGCGTCGGGTTGGTCACGGTTTGCGCAGTGGCAAAGCCGGCGGTGGCGATCAGGGCGGCCAGCAGAATCGATTGGGTTGTCTTGGTCATCATGTTTCTTTCATTGATTGAGGGGACGCTTGAGAGGAAATGCTCCCTGTGTGCCCCACGCTGTTAACCTTAAATACGGGGCACTGGCGTTTGTATAGGCCGCGTAGCTGTCCATCTGTAGGACGCAAGGCGTGGCCGGCTGCGTCAAACAAGGGCCGCCACACGGGCGGCCCAATGCCAGAACGCAGCGGATTACTGGGGAGGCCGCTGCACGCCGCCGCCGGCGGACACATTACCCGAACCCTGGACGTTGACTTGCGGCGCAGGTGCAGCGTTGTTGTTGCCCGGCAGGTTCCGCTGAATGGCACTGTCGGCCCTGGCAGCCGCTCCGCCGACCGCGTTTTTGGCGCGGTAAGCGCCGCTGCGGGTAGCGTCAGCTGCGTTGCCCACGGCACCTTCAACCTTGTTGCCGGTCCGCTGGACCGCATTGCCGGTGCGTTTGGCAGTGCGCTTGACCGCGTTGTCGCTGTTGGTGCTGGCGTTGGTGTTGACCGTGGCATTGGTGTTCGAGGTGGCCGAAACACCGCCGTTGCTGGCATTGGCGCGTACATCGGCACTGATGTTGCTGTTGGTGCCAATACGCACGCCGTCCTGCGCGTGTGCGGCAAAAGCCAGCGTGGCC
>JAUXZO010000054.1 GCA_030692685.1 Acidovorax sp. | reverse complement strand
GGAGCCAGTCTTGCAGGGCTGGCGGCAACAGTTGCTGTTGCTCGGGGTGGTAGGCGACGTAGCTTGTACTCATGCATCAACACAGCAGGCTTCGTGCCAGCATTCATCCCCGAACTGGGCTTCTGCCGCCCAGACTCCTAGCGCTTATCCATCAAGCGGTAGCAGCTATCAAAACAGGATTTTTAGTCAGCACCTATCCACTTGAAACCGTTCACGCTGAAGTTGACGAAGCGCCGCGCAAGGCTTCGACACGCTCAGCCCGAACGGGTGTTTCCAGTTAAAAGGTGCCAACGCAATAAACACTGTCAGCCCTGCACGGGTACCGAGGTGTCCAACAGGGCTTCGAGTGCCGCCACAGGAGTGGGTCGTCCCATCAGGTAGCCTTGGAACAGCTGGCATCCGTGCAGCGCCAGAAAGTCCTTTTGTGCCTGCGTCTCCACGCCCTCGGCAATCACATCCAGCTCCAGGTTGCGCGCCATGCCGATGATGGTCTGCACGATCACGTCGTCGGTGTGGCGCACGCCCAGGTTGCGCACAAACGACTGGTCGATCTTGAGCTGATCGAGCGGCAGCCGCGTGAGATAGGCCAGCGACGAATAGCCCGTCCCAAAGTCATCCACTGAAAAGCGCACGCCCTTGGTCTTGAGCATGTCCATCTTGGCCACCGTGTCGTCCACGTTGTCCAGCACCAGCGATTCCGTCAGCTCCAGCTTGAGCAGGTGTGGCCGGGCGCCGGTTTCACGCAGCACCTCGACCACACGGGCCACAAAGTCGCGCTGGCGAAACTGCCGCGCACTCACGTTGACGGACAGCTGCACGTGGGCGAAGCGCGTGTCGTTCTCCCACGCGGCCAGTTGTTCGCACGCGGTGCGCAGCACCCAGTGGCCCATGGGCACGATGAGTTCGCTCTCTTCCGCCACGCCAATGAATGCGCCCGGCGCAATCAACCCGCGCTCAGGGTGATGCCAGCGGATCAGGGCCTCGGCGCCCACGATGCGGCCGTCCAGATGAAACTGGGGCTGGTAGTGCAGCACAAACTGGCGGCCGGTCAGGGCCGTCTGCAGATCCCCTTCCAGCTGCGCGCGGGCGCTAATGGCGATCTGCATCTGCGGGTCAAAAAAGCACAACGAATTGCGGCCCTGCGACTTGACCTGGTACATCGCGATGTCGGCCTGCTTGAGCAAATCAACTGTCGGCTCCAGGGTCCCGCCCATCAGCGTAGCGCCAATGCTGGGCGTGCTGTGGTGGGAAATACCGCCCAGCGTGTAGGGAACGTTGAGCTTGCGCAGGATTTTCTCGCCCACCCGGCGCGCATAGGCCGCGGCCTCATCGCTGCTGATGGACAGCTCGTGCAGCATGACCACAAACTCGTCGCCACCCAAGCGGGCGACCGTGTCCTCGCGCCGCACGCACGTTTTCAGGCGCTGCGCCACCTGGCGCAGCAGCACGTCCCCGACCTCATGGCCCAGGGTGTCGTTCAGCGTCTTGAAGTGGTCCAAATCCAGAAACAACAAAGCGCCATACTGGCCGCTGCGCACGCTGGCGGCAACGGCCTGCTGCATGCGGTCCATAAGCAGCCGCCGGTTGGGCAGGTTGGTGAGCGGGTCGTAAAACGCCAGGCTTTCGATTTCGGCACTGGCCTGCCGCAGTGCCGTGACGTCGTGGTAAGTGATGACCAGGCCGCCGTCGGGCGTGGGGCGCTCGGTGATCTGGATGGTGCGCCCGTTGGGCAACACCTGCTCATGCGGCGCTTCGTGCTGCTTTTGCTTGAGCAGGCGCTGATCCACCCAGCGCATTCGCTCGTCGTGCGTGCCGCGGGCCAGATGATGCCTGGACGACTCTTCCATGACGCGCCGAAACGGGATTCCCGCCGACATCACGTCCTTGAGCCAGGGGTAGATCTGCTCAAACTGGCTGTTCCATTGCACCACGCGGTTTTCGCGGTCCAGCAGCATGAAACCGCTGACCATGGATTCGAGCGCCTGGTCCAGCGTGGCCTTGGACTGCGCAATGGCTGTGCGGGCCTGCGAGAGGCTGCTGAGATAGCGCAGCGCCAAGCCGCCTGCCGCCAGAATCATCGCCACAAACAATGCGCCGGTCAGTGCAATGGCGTTGCGCTGATCACGCCAGCCCGCCAACGCCGCCACACGCGGAATGCTGGCGGCAATGCGCAAGTCCTGGTAAAGGATGGGCCGGTACACCACCAGGCCAGGCTCGCCACTGAGCCGCGCGGGGGCATGCCAGTCCTGGCCGGCCTCGGCCAGGTCCGCCAGCCGGGGCGTGAGCGTGGGGGCGATGGCCTCTTCGCGGTTGGGCGCGCTCAGCAGCAGTTGCCCACCTGCCCGCTCCAGCGTGACCTGCAGACCGTTGATGTCCACGCCCTGCACCAGCACCGAACTGAGCGCGACCACCGGGAGTTCGGCTACTGCCACCACCAGCGAGCTGTCGGCCATGCGCAGGTAGCGCGCCACATACAGCACACGCTCCGAGCTTGCAAAGCTGACCACCGGCGCGCTGATCATGAGCGTGGACACAGGCTGCCCCATCACCGCCGCCAAAAAACCCAGCGGCAATTGCACCTGAAGGCCGCTGCCAGCGGCATCGGAAGACGCCATGACCTTGCCTGTGCCATCGAGCACGGCCACGTAACGCACCATGAGGTTTTGCCGGGCCGAGCTGCGCAGGCGCTGGCTGGCAACTTCCGGGTCAATCCAGTCGGCCATTGCCGTGGACAGGCCCAGCAATTCATCGGTGCTGGCCAGCAGCACATCCACCGCCAGCAACGACCGATTCAACGCTGCCTCTGCGCCCGCCACAAACCGGGTGCCCTGCGCCTCGTTGTCGGCCAGCGCCACCTTGCGGGCGTTCCACACGAGGGTAGCCGCCACCAGCACCACCGCCACCACAAACATCACTACACCAGACCCTACAAAGGCCCTGATGCGCAGAGGTGTGGTCCGTTCGCTCATTTGCTGGCGGGCACCGCCACCAACCCGCGCAAGGGCCCGATGGTCTGGTTCCATATCTGGGCACAACGCGCTCCGCAGCGCTGTACCCAACGTGGCAAAACGGCAGAGTACAGGATGTCCCGGCGGCTGCGCTCATCAGCCGCTGACACGGGCACCAGCACCATGTTGCCCTTGCGACCCGCCACACAGTTGGACGCCCCCCGGTTGCAGGCCATGCCATCGGCGGTCTCGCGTTCGGACTCCTCCCAGATGGCGGCCTCCAGCTTGGGCAGTTCGCGCCCCAGCAGCGCACGCAGATCGGGCGGCAAGGCCGTCCAGGCCGTCCGGTTGGCCCCAAATACCGCCAAGCCCCAGGTGATCGGCAAGGCGTGTACATGCGAGGTCAGCGCGGGCAGGCCCAGCGTGTTGCCGGACATCGTGCCGGTGATGGCGCATTCGACATTGCCCGCGGTGAGGCCGGGCACGATCTGCGCAAAACCGGTGAGCACCGGCACGCCCCCCAGGGCCCCAACAAAGTCGGCCTGGGTGGACGAAGAAACCCGGATCCGCCGCCCCGACAGTTCGGCCAGCGAGCGCAGCGGTTTTTTGCAGAAGACCACCTGCGCAGGGTACACGTAGATCGCCAAAGCCTCCACCCCATGCTGGTCGCGCAGGGCCTTTTCCAAAAAGGGGCGAAAAGCGGCCAGGGTCGTTTTGAGCGTCGCGATGTCTGGGTTCAGCCCGGCCAGGTCGGGTGCGGTGTATTCGGGGTATTGGGCGGTGAACGAGCTCATGAGCGTGGTGCCAAACGGCACGACCCCCAGTTGCAGCAGCCGCAGCATCTCGGAGCCAGGCACACCGGCGCGGTCGAAGGGAACGATCTCGGCCTCAAACCGGCCGCCGCTCAGGCGCGAGAGTTCCTTGTTCCAGAAAGGCTCTTCCTGTCGTGTGTATTGATTGAGGCCCGCAAGGCCGCCGACGATGCGCAGCTTGTAGGGCGCCTGCCCGGCGGGCGCGGACGCGGAAGGGGATGGAGTTGGCGGAGACACAGGGGCCGTCTGCGCCTGAACGCCACCGGTGGCGGCAAACGCCATGCACCACACGACCGCGCCTCGGCGCATGGCAGGAAAAAAGGCGGACAAGATGTGCATGGCGGAGTCTCCGGCCCCATTCTTCACCAAGTTTTCCCGCAAACAGGAAAAGCCATGGGCAAAACACCACTGGGGGAGGCAGTGTCTACACGCAGACGGTACCCCTCGGGCACGCCCGGCTAAAGTCTATTGTGCCGACTAAGCCCAAGCTTGGAGCGCTCAAAAAGCGGGGGGTATCCCGAAGGCGTCGCAGCAACCGCAGCAAAGCGGCCTGCCCCAGCGGTCGCTTTTCAATGCGTGGGGCTTGTGAGAACGTGTTTACGACCTCCCAGAGGCCGCGCAGCGGTTTTTGCGGGATGGGAGGCAAGGCGCGGTGTGCAGCTGATAGGCCAGCTATCCATAAGTGCCGCAACGCAGCAGATCGCACGCCAAGACCACTGCCATCCCTCACTGTTCAGAGGTCGGAGCGAAATCGGGCCTGAAACTATGACTATGGACGCCCCGGCTGCTTGCATGGGCATGAGCCCATGCGGCGCATCCGAAGCATCCACTCATCCCGATGGCGCTCCAACGCGGCTCCTGCGGGATCGAAAATACGTTCTCAGAACGTACCCGCGTACGCACCGCCGTCGGCCAACACGTTTTGCCCTGTCATGTAGCCGGCCTGCACGCTGCACAAAAACGCACAGATGGCACCGAACTCATCGGCCGTGCCGTAGCGCCCGGCAGGAATTTGCGCCTGCTGGGTGGCGCGCACGTCGTCAATGGTTTTGCCGACTTTGCTGGCGGCAGCGGTCACGGTGGCAGCCAGGCGGTCGGTGTCGAACTTGCCGGGCAAAAGGTTGTTGATGGTCACGCCACGCGATGCAATCTTGCTGCGCGATACGCCCGCCACAAATCCGGTGAGGCCGCTGCGCGCGCCATTTGACAGGCCCAGGATGTCGATGGGCGCCTTCACGGCGCTCGATGTGATGCTGACGATGCGGCCAAACCCCCGTGCAGCCATGCCGTCTACCGTGGCCTTGATGAGTTCGATGGGGGTGAGCATGTTGGCGTCCACGGCTTTGATCCATGCGTCCCGGTCCCAGTCGCGAAAGTCGCCGGTGGGCGGGCCACCCGCGTTGGTGATCACGATGTCGAAGTCGCGCCCGGGGCCTGCGGCCACCGAAAACACGGCGGCGCGGCCTTCGGGTGTGGTGATGTCGCCCGCAACGGCCAGCACCTGAGGTTTGATGCCATTTTGGCCGCTAGCGCTTGATGGATAAGCGCTGTCAGCTATCAATCGGGTAGCAGCTGCAGTCAACGCATCGGCATTGCGGGCATTGATGACCACGTTGACCCCTTCGCGCACCAGCGCCTGCGCGCAACCGTAGCCCAACCCCTTGCTGGCGCCACACACCAGCGCCCATTTGCCTGCAATACCCAAATCCATAACAATCTCCCTAGTTGCACACTGATACATGTAGCGTCGTCAAATCATAAATGGAGAGCAACACCATGAACTGGCTGCACCGCGGAGCCCTTGCCACCTGGCTGGCATTGACCGCATTGGCGCCCTTTGCGGGAACTGCAAACGCGCAGGAATCTGCCGTGGTCAAGCGTGCCACCCAGCTACGTGACACCCCCGCCGAAAGTGGCGCCAGCGTGGCGCCCTTGGCAGTCAACACGGTGGTCACGCGCAGCAGCGAACGCAAAAGCCCCTGGGTCAAGGTAAGCACGGCACAAGGCGCAACCGGTTGGGTGCACATGTTTGACCTGGGGCCGCAGGCAGGATCAGCATCGGGCACCGGCAACGCCGCCACGGGGGGCCTGCGCGGCCTGGGTGGCCTGTTTGGCGGCAACAGCGGGCCCACCACCACGGCCACATCCACCTTGGGCATCCGCGGCCTTGACGCCCAAGACATTGCCAACGCGCAGCCCAACCCGGCCGCAGTGGGCCAGGCCGAAGGCCTGCGGGTGAATGCCGAGCAGGCCCGCAAGTTCGCCACCACAGCATCGCTGCAGTCCCGCACGGTGCCGCCGCTGGCCGAACCGCCGCGCCCCACGACCAGCGGCGGATCGGGGGGCACCGGGTCGTCCAACAATCCGTCGGACCCCAACTTCAGCCCCAACTAATTGATTGATTTATTGATTGATAAGGAACACCGCCATGCGACTGCCCTTGACTCGTCTTGCGCGCACGCGGCTGGTGGCCACAGCCTGCGCGGCCTTGGCCCTGACTTTGCTGCCCATCCAGGGGCACAGCCAGAACGTGATGAACCTGCTGAACTCGCTGGGTGGGGGTGGCAACTCGGGAGGCATTCTGGGTGCGGTCACGGGCAGCGGTGGTGCCGCCCAGGGGGATGACCTCATCGGCATGCTCAGCCGCTCGGTCGACAGCATTGACGAGACGCGCGAGGCCCAGATCGGCCGCCAGCTGGCCGCCGTGCTGCTGGGCAGCAAGCCCCTGCACCCTGACATGGCGCTGCAGCGCTATGTGAACCAGTTGGGCCGCTGGATCAGCCTGCAGTCCGAGCGCCCCAACCTGCCCTGGACCTTTGTGGTGCTGGACGACCCGGGCTACAACGCTTTTGCGGCGCCTGGGGGTTACGTGTTTGTGACCAAGGGGCTGATCGACCGCTGCGCGGACGAGGCCGAACTGGCGGGCATCCTGGCGCATGAAATCATTCATGTCACCGCCAAACACCACCTGCACGCGATGCGCACAACCGCGCAGTCCGGCCTGCTGACGCAACTGGTGGCTTCGCAGATCAAGACGAATGCCGTGGGCAACATGGTGGCCTCGCAGTTTCTGGCCCTGGGCCGCAACCTGTATGCGCGGGGCCTGGACCAGACCGACGAATACGATGCCGACCGGTCGGGCGTGGCCCTGGCCACGCGGGCGGGGTTCGATCCGTATGGCCTGGTGGCCGTGCTGCAGCAGCTGCGCACCGCCGCAGCGGACAACCCCCTGTTTACGTTGGCCCTGGCCACCCACCCCCCGGCACAGATCCGGCTGGACCAGCTGGAGCTGGCGATGGGAAAAAACCTGGACGGTTTTACCGGAGCCGCACCGGTTACCTTGATCCAGCGTTTGAGCACCCGGGCGCCGGCAGAGGCCGCCGCTGCACCCGCTGCAAAGGCCCCCGCAGCCCCGGCGCGCAAGCCGCCACCCCCCAAGAAGAAAGAAAAGGCGTCGTGACGCGCCCAAACCGTTGAAGCTCCAACAAACAGGGGCGGCTTTTTTGCCGCCCCTGTTTTGTTTTGGATAATCCCACCGTCAAGCCGAAGGCCGACGCGCCATGCGGGTGAACACAAAGATCCCCGTGATCACCAGCGCCGTACCCGCCGCCACCCACACGGTAAAGGGCTCGCCCAGAATCCACACCCCCATGAGGATGGTGGACAGCGGCCCCACCATGCCGGTCTGGGCGGTCATGCCTGCACCAATGCGCTCAATCGCCATCATTACCATCAGCACCGGCACCGCGGTGCACAGCGTGGCGTTCAGGATGGACAGCCAGATCACCTCGGGCGCCACCACGGCAGCGCTCATGGGCCGCAACACCACAAACTGCAGCAGGCAGCACAGGCAAGCCACCGTGGTGGCCAGGCCCACCAGACGCAGCGCGCCCAGGCGCTGCACCAGCTCGCCGCTATACACAAGGTAGATGGCGTAGCTCACGGCGCTCAAGAACACCAACAGCGTGCCCAGCGCGGCGTTGGAACCCTGCAGGTTGGCCTCATGCCCAAACACCAGGAGCACCCCGCAGTAACTGATCAGCATGCCCACCGCCTGCCCCCAGCGGATACCGCGCCCGTACAACGCCCAGCCAAGCATCACCACCAGCGTAGGGTTGAGGTACAGAATCAGCCGCTCCAGACTGGCACTGATGTAAGCCAGCCCGGCAAAGTCCAGAAAGCTGGCGAGGTAGTAACCCGTCACGCCCAAGCCCAGCACACCCAGCCAGTCCTTGCGCGAGAGCGGCGGCTTGCCACGGCTGGCCCACCAGGCCATCACGGCAAAGATGGGCAGCGCAAACAACATGCGATACATGATGAGCGTGACCGCATCCACGCCGTAGCGGTACGCCAGCTTGACGATGATGGCCTTGCCGCTGAACGCAATGGAGCCAAACAAGGCCAGCAACAAGCCGGTTGCTACGTTTTTTCTAGCTGCTAGCGCTTGTGGTGATTGGGCTGAAGGCACTTTTTACTCAAATTTCGTCAAAAACCGGCCGCTGGGCCGCTGGGCCATTGCAGCGCTCACGGCGGGAGGCCGAGGCCGCCCAAGCGCCAGATGAACGGGTCCGCGCCACATCTTCGTGCTCGTATTTGATGAGTTTGGCACGGGACGCCATGCAGACGCCATCTAGCCTCTGTGCTGGTGCCCCCGCCATCGACGATGGTTTGGGCACCACGCAAAGTCTCAGCACCGCAGAGCGTGTTCGCGGTCTCAGTGGGGCCTGGAAAACACGCGGTGGTGCAGCCGCCGCAACGACCACCACACGCCCACCGCCACCACCGGTATGGCCAGGGCGGCCGTGCTTTCGGGCGACAAAGGCCAGCCCAGTTTTTGCGCCCCTTTGGCCAGGTAGCTCACCAGCCCCACGATGTAGTACGTAATGGCCGCTACCGACAGACCCTCCACCGTGGACTGCATCTTGAGCTGCAGGTCTTGCCGGTGGTTCATGGTGGTCAACAGCGCCTGGCTGCTTTGCTGTTGCTCGATCTCGACCCGCGTGCGCAGCAGGTTGCTCATGCGCGAGACCCGCTGAGAGAGCGCGTCCTGCCGCCGCGCTGCCCATTCGCAGGTGCTGCGCGCGGGGGTGAGGCGCCGGTCCATGAACTCGCGAATGGTCTGCATGCCCGCCAGACGCGACTCGGCGATGTCTTGAATGCGTTTGTCCAGCAGCTCGAAGTAGGCGCTGCTGGCAGAAAAGCGCGAGTGTGTCGCCGCGTACTGGCTTTCCACCTGCCCGGCCAGTCGGGTCAAGCGGTCGAGCAGCGCAGGCTCTGCATCGCGGTTGGCGGTGCGGATGGCATCGGCCAGCGCGGCCAGTTCGCGCTCGGCAAAGGCCAGTTCACTGGCGGCCTCGCGGGCGGCAGGCAGGCCCAGCAGAGCAGCCATGCGGTAGGTTTCAATCTCCAGCAAGCGCTGCACCAATCGGCCCAGGCGGCGCGGCGTCATGCCCCCCGCCAGCAGCACCATGCGAGAAAACCCATCGGCATGGATGGCAAAGTCGGTGTACACCTCGCCGTGCCCGTCGGCCACGGTGGAGGCCACCAGCGTGTCTTCGTGCAGCACATGTTTGACGAGCGAGCCAGAGCCAAACGTGTGCGTCGGCAACACCCATAAATTGAGGCTACACAAGCATTGGCCGGGCAAGGCGGCCAGCCAGTCGCGCGGCACGGCATCGATGGCACTGGCGGGCTCGCGCTCGCCAAAGGCATCCACCGCGGTCGGCACCGTAAAAGTCCAGGACACAAATTCCGTGTGCATCTCCCAGCGGATGCGGTATGCGCCCACGTCCATGCGCAGGTGGGTGGTGTGGGCGTCGGGCAACGCCATGTGGTGGTCGCGCAAAAGCGCCGCCACGTGACCACGGCTGGCTTCGCGTCCCGCCGCATCGGCCAGCATCACGATGTGGGCAATGGCCAAGGGGGCCGTCATCGCCTCGGGCGGGCGGGCGTGGATTTCGTTGTGCAGCATCGCCCGGTGGGGATGCTGCGCGGGATAAACAGGAGTTGGCATGCGGACGGACCTCTGTCCGCGATTGTGTACCGACCCTGGTGGCACACGGGCCACCAAACGTGTTCGCGGGCAAGGAGACCGCCTGAAAAACAACGGCACCCGAAGGTGCCGTTGTTGTGGAGTCAAGACCAGGGGTTGTCGATCACTCTTCGACAAAAGCCTCTTCGCGTTTGTTCTTGACCGAAGGGAGCAACACGATGATGAGCAACAGGGCTGCGGCAGCCAGCAGGCCTGCAGACAAAGGACGCGTCACAAACACACTCCAGTCACCCCGTGACAGCAGCAGCGCCCGGCGCAGGTTTTCTTCCATCATCGGGCCCAGAATGAATCCGAGCAGCAGCGGAGCGGGTTCGGTGCCCAGCTTGTGGAAGATGTAGCCCACCAGGCCAAAGGCACCCACCATCCAGATATCCCAGGTGTTGTTGTTGGTGGAGTACACACCCACAGCACAGAACAACACGATGGACGGGAACAGCCAGCGATAAGGCACGGTCAGCAACTTGATCCAGATACCGATCAGCGGCAGATTCAGAACAATCAGCATTGCATTGCCAATCCACATCGATGCGATCAGGCCCCAGAACAGCTCGGGGTTGCTCGTCATCACCTGAGGGCCAGGCTGGATGTTGTGGATCGTCATGGCACCCACCATCAGCGCCATCACGGCGTTGGGTGGAATACCCAGTGTCAGCAATGGGATGAACGAGGTTTGCGAACCCGCATTGTTCGCAGACTCAGGCGCAGCCACACCGCGAATGTTGCCTTGGCCGAAGGGCACTTCGCCGGGCTTGAGCTTGGTCTTCTTTTCAACCGTGTACGCAGCAAACGCCGCCAGCAGTGCGCCACCACCGGGCAGGATGCCCAGGGCTGCACCGAGCGCTGTGCCGCGAAGCACTGCAGGAATCATCCGCTTGAAGTCTTCCTTGGTGGGGAACAGGCCTTCCACCTTGGCAGTGAACACTTCGAGCTCATCGTCGGGACGTGAGAGGTTGGCGATGATTTCGCCGTAGCCAAACACACCCATGGCGATGGTCACAAAGCCGATACCGTCGGTCAGCTCAGGAATATCAAAGCTGAAGCGCGCGACACCCGAATTCACATCGGTGCCCACCAGGCCCATCAGCAGACCCAGCACGATCATGGCCACGGCCTTGAGCAGCGAACCCGAAGCGAGCACCACGGCACCGATCAGACCCAAGGTCATCAGCGAGAAGTATTCGGCAGGGCCGAACTTGAAAGCCACTTCGGTCAGCGGTGGGGCGAAGGCCGCCAGAATCAGCGTGCCCACACAACCCGCAAAAAACGAACCCAAGCCCGCAGCCGCCAGCGCAGGGCCCGCTCGCCCCTTGCGCGCCATCTGGTAGCCATCGATCACGGTCACCACAGACGATGACTCGCCGGGCAAATTGACCAAAATGGCGGTGGTCGAACCACCGTATTGCGCACCGTAGTAAATACCTGCCAGCATGATCAGCGCGGCAACAGGAGGCAGCGCGTAGGTGGCAGGCAGCAGCATGGCGATGGTCGCCACGGGGCCAATGCCAGGGAGCACGCCAATCAGCGTGCCCAACAGACAGCCAACAAAGCAGTAGATAAGGTTTTGAAACGTGAACGCGACGCCAAAACCAAGCGCCAGATTGTCAAATAGATCCATGGTCGGTGCTCCTGATCAACCTGTGATGAAACTCGGCCACACAGGGAACTGCAACTTGAGCGCCCAGACGAATGCCACATAACTGCCCACCGCCAGCACGGTGGCAAGGATGAACACGGACTTTGCGTGAAACTCCTGGCCCGCCAGACTGGCAATGAACGTCAGTGCATAGATGCCCACAATAAGGCCCATCGCCGGAATGCCCATGGTGGGCAAGCCGCCCAACAAAATACCGAACGCAAAATTGGCAGCCAAAATGAAGAAGAGCGGCTTCCAGGCCCACTTTCCAATCTTGTCGCCGTCCTGGGTTTCAACCGTGGTGGCCTTGAAGGCGATCAGGCTGCCGATAAAGGCAAGCAAGATACCGAGCATCAGGGGAAAGTAACCGGGGCCCATGCGGGCGCCGTTGCCAACGTTGTACGTGGTTGCTCCCCACGCAAACGCCACGCCGATGCTCATGAACATGAGGCCGGCAAAAAAGTCTTTTTGACTCTTGATTTTCACGAATTGTCTCCTTTGGGGGAAATCTCAACTGGGCGATTGTGCGGGCAAGCACCCTCTTTGCGGATGTGGATTCCACCTACATCCGGTAACGCCTTAACCGCCCGTCCCAGGACAAATCAGCAGGCGACCATCCGTACTGGAGACCTCTATGTGTGCTCCATCGGCGGGGTGGCTGCCACCACTTCTTCCAATGTCGTCAATCCTTCGGCCACCCGCAAGGCACCCGCCAAGCGCAGGGGGCGCATGCCGTCGGCAACGGCCTGGCGGCGCAGTACATCAATGGACGGCGCCTGGGTAATCTTGTCCTTGAGCGCCTCACTCACCGTGAGCAGTTCGTACAAGCCCATGCGGCCCCGAAAGCCGCTCATTCGGCAGTCCACGCAGCCGACAGGTTTGAAGGGCTGGTAGGCGCCGTTGATCTTCCAGGGCTTGACCACTTCGGTCAGCGTCTCGCGGGCAGCCGCTTCGTCCTTTTCTTTGCACTGCTTGCACAGCGTGCGCACCAGCCGCTGGGCCAGCACACCCAAAAGCGTGGCGTTGATAAGGTAAGACGGCACCCCCAGCTCCATCATGCGGGTGATGGCCGACGGTGCGTCGTTGGTGTGCAAGGTGGAGAACACCAGGTGGCCCGTCAGCGCCGCCTGGATGGCCATTTCGGCAGTTTCCAGATCGCGGATTTCGCCAACCATGATGATGTCCGGGTCCTGCCGCATCAACGCGCGCAGGCCTTCGGCAAAGTTGAAATCGAGCTGGGGCTGCACCTGCGTCTGGTTGAAGCTGGGCTCGATCATTTCTATGGGGTCTTCCACCGTGCTGACGTTGACCTCTTCGGTTGCCACCCGTTTCAGGGTCGAGTACAGGGTGGTGGTTTTGCCCGAGCCCGTAGGCCCCGTCACCAAAATGATGCCGTGCGGGCGCTTGACCAGCGCCTCCCAGCGCTGCGCGTCGTGCTGGGCAAAACCCAATGCGTCCAGGTCTTTGACGGCGTTGTCGGGGTCAAAAATCCGCATCACCATTTTTTCGCCGAACGCGGTGGGCAGCGTGGAAAGTCGCATTTCCACCTCATCTCCGCGCTGGTTGCGGGTCTTGATGCGGCCATCCTGAGGACGGCGCTTTTCGACCACATCGATGCGGCCCAGCAGCTTGATGCGGGACACCATGGCGTTGTGCACGCCCATGGGCATCTGGTAGACGGGGTGCAGCACCCCGTCGATACGGAACCGGATCACGCCCTGATCGCGCCGCGGCTCCAGATGGATGTCGCTAGCGCGCTGATCAAACGCGTATTGCCAGAGCCAGTCCACCACCTTGACCACGCCCTGGTCGTTGGCGTCAAGCTGCTTGTTGCTTTTGCCCAGCTCTACCAACTGCTCAAAGCTGCTGCCGCCCGACGCGCCCCCAGCCTTTTGTGCAGCGCGCACCGATTTGGCCAACGCAAAAAACTCCGCAGTGAACCGGTGAATATCCACGGGGCTGGCCACCACGCGGCGCACGGTGCGCCGGGACTGGCGCTCCACCTCGGCTACCCAGTCATCCATAAAGGGCTCTGCCGTGGCTACCACCACCTCCTTGGTGGTCACCTGCACCGGCAGCACCTTGTGCCGCTCGGCATAGGTAGCGCTCATGGTGTCAGACACGCGGCCCACATCCACCTTCAAAGGGTCAATGCGCAAATATTGCAGGCCCGCACGTTTGGCGAGGTACTCGGACAGCGCTTCGATGTCCAGCGGCTTGCCATCACTGGCGCGCGCCATGGCCACGTTGGCCAGGCGCACCAAGGCATGTTGCGAGCTCTCGGCCTGCGAGCAACGCGCGACGGTGCGTTGGGCCTCTTCGGGGGAGATCACGCCGTCATCACTGAGCCAGCCAACCATGCGGCGCCAGTCCACCGGCCCCACATAGGGCGTCGGCGTAGCAGGCGGGGTGGACACTGAATTCGCTTTCATTTCAATCCTTGGTTGGCGTGCGCCACGGAGCAGCGTCGCAGCTCATGCGGCCACGGGTTTGAACACCCGCAGCCATTTGCTGGTGGGCAGGCCCCATCGGGCCTGAATGGCCTCGGCCCGAGCGGCAAGCTCGGTGCGCTTTGGCCGCAGGGGCGTCCGCTGGGCCAACACCACGGTATTGCCTTCACGCGTGGGCTTGAACGCCCACAAAGCGTCTTCACCAAAAGCCTGGGCCATGCTTTTCAAGCTGCGATCAAAGCTGGATGCCCGGCCGAACAGGTTGACGGTCATGCTGCCAGTTTCGGTCAGCAAGGCACGGCAATCGGCATAGAAGTCGGGGCTATCGAGCACGGGAGCGGCCGCCTCGTGGTCATACAGGTCTACCGCCAGCGCGTCCACCGTGCCCAGCCACATCGGGTTCTTGATCTCCTGCGCGGCATCGGCAATCACCACGCGCAGCTTGGGGCCGTCGGGCGGCAACTTGAACCATTGGCGGCACACGGTCAGCACCTGGGGGTTCAGTTCAATCGTGGTGGTGCACACCCGCAGCTTTTTGTGACAAAACTTGGTGATAGCCCCGGCCCCGAGGCCCAGCTGCATCGCGTGTCCCTTGGACACCTGGGCCGGGTCGGCAAACAACAACCACACCATCATGCGCTGTACATATTCCAGCTCAATCTCGAACGGCTGGTCGACACGCATGGAGCCTTGAATCCACGGCGTTCCCAGATGCAGATGGCGCACCTCGCCATCGTCCGACACGCTAACTTCCGGCAGTTCTATCGTTTTCTCTTTTTTTCGGGTCATTCACAACAATCCGTGCCGGGCCATCAGATCAGCCCAGGCAGCCAATTTACGTTCAAAACTCCAGGAGGCATTTGCCGGACTGGTGGAAGGCAGCTTAATGGATTCGATGGGCGTATTGGCCGCGTCCACTGCAGGCACCTGCAAGCTGCACAGCACCTGAGGGGCGTGCTTGAAGCTTTCAGCCCCATTGTGAGCAATGGCGCTCAGCCCGGGGCAATGCGCGCGCAGCGAGGCAAAGTCATTGACGAGGGCTTCGCGGATAGAGGTGTCCAAGCTGCCCTCGCGCACGCAGCTGGCGTATACGTCCCACACCCCCAGGCGGTGATCGAGCAGCCATTGGCACCGCTCGGCGTAGCTGCCCGGGGCGGGCGGTAAAACATCCTGCGGCCACAGAACCTGCAAAATGCGCCAAAAATGGTTTTGCGGGTGCCCGTAATACTGCCGCGCACGCAATGACGCGATGCCCGGGAAGCTGCCCAGTATCAACACCCTTGTCTGCGGAGATACCACGGGTGGCAATCCCGACAGCCGCTCACCGACCGAAACCTTCGGTGTCATCGCTCCAGCACCTCTCGCGCTTGTTGTGCCTCTTGCGGCGCTGTAGGTGTTGCGGAGTCCGCGTACGGCGTCGGCGCAGGCGCCTCATCTTCCGCCGCTTCGATCCCACTCGCGTCCCTGCGAGTGCGCGCCTTCACGGCTTGCTGCGCTGCGTGTCGCAAAGCACTCAGGCGGCGCAGCGTGTCTTCCATCGCAGTCAGGCGCAACTGGCCTTGTGCCCCCGCCGCAAGCAGTTCAGCCTTGAGGTCTTGGTACGACAGCTCCATGGCGGTGGCATGGGCCGCGACAAGCGCGGTGCTTACCACCCCAGCCATGGGATCACACAGCGCCAGCAACGCATCCGTCTGCTGCACCAGCACCCCATGCAGGGCGCTGACCGAGCCTTCAGACAGGCCTGTCAGTGGCGCTGCGTCAACAGCTCTTTGGGCGGTGGTCTGATGGTAGCGCTGCACGCGCAACACCTTTGCCAGTCGCTCGCTGGTGCGCTGAGACATGGCCGTGCGGTTCATGCGTTCGACAAAAGACTCCGCAGCCGCATCCAGCTGAGCGACAACGTACTGGTCGCGTGCCAGGGCTTGTGCTGAGGCCCCGTGCAGCGCCGAACGGGCCATGCGCACAGCTACATGCCCCATGCGGGCCACTTCCAGATCCAGTGCATCGAGTGCCAGCGATGGCACCGCCAGCACGTTATCGTCGAGGTGCTGGGGCTGGGCTTCATCTTCTTCGCGGGCCTTGAAGCGTTGCTGAAGCCAGCGCGCCAGGGGCCCAGCCAGTGGCCACATCAACAATATCCCCATTAAATTGAAGAGGGTGTGGAAGAGTGCCAACTTGGCGGCCGGGTCGGCCGGTAGGTCCAGCGCTTCGCGGACCACAGATATCGCGGGCACCAGCCAGGGCAACAGCAGCAGCGCTACCGCACCAGTGATGCCGTTGAAAAGCACATGGGCCGCAGCCGCACGGCGCGCGTTGGCGGTGGCTCCCAGCGTGGCCAGCACGGCCGTCACCGTGGTGCCCACGTTGGAGCCGATGACCACTGCGGCGGCCCCCTGTGGTGTCAAAAGCCCTTCCTGCGCAGCCGTTAATGCAATGGCCATGGAAGCGCTGGAAGACTGCATCAGCACCGTCATCAGTGCCCCGATGCCCACCTGCGCCATAACGGCAAGCACTCCCTCGCCCCGTGGCAGCGTGACCTGACCAGCAAGCCCAATGAAAGACTGCTGCAGCATCGCAATGCCCATGAACAGCAGCCCAAAACCCGCAAGCGCCGAGCCCAAGGCGCCACGGCGCTGACCCTCGCCGGTCAGCCGCATCACCACACCCAGCCCCAGAAGCGGCAGGGCCAGCGCTTCAATCTTGAATTTGAGCCCCACCAGTGCCACGATCCACCCCGTCATGGTGGTGCCCACATTGGCGCCGAACAGCACCCACAGAGCAGCCCCAAGTGGCAGCAGCCCCGCGTTCACAAAACCAATGGTGGCAACTGTCACCGCACTGGAAGATTGCACCAGGGACGTGACCAGCATTCCCGACCCCAGGGCGTGAGCACGGGTGCGCGTGGCGCCGGCCAGAATACGCTCCAGCGCCGGGCCTGCTGCCAGACGCAGGCCGTCGGTCATCATCGTCATGCCCAGTAAAAACAGGCCCAACCCACCCACCACACTGGCGAGAATTCCCCACAAAATCATGCCCAACCCCACAAAGCCATGGCCGTGATTGTGACAATGCACACAGCGTTGAGCCATAAACCGCATCGCATCATGGTGCCCTGGGGAACAAGGCCAGTCGAAAAGACAATGGCGTTGGGTGGGGTGGCCACAGGCAGCATGAAAGCGCAAGATGCCGCCACCGCAATCGCGGTTCCAACGGCAACGGGAGGCAGCCCCATGGCTACGGCGACGGGAAGAAAAACCGGCAACAACAACGCCGCACTGGCGGTGTTGCTCACGATTTCTGTCAACAAAACCACAAATACGACCATGGCCACCAACAGCACCGCAACCGACGCTTGCTCGAAGCCCGCCACTAAGGCCGCTGCCAGATAACCACTAGCGCCCGTCGCGGCCATGACTTCGCTGAGCGCGAGTCCTCCCCCAAACAGCAACAGCACCCCCCACTGGGTGTTCCGTTCGATATCTTTCCAGCCCAGAACCCCGGCCAGCGCCAGCGCCACGATGGCCAGGAGCGCCACCACCGTGTCAATGTCGGATTCGACACCCAAATGGGCAGCGAGCGGCACCCCGCCCACCCAGCCCACGGCGGTAAAACCAAAAATGATCACAACAAGGCAACGCTCCCGGGTCCACTCCATTGACTCTGTCGCCACTGCAACGCGACCACCCAGCGCGGGCCGCAGGACGGTATACAGCACCAGGACCATGAGCGGCCACAACAAGAGCGCCATGGGCAAGGCCAAGCGCATCCACTGTGCAAAACCAATGCCCATTTGTGCTGCAACAATGGCATTGGGCGGACTGCCTACGAGGGTGGCGATTCCTCCAATGCTGGCGCTGTAGGCCAGCACAAGCAAAACGAACGCCTGCTCGCGTGGACCTGCAGCTTGCGCCGGGTCTCCGTCGTCACGGTGCAGCAGACCCAGCGCCAGGGGCACCATCATGGCCGCGGTGGCCGTGTTGCTCATCCACATGGACATCACGGCGCAGAGGCCGCCCAGCAACAGCACCGCCGTCAACCGGTGCCCGCGGGCCAGACGCAGTACACCGTGTGCCAGGGCCCGGTCGATGCCGTGGCGGGACAAGGCCGCGCCCAGCGCAAAGCCTCCCAGAAACAGAAAAATCACCGGATGTGCAAACGGTGCCAACGCCTGCCGCACAGGCATCAGCCCCGTCAGCACGACCAACAGCGGCACGGCCAACGCTGTCACCGCCAGCGGCAGCGCCTGCGTCACCCACAGCCCACCAATCAACACAAACAGCGCAAGGCCCAGTTGCAGTTGGCCTTCGGGCGGGGCCCACCACGCCACCAGTGCCGCCAGTGCGATACACGCGGCCAACCGCGCGCCAGCATTCATGGCGTATGCGCGGCCTGCGTGGTGACGAGAACATCCTGCATTGATTCGCAAAGGATCTGGCGCGTGACGCTGCCGAGGAGCAAATCCTGTGCGGCGTTCCCACCATGTTTTCCGATCACGATGAGATCGCAGTCCAGCTCTTGCGCCGACTGCACGGTGGCCAGCCCCGCGTCCCCGCGCACGAGACTGGGGGTCCATGCCGAGGCACTGAGGCCCGCTTGCGCGGCGAGGTCATGCAAGCGGCGATGGGCAGCGGCCTGGGCTGCCTGTTCGTACGCCTGTACCGTTGCCTCATCCACGCCAGCAAACCGCAGCTTTTCTTCAAACGGAACACTCCACACGTGATGCAGCACGCAATGGGCCTGCGGCGCGATGCGCTGTGCCCAGGCCAGGCACCCGGGACTCCAACACGAAAAATCCACAGCCACCAGAACGCGGGCATAGTCGCCCACCGCAGCCTGCCTGGCCACCAGCACCGGACGGTGTCCCCGGCGCAGCAGGCGGTCTGCGGTGGAACCCAGCACCACGCGGCGCAGCACTTTGGTCCGCCCTGCTCCCACCACCAGCAACTCTGCCCCCACACGGTGCGCCGCCGCTATCACCTGGTCAGGCACAGCCCCCGTCAACACCACGGCGTGGGCGCGGACGCCAGCGGCATGCAGCACGGGCGCCAACATCTTGTTCAGATCATCCCGTGCACGGGCAACCAGCGCCTGCTCTGCAGATGACTCAGCGCCCAGCCACTGCCGCAAGGAGTCCATAGCCGAACCACCCACCACGTGTAGCGCATGCAGTTCCGCACCGTGTTGTCGGGCCAGCCATGTTGCGCGTGCAACGGCACAACCGGAGTCCGATTCGAGGTCCGTCGCGCACAGCACCGAGCGCAGGGGTGTCAGAGGAAGGGGCGAAGGCATCATCAATTCTCCCGATCAGCCAGCAATGCCGAGAGTTCGCGCGCAGCATGATCCGCCGCATCATCAAAGGGGTTGAGCACCATGGCCACGCCGGCGGCCTTGAGCAGGCGGCCATGCGCGGCATCACGCACCACAGCGGCCACGCGCCCGCGATAGCCTGCGGCCTGCAGCGCGCTCAACAGCGCCCGGTTCGACTCCCACTGAGGCAGGCTGCTGACTACCCAGCGAACCTCCGCCAGGGGCAGCGTTTCCATGAAGTCCGGGTCCTCGCCGTCTCCAAAACGCACGGGCAATCCCTTTTTGCGCAGGGTGCGCACGGCTTCGGGGTCAAAGTCCACGCCCAGCGCCGCGGTGCCTGCTTCACCCAGGCGATTCAGCAGCCGGGCTCCATAGCGCCCCAGCCCCACAACCACCACCTGCACATCGGCACCGCTGCGTGGTTGTTGCTCCACTGCCAGCTCCCGAAACGGACGTTTTCGTTCAAATACTGACAACCAGGGCATCAACCGTTCATACAAAGGCTGCGAATACAAGATCATGTAGGTGGACAGCGTGATGGTGACCACACCCACCAGGGTGGTCAGGCTTAGCGCGCTGACGCCCACGTGCTCCAGCGAAATCCCCATCGCCACAAACACGATGGAAAACTCGCTGATCTGCGCTACCGTGAGCCCGGCCATGAACCCAGTGCGCTTGCGATACCCCATGTAACCCATGATCGCCATCACAATGAGCGGGTTGCCAATCAGCACAAAAGTCGACAACACCGCCGCCGGCACCACCTCGGCGCCCAGACTCGAAAAGTCCAGCTTGGATCCCAGATCGATAAAAAAGAACAGCAACAAAAAATCGCGCAGCCCGGTCAGGCGGGCGCTGAGCGCTTCGCGGTACGGCGTGGACGCCAGCGAAAATCCCGCCAGAAAAGCGCCTGCTTCTTTGCTGAACCCGACGGATTCTCCCAGCGCCGCGAGGGCGATGCCCCAAGCCACACCAAAGAGCAGCAGCAGTTCTTGCGAACGTGCCATCAGCGCGATGGCACGCGGCAGCACCCAACGCATCAACACAAACATGAGCGCAGCCACCGCCAACAGTCGCCCCAGCAGCGACACCACCACCGTTGCGTGATCGGCGGAACCGTCAGCGCCCTCTACCGCGCGCAGGGTGCTCACTGCCATCATGGCCAATACCACCGCCAAATCCTGCACGATGAGGAACCCCACGGCAATGCGCCCGTGCAGCGAATCCAGCTCGCGCTTGTCGGACAGCAGCTTGACGATGATGATCGTGCTAGAGAACGTCAGTGCCACCGCTACATACAGCGCCTCAACCCAACCCTTGCCCAAAAGCAACACCAAGACAAACCCAAACACGATGGTGAACACAAGCTGCCCCAAGCCGGTGGCGAGCGCTACGGGGCCAATGTGGCGGACATGCTGCAGATCGAGCTTGAGCCCCACCACAAACAGCAGCACCGCTACGCCGATCTGGGCCAACAGATCCACCTGGTCGTGTGCCTGCACCAGCCCAAAACCTGCAGGGCCTGCAGCCACACCCACTACGATGTAGGCAATCAGTACAGGCTGGCGCAGGCGCACAAACAACGCGCCCACCAGTGCGCAAACCAAAAGCAGGGCTGCGAACTCGGCGAATGGCTCTTTGAGCAGCAAAGGCAGGCACAACCACTCTTCACACGAAACCGTGGAGGCGGAGGCAGCAGAAAGTGTGTCGATGCTCATGTCTCCCTTTGACGAGAATGAATGGGGACCGCGGAGGTTGGAGTTTTGGGCGGGGCTGCAACCCAGCGCTGCAACCCGCTCACTGCAAATGTGTCAGGCCCAGGCCGTTATGGGAAGGGCTTCAAACCCGGGTCTTGATATGCATCAAGAAGCAGCACCTCGCGGGCCGTACGATGAAACGTCTTTTCAGCACGCACAACGCGCCCCACATTTCTTCATGACCAGTATCCTCGGCATTCTTGTCTCTCTCAGCCTGCTGATCGCTCTGGCCTACCGCGGGGTAAGCGTGTTGCTGCTGGCCCCGTTGATGGCACTGGTGGCCACATTGTTCAGCGCCGATGCGCCTCTCATGGCCAGTTACACCCAGGTCTTCATGCCGGCATTGGGCGGGTTCGTGGTGGCATTCTTCCCCCTTTTTCTGCTGGGCGCAGTGTTTGGCAAACTCATGGAAGCCTGCGGGTCAGCCAGCGCCATTGCGCAGGGCATTGTGGGGGTGCTGGGGGTCGAACGGGCATTGGTGGCCATTGTGGCGGCCTGTGCGGTACTGACGTATGGCGGTGTGTCGCTGTTCGTCGTCGCATTTGCGGTGTATCCCATCGCGGCAGCCTTGTTCCAGCAGGCCAAGCTGCCGCGGCGCCTGATGCCAGCCACCATTGCGCTGGGGGCGTTCACGTTCACCATGACGGCGTTGCCAGGCACCCCCGCCATTCAAAACGCGATTCCCATGCCGTTCTTCGGCACGACCCCTTTTGCAGCACCGGGCCTTGGCCTCATTGCGGGGGCCGTGATGGTGGGCCTGGGCAGTTGGTGGCTGCTGGCGCGTGCCGCTTCGGCCCAGTCTCGGGGCGAAGGCTACGACGCCGATGACGCACCGGTCACAAATACACCGCGCTCCGAACGCGATGCGCCAAGCGCTCTACCCACAGAGACCGCCTTTGCCACCCCGCCCTTTGCGAGGGCCATGGCACCCATCGCACTGGTGATCGTACTCAACTATGCGTTGTCAACCTGGTTTTTTCCGGCCATGGATACCCATTACCTGGCGCAAGCGAAGTTTGGTGCCACCACCGTGCAGGCTGTGCGCGGGCTGTGGGCGGTCACAGCGGCGCTGTTTGGCGCCATCGTGCTGCTGGTGGTGCTGGAGCGGCCGCGGCTGCCACGGCTCAAAGACACGCTGGGCGATGGTGCCAGCGCAGCGGTGCTGCCGCTGATGAACACGGCCTCGCAGGTCGGGTATGGGGCTGTCATCGCTTCGCTGGCCGGGTTTGGCCTGATCCGGGACGCGGTGCTGGGCATCGCACCTGGCAATCCGCTGATTTCACTGTCCATCGCGGTCAATGTGCTGGCCGGTATTACCGGGTCGGCATCGGGTGGTATGAGCATCGCACTGCAGACGCTGGGGGCCGCATGGCTGGCCATGGGCGATGCGGCAGGGATCTCGCCCGAGCTGTTGCACAGGGTCACGGCCATCGCCACGGGCGGGCTTGACGCCTTGCCCCACAACGGCGCAGTGATAACCCTGCTGTCGATCTGCAAGCTGAGCCACCGGCAGTCCTACCTCGACATCTTTGTGGTGGCCGTGGCCATACCGCTGGTGGCATTGGTGGTGGTAGTGGCCCTGGGCTCCGCGCTGGGGTCGTTCTGACGGCCCGAGCTCACGGGTTGTCGGCACCCAGCCCGATGCGTGTACGCCGTTTGCGGCGGGACCATTTCACCTTCACAAACCAGATCCACGTCACCAGCAGGTAGGTGAGCAACCCCACACCAGTCGCCACCAGCGCCAGCCCCAGCATCAAGGGTTTGCCCACACTGCGCAGGCGCTGCACCAGCGTCTCCCACCACCCTTGCTCGGGCGACGCTTCCAATTCGGCGTCAGGCAGTGGGGGCTCCTCACCTGGGCGCACGGGCTCGCCCAAAATTGCGCTGCCAAGTCGCCACGCGGCGTAGTAGACGGGGCCAAAGGTAACGGGATTCGTCACGAGCGTGCTGGCCACCGCCGCAGGTACGTTGGCACGCAGCACCACAGCAGCCCCGGCTGCAAAAGGGATCTGGGCAATCGGGATGAGCAAACCGAAGAACACACCCAGCGCCATGCCCATGGCAATGCCACGGCGGCTCATGTGCCACAGACGGGGGTGGTGCAAAGCGGGGCCCAACCAGCGCAGCCAGCGGTTTCTGCGCAGCGCTTCAGGTGTGGGCATCAAGCCAAGCAGGCGTCGTTTCATCGGGTGTTCAAAGGTCTATCAAGGGCCACCCACGGGGTGCACGGGGTACGTTGGTTGTTGGCGCAACCGGTCAAATACTACCGACCCCGTATTGCCCCTTCCATACACTTGCAAATGGCTTGCAAATGGCTTGCTGATGTCGCTGCAGAGACACTGCGGTGATGATTTCCCCGGCCGATCAAAGCCCCATCAAAGCACCAGCCCCGCCAGCCTGGGCAAGGCCGACACCGCATTGCGTGTGGTGGTCTGGGCCAACTGGTCCAAGGGCTCGCCGCGCAGCTGGGCCACCTGCTCCGCGATGCGCGGTAACTCTGCCGGCGCATTGCGCCCCTGCGGATGCCCTGCGGATCGCTCCGCAGCCGTGACATACAGCCAGTGAGGAGGGATATCAGGCGCGTCGGTTTCCAGCACCAAGGCATCGGCGGGCAGTTCGGCCGCCAGACGACGCAACTGCAGAGCGCGGTCGTACGTGGCAGCGCCTCCAAACCCGAGTTTGAAGCCCATATCCACAAACGCTTTTGCCTGCTGCAGACTGCCGTTGAACGCATGGGCAATTCCGCCTTGTACAGGCAAGTCGCGCAACCCCTTGAGCAACTTGTCCGCAGAGCGGCGCACATGCAAGATCACGGGCAGGTCAAACCGGCGGGCCAGCTGCAACTGGGCGCGGTAAAAGCGCTCTTGCCGCACCGGGTCCAGCCCCGGCACAAAGTAGTCGAGTCCGATCTCGCCAATGGCTACCAGGCGCGGATCAGCAACGTGCTGCCTCAACATTTCGGCGAGCAACGCAACATCACCATCGTCGGCACGCCCCGTGTACAGCGGATGGATCCCCAGCGCATAACTATCCCCATACTGGTGTGCCAATAACCGAACCGTATCCCAGTTGCTGCGTTCCACCGCAGGGATGACACAGTGGCCTACGCCTTGGCGGGTCGCCGCGCCGCGCACGGCGTCGCGGTCGGCATCAAACTCGGGCGCATCCAGGTGGCAGTGGGTATCGATCCATACAGTCATGCTGGGATGATGCCCGATGAAACCCTGTAAGTGCATTTGGCGTCGATCCGTGCTACCGTAAAACCGTGCGCCCGTTTGCGGCGTAAGTAAAGGTGACAGGATGCCCCGGCCCGCCCTCTACAGCAGCTCCCGCAATGCGCGCCGCCCCGCCCAGGGCGCAGCCGCACCGATAGCCGCCACCGCTGCAGAGGCCCTTGCCGACGCCTTGCCAACCGCAGCGCCCGTGACGCCGACCGGTGCGACCAGCATCTCCAAACGCCACCTGCACACCTTGTGGTCGGTGGTGTTGCTGCTCGCCGCGTTACTCATCACCAGCCTGTGGCTGCACCAGCGCCCTACTGACCGCAAGATCACCCAGGAAGACATCGACGCCGCCGTGCTACGCACGCTGGAGACCACCACCCTGCCCTCGGCAGCCGCGCGCGCGGTGGATGCGATTGCACCGTCTGTGGTGCGTGTGGTGGGCTACGGCCGCAGCAAAAACGGCAAGGAAGAAGTGGAACGGGGCGTGGGCACCGGAGTTGTCATTGTGGACAAGGGAATCATCCTGACCAACCTGCACGTGGTGCTGGGCTCAGACCGCATTGCCATCACCTTCCACGACGGGCTGGAAACCACCGCCAGCATTACCGGTGCGCAGCCCGAGAACGACCTGGCGGTGCTGCAGGCACACAAGGTGCCCGACGATCTCGAGGCAGCGCCCATCCGGTCCACCCAAGACCTGCGCGCTGGCGATCAGGTGGTGGCCGTGGGCTTCCCGTTCGGTATCGGACCATCCGCTTCGGCGGGTGTGGTGTCGGGGCTCAAACGGGAGTTCACCTCGCCCGAGGGAAAACGCCAGCTCAGCAACCTGATCCAGTTCGATGCCGCAGCCAACCCTGGCAATTCAGGGGGACCGTTGGTCACCATGGATGGCGAGGTGGTGGGCATCGTCACCGCCATCCTCAACCCGACCTCTGCACGCACCTTCATCGGCATTGGGTTTGCCGTGCCCATCGAAAACGCCGCTTCGGCAGTCGGGATGCCTCCTTTTTAGGATGCCTTGTGGATCACTGACAAACAAGGAAACTCATGGAAACCACATCAAACACCGCCACCCTGATGGAGCAGGTGCTCTACGAAGTCAAACGCGTGGTGGTCGGCCAGGACCGGTTTTTAGAACGCGTGATGGTGGCCATCCTGGCGCAAGGCCACCTGCTGGTGGAAGGCGTTCCAGGGCTGGCCAAGACCCTCACCGTCAAAACGCTGGCCAGCACCATCCAGGGCAGCTTTAAACGCATCCAGTTCACGCCCGACCTGGTGCCCGCCGATCTGGTGGGCACACGCATGTACAACCAGAAGACCGGCGAGTTCAGCACCACGCTGGGCCCCGTCTTCACGCACCTGCTGCTGGCCGACGAAATCAACCGCGCTCCGGCCAAGGTGCAGAGCGCGTTGCTGGAGGTGATGCAGGAGCGTCAGGTGACGATTGCGGGCGAGACGCACAAGGTGCCCGAGCCCTTTCTGGTGATGGCCACGCAGAACCCCATTGAGACCGAAGGCACCTATGCACTGCCCGAAGCCCAGGTAGACCGCTTCATGATGAAGGTGCTGCTCTCTTACCCTACCGAGGAAGAAGAGTTCGTGATCGCCCAGCGCGCACTGGATCTGCCCGTGCAGGTGCTGCCCGTGGCCACCACCGCCCAGCTGGCCGCACTGCAGGCCGAGTGCCGCACCGTGTATGTGGACCCCTCCATGCTGCAGTACGCCGTCAAGCTGGTGGCCGCCACCCGCATGCCTGCCAAACATGGCCTCAAGGAGCTGACCGACTACATCAGCTGCGGCGCCAGCCCCCGTGCCACCATCGCCCTGGCCGAAGGCGCCCAGGCGCTGGCCATGCTGCGCGGGCGCAACTATGTGCTGCCCGAAGACATGACCGACCTGGCCGCCGATGTGCTGCGCCACCGCGTGGCGTTGTCATACGAGGCCTTGTCTGAAGGCCTGGATGCCGATGCGCTGATCGCCCGCATCATGGCCAAGATTCCCGCGCCTGCGCGCCCCCTGCACCACGAGCAGAAGGCCGCCTGAAAGCGACCTGCGCTTTCCCACCATGAGCACCACACCCGCCGCGGCCCCCCGCACGCTGCCCACCCTGCCCGGGCAGGCGGACCGTCTACTGCGCGAAATGGAATGGAAGGTGATCCGGCGCCTGGACGGCCTGCTTCAGGGCGACTACCGCACGCTGATGCGCGGCGGTGGTCTGGACCTGGCCGACCTGCGCGAATACCAGCCCCATGACGATGTGCGCCACATCGACTGGAACGTGACCGCGCGGCTGAACGTCCCCCATGTGCGGGTGTTCACTGAAGACCGCGAAATGTCGGCCTGGTTTCTGCTGGACCTGAGCCCGTCCATCAACTTCGGGCCGCAAGGCAATGCCAAGCGCGACATCCTGACCGGCTTTGTGGCCGTGTTGGCGCGCCTGCTAACGCGCCACGGCAACCGCGTCGGCGCCATGCTGTACGGCGCAGGCAATACGGCGGCCCGCGCGGTGGACACCGTTTTGCCCCCCCGCAACAGCCGCGCGCATGTGCTGCATCTGGTGCACCGGCTGTTGACGCCGCCTGCCCCCGCTACCGGCAAATCCAAACAAGGCGGCGGCGCCACCGAACTGCATCGGCTGCTGCAAACGGGCATGGCCAACCTGCGCCGCCGGTCCACGGTGTTTGTCGTGTCTGACTTCATCAGCGCCCCGGGTTGGGAAAAGCCCCTGGCCCAGCTGGCCCAACGCCACGACGTGGTGGCGGTGCGCCTGCTCGACCCGCTGGAGCTGGAGCTGCCCGATGTGGGCCTGGTGACCCTGCGCGATGCCGAAAGCGGCGAGCAGCTGCAGGTGGATACGCACGACGCGGGCTTTCGCCACCGGTTTGCCCGCCTGGCCGCCCAGCGCGAGGCCGTGCTGCGCGAAGGTTTGACCAAAGCGGGGGCCGACACCCTTGAGCTGTGCACCGACGACGACCTGGTAGATGCATTGCTGCGTTTTATGGACATGCGCCAGCGCCGCGTGCGCCGCCCTCTGGCGACGTCTCTGGCGTGGACCGCCGAACCGGTGGCCGCGTAAGTCGCCCCACGCCGCCCACCACCGCCCCCACGCCCCAAGGACACTCCACCATGGTTTTTCTCTGGCCCACCCTGCTCTGGCTGATGCTGGTAATCCCTGTGCTGGTGCTGCTGTATTGGTGGCTGCTGCACCGGCGCAAAAAAACGGCGCTCAGCTACTCGAGCCTGTCCCTGGTGCGCGAGGCCATGGGCCCCGGCCAGCACCTGCGCCGCCACATTCCGCCCGCGCTGTTTCTGCTGGCGCTGATCGCCTTGCTGCTGGCCGCCGCGCGCCCGCTGGCCATCATCACCCTTCCCTCGCAGGACCAGACCATCATGCTGGCCATGGATGTCTCCGGCAGCATGCGCGCCACGGATGTAGAGCCCGACCGCCTGACGGCCGCGCAAAACGCCGCCAAAGCCTTTATTGCCGAGCTGCCCCGCCACGTGCGCGTGGGCATCGTGGCGTTTGCGGGCAGCGCGCAACTGGCCCAGCTGCCCACCCAGAGCCGGGACGATCTGGTGAAAGCCATCGACAGCTTTCAGCTGCAGCGGGGCACCGCCACCGGCAACGGCATCATGCTGTCGCTGGCCACCCTATTTCCTGACGCGGGCATCGACATATCGGCCCTGGGCGGCCGCCAGGCCATGCGCCCCCGGCCCATTGACGAGATCGGCAAGCAAGACCCGGCCAAATCCTTCACCCCCGTCGCACCCGGCTCCTACAACTCCGCCGCCATCATCATGCTGACGGACGGCCAGCGCACCACCGGGGTCGACCCCCTCGAAGCCGCCAAATGGGCCGCCGACCGCGGCGTGCGCGTGTACACCGTGGGCGTGGGCACACTGCAGGGCGAAACCATCGGCTTTGAAGGCTGGTCGATGCGGGTGCGGCTGGACGAAGAAACCCTGAAGGCCGTGGCCACACGCACCAACGCCGAATACTTTCATGCGGCCACGGCGGCCGACTTGAAGAAGGTGTACGAAACGCTGAGTTCGCGGCTGACAGTGGAGAAGAAAGAGACGGAAATATCCGCGTTACTTGCCCTCGTCGGCGCAGCGTTGGCACTGTTGGCCGCCGGGCTCTCGGTGTGGTGGTATGGCCGGGTGATGTAACGCGTTGGGGCGCTCGCACCACCGGCCAGTGCTGGAGCATCGCGCCTGGTGCTTTTTTGTAAAACCCCGGCCCGCTTCACTCCACCTCTGGAGGCTCGCCCATGCTCAGTCGGCCGCGCCCTGAGCGCTTGGCCGCATACAGATGCCTGTCAGCCCGGGCCATGAGATCGGTAAACCCTTGCCCAGCGTTCAGTCCAAGCGCCAATCCAACACTGGCTCCCACGGACAGCCGAAGGGTGCCCAGCTCGAATGGCACATGTGCAGCATCCACAATCTTTCGCGCCACCGACTCGGCGTGCGAGCGCTCCCGCACCCCGTTGAGCAGCAAGGCGAACTCATCGCCGCCGAGACGGGCCACTGCATCCGTGGGGCGAACCAGCATCCGCAATCGCTCTCCAAACATCTGCAACAGCTGGTCACCCACAAGGTGCCCGTGCTCGTCATTGACGGGCTTGAAATGGTCCAAGTCGATGCACAGCATGGCAAGCAGCGGGCCCGCGCCTTCCATCAATCTGTGCTGCACATACGCCTGAAGCCCCGCCCGGTTGAGCAACCCCGTCAGCGGATCGCGCTGCGCGAGCTCAAGCAACCGACCCGCCTCCTGGCGGTGGCTGGTCACGTCCTGCGCCATGGACACGAATCCGTCCACCTGGCCATGGTCGGACCAAAGAGGGATGAGGTGGACGGTGACATTGCTGGGCGGATCCCGGTCGGGGAAGTCCTCATCAAAGGTCAGTGTCTCGCCCATAAGCGCACGGGTGACCAGCGGATTCAGGCGGCTGTACGCCGCAGCACCCCACAGGTCTTCCAACGTGCGTCCGATGATCTGGTCGCGGGCCAGGCCGTACCACCGCTCAAAGGCGCTGTTGACGAACTGGAACCGCCGATCGGCCCCCACTACCGATACCTGCGACGGCAAGGCCTCCGTGATGGAACGCAGCGTGGCGGTTTGTCGCATCAGCGCCTGGCGCGCCCGCACGGCCTCGGAGATATCGCGCATGATGGCAGAGAAGTGCTGGACTCGACCATTCAGATCACGGTGCGCCATCACCATGTGACTTACCCGGATCTCTTGTTTTTGAGCGCCATACACGGTGGTTTCGCCCACCCACACGTTGTGCGTGCGGACCGTGGGAAGGATGTCCGAGACATACAGGGCATTGGTTTCGGGGGTGTTGAACTCGCTGAAAATGTGCCCGGTGACGTCCGCGTCTGGCGCGAACCCCTCGATTCGCCGCGCGGCGGGGTTCATGTAGGTCACCTGGCCATTCAGGCTGGCCTGAACGACAAAATCCGAGGTGTGTTCCAAAATCGCCGTCAGCACGCGCAATCCGCGCTCGGCTTCGGCCCGCTGGGTGATGTCAATGCCGGTAAAGAAGAACCCCTTGACCCGGCCGCGCTCGGAGATGTCGGGAACCAGCTGGCTCTCAATGCGCAGCGGAATGCCGTCTCGCACCTCGTCGAATTCAAAACGCTGTGCAGTGCCTTCGAGAACGCGTTGCACACGAAGACGAACATCGTCGGGTGTTGGCGCACCCACCAGTTCGTCGCGCGTGCGGCCGATGATGTCGTCACGGCTGCGCCCGAAAAGGTCGCATACGGCCTGATTCACAAATCTGAAGCGCAGATGCCGGTCCACGTAGCCGACACGGATAGGGAGCCCATCGGTGACAAGCCGCACAAACCGCTCGCTGTCTGCCACCCGCTGCTCCATGCGACGCCGTTCCGTCACATCCTGGACCGCAACAAACAAGCGCACCACTGCATCGCCGTCGTACTCAGCCTCGCCGACGGCGCGCACCCAAATATGGCGCCCCGTCGCGGTAACCAATGGAAGCTCCAGGTCCCACGGCTGACCGGCATCAAGGGCCCGGCGCACCGCATCCGCCATGGCCTGCTTCGCTTCAGGACCATAGAAGTTCAGGGTCGTCTTCAGATCGGGCTGGTAACCGGACGGCACTTCGTGGATGCGCAGTGTCTCTGCCGACCACGATACGGCCCCGCTGCGCACGTCGAACTCCCAGCCTCCTACCCGGGCCACGCGTCCGGTTCGCTCCAGCAGTTGTTGGCTGGCCAGCAAGGCACGTTCCGCCATCTTCTGGGCCGTGATGTCTCGGCCCACCGAGTGCAGGCACGGCCGCTGTTGGCTGTCGCGCAGGAACGTGTTTGTCCATGCCACCCAGCGCTCCGTGCCGTCTGCGGTCAGCATGCCGTTTTCGCCCTGCGTGGAGCCCTCGATGCGAAACACCTCTGCGATGCGCTCGCGCACCAGATCACGGTCAGACGGCTGGACGTAGTTGTAGAGGCTTTCGCCCACCATCTCATGGGCCTGGATGGAGAAGTGCCGGGCGTACGCCTGATTTACGAAAAACAAGTCTCCATTCGGCCATGCCAGAGACTGCAGCTCCGTCTGTGCCTCCACCATGGTGCGGTAACGCTGTTCGCTGTCGGCCAGTGCTTTCTCGTACTCCTGTCGCACCGAGAAGGCGCGCTCTACCAGGTTGCGTCGCATGTCGAGCGCCTGGGAGGCCATGACCGAAAGCGAGCGCAGCGTGGTTCGTTGCTCGGGCGTGAGCTGGCGGGTTTGACGGTCGATCACGCAAAGGGTACCAACCCGGTTTCCATCACTACCCGTCATGAGCGGCGCACCCGCATAAAAACGGATGTCCGGTGTCCCTGTGACGAGCGGGTTGCCTGCAAAGCGCGGGTCTTGCGTGGCATCGGTGACTTCCATCACATCATCCGTGCAGATCGCGTGGGCGCAGAACGCCACGTCGCGCGGCGTCTCGTTGACGCCTGTCAATCCCACATTCGCCTTGAACCACTGCCGTTCCGCATCGACCAGGCTGATGAGTGCAATAGGCACACCGCAAACCTCGGCCGCCATCCGTGCAATGGAGTCCAACAAAGGCTCGGCCGGAGTGTCCAGCACCATGAGAGCGCGCAGCGCCTCGAGCCTGCTTGATTCATCGAGAGGAAGACTGGCAGGTACGGTCATGTGCGAACTGTCCTCGAAGATAACTACAGTATCTTAGAGCGAACAGCGCGGCCGCAGTGATAGGACGTCGCCAGGGGTCTAGCGCTATGGCGGCAGGCAGGCGGCCGCAAAGCGCTAGGTAAAGCGACCCGACACCAGTCGCACCACGCGGTCGCAGCGCGCAGCCAGCGACTCATCGTGCGTCACCATCACAAACGCCGTGCCCTGGTCGCGCGCGAGCTGCAACATCAAATCGAACACACCATCTGCGGTGGTGCGGTCGAGGTTGCCCGTGGGCTCGTCGGCCAATACGCAAGCGGGCCGCGTGACCAGCGCGCGCGCAATGGCGACGCGCTGGCGCTCGCCGCCCGACAGCTCGGCAGGCCGGTGCATCAAACGCTCTTTCAACCCCACGGAGGTGAGCACCCGCTCAGCCTCGGCGTGACATTGCGCCAGCGGCAGGCGGCGAATGCGCAGCGGCATGGCCACGTTATCGAGCGCGCTGAACTCGGGCAACAGGTGGTGAAACTGGTAGATAAAACCCAGGTACTGGTTGCGCATCTGGCCCTGGCGCTCGGCAGACAGCGCTGACAGCTCCTCGCCCTTGAGCCGCACCGTGCCCGACGTAGGCGCGTCAAGTCCGCCCAGCAAGTGCAGCATCGTGCTTTTGCCCGAGCCCGACGCACCCACAATGGCCAGCGTTTCGCCTGCGTGGATCTGCAGGTCCACACCCTGCAGCACGGTCACGTCCAGGCGGCCTTCGGTAAAGCGTTTGGTCAGGCCACGCGCTTCAAGCACCACCTGGTTTTTTAAGCCTTTTTGGCCTTCAGCGCTTGATGGTATTGCGCTAGTAGCTACATTATTCATAGCGAAGGGCCTCGGCAGGGTTCACACGGCTGGCGCGCCAGCTGGGGTACAGGGTGGCGACAAAAGCCAGCACGAGCGAAATGATGCCAATCGGCATGATGTCGCTGCTCTGGGGTTCGCTCGGCATCTTGCTGATGAGGTAGATGTCCTTGGGCAAGAAGCTCGCGTTCAGCGCTTTTTCGATGGCCGGCACGATCACGTCGATGTTGAAGGCAATGCCAAGGCCCAGAAGCAGGCCCACGGCCGTGCCGATCACGCCCACCATGGCGCCCTGCACCACAAAGATGCCCATGATGCTTTTGGGGCTGGCGCCCAACGTGCGCAGGATGGCAATGTCAGCGCGCTTGTCGGTCACCGTCATCACCAGGGTGGAGACGAGGTTGAACGCGGCCACGGCCACGATGAGCGTGAGGATGATGAACATCATGCGTTTTTCAAGCTGCACGGCCGCAAACCAGGTGCGGTTTTGTTGGGTCCAGTCGCGGATCAGCAGTTGGCCGCTCAAGCTGCCCGCCAGTTGCTGGGCCACTTCGCGCGCCAGGTGCAGGTCTTTGAGTTTGAGGCGCACGCCGGTGGGGCCTTCGAGGCGGAAGATGCGCTGGGCGTCCTCATGGTGCAGCAGCACCAGGGCAGAGTCGTATTCGTAGTGGCCCGAGTCAAACGTGCCCGCCACCGTCATCTGCTTGAGGCGCGGCACCACACCCGCCGGGGTCACCTGCCCTGCCGGAGCAATCAAGGTGACCACATCGCCAGCGCGCACGCCCAAAGCGCGGGCCAGCTCGCCACCCAGCACCACGCGAAATTCGCCGGGCACGAGCAGGTTGAGCGTTTTTTCGTTGGTGGCAGCCAGGTCCGTGACCGAGCCTTCCAGCGCCGGGTCAATGCCGCGCACCAGGGCGCCCTTCATGTCCTCGCCGCGCGCAAGCAGCGCCTGCGCAGCCACAAAGGGCGCAGCGCCCACGACATTGGGGTTCGCCTTGGCCTCGGCCAGTGTGAGCGCCGGGTCGGCCAACGCCGCGCCCTGGGGCGCAAAAATTTCGATGTGCGAGACCACGCTGAGCATGCGGTCGCGCACTTCTTTTTGAAAGCCGTTCATCACGCTCAGCACGATGATCAGCGCCGCCACCCCGAGCGCAATGCCCAGCATGGACACGCCCGAGATGAACGAGATAAAGCCATTGCGCCGCGTGGCGCGACCAGCACGTGTGTAGCGCCAGCCCAGGGCCAGTTCGTAGGGAATTTGCATGGATTTGGAAAGAAGGGCCCACAGGGTACGGAATGCACGCTGCGGGCCGGGCAGATTGTGGCATCCCGGACAATAGGCCCATGTCGGACACCACCCATTTGCTCATTCCCTACGCCGCCAGCGCCTCTGAGGGATGCCAGCAAGCCCTGCAGGGCCTGGCCCTGCCCCACCTGGACCGGCTTCTGGCCCG
>JAUXZO010000051.1 GCA_030692685.1 Acidovorax sp. | reverse complement strand
GCCCCCAAAGCGGGCGACGGTGTCGGCTTCGCGCACGCTGCTGACCAGGCGGGCGGCGACTTGGGCCAGCAGCTGGTCGCCCATGTCGTGGCCCAGGGTGTCGTTGAGGTCTTTGAAGTTATCAAGGTCGATGAACAGCAGGGCGCCCTGGTTCTTGCTGCGCTGGCAGGCGGCGATGGAGCGTTGCAGCCGGTCGAGTAGCAGGCGGCGGTTGGGCAGGCCTGTCAGCGCGTCGTAGAACGCCAGGCGTTCGATCTCTTGTTCTGCCCGCTTGCGGTCTGTGATGTCGCGGCAAACGCCCAGCACACCCGTCACGCGGCCCGTCAGGTCGCGGATGGGGGTCTTGATGGTTTCAAACTGGCCTTGGTAGCCGTCTTCAGCGAAGGTAAGCGTTTCTTCATACACCAGGGGTTGCCAAGCCTGCATGGCGCGCTGGTCGTATTTGCGAAAGCGCTCCGCCTCGGAGGGTGAGGTCAGGTCATAGTCGTTGCAGCCCACAATTTGCCGCTCAGGACGTCCCGCAAAACGCTCAAACACCGGGTTGACCGACAGGTAGACACCGTTGGCATCTTTCAAGAACACCATGTCGGGCATGGCATTGACCACACGGGCGAGGTGCGCCTTCTGGTCGGCCAGCTCAGCCTCGACACGCTTGAGTGCGGTCAGATCGTAGGCAAACAACACCACGGCGGGCACAACACCGTCATCGCCTGCGCTCTCGGGCGCGATGGTGGTGTGGCGAACCTGGAAACCATCCGGGTCATCCACCCGGTTCTCAAACACGGTGGTTTCGCCCGCGAAGGCCTTGTCAAAATGGGGCTGCATGCGCGCCATCAGCTCGGCAGGGATGACGTCCTGAACACGCTGCCCTAGCAGATCGTCGACCGACCGGCGCAGCCACTGTGCCTGCTGTTCATTGACATACAAAACACGCATGTCGCAATCCACCCGCGCCACACCGCCGGGCATATGGCGCAGCATGTTGGCCATCAGCGCCTCCTTGGCGTGCGCGGTCTCTTCCGCCTGGTGGTGGGCGGTGATATCGGTCTGCACGCCATCCCACAGCACCCGGTCGTCGTCCAGTAAACGGGGCGAAGAGCTCAGGTGCATCCAGCGCACCTGGCCATCGGTGCGGCGCACCCGAAAGACCGCCTCCAGGCTGGTCATGGTCAGAAAGGACTGCCGCTCGGCTTGGCGCAGGCGCGAAATGTCCTCTTCTAGCACCTGGCGGTACAGCACCCCGGGGTCGGCCATGACTTCTTGCGCCGTCACCCCGTTGAGCCGCTCGATGGCGTCGCCCATGTGCACGAAATTGGAGCGCCCATCCAGTTCGCGCACCACTTGAAACAGCACACTGTGGGGCAGATTGCGCCCCAGCAGCGACAGGCGCCCTTCGCTCTCGCGCAGGCGGCGCTCGGCCTCTTGCACCCTGGCAAACGGCAGGCGGATGCCCGCGTTGAACACCGCCTGGTACAGCAGCGCATAAGCCAACACCCGCAACCCGTGCGCCAGCGGGCCACCCACGGGCGAATGCCCACCCAGCAACGCCACGGTGAACTCGCCACAAGCAAACGCCCCAGCCGCCCAGGCAAAAACCCGCTCGCGCGGTTGCGCGTGCCGGGCCGCGCTGCGGTGCAGCAGCATCGCCGTCGCGGCCAACGCAGCGGCAAAGCCCATGGCTACCACCTGCCGTAGGGCCCCACCGGCGGCCTGCGCAAACCAGCCAGGCAGCGACCCCAGAGCCGAGGCCACCAGCAGCATCGTGACCCCAGCTGCCGCAGCAAGCCAGCCCTTGGCCGGACCGGGAGTCGCCACCTGCAGCGCCGTCAGCAGCAGCGTGACCACCTCGGCCACGCGCGCCCAGCTGCTGAGCCATAGCGAAATATCCGCCGTGCCTGCAGGCAGATGCACCGGGGTGGAATGCGCCAGCACCCCGTGCAAAAAGTTGCAGGCCGCCGCCACGCCAAAACCCATCACCAGCACGTTGGCCCGCGCCTGTTCGCGCGCTTCCAGCGTGTGCAGCGACACCGACACCACCAGCAGCCCCAGCAGCACGGCCACCAGCTCCATGAACGGTTCCAGCCCATGCTGGGCACCTGCCCCATCACCTAGGATTTGCGCCAGCGGCACGATCACCATCGCGAGCACCACCACCACCAGCACCACCGTGTGGGCAGGCGTATCCGATAGCAGCGACCGCGCGGGCGAAGGGGGGGGCAGGGGCGGCATAGGAACGGTGTGCGGGCTTTATATCGACATAACGTCACAAGTGTATCGACGAGTAAGGCGAAGGTTCATGCTGTTTTCCAGTGCCCGGTTGACTTCACGCGACGCGCCTGTTCATGCAGAACGGGGCCGAAGCCCCGTTCTTTCCCCTGTTCGTCTCAGGCGCTGCTTAGCCTTCCAGCAGCTGGCGCAGCACAAAGGGCAAGATGCCCCCGGCCTGGTAGTAATCCACCTCGATGGGGGTGTCGATGCGCAATGTCACCGTCACCTCCTTGCGGGAGCCGTCGGCGCGGTGGATCACCAGTTGTGCATCGCTTTGCGGGGTGAGTGCTGCGTCCGGCACCACGTCGATCACTTCGTTGCCCACCAGGCCCAGCGTCTCCCACGAGTCCGCGCCCTTGAACTGCAGTGGCAGCACGCCCATGCCGACGAGGTTGGAGCGGTGGATGCGCTCAAAGCTGCGCGCCACCACGGCCTTGATGCCCAAAAGCTGCGTGCCCTTGGCCGCCCAGTCGCGGCTGGAGCCGGTGCCGTATTCCTCGCCCGCAAAAATCACGGTAGGGGTGTCTTGCGACATGTACTGCATGGCAGCGTCAAAGATGAACATCTTTTCGCCTTGCAGCGCGCCTTCGTTCTGGAACACGGTCACGCCGCCCTCCTCGCGCGATCCGTCGGCCGTGGCAGGCAGCATCAGGTTCTTGATGCGCACGTTGGCAAAGGTGCCGCGCATCATTACGTCGTGGTTGCCACGGCGGGCGCCGTAGCTGTTGAAGTCCGCCTTCATGACGCCGTGCTGCAGCAGCCACTGACCCGCGGGCGATGTCTCCTTGATAGACCCGGCTGGCGAGATGTGGTCGGTGGTGATGGAGTCGCCAAACAGCGCCATGATGCGTGCCCCGCACACCGACGGAAGTTTGGCATCATTTTGGCCTGTAGCGCTTGACGGGCTTGCGCCAGCAGCTCCTTTTTCAAGAGCAAACTGGGCAAAAAACGGCGGCTCGGCGATGTAGGTGCTGGCAGGCCAGGTGTAGGCCGTGCCGCTCACGCCCTTGATCTTTTCCCACAGTTTGCCGGGGTCGGTGGCGACCTTGGCGTAGTTCTCGCGGAAGGCCTTGCCGTTCATCGCGAACTTGAGCAGCGCGTGTACCTCTTCGCTGGTCGGCCAGATGTCGCCCAGGTAGATGTCCCTCAACTTCCCATCTTTACCTTTGCCCTTGCCTACCGGCTCGGTCATCAGGTCTTTGAGCACCGTGCCCGCAATGGCGTAGGCCACCACCAGCGGCGGGCTGGCCAGAAAGTTGGCCTTGAGGTTGGGGTGAATGCGCGCTTCAAAATTGCGGTTGCCCGACAGCACCGCTGCACACACCAGGTCGTTGCTGGTGATGGCCTCGTTCAGCTCGGGCGTCAGGTCGCCCGCGTTGCCGATGCAGGTGGTGCAACCGTAACCAGCCAGCGCAAACCCCAGCTTTTCCAGGTACGGCAGCAAGCCGGTTTCCGTCAGGTACTCCGTGACGATGCGCGAGCCGGGCGCCAGCGATGTCTTGATGTGCGGCTTGACCTTGAGCCCCGCCTCCACCGCCTTCTTGGCCAGCAAGCCTGCCGCCAGCAGCACGCTGGGGTTGCTGGTGTTGGTGCAGCTGGTGATGGCGGCAATCAGCACATCACCATTGCCCACCGTCACATCACCCGTGCGGCTGGCTTGCTGTGCCGGAATTTCGGCATGCGCTGCGGCCATGGTGGGCTTGTTCTGCTCCATCTCCACCACAAAACGCGGCGCGCCGGACGGCGCTGGCTTCTCTTCCGGCGGGGTCAGCAGGGGTAGCGTGTCGCCACTGCGCACATGGTGGCGCGTGTGCAGCAACTCGGCCGGGCGGTTAAAACCATTTTGCGCGTTGGGCTTGCTGAACAGGTCTGCAAACTGGCTGCTGACCTTGCCCAGCTCGATGCGATCTTGCGGGCGCTTGGGGCCCGCCAGGCTGGGGGTGACGCTGCCAAGGTCAAGCTTTACGACCTGCGAATAGTCCACCTCGCCCGCCAGCGGCACACCAAACAGGCCCTGGGCCTTGAAGTACGCCTCGAAGGCTTCGATTTCGGCCTTGGTGCGGCCCGTGCCCTGGAAGTAGTCAATCGTCTTTTCATCGACCGGGAAGAACCCCATGGTGGCGCCGTACTCGGGTGCCATGTTGCCGATGGTGGCCCGGTCGGGCAGCGCCAGGGTGCGTGTGCCCTCGCCAAAAAACTCCACAAACTTGCCTACCACCTTGTGTTGGCGCAGCAGTTCGGTCACTGTAAGCACCAGGTCGGTGGCCGTCACGCCTTCGCGCAGTTGGCCCGTCATCTCAAAGCCCACGACATCGGGCGTGAGGAAGTACACCGGCTGGCCCAGCATGGCGGCCTCGGCCTCGATGCCGCCCACGCCCCAGCCCACCACGCCAATGCCGTTGATCATGGTGGTGTGGCTGTCGGTGCCCACCAGGGTGTCGGGGTAATAAACGTTGTCCTTGCGCTTGTGTACGCCGCGCGCCAGGTATTCAAGATTGACCTGGTGCACGATGCCAAACCCCGGGGGCACCACCTTGAAGGTGTCGAACGCCTGCATGCCCCACTTCATGAACTCGTAGCGCTCGCGGTTGCGCTGGAACTCCAGCTTCATGTTCAGGTCTAGCGAGTTCTTCTTTCCGTAGTGGTCGATCATGATCGAGTGGTCCACCACCAGGTCCACGGGCACCAGCGGCTCGATCTTTTTGGGGTTCTTGCCCAGTTTCACGGCCACGCTGCGCATGGCGGCCAGGTCGGCCAGCAGCGGTACGCCAGTGAAATCCTGCAACACCACCCGTGAGACGACAAACGGGATCTCGTCCTTGCGTTCAGCCACGGGCTGCCAATGGGCCAGCTCCTTCACATGCTCCGCCGTGACCTTGCGGCCATCGCAGTTGCGCAGTACCGATTCGAGCACGATGCGAATCGACACAGGCAGGCGCTTGATCTGGGGGAACTGTTTGGCCAGCGCAGGCAACGAGTAGAACTGACCGACCTTGCCTGAGGCAGTGGTGAAGTTCTTGAGGGTGTTGGCAAACGCGTGGCGGGCGGGTTGGGTCAGCGATTTGGCTGGCTTGGGTTTTGAGGCCATGGCGAACTCCTGTGAAAGGCAACAAGGCCTATTCTGGCAGTCCCACGTGATGGCGCAATTGTGGGGACATGCGCCGCGCCATCACAAAAGCCCAGGGCTCCCGCGCACCGTTGGAACCGGGGCACACAGTTTGCGGAGAAAAATTTGAACCAAATGACTGCTAGCGCTTTATTTATAAGCGCCAACAGCTATATATTTGATAGCAAAAACCATCGCAGCGTTAAGCTGCAGCTAACCCCGGCAGGCGACGCACGCCCATCCATTGCAGCTCTGCCAGCACGGCCACCGACACCACATGCACCAGCAGATAGGCCTGCCCCAGCAGCGTAGGGGTGAAGGTGCTGCCCAGCAATAGCCCCAGGCTGGCAAGCGCCCAGGCGAAGTTACCGACGATCAGCACCCATAGCCCACCGCGCGGCATAGACGGGGCGCGGGCAAGGCTGATGGCCAGCGCTGCGTAGCCCAGCAGCATCACGCCCGACAACGTCAACAGGTTTTGGGGCAGGCCCAGCCATTGCGCCAGCGACGCAGTGAGCAATAAATGCAATGCGCCGAGCATCACGCCCGTAAACGCATCAAACCAGACAACAGCGCGCAGGGTGGAGGACGAAGACAACAGGTTCAGCATGACAAGCTCCCAAAAAGTGGAAAAAAGGCTATTGGAAAAGAAGGCTGCATCGTTGCCGCAGCGGCGCAGCGCGTCGATGACCTGCCAGGTAATGGCCCGGCTGCTGTTTGCGCCTAGGATGCGGGGCATGACTTCATCCACCTCGCCCACCCCCTCGCAACGCATCCAGCGCCATCCGCTGCCGCACCGCGTGGCAGCGGCGGGGCAAGCATCCTTTGGCGACCACCTGCGCACCTGGCGACAGCAGCGCCACCTGAGCCAGCTGGAATTGGCCGATGAGGCCGATATTTCGACCCGCCACGTGAGCTTTATGGAAACCGGCCGCACCAACCCCAGTCGAGAAATGGTGCTGCGCCTGTGCGAGCGCCTGGCCATCCCGTTGCGCGAGCGCAATGGCCTGCTGGTAGCTGCGGGTTATGCGCCCATGTACCGAGAACGTGCGCTGGACGACCCCGCGCTGGCCGCCGCGCGCCAAGCGGTGGAACTGGTGCTCAAAGGCCACGAACCCTGCCCGGCCATTGCCCTGGACCGCTGCTGGAACGTGGTGGCCACCAACCGGGCCGCACATGCACTGCTGTCCGCCCACGTCAGCCCCGAACTGTTGGCACCGCCGATCAACGTGTTTCGCCTGAGCCTGCATCCACAGGGCCTGGCGCCGCGCATCGCCAACCTGGCCCAATGGCGCGCCCACCTGTTCGAGCGCCTGCGCCAGCAAATCCAGGCCACCGCTGATCCGGCGTTGATTGCGCTGCAAGAAGAGTTGCGGCAATACCCAGCGCCGGAAGAACCCAGCCCCTTGGTGCTGGCAGGAGAAATGTTGGGGGTGGTAATGCCTTTTTGCTTTGAAAGCGTGCATGGAATGCTGTCGCTCATCAGCACCATCACCATATTCGGTACGCCGGTGGACGTGACACTGCAGGAACTGGCAGTAGAGTCGTTTTTTCCAGCCGACGATTTCACCGCGCAAGTATTGCGCGATGTGGCGCAGCAGAATTCAGAGGCTTGAAACTACCTGGATGTCTGGTGGTGCTTCTTAACGGGGCTTGGCAGCTCACCATTGAAGTATTGACATCCAGAGGATCCGCCCACCCGAGAATAGCGATACGGCTCAATGCACTTCGACACCACCCCTTGCCCTGAGTTGGCATTTAATGGTCGATGGCGCCAAGCAGCGCATACCAGCCTGCACCGTGCTTCGAAAATCGCCCAGCCATAAAAAAAGCCCGCGACTGCGGGCTTTTTCTCACTGGATACGTTCAGGCCACGATCGCAAAATTTGCGCGGTCCTGGTTTTGAATCCACTTGGGGGCTTTGCCCCGGCCGGTCCACGTCTGGCCCGTTGCAGGGTCACGGTACTTGGGGGCGACCTTGGTACCCGCCGTGGAACTGCGAGTTGCCTTACCGGCAGACTTGCCAGCCGGGAACACATCCTGAGCCGTCAGACCGTGCTCTGCGACCAGCGCACGAACCTGGGCCACAGCTTCCGACAATTCGCGGCGACGCGCCTCGCTGATTTGTTGCTCAAGGGCTTCACGCTGCTTCAACAGGTCTTTGTAGCTGGTCATAGTGTCTGGATTTAAGATGAGGTGGAGGACGGCCGAATTATATAAATATAACGACGATTTTTTGCGGCGATGCCAAAAATTCAATAAAAAATCGATTACCTGAGCGGCCCAGCATATTGAACGCACCTGCAATTGTTGGCTCGGGCTAGCCCTAAAATGCGTAAGACTGTTGGGAGCTACCCACCTGTACAACCCAATCTTCCACATTCCCAATATCGGCCCGCCAAAGGTCAGCCGCACCACAACTGCGCACAAGCAGCCATTTTCTGAAGCTAAAACCCTCTCAGGCTGTGGATCAATAGCCAATAGCGGCTCGAATCCTTGTCATAAATCACGTCCTAGTCCGAAACTCTGCAGGGTGCGGCTTCAAGGCATAAGGCGCGCGCGCCCAGCGGCTGAATGTGAGCACCCACCCTGGCATAACAGACATCCTGCGGACAAACCCCACGGCACATTCAGCAGAAAATCAAGGCTTCCTTTCCACCCCGCACACACCATGGCTCTCTACTGCATTGGCGATATTCAGGGTTGCGACGCCGCGCTCGCACGCCTTCTGGACGAAATCGGCTTCTCAACCAGCCGGGACACGGTCTACCTTCTGGGCGATCTGGTCAACCGCGGCCCGGACTCTGCTGCCGTGTTGCGACGGTGTATGGCCCATGGCGACGCGATCCGCTGCCTGCTGGGAAACCACGACCTGCACTTGCTGGCCGCCGCACACGGCGCCCGCAAAGCATCACGCCGCGATACGTTAGACACAGTGCTCCAAGCGCCTGATCGGGCTGCACTGCTCGATTGGGTAAGTCAGCAACCACTGGCCCGAACCCATGACCATGCCGGACAAACACTGCTGATGGTGCACGCAGGGGTGCTGCCCGCCTGGTCGGCCACCGACACCCTGGCCCGCGCGCAAGAGGTCCACGCGGTGCTGCGCGGCAGCGACCTGCCAGAGTTTTTGCACGCCATGTATGGCAACACGCCCGACCAATGGAGTGACCAGCTCACGGGCGCCGACCGGCTGCGCGTGATCGTGAACGCGCTCACGCGGCTGAGGTTTTGCTCGGAGAACGGCGTGATGGATTTTGAAAGCACCGAAAGCGCAAGCGCCGCGCCCCCGGGCCTGATGCCGTGGTTTGACGTGCCAGGGCGCAAAACCGCCGGGACGCTGGTGGCGTTTGGCCATTGGTCCACGCTGGGCTGGCTCGACCGCAGCGACCTGCTGGGATTGGATACCGGGTGTGTATGGGGAGGTTGCCTGAGCGCCGTACGCTTTGGCGCGACGCTGGCCGACCGGGAACTGCTGCAGGTGCACTGCGAACAGGCACAGCAGCCCGGCAATTAAAAACAACAACAAAATAGCGGCTCTTGAGCCGCTATTTTTTGTATAGCTGTCAGCGCTTTACCATCAAGCGCTAGCAGCCATTTTGACCACAATTATTGGGTGGAAGTCTCAGGTTGGGCCGCCTTGAACAGCGCTGCCACTTTGCGCTTGGACTTGATATTTGCCGAGACGCCGCTGCGTTGTGCCGACTTGGCCGATTCCCAGGCAGGTGCGACATCGGGTGCGGTACTGGCTTCATACGGCTTCTCAAAGAAAGGGTCGCGTGAGGCGACTGCCGGGCGGAAACCACGGTACTGCTCGCGAGGCTCACGAGGTTCGCGTCCCAGCGGGCGGGATTCGCGTTCGCGGCGTGGCGCTGCCGAGATGGCGTCGCGCCCATCACCGGTTTCGCCCGCTTCGCGCCAGGCGCGGCGACCGTCGTTGATGCGGCCCTTAGGTTGATCTTCTTCGTATTCGACGGCTTCGAGTTCGATCTTTTTCTTGATCAGTTTCTCGATGTCGGCCACCAGGCGGGCATCGCTGCCCGACACCAGCGTGACCGCCAGGCCCGACGCACCGGCACGGCCCGTGCGGCCGATGCGGTGCACGTAGTCTTCGGCGTTGAACGGCACGTCAAAGTTGAACACCGCCGGCACGTCCTTGATATCGAGACCGCGTGCGGCCACATCGGTACACACCAGCAGATCGACTTCACCGCTCTTGAAGGCTTCCAGCGCCTTCAGGCGCTCGTCCTGGCTTTTGTCGCCATGCAGCGCGGTGGTCTTGAGGCCTTCGCGCTCCAGGCTGCGCGCCAGGCGGGCGCAACCGAGCTTGCTGTTCACAAAGATGAAGGCCTGCTTGATGCCGCGGGTCTTGAGCACCTGGTGGATGGCACGGCGCTTGTCGTCGTCGTTGGCGCTGTAAAAGCGCTGCTCCACGGTGGACGCCGTCTCGTTCGGACGGGCCACTTCGATGGTGATGGGGTTTTGCAGGTAGCTGCCGGCCAGGCGCTTGATCTCGGGCGAGAACGTGGCGCTGAACAACAGTGTGGTGCGCTGCTTGGGCAGGAACGACAGGATGCGCTGCAGGTCGGGTAAAAAGCCGATGTCGAGCATGCGGTCGGCCTCGTCGAGCACCACGTACTCGACCTGGTTGAGCACCGCATTCTTGGCCTCGATGTGGTCCAGCAGACGGCCTGGGGTGGCCACCAGCACTTCGACGCCTTTTTTCAGCTCAAGGGTCTGGGGCTTCATGTCCATACCGCCAAACACCACGGTGCTGCGCAGCTTGGTGTACTTGGCGTACAGCGCGATCTGCTGGGCGACCTGGTCGGCCAATTCGCGCGTGGGCAGCAGCACCAACGCACGCACCGGATGGCGGGCGGGGGATGTGGAACTGCTTTCGTGCTTGAGCAGGCGCTGCAGCAAAGGCAGCGAGAACGCCGCCGTTTTACCCGTGCCGGTCTGGGCGGCGCCCATCACGTCTTGCCCTGTGAGCACCACCGGAATGGCTTGCTCCTGGATGGGAGTCATGGACTCGTAGCCCATTTCGGCTACGGCGCGCGCCAGCGGCTCGGCCAGCGATAGATTGGAAAAGGAACTTGTCATTAAGGCGAGGCTGAATAAGTCTCCGCGATGCGGCGGGCCCTGGATCGGGATGGGCTGCAAGGCACAAACCACAGCGATAGCCGTAGCTATCGCGAGGATTTGCAACGCCGCAGACCGTCCCGAGCCAGGGATGCGCCGTGCGCGAGGGGCTTGTTCAGCGTTGCCTAAGCCCTCTATTGTCGCACCGGTGGCTAAAAAAGCGATTTTTTGCAGTTGGAGCGCATAAAACAGTGGCCACATCGGGCAACACCGGGCGGCGCATCGCAGACTAAAACTATAGATTTGATAGCTGCTAGCGCTTATCCATCAAGCGCTACAGCCTGTTTTTATCAAAAATCACTCCAGCACCGCACGCAACTGGCGGGTGGTGACGGCCAGACGCCTCGCCCCAATCTGGGCGAGGTTATTCATCACCGTGAGTGCGGCTTCGGGGTGTTGCCGGGCCCAGGCGTCAAAGTGCGCGCGCGACAAACGCACCAGATGCGCGGTGCCCCGCTCGACCCCTGCGCTGGCAGTGCGGGCTGCGCCGTTGAGAAAAGCCATCTCGCCAAACGCCATGCCCGGGCCCACCGTGGCCAGGCGCAGGCCCTTGTCCGGCGGCCACTGGGTCACCAGCGTGATATGACCCGACTGCACCACCAACAGGTCGTGGTCGGTGTCGCCCGCATTGAAGACCACGGCATGCGCGGGCACCGCCTAGTGCTGCAGCAGCGCCAACAGCGCGTCAGATGCAGCGCGCGGAACGCCTTCGCCGATTTCGCCCAACAGATCCCGCTCCGGGTGTGCAGGGCGCTGCTCAATGGGGCGTTGCGAAAGGATGCCCGCCTCGGCCCATTCCAGCGCACGGTCCAGATCGGCAAAACAGCGCACCTGGTCGCCCGCATGCTCCGCGGCCGTCGGGTCCAGCGCCGCCACCGCCGCCGCAATGCCTTGCTGGCCCAGGTCGCGCACCAGTGCGCGCAGTTGGGCCATGGCCGTGCTGTCCCACGCGGGCACGCGGCCGGCATCCAGAATGACCCAACGGTGGCGGGGCTGCAGCATCAGGCGCACCTGTTCTGCCAAGTGGGCGGCCACGCCGAACGACATGACGCCCTGTAGTTCAAATACGGCCACCTGGTTCATGCGCGGCGCCAGCCAGCTGTCCGAGCCCGCCCGGCGCAACCGGCGCGAGCGCAACTCGCCATCCAGCCGCACATGGCGCAGCACCTTGGCAGCCGAGTCGTGCAGCAACACAAACGTGGCCACCACCAAGCCCGCCACCAGCGCCCCAACGCCGCCCATCACCGCAAATACCAGCGCCACCAGCCAGCTTTGTGCCCAGGTCACCCGCGAGCGGCGTGCGTACCGCAGCGACCACATCAGCCCCGGTACCTGCATCAAACCCGCCAACACCAGCCCACCCGCCAGGCAGGCCATGGGCACCCAGTGCAGCCACCATGCGCCCGTGACGGCCACGCCCAGCATGATCCCGGCATGCCAGCGCGGTCCGCTCGCCAATGCACTGCGCGAAGGTCCCGCTTGCGCCAGCACAATGCGCGAGCGGGATGCGCTGGTCGACGCGGGAATCATCCCGGCCACGCCGCACAAGGCGCCCAGAAGACTCTCGCGGCGCAACGCCAGGTTGGCGTTGCCACGCAAGCCATGGTCCAGCTCCAGCTCCTGGTTGAACACCAGAATCTCCAGACTGTTGACCAACGCCATCAGCAGCGCCAGTACCACCAGCGCCGATCCCTGCTCGCGCGCCAGCGCCATCCACGGAATGCCCGACCAATCGGGCAGCAAGGGCCATGCAAAAGCGCTGGGCTGCGTGGCGGGTGCAAACACATCCCCCAGCCCAGCCCCCCACACGCCCGCCAATGCAACGGCCAGCGCCACCAGCACGACCGCAGACATTAGCCCCGGCATGCGCGGCCACAGGCGGCGCAACCACCATGCCAACCCCACCACCGCAAGAGCCGCCAGCGCATGCCAGCCCGTGCGCGCGTCTCCGTCCCATAGCGCGGCAGCACCCGCGCCAAAACCGTTGTGCACCTGCCCCAGCACCATGGACAAACCCACCCCCGCCGCAAATCCGTGTGTGACCGATATGGGAAGAAACCGCGCCACCGACGCCAACCGCAACACGCCCAGCAACCACTGAAAGACAAAGGCCAGGGCCACCGTGGCGCCGCTCACCGCAAGCACCTGCCTGGCGCTCAGCCCGAGCGAGGGCGCTGCACCGTGCGCTGTGGCCAACACCGCAGCAAAAAGCAAGGCGACCACGGTGGTCGGCGCATAAACCACACCGGCGCGTGGCGCCACCAGGGTCAGCAGCAAACCCGGCAAGGCCGCCGACCACAGGGCCAATGCCGCTAGCGAATAGTCGCCCGCCAATGGCGCAAAGGCCAGCAGGCCCAACCCCACGGCATGGGGCACGGTGACAGCCGCTGCGGACCACGCCGCGGCAACGCCCGAAGGCGGTGGCGCGGACGGCCCCACCGATGCGCCCTGGACGTCGTCAGACGGACGGCTGGATGTTTCTGTGGCCGTAGCCGTAGCCATAGCCATAGCGTCCGCAGTAGCAGTAGCCATGTCTGTGAGGTGCGGCGCGGGCGACATGGGCTGCGGCTTTGATCAACAGCTTGCGCATCAGCGCGGCCGACTACAGGCTGCGGGCCGCAAAAGTGTCGCAGCCCTTCACGCTGCCGTTCTGCAGCCCGTTGTTGAACCAGCGCTGGCGCTGGGCGCTGGTGCCATGGGTAAAACTGTCGGGCACCACCGCACCGCCACCGGCACGCTGCAGGGCATCGTCACCAATTTTGGCGGCTGCGTTCATGGCCTCTTCCACATCGCCTTTTTCCAGGATCTGGCGCGCGCTTTGGGCGTGGTGGGCCCACACTCCGGCGAAGCAGTCGGCCTGCAGCTCCAGCCGCACCGACAGTGCGTTGTATTCCACCTTGCTCACCCGGCCACGCATCTCGTCGACCTTGCCACTGATACCCAGCTGGTTCTGCACGTGGTGGCCCACCTCATGCGCGATCACGTAGGCCTGCGCAAAATCGCCGGGTGCGCCGAGGCGGTTTTTCAGGGTTTCGTAAAAACCGAGGTCGATGTAGACCTTCTGGTCCGCGGGGCAGTAAAACGGACCCATGGCTGCCTGCCCCGTGCCACAGGCGGTAGACGTAGAGCCCCGAAACAGCACCAGCCGCGGCTCCTGGTAGGTGCCGCCACCCTGGCGGAATACGGTCTTCCACACGTCTTCGGTGTCCGCCAGCACGGTGGAGACAAACCGGGCCATGGTGTCGTCTGCAGGCGGGCGTTGCGCCGGGCCCTGCGGCTGAACCTGTACCTGCGCTGGCGCGCCACCGCCGCTGAGCAGCCCCAAAATCGTCAGGGGGTTGATTCCCAGCACCCAGCCGCCCACCAGCGCAATCACGATGGTTCCGATGCCGATGCTGCGCCCGCCAAAGATGGGCGATCCACCACCGCCCCCGCCGCTGCGGCGGTCTTCCACGTTGTCGGATTCTCGATTGCCTTCCCATTTCATACCGGTTCTCCCGCACGCTCCAGAGGCGGAGGGCATGGGCAACATGTTACGCGCCGAAGCGCGTGTCGGGGCGGCCCACTACCATCCATCAAAAAAAGACGGACCCCCCCTCTTTGCACCAACGTTTCAAAAACGCCGCCGCACCCGATACGCCATGCTCAATGACGCACCCCACTTCACACCCCACTTCACACCCCATCTCGCACCCCGGGCAGAGCGGCTGATCCTGCTCACCGGGTTTGACCCCTTCGGTGGCGACACCCAGAACCCCAGCTGGCTCATCGCACAGGCACTGCACGGCCAACGCATTGCAGGCCACGTGGTGGTGGCAGCCCAGTTGCCCACCCAGTTCGACGAATCGCTGCAGCGGCTACAGGCGTTGTTGGCGCTGCACCAACCGGCCGTCACCCTGTGCCTGGGCCAGGCGGGTGGGCGCAGTGCCCTGTCGCTGGAGCGGATTGGCATCAACATCAACGACGCTCGCATTGCTGACAACCGTGGCAACCAGCCCATCGACACGCCGGTGGTACCCAACGGCCCCGCTGCGTATTTTTCAAGCCTGCCCATCAAGGCCATGCTGCGCGCAGTATTGGAGGCTGGGGTGCCGTGTGAGGTGTCGCAAACCGCAGGCACCTTTGTCTGCAACCACGTGCTGTATGGCCTAATGCACCTGCTGACGCGCGGCGCTGGCCCGGCCCACGCACGGGGTGGGTTTGCGCATGTTCCCTGGCTGCCTGCACAAGGCGTGCCTCACTTGGCGTTGCGGGACATGGTGCGTGGCGTCCACACCGCGCTGTGGGCGGCCGTACTGGCGCAACAGGACATCACGCTTGGCGCGGGCGCCACGCATTGATTGACTACACCACTACAAACGCGGCGCCGATCTGGCTGGGTTTCCAGCCATTCACCCGGCGGCGCCTGAGGGCTTGCCCGCTCCCTCCAGCGCCTTGCGCTGTGTAAAGTCAAGCCATGCTTTTCGCCCCCTCTTCTGACACCTCTGGCGCGCTGGACGCCGCAGCGACTGCGGCGCTGCTGCCATGGAACCCGTTGGCCGATGAGATTTCCACCCTGCTTCAGGACCGCACCGTTTCGGTGCCTGCCCGCAGCGTGCTGCCGCTCCCCCAGGGTGGCTGTCTTTTTGTGATGCCCGCCACCGACAGCACCGTGGCAATGACCAAGCTCATCACCCTCACTCCCGCAAACGCGGGCACGGGGCGCCCCGCCATCCAGGGCGATGTGGTGGTGTTTGACATCGCCACGGGCGAGCGCAGACGGGTGCTTGACGGCCCCACGGTGACAGCACGGCGCACCGCAGCAGTCTCGCTGCTGGCAGCCCGTCATCTGGCGCAGGTGCCGCAGGGCCCCCTGCTGATCGTGGGCGCCGGTGTACAGGGCCTGGCCCATGCCCAGGCTTTTATCCATGGCCTGGGCGTGCAAGAGGTGTGGGTGACGTCGCGCAGTGCCCCCAGCGCCCAGCTATTGGCTGAGCAGGTGCGTGCGCTGGGCGCCACCGCCCGCGTGGTGACAGACGTGGATGCAGCCGCCCCCCACTGCCCCTTGATCGTGACCTGCACACCGGCCCACAGCATCGTGCTTTCCACGCCCCCCCGGCCCGACGCCTTTGTCGCGGCCGTGGGCGCCTTTACCCCCACCATGGCCGAACTCTCGCCATCGCTGTGCCAACATTTCGCGCACCATGGGCAGATCGTGGTGGACACTGAGGATGCCCGCCACGAAGCTGGCGATCTGCTGCAGGCGGGCCTGGATGTAGGCGCCCTCCCTACGCTGCGCGATGTGGTCCTGGGCCCTTTCACCACGCGCCCTGGGCCCGTGCTATTTAAAAGCTGCGGCTGGGCGGGTTGGGACCTGGCGGCCGCGCGGCTGGCGATGCGGCCCCACACGCATCAGGCCCACCCATGATGCTATTCACCCGCTTTGAAGACCGTAGCTTGCGCATGCAGATTGCGTTGGTCTTTGGCACCTTGGTGGTGATGCTCTCGGTGCTGCTGTCTCTGGCTTTTGGAGAGCTGTTCAAAAGGCGCCTTCAACGTGATGCCGGTGAATCACTGCAGATAGTGGCCGAAAACGCAGGCCAGCTGTTGGCCAATGGACTGCTGGAGCGCAGCCGCGAAGCCGAGGTGCTGGCCAGCGCTGAGGTGATATGGACCAAGGGCCTTGACTCCGCAGAAGCCCAGCACATGCTGGCGCGCAGTCAGGCCATTCACCCCAGCAACCTTTGGATTGGGGTTGCGGATGCACAAGGCGTCGTGCGCTCGGCCACCAACGGCATGCTGGTGGGGCAAAGCGTGGCCGAACGCCCCTGGTTCAAGGCAGGCATCGAGCAGGTACACGTAGGCGACGTACACCCCGCCAAACTGCTGGAAAAGCTGCTCCCCCCGCTGGCATCCGGGGAACCCTACCGCTTTGTGGACTTTGCCGCTCCGATCCGCCTGGGCCCTACCACCGTGGGCGTGCTGGGCATTCATGGCAGCTGGGAGTGGACGCGGGAGGTGCTCGAAAGTCTCACGCCCCCCCGCTCGGACGAAAGCGCGCTCGAACTCTTCATCTTTGACCGGGAAGGCGAGATGATCCTGGCGCCGAGCGGAAAGGCCCCCACGCTGCAGACCGCTGGTCAGCGCTTGCCCGAGGGCCTCAACATCAACAACAACCGCGATGGCGGAAGGATCAGCACCGCTGTGGTGCGCTGGCAGGACCAGCAGCGCTACCTCACTGCGGCCACACAGCTCCAACCGCGCAACGCCTCCAGCGATCTGGGGTGGCGCATCGTGGCACGCCAACCAGTCGAGCTGGCGTTTGCTGACGCCATTCGCACCGAGCGCATGGCATTGGCAATGGGACTGATTGCCGCGCTGTTGGCGTCTGCTCTGGCATGGATGGCAGCGCGCCGACTGAGCGAGGACCTGAACGCACTGGCCGATGCTGCCAGCGCTGTGGAGGCCGGGAAACCAGGCGCCCACATCGCTGCCGTGCATAGCAATCGCGAAGTGGCAAAACTCTCGGTGGCCCTGGGCCGCATGACCCACCGCCTGTTGGCCGCCCGTGAGGCCATGGAAGAAAAAGTACGCCTGCGCACGCTCGAGCTGGAGGCAGCCAACCGCGCGCTGGACCTGCAAGCCCGGACCGACGCGTTGACGGGCTTGCTCAACCGCCGCGGATTCGAGACCCAGATGGCGTTTGGCTTGGCGATGGCCCAGCGCAGCGGAAGACCGTTGAGCCTGATTACCGTGGACGTAGACCACTTCAAGCGAGTGAACGACACCTACGGCCATGAGGCGGGAGATGAGGTGCTCAGGCGGCTTGCGCGTACGCTGCAAGAGCGCCTGCGGGGCTCTGACGTGGTGGCGCGTTTCGGGGGCGAGGAGTTTGTGGTGATGCTGCCGGACACAGACTTGGCGGGTGCTCAAGCCATTGCCCAAGCGCTGGTCCAGGCCATGGCTGACCAACAAGACCCGGTGGTGGGCACCATCACCGTGAGTGCCGGCGTGGCAAGCATGCGTGGCCTGCAAGACAAAGCCACCGACATCTTGCGCCGTGGTGACGCCGCGCTTTACCAAGCCAAGGGCCAGGGCCGAAACCGGGTGTGTGTGGAGGTCTGACCTTCGGCCAGGGTCTGTTTTACAAAACGGGGCGCTGCTGAACGGCTGTTTCGGGCGGCGCATCGAAATACGCTTGCAGTTCGACAGCCAGACTGCGCAGCGCCTCGTCGGGCACCTGCTGCGCGGCGGCCAATTGCTGCACGGCGTAAGGACGGTGGCCCAGCATCATCGCGGCACTCACGCAATGGCCGTGGGCGGCCATTTGCAGGATAAAAGCGTTGAGCCGTTCGCAGGGCCAATAGGCCCGGCCCGTTGCGGAGTCTGCCGCCGGGGGGGTGAAAGGACTCGCTTCAACCACCGACTGATCGTCCACCGCGAGCGCAACCGATTGCGTGATGCCGTCCGGTGAGCGGGCAGCCAAGGCGCTGACAATCGCCTGCTGCCGCGCGGGCTGGCCTGTAGTTGCACTGAAAAAAGTGGTGAATGGAGCCGCCAACGAGCCGATCCACGCGGCTACCGAGGGAGCAACTGAGGGAGTGGCAAAGGTCAACATGGCAAGGTTCTTTCCAGATTCTGTTGCCCCAGCATGACGCTGGAACATGACAGCAATGCTAAGAAAACTTACCCTTGCTTGCATTTCGGCCAACCGGCAGTGGTGTTGTAGGACGCCACCGCCGCTCACAAACCACGCTCAACGCAGCTACCGCCGGTCAGGCTTTGGGCAGCGTCACGCCGACCTGACCCTGGTATTTGCCGCCGCGGTCTTTGTAGCTGACCTCGCACACATCGTCCTTGTCGCTCTCGAAAAACAGCACCTGGGCGCAGCCCTCACCCGCGTAAATGCGCGCAGGCAGTGGGGTGGTGTTGGAGAACTCCAGCGTGACATACCCTTCCCACTCGGGTTCGAACGGGGTAACGTTGACGATGATGCCGCAGCGCGCATAAGTGCTTTTGCCCAGGCAGATGGTGAGCACGTTGCGCGGAATGCGGAAGTACTCCATCGTGCGGGCCAGCGCAAAGCTGTTGGGCGGGATGATGCAGCTGTCGCCCTCAAAATCCACAAAGCTCTTCTCGTCAAAGTTCTTCGGGTCGACCACCGTGCTGTGAATGTTGGTGAACACCTTGAATTCGGGTGCGCAGCGGATGTCGTAGCCATAGCTGCTGGTGCCATAGCTGATGATCTTCTTACCCTCGACCTCGCGCACCTGGCCGGGCTCAAAAGGCTCGATCATTCCGTGCCCGGCGGCCATGCGGCGGATCCATTTGTCGCTCTTGATGCTCATAGCAGAACTCCCTGCGCTGTGGCCCAGGCAGGCTGCAAACCGCCGGGCGCTATTAAATACGTAGCTGGTAGCGCTTGATGATCAAGCGCTAGAGCCGTATTTTGCTTGAGAAATCACCGTTTGCTCCACCACACGGTCATCGCCCAGCACGATCAGCGCAAACAAAAGCTCATCGAGGTTGCGCGCTTGGGCTGTCTTGCGCGCCAACAGCGGCGTGGCCTGGGGGTTCAGCACCACAAAGTCGGCTTCGCAGCCCGGCTGCAGATTGCCCACCACGCCCGCCAGGCCCAGCGCCTTGGCCGCGCCTGCCGTGTGTTGCCACCATAGCTGCTGGGGCGACAGGCTCAGCCCCTGCTTGGTCTGACCCTCACGCCCCACGTAGTAAGCAGCCAGCATGGTGTGAAACGGGCTGAAGCTGGTGCCACCGCCCACGTCGCTGGCCAGGCCGTAGCCAAAGCCCACGCGGTCGGCGCTGGCGTAGTCAAAAAACCCGCTGCCCAGAAACAGGTTGCTGGTGGGGCTGACGGCCGCCACCGAACCCGTGTCGCGCATCAACGCCCGGTCGTCATCGTCGAAGTGGATGCAGTGCGCATACACCGCACGGTCGCGCATCAGGCCAAAGTCGTCGTACACGCCCAGGTAGCTGCGCGAGGCAGGAAACAGCTCGCGTGCCCAGCGGATCTCGTCCAGGTTTTCGGCCACGTGCGATTGGATCCACACATCCGGGTAGCGCGCGGCCAGCTCGCCCGCACCGCGCAGCTGCTCGTGTGTGCTGGTGGGTGCAAAGCGCGGGGTGATGGCATAACCCAGGCGGTCCACACCATGCCAGCGCTGGATCAGCGTTTCGGTATCGATCAGGCTTTGTTCGGTCTCGTCGCGCACGCCGTCGGGCGAGTGGCGGTCTTGCAGCACCTTGCCGGTGATCAGGCGCATCTGCCGGCGCTGCGCTTCGCCCAGCAGCGCGTCCACGGATGCCGGATGGGATGTGGAAAACGCCAGCGCGGTGGTCACGCCGTTGCGCAGCAGCTCGTCGATGAAGAACGGTGCCACCTGTTCGCTGTACTCGGATTCAACGAAGCGGGACTCGTGGGGAAAGGTGTAGTTCTCCAGCCACGGCAGCAGCCCGTCGGCGGGCGAGCCGATCACATCGGTCTGCGGAAAGTGGATGTGCATGTCCACAAAGCCGGGCGCCAGAATGCGCTCCGGAAGGTGGGTGACGGGCTGGTCCGAATACTCCGGGGCAAGCGCCTGCCAGGCGCCCGCGGCCAGCACACGCTGGCGGCCCAGGGCATCGGGGCCTATGGCCAGCAGGCCATCTTCGTCATACAGGACGGTGCCGTCGTCGGCAAAGCGCAAAAGGGCAGAACGGTATACACGCATGGTGGATAGCTTAGCGGCAGGGCTGGCGGCTTGTATATGGCGCGCGCCATAGAGGCTATGGCGGGCTTGTCCGGGGCGTTGTCGTCAGCGCGCCAGCTTGCCCACCACGCCCTCCACCAGCCAGTTCATGGGCAGGATTTGCGCATCGGTCAGCGCCTGCCCGGGCGCAATCCTCTCCTGCCCCTCGTTATCGCGCACCGGAGCCTTGCCCGCGCGGAACGGCTGCAGCATGCCCGCCCCGATGGCCTTTTGCGCGTTCAACACCTCCTGCTGCACCACCGCTGGCACCCGGGGGCCAAAGTCGCCGACGCGGATCATGCCTTCGCGCACGCCACCCCACAGGTTGGTGCTTTTCCAGGTGCCGTTTTGCATGGCCCGCACCCGCTCGGTGTAATACGCGCCCCATTGGTGTGTCACGGCCACGATCTGGGCGTCTGGCCCCGTGCGGCGCATGTCCGAGTGGTAGGCCACCGCCATCTTGCCGCGCTCCTGCGCGGCCGCCATGACGGCCGTGGAGCCGGTATGGAAGGCGATCACATCCACATCCTGGTTGAACAATGCCATGGCGGCATCGCGCTCCTTGGGCGGGTCAAACCACACGTTGAGCCACACCACCTTGACCGTGGCCTGCGGGTTGACCGAACGCATGCCCAGCGTGAACGCATTGATGCCCTGCAACACCTCAGGAATAGGGAAACCCGCCACAAACCCGGCCACACCGGTCTTGCTCATGCGCCCCGCAGCAATACCGGCCAGGTAGCGCCCCTCGTAGTAACGCGCATTGGCGGTGGCCACATTGGGCGCGGTTTTGTAGCCCGTGATGGACTCGAACTTCACATTGGGATAGTCCTTCGCCACCTTCAGCGTGGGCTCCATGTAGCCAAAGCTCGGCGTAAAGATGATCTGGTGCCCCGTGGCAGCCAGGTCGCGGATCACGCGCTCGGCGTCGGCCCCTTCGGCCACGTTCTCCACAAACGTGGTCTTGACCTGACTGCCCAGCGCGGCCTCCACCGCCTTGCGACCTTCTTCGTGCTGGCGCGTCCAGCCCGCTTCGGTAATGGGCGAGACGTAGACAAACCCGGCCTTCACGGGCGCAGCAGGCGCGGCCTTGGGAGCGCCTGCGCCAGTCTGGGCGGCAACGGGGGAGATAAAAACGGCGCCCACAAGCGCACTCACACAAGCCGCACGCAGTGCGGTGGCGAGGTTTTTGTACATGGTGTTCCTCTACATGGCCCAGGTGGTGAAAACGCCAGATTCGCAGGGCGACGAATCTGGCGGGTTGTTTTGCGGGTTGGGTCAATCAGCTTAAGCCTGACCTCTATCCAATAAATGCTGTCGCCGAACCCTCTCAGTGCAGGCGCGGCGTGTGCGCGGGCGCACCGAGACGGAACGCACCCACCACATCAGCCAGGCGCGCTGCCTGGTCCTTCAGGCTTTCGGCCGCAGCAGTGGACTCTTCTACCAGCGCCGCATTTTGCTGCGTCATCTGGTCGAGCTGGTTGACCGCAACGTTGACCTGGCCTATGCCCAGGCTCTGCTCGGATGCAGCGGAGCTGATCTCGCCAATGATGTCAGTGACCCGGCGTACCGAACTGACGATTTCACTCATGGTGCTGCCTGCGTTTTGCACCAGCGCAGCGCCCGACTCCACCTTCGCGACGGACACGCCAATCAGCGTCTTGATCTCCTTGGCGGCTTCGGCGCTGCGCTGGGCCAGGTTGCGCACCTCACTCGCTACCACGGCAAAACCACGGCCTTGTTCACCGGCACGGGCGGCCTCTACCGCCGCGTTCAGCGCCAGGATGTTGGTCTGAAAGGCGATACCGTCAATCGTGCCGATGATGTCGGAAATCTTCTTGCTGCTGGCGTTGATCTCGTCCATGGTGTTCACCACCTGAGCCACCACCTCCCCACCGCGCTGCGCCACCTGCGCGGCCGATGCCGCCAGCTGGTTGGCCTGCACGGCAGAGTCGGCGCTCTGGCGCACGGTGCTGGTCAGCTCTTCCATCGAACTGGCGGTCTCCTGCAGGCTGCTGGCCGTCTGCTCGGTGCGCGCACTCAAATCCTGGTTGCCAATCGCGATCTGGGTGCTGGCGGTGGAAATGCTGTCCACCACGCCCCGCACCTGCTGCAGTGACCCATGCAATGCACTGCGCATCACGTCCAGTGCCCGCAGCAGGCGGCCCGTTTCGTCGTTGTCATAAGCCGCCTGCGGGGCACCCGTCAGGTCCATGTCGGCAATCGACTCGGCAATGGCTTCGGCATGGCGCAGAGGACGCGTGATGCTGTTGGCCAGCAGCCAGGCCAGCAGGGCACCCAGCAGCAGCGAGACCGCTGTGCAGATTTGCAGCAGCAACGTGGTCTGGGCCCGCAGCTCTTCGCTGCGCTTGCCTGCAGCGTCCAGCTGGGTACGCTGGGTATCCACCATCTGCTGGACGCCCGCCAGGTAGCTGCGCGACGTGGGTTCAAACCGCTCGGAGAACACGCGGTTGGCGGCCTCGGCGTCGCCCGCCTGCTTGTGTTTGCTCACCTCTTCGCGAGCAGCAAGATAGTCTTTGCGCAGGTCACCCACCTTGGCAAACAGCGCCTTGTCTTCGGGGGTGAGCATCTTGGACTCAATGAACTTCTGCAGCTCATTGGTGTTTTTGATCGACTCTGCAGTGGCGGGCGCAAAGTAAGGGATCAGGCTGGCATCGCTGCTCTTGGCGATGGCGGCGGCCCGCTGAACGCCCGAGGTGGTGTGCCGCAGCCAGTCGGAGCCCGCGCGCTCGGTCTTGACGTTGTCGTCGACCATGGTGTTGATCACCGTGCCCAGCTGGTTCAGTTTGACGACTGCGACCACGCTGCTGACGAAAAACAGCACCAGGATCACGCCAAGCACCAGGGTCAGGCGCTTGCCGATGGAAAGTTGATTGAGAAACATGGGAAGAATCCGACGGGGAACAGCGCACCACGCGTGCACAAAACGGCGGCCCCACGGCGCGGAGCACGCACACCCCAGACTGAGCGCAAGGCGAGTAAGGGGGTACAAATCCTCACAATTGTAAGGGTTTACCCGAAATGCATGCTGCCAAGCAGTCTGAGGAACGTCCCATCGCCTTCTGGCAGAAGTTTCCAATCTCAACTGATGTAGCAGGTTTTATGGGTCAAATTAGCCTCTGGCGCTTATCGGAAAAGCGGAAATAGCTATCTTTTTAGTAGTTTGACGCTCCGGTTTATGCGCCAGTGGGCGCAGCGCCCACCAGCAAAGTTCCACCTCAATAGTCATGCTCCACACACCGCTCAAAGGTTTCCTTGAGCTTGTGCTCCCACACCCGCTTGTCAGCGTTGCCCGCAAAACTGGCCTCAAAACTGTTGAAGGCTAATTGGTAGGCGTGCTTTGCGGTGAGGCCCGTGGCGGCGAACACCTGCGTGAAGTTTTCGTTGATGTAGCCGCCAAAGTACGCAGGGTCGTCGGAGTTGACCGTGGCCGCCAAGCCTGCATCCAGCAGTTTGCCCAGGTTGTGGTCTGCGAGGTTGGGGAACACACACAGCTTCTGGTTGGACAGGGGGCACACCGTGAGCGCAATGCGGTCTTGCGCCAGGCGCTGCATCAGCGCCGCGTCGTGCACGGCCTGCACGCCATGGTCGATGCGCTCAACCTTGAGCACATCAAGCGCACTCCAGATGTAGGCCGGAGGCCCCTCCTCGCCCGCATGGGCGACCAGCCGCAAACCCAGCTCGCGGCAGCGGGCAAAAATGCGCGCGAACTTTTCGGGGGGATGGCCCAGCTCGCTCGAATCAAGCCCCACGCCCACGATCTTGTCGAGCAAGGGCTGCGCCTGCTCGAGGGTTTCAAACGCGGACTCTTCACTCAAGTGGCGCAGGAAACACAGGATCAACGTGGCACTGATGCCCAGCTCTGTACGGGCGTCTTCACAGGCGCGGTGCAGACCGTTGATGACCGTGTCCATGGCCACGCCGCGTGCGGTGTGGGTCTGGGGGTCGAAAAATATCTCGGCGTGCAACACGTTGTCGCGCGCCGCGCGGCCCAGGTAGGCGCGCGCCATGTCATAAAAGTCCTGCTCGTGCAACAGCACGCTGGCGCCCGCGTAATAGATGTCCAGAAAACTCTGCAGGTTGCTAAACGCGTAGGCGCTGCGCAGTGCTTCCACGCTGGCGTAGGGCAAGGTCAATTCGTTGCGCTGTGCCAGGGCAAAAATCAGTTCGGGCTCCAGCGACCCTTCGATGTGGATGTGCAGCTCTGCCTTGGGCATGGAGCGCAATAGTCCGGGCAGACGCTCGGCGGAAATGGGGGGCACTTTAAACATCAGCAAACTCCAAAAGTGATGCCGCTCTGGCGCAGAAAGCGGCGGTAGGCAGATGATGCCTTGTCGGCAGCGGTATGCAACTCTGCACGAAGGTCGAGCGGCAGGCGCTGCGGCATCTGCGACTCCAGCACGGGCTGGTCCTGCGTGAAGATGGTGTGTTGAAACGCCTGCAGTTTCTCGTCCGTCGACGTGAAGTCTGCTACGCCCAAGCGAAACCACACGCGGCTGCGCACAGGAGTGATGGGGCAGATGAACAGCGCTATCGACTCGCGCCATCCGTCCAAGGCCGTAGTGCCTTCTTCTGGCACCTTGGTCAGCACAGCCGAATACGGCGCCGTGACTTCATAGGTGTACTCGACCTGCGCCGGGGCCGTCGAATGCAGGTTGGACTGCGGCTGCCAGGCCTTGCAGCCCGTGGCCAGCAGGCCGGTGGGGGTTGGCTCCACGCGGTAGTCGTCAATGGCGGTAGCGTCGCGGCTGCCCAGCCAGCCTTCGTGCACAAAACCAAAGTGCGACATGTCCAGAAAGTTCTCGATGATGCGCGGCGCGCTGGCCGCCACGTCATAGGGACCGCAGTTGAGCTTGCGCAGACGCGCGTCGTCTTCGGCCTCAAATGTGGGCAACGCCGCACTGCCCTCCTGCATGCGCACCCACACGAGGCCATGGGCTTCACGCGCCTCAAAGGCCCGCGCGCAATGGCCGGGTGGCGGCACAAACGCGGGCAATGCGGGCACATGGGTGCAGCGCCCGTCGGCTGCAAACTGCCAGCCGTGGTAGGGGCACTCCAGTTGTCCTTGCGGCGTCACGCGGCCCAGCGACAGCCGGGCGCCCCGATGCGGGCACTGGTCGGCAAACGCGTGCACCGCGCCCGCCGCGTCGCGCCACACCACCACGGGCTGGTCCAGCAGCTGCACGGCAACGGGAGTCTGCGCCACGTCGCCCACCAAAGCCACCGGATGCCACAAACTTGATTCGACCATCTGCCAGCACCTCAATAACCAACACAGAAACGGAAAAGGGCCACCCGCAGGCGGCCCTCTCTGGGTACAGCGGACCCAGGGGCCCACTGACTAGCTTTGCTGCTTACTTCTTTTCGCCGCCGGGGATCTTGCCTTCCACGCCCTTGACGTAGAAGTTCACGCCGCCCAAAAACTTGTCATCGGCCACCGCGTCTTTGGCCAGCACTTCCTTGCCGTCCTGACCCACGATAGGGCCCTTCCAGATCTGGTACGTACCGGCGGCCAGGCCCTTCTTGATTTCTTCGACCTTGGTCTTGATCTCGGCAGGCACATCGTCGGCGATGGAGACGATGTCGATCGCGCCTTCCTTCACGCCCCACCAGCTTTGGCCCGTGCTCCAGGTGCCTTCCAGCGCGTCCTTGGTGGCCTTGATGTAGTAAGGGCCCCAGTTGATCACGGCGGATGCCAGGTGGGCCTTGGGGCCGTAGGCGGTCATGTCGCTGTCCCAACCGAAGGCGCGCTTGCCCTTTTCTTGCGCGGTCTTGAGCACGGCGGGCGAGTCGGTGTTCTGGAACAGCACGTCAGCGCCGCCGTTGATCAGGCTGGTGGCCGCTTCGGTTTCCTTCGGTGGGCTGAACCATTCGTTCACCCACACCACCTTGGTCTTGACCTTGGGGTTGACCGACTGGGCGCCCATGGTGAAGCTGTTGATGTTGCGGATCACTTCCGG
>JAUXZO010000031.1 GCA_030692685.1 Acidovorax sp. | reverse complement strand
ACCGTGGCCAGCAGGCGTTCGGGCGGCAGCTTGTAGACCTCGGTCAGCAGCTCCCAGGCCCATTTCAGCGATTCGCGCTTGAAGTAGTCGCCAAAGCTCCAATTGCCCAGCATTTCAAAGAAGGTGTGGTGGCGCGCGGTGTAACCCACGTTTTCCAGATCATTGTGTTTGCCACCCGCACGCAGGCAGGCCTGCACGGACACCGCCCGGTTGTACGAGCGCTTGTCGGTGCCCAGGAACACGTCCTTGAACTGCACCATGCCTGAGTTGGTGAACATCAGCGTGGGGTCGTTGCCGGGGACCAAGGGGCTCGATGGGACGATCGTGTGGCCCTTGGAGACGAAGAAATCCAGGAAGGACTTGCGGATGTCGGCGACAGAAAAAGTGGGAGTGCTCATGGTGTTGTGGAGTGGTTGCACGGAGCAGGCAGGGCACCGGCCCCGCACCTCCGCGTTGCCTGTCGCTGCCCCTATGGGGACCAACCTTTCATTATAGGTTTGGAGCCCTCGGGCCCGTGGCGGGATGGCGACAGAGCGGCGCGCATGCAGCAGCGCGCTGCAGACGGAGCTCGCACCATCGCCCCAAACGGATGCCTCAACCGTCCCAAGACAGGCCTTGATCGTTTACAGGCGCTCCCAAAATCCGCTTGCACACTTTAAATATCTTGTTAATATATTTACAACTCAATCGAAGCGAACTGCTTCACCCGTCCCCAAGGAGCCCCCGTGAACCACCAACCCCGCTGGCAAGGCATCTTCCCCGCCATCACCACCAAGTTCCACGCCGATGAGTCCATTGACGCCGAAGGCACGGCGCGGCACATCGACTTCCAGATCCGCAACGGCATTCACGGCCTGGTCACCTGCGGCTCTCTGGGCGAAGCCAGCACCTTGTCGCTGGAAGAGAAACTGCAGGTCGCCAAGATTGCGCTGGACGCCGCCGACGGCCGCGTGCCCGTGCTCGCCAACGTGTCCGAAACCAGCACCCGCGAGGCATTGCGCTACATCGACGGCGGCAACAAGCTGGGCGTGGCGGGCTACATGGTCATGCCCTCGGTGATCTACGTGGCCGACGCCCGCGAGGCCATGGCCAACGTGCGCGCCATGGCGGGCGCCGCCCAACGCCCCCTGATGGTCTACAACAACCCCGTGGCTTACCGCGTGGACCTGAAACCCGAGCACATGGTGGAGCTGGCCGACTGCGAGTGGATCGCCGCGATCAAGGAAAGCACCGGCGACATCCGCCGCATCACCGACCTTCGCAACACCCTGGGTGACCGCTATCAGCTCTTTTTGGGCGTGGACGACCTGGCCTACGAAGGCCTGGCGTTGGGCTGCGACGGCCTGCTGGCCGGTGTGGGCTGCGCCTTCCCGCGCGAAACCGTAGCGCTTTACGACCTGATGAAGGCTGGAAAATTTGCCGAAGCGCTGCCGCTGTACCAGTGGATGACGCCCATGCTGCACCTGGATGTATCGAACAAGCTGGTTCAGAACCTCAAGCTCATCGATGTGCTGGTGGGCGTAGGCACCGAACACATGCGCCGCCCGCGCCTGCCGCTGGTGGGTGAAGAGCGGGCGTTTGTAGAGAGCGTGGTGCGCAAGGCGCTGGCCACGCGGCCCACGAAGTACCAGTCGGTGGCCTGAGAAAGCGGGTTGCATCAACGCCATCCCCCGGGTGGGGTTGAGGTCCTATGGTTCCAGCCCGTAGGTCGGGTTAGCCCGCGAGGGCGTAACCCGACGCCCACAGGGCATGCAGCGGTGGCGTCGGGTTACGCTGCGCTAACCCGACCTACAACACTCCCAACACCACATCCACACCACACACCATGCAACGCATCCACGTCATCGACTCCCACACCGGCGGCGAGCCTACGCGGCTCGTCATCGACGGTTTCCCCGACCTGGGCACTGGCAGCATGGCCGAGCGGCGCGCGCTGCTGGCCGAGCGCCACGATGCCTGGCGGGCTGCCACGGTTCTGGAGCCGCGGGGCAGCGACGTCGTAGTGGGCGCCCTGCTTTGCACACCACAAGACCCGGCCAACGCGGCGGGAGTGATCTTCTTCAACAACAGTGGCTACCTGGGCATGTGTGGCCACGGCACCATCGGGCTGATTGCATCGCTTGCCTACCTGGGCCGCATCACGCCCGGCGAGCACCGCATTGAAACGCCCGTGGGCACCGTCACTACCACCCTCCACACCGATGGCTCCGTCAGCGTGCGCAACGTGCCGGCGTACCGGCTGCACCATGCATTGGCTATTGACGTGCCCGGCTACGGCCGCGTGGTGGGCGACGTGGCCTGGGGCGGCAACTGGTTCTTCCTGATCTCGGACCATGGCCAGCGGGTTGCCAGCGACAACCTGGAGGCGTTGATGAACTACAGCTGCGCCGTGCAGCAGGCCCTCAAGGACCAGGGTATTCAGGGCGACAACGGCGGCGAGATCGACCACATCGAATTGTTTGCCGACGACGACCAGACCGATGACCCCGCCGACAGCCGCAACTACGTGCTGTGCCCTGGCAAGGCATACGACCGCTCGCCGTGTGGCACCGGCACCAGCGCCAAGGTGGCCTGCCTGGCCGCCGATGGCAAGCTGGCACCGGGCGCCATCTGGCGTCAGGCGAGCATCATCGGCAGCCAGTTCGAGGCCAGCTACACGCTGCAGGACGACGGCAAGGTCATCCCCACGCTGCGCGGCCGCGCTTACATGAGCGCCGAAGCGACCCTGCTGATCGACGATGCGGACCCATTCGGCTGGGGCATCCGGCTGTAATCCGGCACCACCACACACGAGCCCCATGCAACACACCGATGTCCTCGTGATTGGCTCCGGCATCGTAGGCGCGGCCTGTGCCCATGCACTCGCCCAGGCCGGGCTGTCAGTGCATGTCATCGATGCACGGCTGGGTGGCGCCACGGCGGCGGGCATGGGCCATCTGGTGGTGATGGATGACAACCCGGCCGAGTTGGCGCTGAGCCAGACATCACTCGACCTTTGGCACACCTGGGCACCCCAAATGGATGCAGGCTGCGCCTTCACGCCCTGCGGCACGCTGTGGCTGGCTGCCAACGATGCCGAACTGCAGGCTGCGCACGCTAAACGCACCACCCTGCAAGCGCACGGCATCGCCTGCGAGATGCTCGATGCGGCTGCCCTGGCCCGCGCAGAACCTGCGCTGCGCCCCGGTTTGGCGGGCGCGCTCAAGGTGCAAGGCGACAGCGTGGTCTACGCCCCGCGCGCAGCGCAGTGGCTGCTGGACCAGGCCACAGCGCAGGGCCGCTGTGTTTTCGAGCAGGCACAAGTCATGCACATCGACGGCCACACTGTCACCCTGCGCGATGGCAGCCAGCGCAGCGCGGGCGCTATCGTTTTGGCCAGTGGCATGCACGCCCCGCAGCTGTGCCCCGGCCTGCCGCTGCGCCCCAAAAAAGGCCACCTTGTCATCACAGACCGCTACCCCGGCACCGTGCACCACCAGCTGGTGGAACTGGGCTACATCACCAGCGCGCACCACAGCGACGGCACCTCGGTAGCGTTCAACGTACAACCCCGGCCCACGGGCCAGTTGCTGATCGGCTCGTCGCGCGAGTTCGATACCACCGACCCCGCCGTCAACAACGCCGTAATGGCACGCATGCTGCAGCGCGCGCTTGACTATCTGCCGGGTCTGGCCGACCTCAACGCCATCCGCACCTGGACAGGGTTTCGCGCCGCCACGCCCGACAGCCTGCCCCTGATTGGCCCGCACCCCGAGCACCCGCACCTGTGGCTGGCCTTGGGCCACGAAGGGCTGGGCGTGACCACGGCGCCGGCCACGGCGCAACTGCTGGCTGCGCAGATTGCCGGAGGTGTGCCGCTGATCGACCCCGCCCCCTATGCACCTGCGCGCTTTGCGGGCTTGAGCACGCCATGACCCGACCCACCCCCACCTTTTTGCAGATCGTCGTGAACGGCACGCCCCTGCAGGTGCCCGCCGGGACCAGTGTGGCCGCTGCCCTGGCGCAGCAAACACCGGGCAACACGCGCCTGTCGGTCACCGGCGAGCCCCGGGCTCCGCTGTGTGGCATGGGCGTGTGCCACGAATGCCGGGTGCGCATCAATGGCCGTACCCGCCTCGCGTGCCAGACGGTCTGCGCCGAGGGCATGTTGATCCGTACCGATGTCGGCACCGCCCCTGGAACCGCAACGCCATGACACAGCCCCTGACCCCACAATATTCGGCGCACGAACACTGCGACATCCTCATCATCGGCGCTGGCCCCGCAGGTATGGCGGCTGCCCTGGCCGCAGCACTCAGCGGTGCGTCGATCACCATCGTGGACGACAACTCCCAGGCGGGCGGCCAGATCTGGCGCGATGGCCCAGCGGTGGCGCTGCCCGCCCTTGCAGAGCACTACCGCAAGGCCCTCGCACAACACGCCAATATCCGCCTGCTGATTGGCACCCGCGTGGTGGGCCTGGGAGACCCGCACCCACAAGACAAAGCGCCCGCTCTGCTGCTGGAAGACGCCGACCGGGGATGGACACAGCACAGCCACCGCATCGTGCTGTGCACCGGTGCGCGCGAGTTGCTGCTGCCCTTTCCGGGCTGGACGCTGCCCGGCGTGACGGGTGCGGGCGGATTGCAAGCCCTCATCAAAGCGGGTCTGGATGTACGTGGCCAGCGCATCGTCATCGCTGGCACCGGCCCTCTGCTGCTGGCCGCCGCTGCCACCGCCACCAAAGCGGGCGCCACGTTGGTGCGCGTGGCCGAACAAGCACCGTGGCACGCCCTTGCAGGCTTTGCGGCGCAACTGGTGCGTTGGCCCGCCAAGGCAGTGCAGGCCTTCACATTGCTGAACCCATCACTGCGGGCCAGCATCCATGTGCTGGAGGCCCAAGGCAGCGGGAAGGTGCAATCTGTGCGGCTGCGCAAGGGTCTGCATGCAGTGGAAGCTTTGGATTGCGACCGTGTGGCCTGCGGCTTCGGCTTAATCCCAAACACCCAGTTGGGGCAACTGCTGGGCTGTGCGCTGGGCGGCCCCTTGAGCGGCGGTCAGGGCCTGGCCGTGGATGCCCAGATGCGCACGTGCGTGCCCGGCGTGTACGCAGCGGGTGAATGCACCGGCTTTGGCGGTAGCGAACGCGCACTGCTTCAGGGCGCTATGGCGGGCCATGCTGCGGCCGGACAGGTGCAACAGGCCCAAGCGCTGCGTCCGCAACTGGCGCGCTGGGAAGCTTTTGCGCACACGCTGCAGGCCTCGTTCCCGCTCAACAATGCACTTAAGACGCTGGCCGCACCCGACACCCTGGTGTGCCGCTGCGAAGACGTGTCGTACAGCGCGCTAGCCGCCCGCCAAGGCTGGGTCGATGCCAAGCTCCACACCCGCTGCGGCATGGGCGCCTGCCAGGGGCGCATCTGTGGCGCGGCTACACAGCATCTGTTTGGCTGGCAAACATCGCCGCCCCGGCATCTGCTGGCGCCCGCGCGCATCAGCACGCTGGCCACTTGCGCCCCGTCGTCGGCGGAGGTGTCCGAGATACCTATCGGCTGACGCGGGCGCAGCCCCGCACCTATTGATCGAGCCACCCAGCCACCTGGCAACTACCGGGCATTTATCTTGCTTGTAAATATATTAATTAAATATTAAAACGCATAACGTCCCGCCACATCTTCGGCAAGCCCTTCACCCAATTCACACCATGCCCTTGCTCACCAGCCCGTCCGCTCCGCCAGCCCGCACGCCCCGCGCACCCGTCTGCTGGGTGCTGGCGTTGTCCACCCAGGTGCTTCGCACCGAAAGACTGCTACTGACCGCACTCATGAGCTTGCTGGTCGTGCTGATCCTGCTCAACGTGGTGACGCGCTACTCCGGCATGCCCATCTACTGGATCGACGAAGCGGCGGTGTACACGGTGGTGTGGCTGACCTTTGTGGGCGCCTCGGTCATGACGCGGCTGCGCATGGACTTTGCCGTGAGCCTGCTTACCGACCAGTTTGGTCCCCGCAGTGCCAAGGTGGCCAAGGTGATCGCCACATCGGGCGTGCTGCTGTTTGGCCTCGCCATGCTGGTGATGTGCTGGGTGTGGATGGACCCCATCGGCATTGCGGGCTACGGCTTTGACGCCAAGGAGTTTGCTGCTGAGAGCTTCAACTTTCTCTACACCGAACGCACCCAGACCTTGAACTGGCCCACCTGGGTGCTGCAGCTGATCCTGCCCATCTTCTCGGCCACCTTCAGCGTGCATGCGCTGGCCAATCTGCTGGAAGACCTGGGCGCCGCCGACCGTGTGAAGCACACAGGTTTCGACGTGGTCAATGCAGACGCCGTGAACTGATCGATTTTCTTTTTACGCAACGCCCATCTGCCGCCGGAGCCCACCATGATCACCACCCTGTTTTTCCTCGCCGTGCTGCTGGTGGGTGTGCCCATCGGGGTGTGCCTGTGCCTGGCGGGCATTGTGTACATCTTCAGCATTGGCAGCCCGGTGCTGCTCCAGTCCTACCCCATGCAGATGTTTGGCGGGGTGGACAGCTACGGGCTCATCGCTATCCCCCTGTTCATCCTGATCGGCGAGATCATGAACAGCGGCGGCATCACGCGCCGACTGGTGGACCTGGCGATGGCCTTTGTCGGCTCGGTCAAAGGCGGGCTCGCGTACGTGAACATTCTGGCCAACATGCTGGTGTCGTCCATCATTGGCTCGGCCACCGCGCAGGTGGCCATCATGTCGCAGGTGATGGTGCCCCAGATGGAAAAGCAGGGATACGACAAGACCTTTGCGGCGGGCCTTACGGTCTATGGCGGCATGCTGGGGCCCATCATTCCGCCGTCGGTGATGTTCGTGGTGTACAGCGTGTTGGCGCAGGTGGCGGTGGGCGACATGCTGATCGCCGGCATCATCCCTGGCGTGCTGCTCACGGTGTTGTTCTTCATCGTGATTGCGCTGATGGGTTTTATCTACGACTACCCCCGCAGCGAAAAGCGCACCCTGGCCCAGCGCGCCCACACCGCTGTGCAGGCCAGCCCCACGCTGCTGATCCCCATCGTCATCGTGGGCTCCATTTTGAGCGGGCTGGCAAACCCCACCGAGTCCGCCGCTGTGGGCGCCGTCGCCTCGGTGCTGGTGGGCCGCTTTGTCACCAAAGAGTTCCGCTTAAACGCCATGCCGCGCATCTTGCTGCGCTCGGCCATCTATTCGGCCGTGGTGCTGTTTCTGGTGGCGGCGGCGGCCGTGTTCTCGTGGTTGCTGATCTACGGCAAGGTGCCGCAAATGGTGGCTGCCTGGGTGCAGACCGTGGCCCACGATCCCGTGACCTTTCTGCTGCTGGCAAATGTGATCTTGCTGGTGATTGGCACCGTCATTGACGGCATCCCCGGGCTGATCATGACCGTGCCAATTTTGCTGCCCATTGCCACCGAGGTCTATCACATCGACCCGCGCCACTTTGGTGTGGTGGTGGTCATCAACCTGGTGCTGGGGCTGATGTCGCCGCCGGTGGGCCTGAGTTTCTTCGTGGCATCTGCGGTGACCGGTGCCAAGCCCGGAAAGATGTTCATCGTCACCCTGCCGTTTTTCATCATCAGCTGCGTCGCGCTGGTGATGCTGTCGCTGTTCCCCAGCCTGTCGCTGGGCTTGCTCAAGTAGCAGGCCTTATCGCCCGCCTATCGCTTTCCCCCCGTCCCTGTCCCACAGTCCTTCTACCCGGAGATCACCATGACGACCTTGCCAGTTACCCGCCGCCATTTCATCCAGCGCCACGCCGCTGCTGCCGCCGCCGTAGCGGTTCCGCTGGGTTTTCCGTCGCTGGTGCGCGCGGCAGATGCCAAAGAGTTTCGCCTGGGTTTGATCACGCCCGCCGGGCATTCGTGGAACCGCGCGGCACTGCAGTTTGGCGAGGCGCTGAAGAAAGAAACCGATGGCCGCCTGAGCGTGACGGTGTTCCATTCAGGCCAGCTTGGCAACGAGGCGGCGATGATGCAGCAGCTGCAGTCGGGTGCCCTCGACATGGGCTGGATCCAGGCGGCCGAACTGGGCTCGCGCGTGGCCAGCATTGCGTCCATCAACGCACCATACCTGGTGCGTTCCACCCCCGCCGTGGCCAAGCTCGTCAAACATCCGGCTGCCACCAAGCTGCTGGAGGTGCTGCCACGCGAGACGGGCACGATTGGACTGGGCTGGGGCATCACAGGAATGCGCGCGGTGTTCTCCACCAAGGACATCTCCGTGCCCACCGACATCAAGGGCATGAAGCTGCGCATCAACCCCACGCCCGTGTACCGTGACTTCTACCAAATGCTGGGCGCCGCGCCCACGCCCATCCCCACACCCCAGGTGTTCGACGCCATGAGCAACGGCCAGGTGGACGGGCTGGAGGCTGACATCGAGTTCTCGTGGAACCAGCGTTTCGACAAGGTGGCTAAAACGCTGCTGCAGATGAACGCGTTGTTCATGCCGTTTGCGCCGCTGGTATCTGGCCGCATCTGGCAGGGGCTTGATGCCAAGGACAAGGAGATCATCCGCAGGCTGGTGTCCCAATCGCTGGATGCGCAGATCAACGACATAGTGACCACCGAGGCGGGCCTGATCGAGAAGTTCAAGGGCACGTCCATTGCGTTCAAGACGGCAACTGCCTTCAACCCCGACGGCATCATTCAGGAGTTCGACAAACTCTGGCTGCCCAAGGCGCCACAGATTGCCGAGTTGCGCAAGGCGGGCGCTGGGTTGGCGTGACTCCTCTGAGTCGCCTTCGGCGCCTTCACCCCTCTCTCGCTGCGCCGGGTGTAGGGGTTAGAGGAACGAGGGGCCATTAAGATGCCTTGGGCAAGCCCCCGCCCTGACAATCAAACAACCCGCCATGACACTTCGCAGCCCCTCCCCCCCGCAAGATGCCGCCCCCAAGCGGCGCGCGGCGGACGTGGCCTATGACGCCATCGAGACCATGATCTCCACGCTGCAGCTGCAACCCGGCAGCCCGGTGGTAGAGGCCGAAATCGCCGAAAGCACCGGCCTGGGCCGCACGCCGGTGCGCGAGGCGCTGCTGCGTATGGTGTCGATTGGCCTGATCGTGCAGCAACCGCGCCGGGGTTTGCAGGTGTCCAACATCGACCTGGCAGACCACCTGGATGTCATCCAGACCCGCCGCGTGCTGGAACGGCTGATTGCGTCCAACGCGGCACGCCGCGCCACCGCGCCGCAGCGCCAGGCCATTGTGCGCTGCGCCGAGAACATGGTGGAGGCCGCAGCGCGCGGCCACCTGGACGACTACATGCTGGCCGACCATGCGCTGGACCTCGTCACCCACCACGCCAGCCAGAACCACTCGGCCGTCAAATGTGTGGCACCGCTCATCGTGCAATGCCGGCGCTTTTGGTATGCCTACCAGCACGAAGGCGAAGTGTCAGAAGGCGCCCGCGCCCACATGCAGCTGGCCCAGGGCATTGCCAGCGGCGACGAAGCCCGGGCCATGGCAGGCGCCGAGCAGCTGATGGAGTACCTGGAACGGTTTGCGCGGCGAATCATCGACCGGTAGTGGGTGCCCGAGGCATGTGCGGCCAGGCACAACCGCACTGCAAATACTACTATTTTGATAGCTGCTAGCGCTTATCCATAAATCGCTAGAGGCCAAAAATGATCAAATTTTTTTACAAACTGCTATGGGAGCTGAAGCCCATGACTGCCTAAGTAGCGTCCCTCCCCAACATGCGTACGGCACGATGCACCTGATGCCGGTGCCACATTGGTGACCCGTGTTGCTCCACTGCGCATGCTAGCCTTTGGCTAGATGCCTGCTGGCCAATGCAGCGTGCCTTTGTCGCTCCTTTTCAGTTCTCTCTCTACTTCGTCACCTCTCCCGGAAAGCATTCCCATGGACATGAAGACCTCTCCCCTCGCGTTACTCAAAGACCCTACCCTGCTCAAGACCGATGGCCTCATCAATGGCCAGTGGGTGGCGGGAACCAGCCGCTTTGACGTGAACGACCCTGCCACGGGCCTCAAGCTGGTCGATGTCGCGAACCTGGGCCCGAAGGACGCCGAAGCCGCCATTGCCGCCGCCAATGCCGCCTGGCCTGCGTGGAAAGCCAAAACCGCCAAGGAGCGCAGCATCATCCTGCGCAAATGGTTCGACCTGCTGATGGCCAACCAGGACGACCTGGGCCGCATCATGACGGCCGAGCAAGGCAAACCGCTGGCCGAAGCCAAGGGTGAAGTCGCCTACGGCGCGAGCTTTGTGGAATGGTTTGCCGAAGAGGCCAAGCGCATCAATGGCGAGACCCTGCCCCAGTTCGACAACAGCCGCCGCCTGCTGGTGCTCAAGCAACCGATCGGCGTGTGCGCCGCCATCACGCCGTGGAACTTCCCGCTGGCCATGATCACGCGCAAGGTCGCGCCCGCGCTGGCCGCAGGCTGCCCTGTGGTCATCAAGCCCGCCGAGCTGACACCGCTTACGGCCCTGGCCGCCGCCGAGTTGGCCATTCGCGCAGGCATCCCGGCCGGGGTGTTCAACATCTTGCCCGCGGACAGCGACAACTCCATTGCCATCGGCAAGGTGCTGTGCGCGAGCGACGTGGTGCGCCACATCAGCTTCACGGGCTCCACCGAAGTGGGCCGCATCCTGATGGCACAGTCGGCACCCACGGTCAAGAAGCTATCGCTGGAGCTGGGCGGCAACGCACCCTTCATCGTTTTTGACGACGCCGACATCGACAGCGCCGTGGAAGGCGCCTTTGCCAGCAAGTACCGCAACGCGGGCCAGACCTGCGTGTGCACCAACCGCTTTTACGTGCAGGAAGGCGTGTACGACGAGTTCGTGGCCAAGTTCGCCGCGAAGGTCAAGACGGCCAAGGTCGGCAACGGCTTTGAAGACGGCGTAAACCAGGGCCCGCTGATTGAGGAAGCGGCGCTGACCAAGGTGCAGCGCCATGTGGACGACGCCATTGCCAAGGGCGGCCAAGTGGTAGCGGGCGGCCAGCGGCTGAGCAAACTGGGCTCTGGCCAGTTCTTCGAACCTACGGTGGTCGCCAACGCCACGGCCGACATGCTCTGCGCGCACGAGGAGACCTTTGGGCCCTTTGCCCCGGTGTTCAAGTTCAAAACCGAGCAAGAAGCCATCGACGCCGCCAACAACACCGAGTTTGGCCTGGCCAGCTACTTTTACAGCCGCGACGTGGGCCGGATCTTCCGCGTGACCGAAGCGCTGGAGTACGGAATGGTCGGCGCCAACGTGGGCATCCTGGCCACCGAACATGTGCCCTTTGGTGGCGTCAAGCAGTCGGGCCTGGGCCGCGAGGGCTCGCACTACGGCATGGACGACTATGTGGAAATCAAATACCTGTGCCTGGGGGACATCCAGAAGTAAAAACCCGTTCGGTGCTGCCCCAAGCGTGGGGCAAAATTACCACCGTGCACTCGGCAACCACAGGCAGCCCCATTCGGGGCTGCACTGCATTTCCACTACCAAGAACCAAGAGGCGCCGCTTCAGGGCCGCCCACCGGCTGCACGTACCCAGAGGGAACCAACCGATATGAAAGTGAAAGCCTTGATCCTTGCGCTGCTGACCACAGCGACTGCGGTAGCGCACGCGCAAACGCTGGACGTCTTCGAATCCCACGGCACCATGCACTACGCCATGGTGCCCACCGACAAGGCCCGGGACACCCAATACATGGAACGAGTTGCCTACAAGTTCTGCCAGGACCAGAACAAGGGCAGCTGCCGCGTGATGATCTGGTCCGACAGCCTGGACAAGCCAACGGGCAGCCCCTTCCATCCACGGTACGACGAGAACAAACTTGCCGAATACCTGCGCAACTATGGGGGCGCCGCCGATGGCATCCGGTTCAACTGCAAGCTCGTAACTACCGCCAGCCGCTGCTACCAGCAGTGAGCCATGGCACACCACGGAGGGACCACCCCATGAAAGCACTGATTCTTTCGCTGCTGACCGCTGCGACTGCCGTTGCCAACGCGCAAACATTCCAGCTCGACGTCTTCGAGACCCACGGCAACACCTATTACGCCATGGTGTCGACCGACAAGGCACAGGACACCGACTACATCGGACGGGCGGCCTACAAGTTTTGCGCGGACCAGAACAAGGGCACCTGCCACATCAAGATCTGGGCCGACAGCCTGGACAAGCCCAGGGGCCAGCCCCACCACGCGCGCTACAAGGACAACCAGCTCGCCGACTACACGCACGGCCACAGCGGCGCCTCCGGGACGCTCTTCAACTGCAAGATCGTGAAGAACGCCAGCCGCTGCTATTAGCGCTAAGCGTTCAACCCTGGCCCGGCGCATCGCGCCGGTTCGTGAAGCTGGCATTGCCCAGCCCCGTGCCCACCGTCAGCACAGCCCAGCGCTCCACGTCCTGCATGAAGGGCATCTCAGACAGGCCCTGCACCACCGCATCGTTGTGCAGGCACACCTGGGTGCGGCCGTCACCGATGTGGGGAAGCCGCTCGCACAGATCGCGCGGCAGGTGAAACCGCGTGCTCTCCCAGTTGCCCGGCAGGTTCTGCGTGCCACCGGCCAAAGAGCCGTCTTCCACAACCAAGCCCGGGCAGGCCACGCCGATGTAGGGCGCCAGGCGGATCTTCTTTTTGTCGGCATGCGCGATCAGATCTTCCAGCATGGTGGCGATGCCTTCCACCAGCTCGTCGCGCTTGGGCTCATCGTCGGCATGGGCCCATTTTTCGCGGCGCACCACTTCGGCCAAGGACATATCGGGCGCGCGGTGCAAGTGCGTTTGCACAATGCCACAGCGCACATTGGTGCCACCAATGTCCACGGCCAAGATGGCGTCGTAGCTTTGCAATAACGCCGGTGGCGCCAGATGCACCCAGCCAATCAACCCGCCCTCGTCGGAATGGTGTCGCAGGGTGCGCAATTCAACCGGCATCTTCTCAGCCTTCAGGATTTCGTCGGCGCGTGCGATGGCACCGCTACCCACCTCGCTTTGGTGAAAACCGCCGCCGATGATGATGCGCTCCACGCCGCGCCAGGTCTTCTGGTCGAGAAAGCGCTGCACCACGTGCGCGAGTTGCAGCGCATAGTCTTCTGACGCGGCCTCGATGGCTTGCGCAGCAATGCCGTCTTTCTCCAGCAAAGCGTCGAGCTTTTGTTTGCTCAGTTCACGCGTGGGCTTGTCGCCCATCGGATCTTTGCCATCCATGGAGGTGAAGAGCTTGCGCCAGGCATCCAGCATGTGGCGAAACGCCGTACGACTGGCCACGTCGCCCACAAAGCCATCGCCATCACGCAGCTCCAGGCTATAGCCCTCGATGATCACCGACGCCAGTCGCATGTCGCCATGCGGACCGACGATACCCAGCTCGCGCTGGGCCTTGGCATCCTTTTCTTCCCGCGCCGCGCCGGGCTTTTTGCCTGCGGGGGGTTTAGGTGCCGAGTCTTTGTCCTTGTCCTTGTCCTTGTCTTTGTCCTTGGAAGCCATTCATTTCCTCACACGAAGAGGACCCCGATGCAGGGCCATCCGAGCATGGTGATGCAGACCGCGACAAAGCCACGTCAGCCAACGTCTTGACCTGGCGCAGCCAACGTGGCGCGCAGCAAGGCGCTTACCGCGCGAGGCACGCGGCACCAGCCAGTGAAAACGAATGGGGGGGAGATAAAAGACAGTCAGCCAGAAGGGGCTGGAGCGGGTGAAGGGAATCGAACCCTCGTATGAAGCTTGGGAAGCTGCCGTTCTACCATTGAACTACACCCGCACAGGCACGCATTATAGGCATGCACCAAAGCGTTCCCTACGGCCTACCCCAGCGTCAAAAAAAGGCCCGCCTACGCGCCAAGCCGTGCCTGATCCAACTTTCGAGCCACCGCCGCAGGCGATGCGCCGGGGGCGTGGCCGCGATCGGCCACATGGCCCAAATTGAACTGCGCGACGGCGGTCACCATCTGCTCGGCCTGCACCCGCAGGCTGCTGGCGGCGGCGGCCATTTCTTCGACCAGCGCGGCATTCTGCTGGGTGGTCTGGTCCAGTTGGGTCACCGCTTCGCCCACCTGGCCGACGCCTGCGGTCTGCTCATTGCTGGCGGCGCTGATCTCCGAGACCATGTCGGCCACGCGCTGAATGGAGCTGACCACTTCCTGCATGGTGCTGCCAGCCTGATCGGCCAGCACAGTGCCCTGCTGCACCATCGCGCTGCTGACCACGATCAACTCTTTGATGGCCTTGGCTTCGGCCGCAGTGCGCTGGGCCAGGTTGCGCACCTCGGTGGCCACCACGGCAAACCCTCGGCCTTGTTCGCCGGCACGGGCTGCCTCGACGGCTGCGTTGAGCGCAAGGATGTTGGTCTGGAATGCAATGCCGTCGATCACACCGATGATGTCGGCAATCTTCTGGCTGCTGTGGTTGATGTCCTGCATGGTGCTGACGACTTTGGACACCACTTCGCCACCTTGCGCGGCCACGCGGCTGGCGCCCACGGCCAGCTGGTTGGCCTGGCTGGCACTGTCGGCGTTGTGGCGAATGGTGGCGCCCAGTTGCTCCATGCTGGCCGCCGTTTGTTCCAGCGAGCTGGCCTGGCTTTCGGTGCGGCCTGACAGGTCCTGGTTTCCTTGCGCGATTTCAGCGCTGGCCAACGACACGCTGTCGGCACTGGCACGCACCGTGCTCAGGCTTTCAACCAAACGAACCCGGAATCCTTCCATGGCCTGGGCCAGGCTGCCGATTTCGTCGCGCGATTTCAGGGTGACCGCGTGTGTGAGGTCGCCCTGCGCCAGGTAACCCAGCGCCGTGCTCAGCTGTTGCACGGGCGCGCCCACCAGTCGGCGCGTGGCAACCACCAGCACCACCGTCAGCAACACCAGTGCCACAAGCACACCCAACCATAACCAGGTGAGCACGCTGCGCGCTTCGCCCATCATTTCAGAATGCGGCGCCTCAGCCACGATGGCCCAGCTCCAGGGCTTGTAGCGCTCTACGGCGACAAAACGCTTGGCAACGTCACTCGCGCTGCTGCCGCGCGGTGACCAGGTCGATTCAAATTCGCCAGTCTGTTCAACGCCCGATACAGCGGTGATCCAATTTTTGGCCTCTTCCACTTTTTCATCGAGCTTGAGTGCCGCGTTGGCGCCAGGCAGTCCCAAGACACTGCCCCTTGCAGGGCCTGCAGAGATGTTGACCGCATAAACAGCGCCCGTGGCAAACAGCTTTTGCGCTGCCATCACGGTGTTGAGCTTGCCCAGAATGGGGGCGATATCGGAGCCGATGAACAAGATGCCGATGGTGCGGTTGCCCTCGCGGATGGGCTCGTACACCGTCATGTATTCACGGCCAAACAGGTTGGCGCGGCCGATGAAGGTTTTGCCTTCATTCATCAGCTCGTATGCGGGGTGTTTGCGGTCCAACAGGGTTTTGTAGGCACGGTCGCCATCCTGCTTTTTGAGCGACGTCGTCACGCGGATGAAATCGTCGCCTGTGCGTGCAAAGATGGTGGCGACAGCGCCCAGGCTGTCTTTGGAGAAGCGGTCCACCACTTCAAAATCGCCGTTGAGCGCCGCGCCCTGAAACGCCAGCGTGGCCTCGGGTTTTCCGTCAGCCCCCGGCGCATCGCTGAGCGAAAATTCGCCCGGAAAATTGGCTTTGAAGAGGGTGAAATCGCGTTTGACCTGGTCTTGGGCGGTTTCGTCAAACGTCTGCACCAGCGTGCGCAGCTGGGCCGCGTGTTGCTGGGCATCGCCGCGCGATAGCCGTCCAAAGTTTTGCCAAAGCAGTGCGCTGACGATGCCCATGGTGATGAGCAGCACCAGCAGCAAACTGGTGAGCGCCGTAAGCGACAGCTTGAAGGCGACGGAGCGGTGTGTCGTATTGGGGTTCATGTTGTTTTGTTCCGCAATTCCGGGCCCTCCGCCCGGATTAGGTAACCAAGTTACCTTATCTGTGTGCAAAAGCAAAATTCATGTCAATAACATGGCTACGCAAGGGACACCCACACTTTGGCGGCCAAGCTTGTGTTATTAGTGGTAAACCCTTAGTCACTCACACAGAGCCGCTGTCTGCTTTCGAACATCCGCTGGATGCCGGTGATGGGGTCCACAAACGCCAATGACCGTGCCAGCAACTGCAGCGGACGCGAGTAATCGCCCTCGTCGAGGTCGTTGACCACCGGATAGAGCGGATCGTTGCGCAGCGGAAGGCCCAGCGCCGCCATGTGCACGCGTAACTGGTGCCGTTTGCCGGTGACAGGCGACAGGCGATAACGGGCCCAGTCCCCTGCCACCTCCAGCACCTGCATGTGCGTATGGCTGTTGGGCTCGCCGGGCACTTCTTGCATGCGAAAGAACTGCGCGCTTTCTTCCAGTCGGCTGATGTGGTCGCGCGGAAACGCCACATCCGCGCGCCAGGGCGCGATGGCGTCGTATTGTTTGGTGATCTGCCGGTCACGAAACAGCGCATGGTAGGCGCCCCGCGTGTGCGGCTGCACCGATAGCAGTACCAGCCCTGCGGTGTCCCGGTCGATGCGGTGCAAAGGCGCAAGCTCTGGCAAACCCAGCTGGCGCTTGAGGCGCACCAACAGCGTGTTGTGCAGATAGCGGCCTGAAGGCGTGACGGGCATGAAGTGCGGTTTGTCGGCCACCACCAGGTGATCGTCTTGGTACAGCACCGTTTCGGAAGCCGGCAAAGCAGGCTCTGTGGGCAGCGTGCGGTAGTAATACAGGCGCAAGCTGCCTTCAAACGGCCGCTCAGGCAGTACGAGGTCGCCGCGCTCGTCCACCACGTCACCCGCCAACATGCGCCGTACCCATTCCTCGCGCGCCACGCCCGGCAGTCGTTGCCCCAAAAAATCCAGCATGCTGCCCTGCCCATGGACGGGAAGGGCAACACAGCTGGCGCTTACGCCATCGCGAACGGGCAATACTGGAGAAGGACGGGGATGGTGCATGGCGCGTGGATTGTAAAAGCTGCTTAGATTGATCACTATTAAATTGATAGCATCTAGCGCTTATTGGATAAGCGCTAGATGCCAAAAACACTCAATATTCAACGCACTCTCCCCCAGAACCTGTGGCAAAGAGGACGCCCGGCCCGGCCCGCGCCGCTTGGTAGAACCCCCAATGCCGCAAAGAGGTAATCTGGTAACACTGGTGTTACACCGCTTTGTCCGCGTTTGCGGGCAACTGCCTTCTCTTGACGATCCCAGCCGAGATATCCACACCGCCCATGGCCGACGCCTCCATCGACCACCGTCACACCATTTACGCAAAAACAGCCGCTGGTCAGCACGAAATCCAGTCGCGCGCTCTGGGCCTGTCTCCTCTGGTGCGGCGCCTGCTGTTGCTGGTAGATGGGCAACGCTCGGGCAAGGACCTTGAGGTGTTTGTTGCCGGGCACGATGTGGTCGCCATGTTTGATGAACTGCTCGCTCAGGGTTGCATAGAAGCCAGGGCCACAGCGCGATCTGCCGCGACTCCGGCTGCCGCCGCGGCCAAACCCGCAGCCCCCTCGACCGGCGACGACCTGGGCGCCCTTCCCCCCGCCGACAGCCGCACCGCCAAAGAGCTGGAAATGGCGCGCAACTTCATGACCAACACGGTCAACAACACGTTTGGCCACCACAACCGCATCTCGCTGATCGAGTCCATCCACGCCTGTCGCTCCAGCGAGCAACTGCGCGTGGTCTACCCCCACTGGGTAGAAACCATGTCCTCCAGCGCCATCGGACTCAAGCGTTTGCCCGAACTGCGCGAAAAACTGTTCGCCGTGCTCTGACACGCAGACCGGCGCGGTGCTCCGTTTAGCTGCGTTGGTTCAGCCCCGTTTTTGTAGGACAAGCGCGTTACTCAAAGCGAGCGCGCCTTTGTCTGGCGTCGAATCTGCATGACCGGGCTTAGCATGGTTTGCCATGCCAGAGACCCTCACCCCCCCGCCCTCACCCCCCTCCCATCCTGTGGGCCCGCAACCCGCGCACTCGTCCCCGCTGAAGGACAGGTCATCGCGCAGCGCCACCGCCAAAAGGGTTCTGTCCATCGCACTGCTGGCAGTTGGGGCCCTTGTGCTGGGCTTTCTTGTGGTTGCCACCATCGCGATGTCGCAGCTGGACCGCATGCGGCCTTGGGTGAACGACAAGGTGAGCGAAGCCACGGGGCGGCGCTTTGAGGTGCAGGGCGCCCTCTCGGCATCGTGGCAATGGCCACAGCCGCTCGAAGACGGCTGGAGGCGCTGGGTACCCGGTGTGACCGTTCAAGCCGAGCGGCTGGTGATGGACAACCCTGCAGGCTTCAGCCCTCCCTTTACGAGCGATGACCGCAAGGCAAAAAAAGACAGCCGCAAAGCGTCTCCGAAGGAAAACAAGGATGCTGGTACCGACGCCAGCAAACCCGCTAACCCTGCCGACAACAACAACAACAACAACAACAAAAGAACACCCACTACGGCGACACAAACAGACAGCCCCACCATGGCGAGCATCGACCGCGCCACGGCCAGTGTCCGGCTGTGGCCGCTGTTGGCGCGCCACCTGGCGGTGGACACCGTGACGCTGGAACACCCCGAGATCGCACTGGCGCGCACCGCGGACGGCAGCAACAACTGGACTTTCCAGCGCAAAGATGAAGAAGCGCCCCGTGGCCGCTGGACGTTTGATGTAGACCGCGTGGTGATCAGCGAAGGCCTGCTGGCCTATGCCGATGGCGTGAAGGACCTGGATCTGCAGGCACACGTGCAAACCACCGAGCCCGCCGTGGACCAGCCTGCTACCGCGGCGGCGAGCGCTGCGGCGCCAGCGTCTGCCACGGTGGCAGCTTCGGCGTCTGAGACGGCGTCCGCTCCCATTGCGCCTTCGTCCGCGCCCTCGTCCGCCTCCTCATCCGTACCCAAAGCAGGCTCGGAAGGCGCAGCACCTGGGCGCTACGGACTGCGTTTTCAGCTGGAAGGTCGTTTCGCCAAAGCCCAGGTACAGGGTAGCGGGCAAGCGGGCCATGTGATCAGTTTGCGCGACAAGGTGGTGGACTATCCGCTGCAGATTGAACTGTCTGCAGGCAGCGTGGCGCTGTCGGCCGAGGGCATTCTGGCCAATCCGGGCGCACTGTCTGGGCTTGACTTTGACGTGGCGCTGCGTGGCGACAGCATGGCCGACCTTTATGACGTGACGGGGCTGGTGCTGCCCAACACCCCGGCCTTCAAAACCCGCGGACGCTTGACCGGCAGCCTGGAGCCCGAACGCGCCGTGTGGGACTACACCGATTTCCGCGGCAAGGTGGGTGAGAGCGACCTGCAAGGCTCGCTCAAATACACGTCGGGCAAACCGCGCCCCCGGCTCACCGGCACCATGACGTCCAACCAGTTGCGTCTGGCCGACCTGGGGCCTGCCATCGGCACCACCAAGCCCGGTAACGCGACCCGGAGCCGCGATCAGCGTGGCAAAGTGCTGCCCGACACCAAGTTTGCCGCCGAGCGCTGGAACGCGATGGACATGGACATCGTGTTCAAAGGCCGCCACATCATTCGCCCTGAGAGCCTGCCGCTGGAGAACCTGAGCCTGCGCGCCGTGATGGAAAACGCGCAACTCAAGCTCGCGCCACTCACATTTGGCGTTGCGCAAGGGCAGATTGAATCCCAAGTCCACATTGACGGGCGCACAGCGCCGCTCAAGGCGCAGATCCGCGGCACGGTGCAGGGGCTGCAGCTGTCGGCCTTGTTCCCCAAGGTGGAACTCATGAAAAAAAGCCTGGGCCGCATGGACGGCGCCGTGGCCCTTGAGAGCACGGGCGACAGCATTGGCAGCTTGCTGGGCAAAGGCACAGGCGAAATGCGCCTGTATGTACGCGAAGGCACGCTGAGCAAACAACTGCTGGACCTTGCCGCGCTGAACGTGGGCAGCATCATCGTGGGCCGCCTGTTTGGCGACGACAAGGAGGTACACCTGCGCTGCGCGGTGGCTGATTTCACGGTGGTGGAGGGGCTGGCAACCGCACGCGTGGTCAAGATGAGCACCGATGACGCAGTGGTAGAGGCCACCGGCACCATCGACCTGGGCAGCGAAGCGATGAACATGCGCATCAAACCCGAGTCGCTGGAATGGAAGTTTTTGTCGCTGCGCTCGCCCTTGTATGTGAAGGGCACGTTTGGCAACCCGGACATCGGGGTGGAAGCGGGTCCGTTGCTGCTGCGCGCAGGCGCGGCGGTGGTGGCGGCCGTGGTGGCGCCCGCCGCACTGGCACTGATCCCGATCACCGTGCCTGCGGCAGACGATGACACCTACTGCAAGCCTTTGCTGGACCTGGCCAAAGAGCCCGTTCAATCTGGTTCCAAGGGTGCTGCGGGCACTGATTCTCAACCTGCGCGGCGCGCAGCCAGCCAACCCGGCACACCGCGCTGACAGCCCCGGGGGCCAAGGGTGGCGCGGGACGCCGCCACCGCTCGGCCCACACGAAATGAATATCATGGCCGCCCGCAGCCATCCTTCATTGCGCGCCTCGGTGTCGCGTTTTCACTTGCTCGCCGCCCCCATGAAAAAGCCCTTTCGATACCTCTGCCTCGGTCTTCTGGCGGTGTTTGCCGTGGGCTTTGTGGTGCCGGAGCGGGTGAAAACTCCGGTGGCAGGCGCGTCAGCCAAAGACTGGAACGCGCGGTCGTTCTGGTTTGAGCCCTGGGGCAGTTCGGGGGTGCACAAGGGCATCGACATCTTTGGCAAAACCGGCACCGCCGTGCTCAGTACCACCGATGGCATCGTGCTGTTTACGGGCGAGCTGGCCAAGGGGGGCAAGGTGGTGCTGGTGCTCGGCCCCCGATGGCGGCTGCACTACTTTGCGCACCTGGATGCGATCAACACCCACGCCTTGTCCCCCGTGGCCTCGGGCAGCCGCATTGGCACACTGGGCGCCAGTGGCAATGCCCAAGGCAAGCCGCCGCACCTGCACTACTCCATCGTGCGATTGCTGCCCGCGCCGTGGAAGATGGACGGCACTACGCAGGGCTACAAGAAAGCCTTCTTCATGGACCCAGGGACCTATCTGCTGGATTGACAGCCCCGGGGTACATGCACCACACGGCACAACCCCAAACCATCCTCAATGAAAATCGCGACTGCCGTGCAGCGCCTGCGCCATGCGGCCCAGCAGCGGGGTCAGGTCCTTGAAGCGCTGGGCCACCAGATGGCGCACCACCGTGGGCTGCGTACCCGGGGGGCATGGCGGGGTGCCTTCGGGCACGCTGCATTGCCAGGTTCCCTCGACCGCCAGCAACTGCGAGCGCAGCAAAGCATTGCGCCAGGTCTCCACCAATGCCGGCCACACGATCACGTTGACGGGGCCGGTCTCGTCTTCGAGCGTGAAAAACATGGTGCCCTTGGCCGTGCCGGGGCGCTGGCGCACGGTGACGATGCCGCAGGCCCGCACCTTGCGCCCGTGCGGCATGGCATGAAGCTGCAGCGCGGTTTTCAAACGCCAGCGTTCCAGGCGCGGGCGCAACAGGGCCAGCGGGTGGCGGCGCAGGGTGAGGCCAGTGGCTGCATAGTCAAACAGAATTTCTTCGCCCTCGGGCGCCTCGGGCAGCTGCAGGGGTGCCTCGTGCACCGGCACATCGCGCAGCAACGGGGGCGCGGTGTGCTGCGCGGCGGCGTCCCACATCTGCTGGCGGCGGTGGCCCGACAAGCTGGCTAGCGCATCGGCCGCCGCCAGCGCCTGCAGGTCTTGGTGACTCAACTGGGCGCGCAAGGCCAGGTCTTCGGTGTTGGCAAAGGCAGGGCCTGCGGCGCGGGTGGCTACCAGTCGGTTGGCAGCGTCTGCATGCAGGCTGCCCACCAGCCGCAGCCCCAGGCGCACCGCGGGCTGCGGCAGTGGAGGCGTGGCCAGGCCCCGGGCGGGTTTTAGCCGTTCGGAGGGCCCCTGCAGAGTGCAGTCGATGTCGCTGCAGGTCACGTCGATGGGCAACACGCGCACGCCATGGCGGCGTGCGTCTTGCACCAGCTGGGACGCGGTGTAAAAACCCATGGGCAGCGAGTTGAGCAATGCGGCCAGAAAACACGCGGGCTCGTGGCACTTGAGCCAGCTGCTGGCATAGGCTAGCAAGGCAAAACTGTGGGCGTGGCTTTCAGGAAAGCCGTATTCGCCAAAGCCCAGCATCTGCTGGAAGATGGCCTGCGCAAACTCCGTGCGGTAGCCGCGGGCCTCCATGCCGCCAATTAACGGGCGCTCAAACCGGTGCACACCGCCCTTGCGCTTCCACGCAGCCATGGAGCGGCGCAGGTCATCGGCCATGCCGGCCGAAAAACCGGCGGCCACCATGGCGATCTGCATTACCTGCTCCTGAAAGATGGGCACCCCCAGTGTGCGCGCCAGCGCCTGTTCCAGCTCGGGCTTTTCCAGTTGCAGCGGCTCGCCGCGCCGCTCGCGGGCACGCGCTTGCAGGTACGGGTGCACCATACCGCCCTGAATGGGCCCAGGTCGCACAATGGCCACCTCCACCACCAAGTCATAGAACTTGCGGGGCTGCAAGCGCGGCAGCATGCTCATTTGCGCGCGGCTTTCGATCTGAAACACGCCCACCGTGTCGGCCGCGCAGATCATGTCGTAGGTGGCGGGGTCTTCGCGGGGAATCTCCTTGAGCCCCCAGCGCTCGCCGCGCAAGGCCGCGCGCAGGTTCAGGCAGCGGCGCAGCGCGCTGAGCATGCCCAGCGCCAGCACATCGACCTTGAGCAGGCCCATGGCATCCAGGTCGTCCTTGTCCCACTGGATGATGGAGCGATCCTTCATGCTGGCAGGCTCTACCGGAACCAGCCGCGTGAGCTTGCCCTGGGTCAGCACAAAGCCGCCCACGTGCTGGCTCAGGTGGCGCGGAAACCCTTGCAGGTCGGCCGCCAGTTCCAGCCACAACGCAGCCATGTGGCGGTGCAGCGGGGCGCCTGCGCTCTGGGCCAGCTCTTGAAGGCGGTCGGTGGCGATTTCTTCATCAAACCAGTGGTGGTCTTTGGCAAACGCATCGACCAGCGCGGGCGCAACGCCCAGGGCCTTGCCCACGTCGCGCAGGGCGCTGCGCGTGCGGTAGGTGGTCACCACGGCGGCAATGGCGGCGCGGTCGCGGCCGTATTTGGTGTAGATGTACTGGATGACTTCTTCGCGCCGGTCGTGTTCAAAATCCACGTCAATGTCGGGCGGCTCGCTGCGCTCTTTGCTGATGAAACGCTCAAACAGCAGGTGCGAGTTTTCAGGCGCCACGGCAGTGATGCCCAGCACGTAGCACACCACCGAATTAGCGGCTGACCCGCGCCCTTGGCACAAGATGCCCTCGCTGCGCGCGAAGCGCACGATGTCGTGCACCGTGAGGAAGTACATCTCATACTGGCAGTGCGCAATCAGGTCCAGCTCTTTGCGGATCTGCGCAGCAATGGTGACCGGCACACCTTGCGGGTAATAGGCAGCCACGCCGCTTTCCACCAGCCAAGCCAGCGCCTGCGCGGGTGTCATGCCCGGGGGCACCGTCTCCAGAGGGTATTGGTACTTGATTTCATCCAGGCTGAAGGTGCAGCGCCGCGCCACCGTGAGCGTCGCAGCCAGCAGCTCGGGGGGGTAGGCGCCAGCCAGCCGCACCCGCTGGCGCAGGTGGCGCTCGGCATTGGGCTGCAGCGCAAAGCCGCACTCGGCCACGCTGCGCCCCAGCTGCACGGCGGTGATCACATCCTGCAGGGGCTTGCGCGAGCGGGCGTGCATGTGCACATCACCGGCGGCCACCAGTGGCAGCCCGAGTTCAGCCCCCACACGCTGCAGCGTGGCCAGCCACAGGCTGTCGTCCGGGGCCAGGTGCAGTTCGACCGCCAACCAGAGCTGGCTGTCAAAATATGAGTCAAATTGGCTCCTAGCGCTTGACAGACAAGCGCTGATAGCTATCAAATCAGAAGCATCAAACCGTTGCCGAATCGGGGCCAGCAACAGCTCGCACCCCTGCAGCAAGCCCCAGGGGCTTCCAGGGCCCATGTGGTAGTGGCCTTTGGGCGCTGCAGCGCGGGCGGCGGTGATGAACTCGCACAGATTGCCCCAGCCCTGGGCATCGCGCGCCAGCGCCACCAGGCGCAGGTTGTCACCCCATAAAAACTCGCTGCCCAGGATGAGGTGCAGACCACATTCCTTGGCGGCCTCCCAGGCGCGCACCACGCCCGCCACCGAGCATTCATCTGTCAGCGCCAGCGCCTGGTAGCCCAGCTTGGCTGCGCGTGCCACCAGCTCTTGCGGGTGCGAAGCCCCGCGCTGAAAGCTGAAGTTGGACAGGCAATGCAGCTCGGCATATCCCGGCAAAGGAGGAATGGCGGGCAGCGGTGGCGTGGGTGGCACGCCGGGCTTTGCAGGAGGACAGGACGCGGTTGCCATGGCACCACTCTCACATCACCCAAAAATGCCGTGCAGGAACCACCGCTGGGGCGGTGCCCCAGCCGGGCCCATGGCCTGGGGCGCCAGCCGTTCGCGAAACACCCACACCAGGCCCGCCACATCGTTGTGCGCCACAAAATAGTCGCGCAGGGCCAGGCCTGTGCAGGCCGTGGCGGGGTTGCCAGGGCGGGTGGGGCCATCGCGCTCGTCATGGTCCTGGCTGTCCGCGTCGGACCACCAACCCGCCTCAAACCGGTGCGGCCCTGCCAGCAAGCGCAACAGGCCATGGTGGCAAGGGCGGTTGCCTTGCACGGCCAGGCGCCGGGGTGGGCGCAGCAACCAGGTGGGCCACAGCGTGCCGTCGGGGGCGTTCAGGCCGGTTGCGGTTGTTGACGGTGACGGTGACTTGAGTGTGCTGCTGGGCGTGGTACGCATGCTGCCCAGCACCTCGCTGGCCGGGCACCACTTTTGCATGCGTTCAGGGCGGTGGTCGGCCTGCAATACGGGCGCCAGCACATGGTCAGCGCCCAGGCGGGCGGACAGGCGCTCCAGCAACTGGTGCAGCGCCTCGCCCTGTGCACCTGCAGAGTCGCCGCCCCCTTCCCACGCATCGCCCGGCGGCAGCAGGCTGGCGCTGCGGTGCGGCAGCGGGGCCGCTTCCAGCAGCCGCAGCGTGATCTGATTGACCGGCGCAGCCAGCTTGGTGCGCGCCAGGTTTTCAGACAACAGCCGCCTGAGGTGCGCCATGTCGTGCGTGGCCTGGGCGGTGCGCACTGGCAGGGCCTGGGTGGGGGCAATGGCCATACCGTCGATGCGCCGCAGGTCATGGCGCCAAGCCAACTCCATCGCCAACACCCCTTGCTGGCGTGCCTGCAGCCAGCTTTGCAGCGCCGCCAGGCACCGGTTGGCGCTCCACAACAAGGCATCGGCCGACTCGGCCAGCGCAGGCAGCTCGGTGGTCAGCACAAACTGCTCGGGCAGCTCCAGCCAGGCATGGGCCTCGGGGGCGTCGCCCAGCGCCTGGTCCAGCACGCGCAGCACTCCTGCCCCCAAACGCCGCGCCACCCCTGCGCGGGGCAACGCCCGCAACGCACCCCAAGTGCGGCAGCCCATGCGCTCCAAGCTGGGCACATGCGGGCGCAAGGCGGTCAGCGTGTGCAAAGGCAGGCTCTCTGCCCGCCCCTGCGCAGGCAGTGATCGACCGGCACATGCCATGCGCAACACCGCCTGCGCCACCAGGGCGGTGGGGCCACACCCCCACACTGGGGGCGAGTCAGGCGGGGGGATGCCTGCACCTGCCGACGCAGCTCCATCCACATCCACATCCACATCCACATTCAAATTTTCACCCTGCCCGGGCGCGTCTTCAAGGCAACTGGCAGATGCCTCCACCCAGGCCTTAAGCACCTGCACCAGCAACCCATCACGCCCACCCCACAGTCGTTCGGTGGTGGACACCTCCAGCAGCACGGTATCCCCATCGACCAGGGCCACGCGCGGCGTAAAGCGCAACGCCCACCAGCCTGCCGCTGCAGTCTGTGCAGCGCTCATGGCGGGTGCCGAAGACTCAGCGGACCAGGGCAATGGCAGCGCGATCCAGTGCATGGCCCCTCCCTTCTACTCCGGCCGCCAACGACGGGAGCACCCGCAACAGCCCAGGTGCCTGGGCTGCCACCCCATTGCGGCTTGCGACCAAGGCACTGGCCACGCCCTGCGCGGCACGCCGACGCTCTGCCTGCGCCAGCAGCACCTGGGCCAACCGGGGGTGGCAACCCGGCAAATCCAAACCTTGCACCAGCGGCGGCCCACGGCGTTTGAGGATCTGCACCTGCATGCCGGGCGGAGCGGCGGCTTCCCCCGGCATGGCCAGCCCCTGCACCAAAAGGCGCAGCAAAGCAGGCGATGCCTGCGGCGCAGCGCTGGCCGGACAAAACACCCACAACAACTGCTGCTGCTGCGCAGCGGCCAGTTGCAACCTGCGCAGGGCAGCTGATTGCGCCTGCGGCAACCACGCCAAAACGGCCAGCACATCACGGCAACGCAGAGCCTGCTCGGCTGCCCACAAAGCCGCCTTGGGAGAGTCGGCCCGCACCAAGCACAGCCGCTCTGCCCGCAGACCTTGCGCTTGCAACGCCCGGCCAAAAGGCTCACAAGGCGGCGCCACCACCACCACAGCCCCCAAACGCTGGGCCGTGGCTTGCGCCAACGCAGGCAGCACCAATTGCCATTCGTGCAGGCCCGCCATGGGCTGCAATACCTCGCTCAACGCCCCAACCGGCCAGCCCCCTCCGGGCAGCTGGGCATCCAGCTGCGCAAAACCCGTGGAGAGCACTTTTTGCTGGCCCGCACCCAGCGCATCCGCATGCCAGACACCTGGCACGGCAGACGAAAAATCGAACGCAACCCGCAGAGAGGAGCGTGGCGCAGGCATGGTGATAAAAGCTGGTTGGTAAACACGAATACTGTAAATATAACCAGTATTTGAAGCGAAGGGGGCCCCTGAAAGAAAAGACTGTGGGTCCAGATGGTTCTGCTTGCGCAGCAGGGGATCAGACGCCCCTGATCAAATCACGGTCGTTGAAAAGGCTTGGAGGGGGCCGCAAAACGGGCCAGCAGGAGGCCTGCCCAGGAGTTACAGAGTGCGCACGCGAAACGCTGGGGGGCTGGTTTCGGAGTTTCTGTGCACTTTCATTGTCCTGAAAAAATGCAAGGGTTTACGTGAGATCATAGGCGGCCCTCCCCCTGAATATCTCTGCCACAAGGTTCAGTCACGGGTAAACCCGCAAAAGTTCCCGTGCCATTGTTTCCAAAAATGGAACAGTTAGTTTGCGACTGGGTGGTTTTTCTTTGAACACCAACGGCGTACAGTTCAACCCATCGATGAGCCGAACCCGCAAGGCGACTCACCGAACCTGGGGTTGAAGCAGCTTGTGTTTTGTCTCCCCCAGTTTTTGAGCCGTTTGCTTATCCACTTTTTTAGGATGTACACCATGAACACCACCGCCCGTTTCCTCTCCATCGCCGCTGTTGCCGCTTTCGCTTCTTTTGGCGCCCAGGCTGACGAAGCCGACGCTTCGCAGTTCGCTACCAAGTTTGAAACCAACCGCACCCGCGCTGAAGTGGCTGCTGAGGCCGCTACCGTTGCCCAGACCCGCTCCATCGAGCCAGCTGGTTCACGTGTGGTGACTTACTCGTCTACCGCTGACCGCTCTGCAGTGCGTGCCCAGGCTGCTGAAGCTGTGCGCACTGGCGAGATCCCTTCGGGTGAGCGTGGTTGATTCTTTTTGAATCCACCCACCACACCGTCC
>JAUXZO010000022.1 GCA_030692685.1 Acidovorax sp. | reverse complement strand
GGCCATCCTGACCGCCGTGCTGGTGGCCCACGGCGCCAGTGCCAGCCTGGCGCTGGGCATCACGGTGCAGGTGCGGCTGGTCACGCTCTGGCTGGCCGTGGTTATCGGCGCGCTGGCGCTGGTCTATAGTGCCGCGATCCGTCGTGATGTCAGTTTCAGATAAATTTTTCTCCATGTCCTTTTCACGCCTCCAGGCTGCGGCCGCTTCTGTTTCCATCACTGCCTGGCTGGTCGCCGCCGGCGTTCTGTCGCTGGCCTTGCGCCTGTGGATCGCCGGGACTTTTCCAATCACCGGTGACGAAGCCTTCTTCTACTGGTGGGGCGTGTACCCGGACTGGGGTTATTACGACCACCCGCCCATGGTCGGCTGGCTGATTGCACTGATGCGCGCCACCCTGGGCGACAGCCTCTGGTCCATCCGCCTGCCGGCGGTGCTGCTGCCGCTGGCACTCGGCGGCCTGGTCGGTTGGGCGCTGGCGCCGCTGGGCCGGGAGCGCGCCGCCTGGGCCGTGCTGTTTTTCTGGCTGGCGCCGCTGAACTGGCTCAACACCCTGATCACCACCGACACGCCGCTGATTTTCTGGTCGGTGTTGTCGGTGGCGCTGGTGCTACGCGCCGAGCGACGCGAGCGCATGGACCGCAGCGCCTGCATCCAGTACGCGCTGGCCGGCCTGGCGCTGGGCTGCGCGTTTTTGTCCAAATACTTCTCGGTGGTGCTGGGCCTGAGTTATCTGGTGTATTTCGCGTTGTACCGGCGTGAGCGCTGGCCGGCTTTTGCGCTGCTGGTGCTCTGCGCCTTGCCCGGGCCAGCCATCAACATCGCATACAACATGTCGCATGGCTGGTCCAACATCATGTTCAACGTCTACAACCGCAACCAGGGCGAGGCCTTCGCCTGGAGCAAGCCGCTGCTTTACCTGGCGATGATGGTTTACCTCGTCACGCCGGCGGCCGCCTGGCTGGCCTGGCGGCAACGCAGCGCGCTGGCCGCTGTTTCGCGGCAGCAGCGCCTGCTGGCCTGCCTGGTGCTGGTGCCGCTGCTGTTTTTTGCGCTGCTGTCCTTTAAAAAGGTGGTGGGCCTGCACTGGGTCTTGTCCTTTTACCCCTTCGGCTTTGCGCTGCTGGCCCTGGCCTTGCCCAAAGACAAACTCCGGGCCTGCGCGCTGGGCATGGCGCTGTTTGCCGGCCTGCACGTGCTGGTCGTGGTTGGCCTCTACGCGAGCTCGCTGGACGACTGGAAAGACACGAAACTCTATCCGCGCATCATCCGCAGCTACAAAACGAACGAGATGCTGGCGCAGGTCACGGCGCCCGGCGTGGTGCTGATGGCCAGCGCCTACACGCCGGCCTCGATCTATGGGCACGCGCT
>JAUXZO010000106.1 GCA_030692685.1 Acidovorax sp. | reverse complement strand
ACCTCGAACTGCAGCGCACCCTCGGGAAACTGCGCAATCAGCTCTTTCAGGCGGTCCGGCAGGCTGTCGGGCACCACCTCGAAATGCACAAACACATCGGGCGCCTCGGCGATACGGTCCAGAAAAAACTGCAGGATGCGCACCGAGTTGGCGATCTTGAGGTTGAAGGTGCGGTCCACAAACTTGAAGTTGCGTGCGCCACGCCGGTAGAGCGCGTCCATCTCCGCCATGAAGCCGTCCAGCTCGAAAGCCCAGGCAGTTTTGTCGAGCGAGCTCAGGCAAAACTCGCACTTGAAGGGACAGCCGCGCGAAGCCTCGACATACAGCAGCCGCTGCGCCAGGTCTTCCGCTGTGTATTCGTTGTAAGGCAGGGCCAGCTCGTCGAGCGGCGGCTGCTCGCCCGTGATCAGCTTCATCAGGGGTTGCGGGCCATCGAGCAGCGCGCGGCACAATTTCGGAAAACTCACATCGCCCCAGCCGGTGACCACATGGTCGGCCAGCCGGCAGATCTCCTGCTGCTCCACCTCAAAGCTGACCTCGGGCCCGCCCAGCACAATGCTGATGTCGGGCCGCAGGGCTTTGAGCAGACGCACCACCTGCGTGGTTTCGACCACGTTCCAGATATAAACGCCCAGGCCAATCACCTCGGGCTGCAGCGCCAGCAACTCTTCCACCATACGCGTGGCGGGCTGACCAATCACAAATTCGCGCAACTGCGTCTGCGCGCGCAGGCCGGCGCCGCCATGGCGGTCCATGTTGGCCAGCAGGCAACGCAGGCCCAGCGAAGCGTGAATGTATTTGGCGTTGAGTGTCGCCAGCACGATGCGGGCTGTCTCGGTGGCGGGCGTGGGAGGCATCCCGCTATTATCAAAGCATGCGCGCTGAACTGCTTCAACAGGTGACCGCGCCCACCGCGAGTTTTCAGACGAGCAGGTGGCCAACATCGCCATCATCAGCCAGTTGCACAAAGGCCAGCGCGAGCGCTTTACCGCCCTGGTCAACCACTACTTTGAGCGCGGCGTCGCCAGCCTGCATGCCCACCAGGCCAGCATCGAGGCGCTGTGCGCCCAGCTGTTTGAGGCATTGGACGACAAGGCCGCCCGCCAGGCCGTGACCGACCTGAAGAAGCAATGGAAAGGCCTGGGCAAACTTGAAGAGCGCTACGCCGCCTACCTGGATGTGGTGCAAAGCAAGTCGGCGAAGGCTGAGCTGGTTGATGCCCACAACACCGCCCAGCAAAAACTGCATGCCGCCTTCACGCCCTTCTTCACTGCACTGCATGCCGACCTCAAGGCGATGGACAAAGCGCTCAGGCAACTTGAAAAGCAGCAGGCTGACGCCGCCCAGGCAGACGGCAAGCGCGCCAGCGGCGCCCGCAAAACGAAGGTCCTGAAAACCGCACTGGAAACACTGCATATCGAGATCAGGGACTCAGAACTCTGGTTTATCCACATTCAGTGGCTGCAAGAGCGCTTTCCCAAAGCGCAGTACGAAGACATCACCGGCCTGTGCAAGCTGGCCACCCGCGCCGAGGTTGAAGAGCAAGACTGGTCACTCAACCCCGGGCGTTATGTCGGTGTGGTGATTGAGGAAGACGGCAAGACCGAGGAAGAGTTCATCAGTGGCTTACTGGAGATGAATGAGGAATTGTCGCGATTGAATGCAAATGCACGCTCGCTTCAAAAGGTCATTTCCAAGAACGTTGCATTGCTGGCAGGCGAGTAAATGAAAGACTTGCAGCTAATAACCATTAGTGAGCTTGAGTTGCGCGGTGAGGCTGAGCTACAGACTGGTCCATTCGGAACCCAACTCAAGGCTAGGAGTCTGCGCGGCAGAAGCATGAAGAAGTCATCGTAGTAGTGGGCAATGGCGTTACATGCCAATGCCTGCCAGCTACTTGCCCTATCTGCCGAACCAGGACTTTCTGCTACCTCACTCAATGCGCGAGTGGCTGC
>JAUXZO010000017.1 GCA_030692685.1 Acidovorax sp. | reverse complement strand
GCTCGAACTCGCCTTCGGCTTGTATGTTACGGGTGTCGGGGTGGAGGGACTCGCTTCGCATTCGGCCGCAACAGCGGACCGACAGTTCTGAGATTTCTCCCGCCCCACCTTCCAACGTCGATCAGGAACTGAGCGGCGCTGCGCCAGGAGGCGCAACGACCACCGATCTGAAGGCAAGCCAACGTGGCTGGTGGGCTGCACCCCGACAGTGCAAATTGTCCTACTGGAGGTGTTGTCATGCAAGAACCCACTTTGTGCATCGGCGTGGATGTGTCCAAGGCCGAACTGGTGATCGCGATGGGGCCGGATCGAAAGCCGTGCAGCATCGCCAACGACGAGGCAGCCATCAAAAGCTGGCTTGGCACTATGGCGTCCCAGGCGCCCCACGCCCTCATTGCGATGGAGTCCACGGGGCGCTATCACGGCTTGTTGGCACATCTGGCCAGCCAGGCCGGCTTCAAGGTGTACGTGCTCAATGCCCGGGATGTCTTCTACTACGCCCGGGCGCTGGGCACGCGCGCCAAGACCGATGGCGTGGACGCTGCGGTCATTGCCCGCTACCTCACCGAGCACCATGCCCAACTGCACCCCTGGTGCCCGGCCAGCTCGGTGCAGCAGCAACTGCAGGAGTTGCTCACTCGCCGGGCGCAGGTGATCATGCACCGCTCGGCCTTGCGTCAGGTGTTCACGGGCGTCCAGGTCCAAGGCCTCAAGCTCGCCTGCCTGCAGGAGGGGTTCGACGACTTGATCGAGTCGATGGACGAGCAGGTGCAACGGTTGATTGCCAGCGACGTGCAGATGGCCCAAGGGTGCGAGCGGCTGCGCACGATCACTGGCATTGGGCCGCAGACCTCGGCTTTGCTGGCAACGCTGCTCAGCCGCATCGACTTTGCCAATGCAGATGCTTTGGTGGCGTACAGCGGCCTGGATCCCCGGCCCAACGCCTCCGGCACCAAGCGGGGCCGGCGCCGGCTGAGCAAAAAGGGGCCGCCGCTGCTGCGTCGGCAGATGTTTCTGGCGGGCTTTGCCGCCAGTCACAGCAAAGCCCTCAAGCCGCTGTACCTGTCGATCCGTGCCAAGGGCTTCTCCACCACGCAGGCGTTGGTGATTCTCGGGCGCAAGCTGCTGCGCGTGGCATTCGCCGTCTGGAAGGGCAACCAGGTGTTCGATCCGACCAGGTTGGTGCCCCCACAGGCTGGATTGACAAAAACATAGAACCTCAGACAATCGC
>JAUXZO010000014.1 GCA_030692685.1 Acidovorax sp. | reverse complement strand
GTGGGAGTCAACATGCTGCGCACGCCGCGCAGCAGTTCGCGGTACAGCGCCTCGGCATCAAGCACTAGGCTGCCAGAGGCTGCGGGAGAGGGGTTGCTCATGGAAGATTCCTCAAAAACTGTTCCAGGATGATGCAGGCCGACGCGGCGTCGGCATCTTTGGCGCCGCCGGAGAGGGCCTCGGTGGTGCTGTAGCGCTCATCCACCTCGAACACCTGCAAACCAAAACGGCCGCGCAACTGGCGGCCGAACTTGAGTGCGCGCTCGGTGTTCTCGTGGCTCGCGCCATCGGGGTGGTAAGGCACGCCGATCACCAGCGCGTCGGGCTGCCATTCCTTGATGCGCTGCGCCACCTGCACAAAACGGGCGTCGCCTTCAGCCTTGATGGTGGCTTGCGGCGTGGCTCCGCGCAGCATGCGGTTGCCCGAGGCTACGCCCGTGCGCTTGAGGCCAAAATCGAAAGCAAGAAAGGTCTGGAAATGCGCAGGAACGGCGGGCTGAGCGGGCAAGCCGGTCATGCGTGCCCCGCTTCGGGCGACAGCATCCAGGCCTTCAGGCCGAGCAGCGCCAGGGCGCTGTCATACCGCTCGGGCACGGGGGTGTCGAAAATAACCGACAAGTCAGCCGCCACGGTGAGCCAGGCGTTCTCGGCCAGTTCGGATTCGAGCTGGCCTTCGCCCCACGACGAATACCCTAGCGTGATGAGCACCCGGCGGGGGCCCGCCCCGGTGGAAAGCGCTTCAAGCACGTCCTTGGAGGTGGTCATCTCCAGTCCGCCCGGAATGGTCATGGTGGAGGCGTAGGCCGACTCGTCGGTTTCCGTTTTGTCCATGAGCATGGGCTCATGCAACACAAAGCCACGCTCGGTTTGCACCGGGCCACCCTGGAACACGGGTTCCCTGGTGAGGTCCTCGCGCCGCAACGACAGGTCTACCTTGTCGAAAAGGCCTTTGAGGGTGATGTCCGAAGGCTTGTTGATGATGAGACCCAGCGCACCACGCTCGCTGTGCTCGCACAGGTAAACGACGCTGCGGGAGAAAGACTCATCTTCCAGACCGGGCATCGCAATCAGGAAGTGATGCGTCAGGTTGATGGGCGCAGAATCGAAAGACATCTGTCAATTTTAACGGTGAACATGGCACCCTCCCCCGAGCCTTCGTACCCCAGCGGTCTTGTCTGGTTTCGCCGCGACCTGCGCGCACACGATCAGGCCGCCCTGTACCGCGCACTCACGCAGTGCAAAAAGGTGTTTTGCGCCTTTGTATTTGACCGCGAAATCCTGGATACCCTCCCCCGGGCCGACCGGAGGGTGGAGTTCATACGCGAGGCACTGGTCGAACTCGATGAATCACTGCGCACCCTCTCTGGCAAAGCGCAGGGTGGCCTTATCGTGCTGCATTCGGTGGCGACTGATGCTATTCCAGCACTGGCCAGCACCTTGGGCGTGCAGGCCGTGTTTGCCAATCACGACGACGAGCCCCAGGCGCTCGCGCGCGACAGCCTGGTGCGCACGCGGCTGGCCACCGCTGGCAGGGCCTTTCACACGTTCAAAGACCACACGATTCTGGAGCGCAGCGAGGTGCTGACGCAGACCGGTAACCCGTACAGCGTGTTCACCCCCTACAAGAACGCGTGGCTCAAAAAGGTCGATGCTTTCCAGCTCAAGAGCTACCCCGTAGAGCGCCATGCACATCACCTCGCTGCGCGCCCACCGGAACACTGCCAAACGGTGCCAACGCTGGCACCAATGGGTTTCGAGGCCACCGCACTTTCACAGCTGCGCTTACCCACAGGGGCTAGCGGCGCGCAGCAACTGTTTGACGATTTTCTGGGCCGCATCGAGCGCTACGACGACACGCGCAACTTTCCGGCCATCAAGGGACCCAGTTACCTCAGCGTGCACCTGCGCTTTGGCACCATCTCGCCGCGCTTGCTGGCGCGCACCGCACACCGTCTGATGCTGCAGGGCAACCCGGGCGCCACAACCTGGCTCAACGAGCTGATCTGGCGCGACTTCTATTTTCAAATCCTGCACCACCATCCGCATGTGGTGGGCCACAGCTTCAAACCGGCCTATGACGCGATTCAGTGGGAGTCTGGCCCCGAAGCCGATGCCTTGTTTGGCGCCTGGTGTGAGGGCCGCACGGGCTACCCGCTGGTGGACGCGGCCATGGCGCAGATCAACCAGACAGGCTACATGCACAACCGCCTGCGCATGGTGGTGGCGAGCTTTCTGGTGAAGGACTTGGGTATTGACTGGCGCTGGGGCGAGGCCTACTTTGCCACGCACCTCAACGACTTTGACCTGGCGGCCAACAACGGCGGCTGGCAATGGGCCAGCTCCAGCGGGTGTGATGCCCAACCGTATTTCCGCATCTTCAACCCGGTCAGCCAGAGCGAGAAGTTTGATGCGGAGGGTAAGTTCATCCGCCGCTACCTACCGCAGTTGGCGCAGTTGCCCACCAAGGCTTTACACGCCCCTTGGCTGGCACGGCCGTTGGAATTGCAGGAGGCCGGTGTGCAATTGGGCGCCAATTACCCTTTACCTGTGGTGGAGCACAATGCGGCGCGGCAGCGAACGCTGGAGCGCTATGCCGTGGTCAAGGCCGCCGCTGCGCATTGATGGAGACGCAAAGGGCACAATGCGGCCCCCGATAAAGGGCGTTGTTAGCGCCCGTTCGGGGCGTTGGCCTCTTGTTGCGCGCTCATGCTCATGCCGTCCACGCTCAGCGTGCCGCCTGAGGCAAGACGCAGCTTCAGCGAGACGTCGGTGCGATTGTCTGCATGGGCAATCGCCTCTTCGACCGAAATTGCGCCAGACTCGACAAGCTTGAACAGGGATTGAACAAAACTGCACATGCCCTGCTCTGTCCCACGATGGATAGCTGTTTTGAGCTCGTCAACCTGCCCCTTTTGGATCAAGTCCGCCCCATAGGGGGTGAGCAACATGATCTCGGTGGCGGGCACCAGTTGGCCCTGAATGCCCTTGATCAGGCGTTGTGCCACCACTGCCCGCAGATTGAGAGACAGGTCGATCTGCCATTGTTTGTGCGCAGGCTCCGGGAAGAAATTGAGAATGCGTTGCACCGCCTGATTGGCGTTGTGTGCATGCAGCGTGGACACACAAAGGTGCCCAGACTCGGCGTAGTGCAGCGCGTGTTGCATGGTAGCGCGGTCTCTAATCTCTCCGATCAGGATCACGTTGGGTGCCTCGCGCATGGCGCGGCGCAGGGCGAATGTCCTGCGCCTTGAGCACCTGCTGACTGATGGGCAAAACGCGCCCTGCCGCGTGACAGCGGGTGGGGCCCCTGTCAGCACAAAGAGATCAGACGCTCGCTCGCGAACCACCAGCACCAAACACGCCAACAAGCGGCTGTCCCCATAAGGTGCCGGGGCCTTGGCATCCAAAGAAACTCCTGATTGATTCACAGAATCCATAGGAGAGGGCACGAATGGCTGGCGAAAAAGACTTCAGAGGAAGACTGCACGCCCCATCCTTTGCAGGAAGGGGCGTGACGAGAAGGTCAAACCTCTGCGGCGGCAGCGAGGCGCGCGTAGTGCTGAATCAGACTCAGCAGTTCTTCGTCCGAATAAGGCTTGCCCAGGTAGTGGTTGACGCCCAGTTCCATCGCATGTTCGCGGTGCTTTTCAGCGATGCGGGAGGTGATCATGATGATGGGAAGATCACGCAAAGCGCCATCTGCGCGGATGTTGCGCGCCAGGTCGAAGCCGTCCATGCGGGGCATTTCGATGTCTGACAACACCACGGTTGGACGCTCCTCCTGCAAACGCTCCAACGCCTGCAATCCATCTGCGGCCAGCGCCACCCGGTAACCTTCGCGCTGCAGTAGACGCTGCGTGACACGGCGCACCGTGATCGAATCGTCCACCACCAACACCAAAGGCACCTGGCTGGGGCCCGCCAGTTGTGACGAAACCACCGACTTGCCAGCACCCATGCCACCGTCTGCCAGCACGGGCGGCAGGCCCACGCTGGAAGCACGAACCTGATCACCGTAAACCGTCGCCAATGCCACAGGGTTGTAAATCAACACCACAGCGCCCGAAGCAAGAACCGACATTCCAGCCAGACCAGGCAGACGCGACAGCTGAGGACCCAGGTTCTTCACCACGACTTCCTGGTTACCCAGAACTTCGTCCACGTGCATCGCGATGCGCTGTGCAGCGCTGCGGAAGATCACCACAGGGCGAGACTTGCCACCCGGTTCATAGCTGCGGGCGGAGGCCTGAAGCAAAGCGCCGGACCAGAAGAACGGCAACTTTTCTGTACCGTCATCAAAAGTACCTGTGCGGTAAGCCTCTTCCAGGTCGGCAGCCGGTGTGCGGCGCACGATCTCAACCACACTGGCGGGTACGCCGACGGCCAGATCGCCCGCGCGCAGCATCACCACCTGCGTCACCGCGGTGGTCAGTGGCAGCACCATGCGGAAGGCTGCACCTTTGCCCATTTCGGTTGACGTTTCAATGCGGCCACCCAAAGCGTTGATCTCGGCACGGACCACGTCCATACCGATACCGCGCCCAGACAGACCCGTGACCTCCGAAGCCGTGGAGAACCCAGGCATGAAAATCAGATTTGCGGCGTCCGCGTCGCTGAGCTCAACATCTGCGTTCACGATCCCCTGCGCCAGAGCCTTCTCGCGAATTTTTGGCAGGTTCAGCCCCGCGCCATCGTCGCGAAACTCCACCGACACGTCATTGCCTTCATGGTGCAGATCAATCGTGATCGTGCCCGATGCGGGTTTGCCTGCGGCTGTCCGGACTTGGGGATCTTCAATGCCATGACCGACGCAGTTACGAAGCAAGTGTTCGAACGCAGGGGTCATGCGGTCCAGCACGCCGCGGTCCATCTCGATGGAGCCGCCGGTGATGTCCAGCTTGATTTGCTTGCCGGTTTCCTTCGACGCCTGGCGCACCACAGCATACAGCCGCTCGGAGATACCTTCGAACTCCACCATGCGGGTGCGCAGCAAGTCACGCTGCAGCTCCCGCGCCTGGCGGCCCTGGGCGATCAAATCGTCTTCAGCGCCTTCCATGGCACGCTGGAGGTTGCGCTGTACGGTGGCCACGTCGTTGACCGACTCGGCCATCATGCGGGTGAGTTCCTGCACGCGTGTGAAGCGGTCGAACTCCAGGGGATCGAACCCGGCCGCAGAATCCTTGGACAACGCCAGACGCGATTGCATCTGCGACTCGGCCTGCACCTCGATGTCACGCAGCTGCTGGCGCAAGCGGTCCAGATTGCCCGACAGATCTGTCAGCGAACTGCGGAACTGACCGAGGCGAACATCCAGACGCGAACGGCTGATCATCACCTCGCCCGCTTGATTCACCAGACGATCCAGCAGTTGGGCGCGAACACGCACCGACTGGCTGGCCGCTGCCCGCAAAGGCGCAAGCTGTGATGGGCCGGGCAGGCGCACTGAAGGCGCAGTAGACCTTGCAACACCCTGGGCGGTTGCTGGCGTGGCTGCAGGGGTGTCGGTCGCTGGCGAGCTGGAACCTGTGGGCTCCACCGGCAGTGACATCACGGTATCAGCAGGACTCTGGCCAATAGCACGCAGCGCTTCAAAGTTCGCCTGCAGCCCGTCAAAGCTGCCTTGCAGCGGCTCAATCTGGTCTGACGTGACAGTATCCACATCGAGTTGCTCGATGGCGGACTCCAAGCGGTGGGCCATTTCACCCAATCGCATTGCGCCCGCGAGTCGCGAGCTCCCTTTGAGGGTGTGCAACGCACGCAGCACTTCACTGCGGGCACCGAGGTTGTCCGGGCGTGAAGCCCATTGACGCAACGCGCCGCCAAGCTGAGGCAACAACTCCAAGGCCTCTTCCTCGAAAATCGGGAACAGATCTGGATCAATGACGTCAATGGCGTCGATATCGTCGTCAACGTCCGAGCCCATGGCAATGGCATGTGCAATCGCGTTGTCAACCTGTTGGTCGTGGTCGTGCACGACCACGGACAGTGCTGGAGCGACGTGACCTGTCGTTACAACCAGCGGGGCTGGTTCAGGAGCGATTTCTGCAGCTGCCTCGGGCTCGGGCTCGGGTTCTGCAAGGGCTGCAGCTGGAAGCTCCGGATCCGCTTCTTCGCGCTCCAGTGGCAAGTCGTCGTCCTCTTCCGGAGGCGACAAGGTGTTGTCCACCTCGGTTTCCAGAATTTCCCGCAATTGCGCCAGCACATCCTGGCTGGGCTCTTTGAGGAAACCCGCAGCAAACTGATGCAACAACCGGCGAATGTCGTCGGCAGCAGCCATAAACGCCTGCGCTTGCTCTTCGGTGCCTCCCGACTGCAATTGCACGTGCTGAAGGGCATGCTCCAGAACACGCGACAACTCTGACAGGGCATTGAAACCTACTGTCGCGGAGCTGCCAGCCAGCGAGTGCGCCAGTGCCACCGCAGTATCGGGCAACGGTTGGTGCAATTCCAGTGCCCATTCCTGCAGACAGGTCACCAAACGGCGTGACCACTCGTCCGCCTCGTTGAGGTAAACGTTGTACAGCGGGATACCGATGCGCAAAGTCTCAATGACCTTGACCGCGTCGTCGTTGGCACTGTCCTCTGGCGGCAGGGCCTCATGAACATCTAGATCTGCAGCGAGCGACTCTGGGGCGTCCGGCTCGGCGGCTGACACCTCCACAAGCGCCTCCATCGCCGGTGGCTCGTCCAGCATGCTTTCCAGCTCTGCCAGCGCTGCTGCATCCAGGTCGGCCACGTCAAACGCCTCAGTCGGCAGTGACGATGAGACCTCTGCCGAGACTGCGTCGGGCAATGCGAACTCGTCTGCGGGAGTTTCTGTGGCCGTCGTGATGACTGCCACTGGCTCCAGATCGGGTAGTTCGAGATCCAGAACAAAATCTGCACTCGAAGGAGCCACTGGCGCGTGTTCGCCCGGTGTCTCGTTCAAAGCGGCAGCAAACACCGAGAAATCGATGTCCTCTGCTACGTCAGAAGCTGCACCCTCCCCCTCTGCAGGATGCTCGGGGACATGGTCAGACATCTGGGTCGACTCGAAGTCCAGCAACTCCACCGCGTCTTCGTCGGGCTGTGGCAACTCTGCGGCCACCAAAGGCTGCTCGTCGACCATGGGCTCCAAAATGGGCACTGGCGCATCATCCAGCGCGTCCGCCACCATTGCGGGTTCATCGATCACCTCCGCAGAAGCACCTGCTTCTGCAGGCGCCGCCAATGGCAACAAGGTGCCATCCAGACGCATCGCGTCGGCTGACTTGCGGAACGCCTCTGTGCTCCAGCCCGAAGCTGTGCCCGCCGCAATGTCATCGGCCCAGCGGCTGAAAGCACGCATGGCGTCCGACGACAGCTGCAGCAAGTCGGGATGCATGGGCTTTTGCTCTGCCAACCAGGCATTGAGCAATTGCTCCATCGACCAGGCGGCTTCGCCAAAATCGTTCAGCCCGACCATCCGCGAACTACCCTTGAGGGTATGAAAAGCGCGGCGCAGTGTGGTTTGCTCGCTGAGGTTGCCGGCTTCATCCTTGAGTACATCAATGGCAGCAAGGCCCGTAACCACGACTTCGCGCGCCTCTTCGAGGAACACTTCCAAGAGTTCGTCTTCAATTTCCAGGGGCCGAGTGACGGGCACTGGCAACGCGGTGGGCGCTGACGAACTTTCCGCTGAAGGAGGTGCGTCGAAAGAGATTTCAGGCGCCAATGCAGCTGATTCAACATGCTCCGAAGGCAGGGGGGCAGCTGCAAAGTCTGGCAAAGGAGCGAAATCTGTGGGTTCGCTGACAGGCTCCGGCACAGGGAATCGGGGCACGACATCCGGCAGCGGAATCGACGAGCGTTCGTCCAGCTTGACGGAAGTTTCTTCTACGGCATCCGACGCGCGACCTCGCGTCTTGCCCATCAAAATGCGCAACTCACCCAGCTCTTCGTCGTACACAAACAGCTTGCGTGCCATGGTGCGCTGGTAGCTGAGCATGTCGATCAGGAAGCCGAGAGCACCAAGGCTGTTGCCCAACTTCTCGAACGCGGTTTGGCGATCTTCCTCGGCTATTTCATTGATGAGCAAACGCTCTACCGTATCGCGCATCCGAATCACAGCAAGCGAAGCCTGGTCAAGTCCCAGCACCGACAACACGCCGCGCATTTGCGCAAGGTGACCCGGTACGGTCGCGAGAACAGCTGTGTCCTGGGGATTGCGGAAAAACTGATCCAGCGACTTTTCTGCTTCACCCAAAGTGGCACGGAGTTCGTCTACGACGCTGCCCATGGTCTGGTTGTCGCTGACCCGGCGGTACAGCTCTTCCATCCACTGCTCCAGCGGTTCGGGCTCCGCGCCAGCGGCGACTGCATCGAGACGCTCCGCCAGACGCGCCGCGCGCGCCTCCATCTGTTCGTCTTCGGCATCCAGTTCTTCAAACGCAGCCTGAAGGTACAACACGGAGGTAGCGACTTCCATGGCCAATGCGGCTGACGGAGGCTCACCAGAACGGGTGGTCGCTTCGACCGCACGGGTCAGGGCCAGCGCCAGGCTTTCGCTGCCGGGATGCAGCTTGCGCAAGGAGTCACACACCAAGCTGAATTGATCTGCCGCAGGTTTCAGCTTGTTGCGGTCTCCACCGGCCAATGCGGACCATGTCTCGGTCGCCGAAGCAATCCGCTTGCGGGCTTGGGTCAGCAACGCAGGGTCAAAACGACCAAAGCGCGTTGTTTCGTAGTCCACCGGCTTGAAACGATCCAAAGCAAACGCCTGGCGCACAGCGTTCAGCGAAGGCAATGCGTCTGCGGAATCTTCTGCGGGTTTTGCCTGCGAGCAAAAGAACAACAGATCCTGGACCAGCCGGTCGGCAATGGTCGTATCACCCTTGGCCAATGTCGCGTACTGCATCAGTACCCGCGATGCCACACGTTTAACGTACACATCGGGGGGCAACAACCCCGCCCCGAAGGCTTCAAAGAAACCTGCGCAAATCTTCCAGAACGCACGCGACTGTCGATCGGGTTGTGCTGCCACAAAACAGAGGCAGGTCTGGTGAAGGCTGCGGGCCGCTTTCAAATCGCCGGACTTGACGATACGCAGAACAGCGGAGTCAAGGCGCGCGCGGGCTTCTGGGCCGTAGGACAGTGGCGTCGCTGCGATGGAGCCTTCAGGTTCACGAAAGCGGCGCTCCACTGGCCACAGATCGGCGGGGTGCACACGCTCAGCACCTGCAAGCGCCTGGGCGTCGCGGTACTGCGGAAACAGCGCCACTGGTGACGTGGCCTTGCCCGCCAGCACGGTTTCCAGGTATTCGATCAGCGCAAAGCTTGCGCGCTCGATTACAGCAGCAGCCTCATCGCTGCAGGTCTCCGGGCGCTGCACAAACTTTTGAACAGCAGACTCCATGGACCGCAGAACCAGTGCTGGAGGGCCCATGCCCACCATTTCCAGTGCCCCGCAGGCTTGGTGAAGCTGCTGGCGCGCGATACGCAATGGGCCAGCATCCAGCGCGGCCAAATCGGATTCACGCGCGGCTTCGGCGTCACGCACGAAGCGCCGCATGGCCTTGACAGCACCGTCTAAAGACTTGCGCAGTTCGTCAAGCACCCAGGCCAAAGGACCCAGGTCATGATCTCCCTGTGTCCCATCCGCGGCCGGTGCATTGTTGACATCAATAGATGACATGGATTCGTCCCCGGCTGCAATGAGCCAGCTAGTTGATGACTGCGTCAAGCGATCTTGAACCGGGCCACCGATTGGCGCAGCTCTTCAGCCATGTGCGAGAGCTCGCGCACCTGCTGCGCTGTGGAACGGGTACCTTCACCCGTTTGCTCGGTCACCGCAAAAATGTGCTGGATGTTGTCGGCCACTTCATTGGCCAAAACAGCTTCCCGGGACGTCGAAGAAGAAATTTGTTCAATCAGTTCAGCGAGTCGGCGCGACACACGGTCAATTTCAGACAATGCAGTACCTGCGCTGTCGGACAGTCGTGCCCCTTCCACCACACCCTGCGTGGAGCGCTCCATAGCGGCAACGGCATCTTGGGTGTCGGTCTGAATGGCTTTCACCAGAGCAGAGATCTGACGCGTCGCATCGGCGGAACGCTCAGCCAGTCGCTGCACTTCTTCCGCCACCACAGAGAAGCCTCGGCCAGCTTCACCAGCAGATGCGGCCTGAATAGCAGCGTTCAGAGCCAGCACGTTCGTCTGTTCTGTAATGTCGGAAATCAGCTCCGTGATTTCACCAATCTCCTGCGACGATTCACCCAGACGCTTGATGCGCTTGGACGTGTCCTGAATCTGGTCGCGGATGGAGTTCATACCGCCGATAGCGTTTTGCACGGCCTGGAGACCTGAATCAGCAGCTTGCAGCGACTGACGGGCCACCGTAGCGGACTCTTGGGCCTGGGTCGACACTTCGTTGATTCGGGTGGCCATGTCCAGAACGGAGCGGCCGGTTTCACGAATTTCGCGCAACTGTTCGGTCGATGCAGCGAGCAGCTCGGTCGACGTGCTGTCCACCTGGGCCGTCGTCTGCGCCACCCGGGTCGCCGTGTTCTGCACGCTGCCCACCAGCTGGCGCAGCTCTTCCACCGTGTAGTTCACCGAGTCGGCAATAGCGCCGGTAATGTCTTCCGTCACGGTTGCTTCTTGGGTCAAGTCACCCTCAGCCACCGATTGCAATTCGTTCATCAATCGCAAAATAGCGGCCTGGTTGGCGTCGTTGACACGCTTGGCTTCCTGCTCCTGGCGCTTGGCGTCCTTTTGCTGCATTTCCGCATTGGCCTGACGGCCCCGGCTGTCCAGTAGCTGAACACGGGAGATCCCGATACCGCAAAGAACCACAAACAAGCCGGCCAGTGCAAGCGCGGCGACTTGACCACCACCCAGACCTGTCTGTGCAGACAGTTTGGACTGCAAGCCTTCCAATTGGCGACGCAGCGGCTCGCTGTCGGCAATGATCGAGGATTGTGCTTCGCGGGCAGACACCAGACCTTGCAGGTTACCCAGAATAGCGCTGGCTTGTGTGCGGGTCTGTTCGTAGAGTTTCACCAACGCTTCCAGCTGCTCACGGGTCTGCGCATCCTTGGTGGCGACCAGACGCAATTCGGGGCTGCCATCAAGCAGGCCTTGAGCGATTTCCTTGAATGAGTTCAAGTCCTTGCCCAGCAAAAACACGGCTTCAGGGCTCACGCCTTCCATGGTCTGGAATTCGTTGGCCGACTTGCCGATCCGCTGGGTCAACATCACCAGCTGACCCGCCGCGGAGATTTCAGCAGCAGGGGCGTTTTGTTGAAGCTTCAGCGACGACACCGTCTCGGCAATTTCCAGAAGGTCAGACGACTGGCGATTGATAGTGCGCAGCGCGTCACCCACCTGTGTCAGAATTTTTTGCTGCCCCATCACCACGGTCGCGTTGCGCTCGGCGCGTTCCATCAGGGGATTCACGGACTCCAAGTCAGGCTTATAGGGCTCACCCAGTGACTGGACGCCGAGCTCATCGTCGCCCGCATTGAGCGCGCGCACATTGCGCGCAAGCACCCCAGAGCTTTCCACCACGTCGGGGAATGCCTGCGGACTACCCACCAGCGCTTGCGAAACCGATTTAGCAAGCCGCTGCGACTGCATCAGCGACTGACCGGTAGCAGCTAGTTGTTGCGCAGAGCGGTCAGCCTGCAACAGCACCCAGTATGCGATAGCTCCCAGCACCAACACGCCCACAGCCAGCAGCGCCAACAAACGGCGCTGATGGCCCGCCGCGGTCGCACGACCAAGCAGCGGCAAAGAAATCAGATCTTCATCCGAGTCCGGTGATGAGAGTTCAGGAGAGTAACCATCCGGGTCACCCTGGACGCTGTTCATGCCTTCTGCCTGATAGGCATCACCGAGCTGCGCTCCATCGAGCGAGCCGGTAGCCAGGAGGTCCCGCCCGTCATCGGCCTTGCCGGCATCCGAGCCGGGTTTCCGGTTGAACAGTTTTCCAAATTGATTGACGACGGACATGGTGCAGCCTTACAGAAAAACTCAAGCACTGATGCTCAGGAAAGCGGGATGTTGGGACAGGATCTGCAAGTTCAGCTCCTGCCAGCGTGTGCCGCTGGAATCGATATAGGTGGTGCCAAAGAACCCGGGGGAATCCTCAGCGGGCGGCTCAGACGTGACAAACGCATCGGTACCGCGCAGGCCCGCCAAGCGATCCACCAGCAATGCGGCATTGACTTCGAGCGCGGCATTGAAAGACAGCAGACTGGTTTCCGCCATGGCTTGGTCGGTGCGTAGAGCCGCAGCGCCCATCAGGCCCGCCAGATCCACCACACCCACCAGCCCACCGCGCAGGTTGGCAACGCCTAAAAACCAACTCTGGGTGTAGGGCACCGCCTGAACGGGCACCCAAGGGAAAATCTCCCCGGATTGGCCCAGTGGCAGCAAATAGAAAGCGCCGGCGGACTCTACAGCCAGCCAGGACGACACAGACGTTCCTTCAGTTCTCGCAGCCTGCAAGCGGCTGGCAAGTCGGGTCTGGAGCTCTCGAAGGGCTTCGCGGTTGGCCATGAACGCGCAGCAGCCTCAGCTCAGAGCGTCGATTTTGGCTTGCAACTCAGCGGGATCGACCGGCTTGGTGATGTAGCCGCGAGCACCCTGACGCATACCCCAGACGCGATCCGTCTCCTGATTCTTGCTGGTGCACATAATGATAGGCACATCGGCGTAAAGCGGGTCGCGGGTAATGGCACGGGTCAGCTGAAACCCGTTTTGACCCGGCATTACCACGTCCATCAAAATCAAATCGGGCTTTTCTTCGGCCAGGCGGCGAAATGCTTCATCGGCATTTTCTGCCGTGCGCACTTGCATACCTTTTTTCTGAAGCAGGTCCGTCAAAAACATCAACTCGGTCTTCGAGTCGTCGACGACCAGCACTTTCTGGATGGGCATTACATCGCTCCTTGTTGGGCATTGCCAAACTGCTGCACGGCTTGCAACAGCTGGTCTTTGGTAAACGGTTTGGTGAGATATTCCTGGCAGCCGACCATGCGCCCACGCGCTTTATCAAACACGCCATCCTTGGAGGACAGCATCACCACCGGGGTATCTGCAAAACGGGCATTGCGCTTGATGATCGCGCAGGTCTGGTACCCGTCGAGCTTGGGCATAAGGATGTCGCAGAAAATCAGCTGAGGCTGGTAATCATTGACTTTGGCCAAAGCGTCAAAGCCGTCGTCGGCCAACAAGACTTCGTGCCCCCCCTGCTTGAGAAAAATCTCGGCGCTTCGACGGATGGTGTTGCTGTCATCCACCACGAGCACTTTGAAAGATGCGCCTGTTGTAGTCAATTGTTACTGCTCCCGATGGAAAAATAAACAACGCAGCGATCGCTGCGTCTCAAATCTGAACCATCTCGAAATCTTCCTTGCGGGCGCCACATTCTGGGCAGGTCCAATTCATGGGAACCTGGTCCCATGGAGTGTTGGGTGCGATGCCGTGCTCAGGTGAACCCTCCGCCTCGTCATAAATCCAACCGCAAATCAAGCACATCCAAGTTTTAGAGTCGATCACAGCTTAAAGGGCCTTCACATAGAATGCAACGATTGTATCTAGTCATCTCAGCGGCCTGCAGCTTCTGTGCCACCCATCCAGCAGGAACTGGTCCATGACCATCAAAGCACCCCTCCCCCCTCCAGAAATCACCGACATTGACGATGAAGACGCGGAGGATGCAAGCCCGGCCTGCGTTCTGGTCTTCAATGCCAGCGACCCCAGCGGAGCGGGCGGACTGACCGCTGACATCACCACCATTGCGTCCGTTGGCGGGCATCCGATTGCAGTCGTCACCGGTGCGTACGCCCGCGATACGGCTGAGATTTTTGACCACTTCAGCTTCGATGATGAGGCCGTGGCCGAGCAAGCCCGGGCCGTGCTGGAGGACCTGCCGGTGCAGGCCATCAAGATCGGTTTTGTGGGCAGCCCCGAGAACATTAGCACCATTGCCGAGATAACCACAGACTATGACGAAGTCCCGGTGATAGCGTACATGCCCAACCTCTCCTGGTGGCGTGAAGAGCTGATCGACGAGTACCTGGACGCCTTCCGGGAATTGTTGTTACCGCAGACCTCGGTGTTGGTTGGAAACCACAGTACGCTGTGGCGCTGGCTGCTGCCCGACTGGACCGGCGACCGCAGCCCCACCGCACGCGACATCGCCCGTGCCGCGTCAGAAATGGGCGTGCCCTACACACTGGTGACCGGCATCCCCCTTCCTGAGCAGTTTGTCGAGAACGTCCTGGCATCGCCCCAGACGGTCATCGGCAGCGGCAAGTTCGAGCTGTTCGACGCCACTTTCTCGGGCGCGGGCGACACATTGTCGGCCGCCCTCACCGCCCTGGTGGCCAGCGGCAACGACCTGGGCGAAGCCACCAGCGAAGCGCTGGGCTACCTCGACCGCTGCCTGGATGCAGGCTTTCGGCCCGGCATGGGGCACATCGTGCCCGATCGCATGTTCTGGGCCCTGCCTGACGAAGACGAAACGGGCGACGACGATAACGAACCCATGATTGACGAAGCACAGGCCCTGGAAGGCTTTGTGATGCCACCCCATGACACCAAGCACTGATCTCAACATCCCCCTGTTCGAACGCGCCAAGGCGCTCATCCCCGGCGGCGTGAACTCGCCCGTGCGGGCCTTCAAGGCCGTGGGCGGCACGCCCCGTTTTGTGAAGCGCGCCAAGGGCGCCTACTTCTGGGACGCCAACGACCAGCGCTTTATTGATTACATCGGCTCCTGGGGCCCGATGATCCTGGGCCACGGCCACCCTGCCGTATTACAGGCGGTGCAAGCTGCGGCGCTCGAAGGCTTCAGCTTTGGCGCCCCCACCGAGCGCGAAGTCGAGTTAGCTGAAGAAATCCTGGGCCTCGTGCCATCGATGGAGATGATCCGACTCGTCAGCTCGGGCACAGAAGCGGGCATGAGCGCGATCCGCCTGGCCCGCGGCGCCACGGGTCGCAGCAAGTTCATCAAGTTCGAAGGCTGTTATCACGGCCATGCCGACTCGCTGCTGGTCAAGGCGGGCTCCGGCCTGGCCACCTTTGGCAACGCCACCAGCGCGGGTGTGCCACCCGAAGTGGTGCAGCACACGTTGGTGCTCGAATACAACAACGTAGCCCAGCTCGAAGAAGCCTTTGCCCTGCATGGCAAGGAACTGGCCTGCGTGATGATTGAGCCCATCGCGGGCAACATGAACCTGGTGCGCGCCAGCGTACCGTTCATGAAGCGCTGCCGCGAGCTGTGCACCGAGTACGGCGCGCTGCTGGTGTTCGACGAAGTGATGACGGGTTTCCGCGTCGCTCTGGGCAGCGCGCAAAGCATCTACGCCAAAAGCATCCCGGGCTTCAAGCCCGACATCACGGTGCTCGGCAAAGTGATCGGTGGCGGTATGCCGCTGGCGGCGTTTGGCGGCTCGCGCGCCATCATGGAAAACCTGGCACCCATCGGTGCTGTCTACCAGGCCGGTACCTTGTCAGGCAACCCGGTGGCCACGGCCTGCGGGCTGGCCACTCTGCGTGAGATCAAGAAACCCGGCTTCTTTGATGCTCTGTCGGCCAGCACGCGTTCGCTGGTCGATGGGTTGTCGGCTGCAGCCGCAGCCGAAGGCGTGCCCTTCAGCGCCGACTGCGAAGGCGGCATGTTTGGGTTCTTCCTGCTACCCGAGCTGCCCCAGAACTATGCCCAGGTGCTCAAAACCGACAACGCGCGTTTTAACCAGTTGTTCCACGGCCTGCTTGACCGCGGTATCTATATAGCGCCTGCGCTGTACGAGGCGGGGTTTGTCAGTGCTGCCCACACCGCCGACGACATTGCGACCACCGTGGCAGCTGCGCGTGATGTGTTTAAAGAACTATCAAAATAATAGCTGCTAGCGCTTTATCATCAAGCGCTAGAAGCCAATTTGATTGATATTTTCGCGCCCTAGCTCCGCCACTCGTTCACAACAGCCCCCGCAGCTCGCGCGCGGCCTCCTGCAGCAGCGGCAGCATGTCGCGCTGCAGGGTTTGTGCCTGCACCTGCTGGGGCGATGCCACGACGTTGAGCGCTGCCACCGTCTGGCCTTGCAGATTGCGCAGCGGCACGGCCAGCGCGTGCACGCCCAGCTCATGCTCCTCCTCTGCCAGACAGCAATCGTCACGCCGAGCCTGCGCCACCGCCTTGCGCAAGGTGACCCGTTGCGTGATGGTGTGGGGCGTCAGCCGCTGCAGCGTGCAGGCTTTGAGCCACTCTGAGAACTGCGCTGCGGACAGCGCCGCCAGCAGCACCCGGCCCGTGGATGTGGGGTGCGCGGGCAAACGCGCTCCCAGGTGCAGGCCATAGGCCATGGTGCGTGAAGGCGCTCCGTACACCCCGCTGCGCGCCACGATCACCACCTCATCCCCATCCAGCACCACGGCTGAAAAGGACTGCTGCGTCTGCGCGGCCAGCCGGTTCAGCGTGGGCTGCAACACACGTGGCAAGCGCGCCGATGCAAGGTAGCTACCGGAAAAACGCAGCACCTTGGGTGCCAGCCAGAAGTAGCTGCCATCCGTCTCCAGATACCCCAGGTGGGCCAGCGTCAGCAGGTGCCTGCGCGCGGCTGCCCGCGTGAGGCCCGTGCGCTGTGCGGCCAGCGAGGCGTTCAGGCGCTGGCGCTCGGTGTCAAAACTCTCCAGCACGGCCATACCCTTGGCCATGCCTTCGATGAGATCGGATTTTGCAATGGGGACTGTGGCCATGGGCGTTGCTGCTCCTTATGACGGGCTGTGAACGCTGCAGCGCGGCGACGGCGCACTGGCGGCCCGAGGGTGACGCACGGTGGCGATGAACCGCAAATACATGACCCGCAGTCATGACGCATATCAATAACTGCGCGATCATCGCACAAGACATCTTCCAATCGCACGCTATCCCCCGCAGGCACTGGCTTGCGGGCGCTCCGACACCTACGCTCAACGTGTTGTTTTTCACGATCCATCACGAGGTACAGAGACATGCGTACACAGGTTGCCATCATTGGCGCAGGCCCCGCAGGGCTGCTGCTAGGCCAGTTGCTTTTCAAGTCCGGCATTGACGCCGTCATCATCGAACAGCGCAGCCCCGACTACGTGCTGGGCCGCATCCGCGCCGGGGTGCTGGAACAGGTCAGCATGGACCTACTGGACCAGGCTGGTGTGGGTGCCCGTGCGCAGGCGGAGGGGCTGCCACACGACGGCATTGAGCTGCTGTTCAAAGGCGCACGCCACCGCATCGACCTGCACGCACTCACTGGCGGAAGCCGCGTGACGGTGTACGGCCAGACCGAAGTGACGCGCGACCTGATGGACGCCCGCGCCGCAGAAGGGCTCACCACGGTGTACGACGCGCAGAACGTGAGCGTGCATGACTTTGACGGCCAGCAGCCCCGCGTGACGTACGAGAAAGACGGCCAGACCCACGAACTAGTCTGCGACTTCATCGCAGGCTGCGACGGCTACCACGGTGTATGCCGCGCCAGCGTGCCCGCCGATGCGCTGAAAACCTACGAGCGTGTCTACCCGTTTGGCTGGCTCGGCGTGCTTGCCGATGTGCCCCCGGTGTCGCACGAACTGATCTATGCCAATACCGAGCGCGGCTTTGCGTTGTGCAGCATGCGCAGCACCACCCGCAGCCGCTATTACGTGCAGGTGCCCACCACCGACAAGATCGAGAACTGGACCATCGACCAGTTCTGGACCGAGCTGGGCAACCGCCTGGACCCCGAGGCACGCGCGAACCTGGTGACCGGCCCGGCGCTGGAGATGAGCATTGCCCCGCTGCGCAGCTTTGTGGCCGAGCCCATGCGTTTTGGCCGCATGTTCCTGGCGGGCGATGCCGCGCACATCGTGCCACCCACGGGCGCCAAGGGTCTGAACCTGGCCGCCAGCGACGTGGGCTACCTGTGGACCGCGTTGACCGAGTTCTACAACGACAAGTCCGCCGTCGGCATCGATACCTACTCCGACCGCTGCCTGCGCCGCGTGTGGCGTGCCGAGCGGTTCTCTTGGTGGTTCACCTCGCTGATGCACCGCTTTCCCGAAACCGGTGAATTCGGCCAGAAGATCCAGGAAGCCGAGCTGGACTACCTTGTGAACTCCCGCGCGGCATCGACCTCGCTGGCGGAAAACTACGTGGGTCTGCCACTGGGCTTTGCGGAGGCCGCAACGCCGTAAGGCGGACAGCATAAGCCGCTACAAACACATCAAAAACCATAGCTTCTAGCGCTTGATACGCAAGCGCTAGCGCCTGAAAAGGCTTCAAATCGACTCCGTCGAAGCGTATTTGAAACAGCGCTCGCCCGCGCAGTCAATGAAGGGCCGCGCGAGCTACCGCGCTGCGGCGCCGTCGGCGGGATTGCTCTGGGGCTTGCTTTAGGGCTTGCTTTGGGTATCGTCTGGCGCGCCAGAAGCAGCCGACGGTGCAAGCTGCATGATCCAGGCGGCCAGATCACGCGCCGTCGCGTCTGCGACGCCCACCTGGCGCGGCATGATGACGCGGCCCCACTCGCCAACGCTGCCATTCACAATCTTGCCCGCCAGATACGGATGCGCGTCCGTCCGGTCACGGTAGCGTTCGGCAATGCGCACGAAGGCGGGCCCGACATAAGGACGTTCGACGCCATGACAACGCAAGCAGCTGCTAGCGGTTGCAGGCAACGGCAAAGCGGTTGTGGTGACACTTGCAGGTGCGCTCGCCGTATCAGCGGGTGCAGCCGTGTCCTTTTCTACCGTGGGCCCGAGCGCCCCGGTGAGCATGAGCCAAGCCAGGTTGACCATGCCCAACGCTATGCAAACCGCCAGCACGCCGATGGCCCACGCCAACCAGCGCGGGCGGCGAGTGTCTGGATCATCGTGAGAAGGAGGCTGGATCATCGCGTCGGTTCAGCGGACTGCACAGCAACAGGCGCAGCATTGCCAAGCCCATCGCCTGTTGATCAGTGGCGGAAGTGGCGCACGCCACTGAACACCATGGCCACGCCGCGCTCGTTGGCGGCATCGATCACTTCGTTGTCGCGCATCGAACCACCGGGCTGAATCACGCAGGTGGCGCCTGCATCCACCACCACATCGAGGCCGTCGCGGAAGGGGAAGAACGCATCACTGGCCACCACGGTGCCTTGCAGGCTCAGGTTGGCGTGCCCCGCCTTGATGCGGGCGATGCGGGCCGAGTCCAGGCGACTCATCTGGCCAGCACCTACGCCCATCGTCATGCCACCTTTGCAGAAGACGATGGCGTTGCTCTTGACGTACTTGGCGACCTTCCAGGCGAACAGCAGGTCTTCCATCTCTTCGAGCGTAGGCTGCTTTTGCGTCACGACCCTCAGGTCCATGAGCGACAGCTCGTGGTTGTCGGCTGTCTGCAGCAGCAGGCCTGATCCGATGCGCTTGGTGTCCATGGCATTGCGGCCACGCTGCCAGTCGGTAAGCTTTTCGGTCTTGCTGGCGTGGGGCGGCAGCGCGATCTTGAGCAGGCGCACATTGGCCTTGGCCTTGAATACATCGAGCGCCTCGGCCGTGAAGTCGGGCGCCATCAGCACTTCGACAAACTGCTTGGAAATCTGCTGCGCGGCGTTACCGTCCACCGTGCGGTTGAAGGCGATGATGCCGCCGAACGCGCTGGTGGGGTCGGTCTGGAAGGCCTTGCTGTAGCTGTCCAGCGCATCCAGGCCCACGGCCACGCCGCAGGGGTTGGCGTGTTTCACGATGACGCAGGCGGCTGCCTCAAAGCTCTTCACGCATTCCCACGCGGCGTCGGCGTCGGCGATGTTGTTGTAGCTCAGCTCCTTGCCCTGCAGCTGCACGCCCGTGACCAACGAGCCGGGCGCGGGGTGCAGGTCGCGGTACAACGCGGCTTGCTGGTGGCTGTTCTCGCCGTAACGCAGGTCTTGCACCTTGGTGAAGATGCCGTTGCTCTGGCCAGCGAACTGAGCGCGTGTGGGAACGTAGGTTTCCGAGAGTTTTTCTTCCTCAAACGTCACCGAAGACAAGTAGTCGCTGATGGCGCCGTCGTACTGAGCAATGCGGTTGAACGCCGCTACCGACAGCGCAAAACGCAGCTTGTCGCTGAGCTTGCCGCCCGCCTTCAGTTCAGCCAGCACCGCCTCGTACTGGTCGGCCGAGGTGATCACGCCCACGTCCTTCCAGTTCTTGGCAGCGCTGCGCACCATGGCGGGGCCGCCGATGTCGATGTTCTCGATGGCATCGGCCAGCGTGCAACCGGCCTTGGCCACAGTGGCTTCAAAGGGATAGAGGTTGACCACCAGCAGGTCGATGGTGTCGATGCCGTGTTCCTTCAGGGCCGCCATGTGTTCGGGCAGCTCGCGGCGGGCCAGCAGGCCGCCGTGCACCTTGGGGTGCAGTGTTTTCACGCGGCCGTCCAGCATCTCGGGGAACTGGGTGACTTCGGCCACTTCCGTCACGGGCAGGCCCTTGTCGGCCAGCAGCTTGGCGGTGCCGCCGGTGGACAAGAGCTTGATGCCCAGCGCGTGCAGCGCCTGGGCAAATTCGACGATGCCGGTCTTGTCGGAGACGGAGAGAAGTGCGTTCATGGTGTGGGTGGGGAGAGTTTGAATAAAAACAGGCTCTAGCGCTTATCCAGAATGCGCTAGTAGCTATAAATTAAGTAGCAATCAACACCGTCACGTCAGAGCAACTTGTGCTCGACGAGCTTCTTGCGCAGCGTGTTGCGGTTCAGGCCCAGCCATTCGGCGGCGCGCGACTGGTTGTTGTCGGCCTGGGTCATCACCACTTCGAGCAGCGGCTTTTCGACCACGCGCACGAGCATGTCGTACATGCCGTCAGGGGTCTCGCCGCCCAGGTCACGAAAGTAGCCTTGCAGGCTCTCGCGCACGCATTCTTCTATGTGTTTCTTGCTCATGCAGCCAATCCCTCTTGTTCTTCTGGTTCTGCATCCACACCACTGGCAGCGGGCAGCCGATCCATCTGTTGCGCGAGCGCATCCAGATAGTCGGCCACGGCCTGCCACTGCGTGTTGCAGTCTTCGATCGTATTGATGTGTGCCCTCAGCTCCTCGCCACCGGGCAGCGCGCGCAGGTACCACGCAATGTGCTTGCGTGCGCTGCGCACGCCGGTCAGCTCGCCATACAGGCTGTAATGGTCGTGCAGGTGGTCCAGCAGCAGGCGGCGCACCTCGGCCACCAGCGGTGGGGCCAGGTGTTCGCCCGTGGCCAGAAAGTGGCCGATCTCGCGAAAGATCCAGGGGCGTCCCTGGGCCGCGCGGCCGATCATGATGGCGTCGGCCCCGGTGGCGGCCAGCACGTCACGCGCCTTTTCGGGCGTGGTGATGTCGCCGTTGGCCACCACAGGCACGTTCACTGCGGCCTTAACGGCGGCAATGGTGTCGTACTCCGCAAAGCCCTTGTAGCCCTGCTCGCGCGTGCGGCCGTGCACGGTCAGCATCTGGATGCCGACCGACTCGAACTGCCGCGCGAGAGCGACGGCGTTCTTGTGCTCCTGACACCAGCCGGTGCGCATCTTCAGCGTGACGGGAACGTTGTAGGGCGCACAGGCCTCCACCACAGCAGCGGCAATTTCCACCGCCAAGGTTTCGTTCTGCATCAGGGCCGAGCCCGCCCACTTGTTGCACACCTTCTTGGCCGGGCAGCCCATGTTGATGTCGATGATCTGCGCGCCGCGTTCCACGTTGTAGACAGCGGCCTCGGCCATCATGGGTGCATCAGTGCCAGCGATCTGCACGGCAATGGGCCCCGGCTCCCCGTCATGGTTGGCCCGGCGCGAGGTCTTGAGGCTGTTCCACAAGTCCTTGCGCGAGGTCACCATCTCGCTCACCGCATAGCCCGCACCCAGCGCCTTGCACAGCTGGCGAAACGGCCGGTCGGTGACGCCCGCCATCGGGGCTACGAACAACCGGTTCGCCAAAGGAATGTGGCCGATGTGCATGAAAAGGGGCGAGATGGGGGCAGCAGCGATTGCTGAAAAAGGAGGCAGGATTGTAACTGCTCAAAATTTCAGCAGTTGAAATGTTTTGCAAGCTGAGATCCATGCCCATTCGCCCTTACCTGTCACCGCCCTGCAGTCTTTAATTTAAGAGAACTGCGGCCCTCGCCCGGAAGGCCTTAGCGGGCAGCGAGATCTGTTTCGTCGGCCTGCGCTGGCGCCGTTCCCCGCTGCGCAAAATGCCACCAGGCGTCTGGCAGGTTGTCAAACTGGTGGCGCGCCATCAGCGTGTGCAGCCACTGGCGGTTGTGCTGCACATCGGGCGAAAAACCATCGGCCGCAGCGGGTGCGCCTGCCAGCCGCACCCCGGCGGGTGTGCCCATGTCCACATCGTGCCCGTCAGCCAGTGGCCCCCGCACCACCGTGCTGGCCTTTACGCCGTCGGTCACTTGCACTTGAACGACCCAACCACCGCTCGCCACCTGGCACTGGGCCTTGAGCGCCATGCCCTGAGCCTTCAACTCGCGGCTGATGTTCTGCAACGCGGCACGCGCCGCAGGTGTTTCGCGGCACCCGGGAGCGCCGCTGCTGTTGACCGCCTGCACCTCGCCCGCACCAAGGGTTGCCACGGCCGCTTGGGGACTGTGCGAGCAGGCCGCCAGTAACAACGCGACCACCACGGCCCCGCCGCGTGCCGTCCGCGGGACGCGGGCAGGGGAAGTGCCTGTGCTTTGCGCGGCGGCGGCGTTCTGAGAAGCAGTGTGGTGAGGGGCGAAGAACATGGGGGACCTCCCGGTGGTTTGTATGAAGGTGTTGTTGCTTTACGATACAAATACCCTCGGGCCTGTGCCATGCGCGCATACCGCAGACCGGTGTAGGACAGTTCCCTTTGCATCCCAACCGCCTGCTGCCCGGGCCTAAACTCGCCGCTTATGGAAATCTGGGAAATATGGATGCACCAGCTGCTGGAGTGGCTGGCGCTGCCGCAGTTTGGCCTGAGCACGGTTTTTGTCGTGTCGTTCATCTCGGCCACGCTGCTGCCGCTGGGCTCGGAGCCCGCCGTGTTCGGGCTCATCAAAATCAATCCCGAACTCTTCTGGCCCGCCATCCTTGTCGCCACGGTGGCCAACACCTTGGGCGGCGGCGTGAGCTGGTGGATGGGCCTGGGGGCCCACAAGGTGGTGGACAAGGCCCGTGGCTATCAGGCCGATGGGCGGGCGCTCAGCTGGCTCAAACGTTTTGGCGCCAGGGCCTGCCTGCTCAGTTGGCTACCGGTGGTGGGCGACCCGCTGTGCGCCGTGGCAGGCTGGCTGAAGCTGCCGTTCTGGCCCTGCCTGGCCTACATGGCAGTGGGCAAGTTTTTTCGCTACCTGATCATGACCAGTGTGCTGCTGTATTTCATGCCAGGGCATCTGGCGGTGTAGTAGCCGCCAATCCAAGACAGGGTCGCGCAGGGATGGCAACCAGCGCGGTTGTTGCTACACAAATGCCTGCGCGCTGGGCTGGGTTATCTAGGAGTCGTCTTTGGAAATGGGCTCTTCCACCACCACCTGGTTGCGCCCACCTTCCTTGGCCATGTACATGGCCGTGTCCGCACGGGAGAAGAACTCCAGCGCGGACTCCCCCATTACATATTGCGTCACGCCAATCGACACCGTGACGCGCCCTTTGAGAAGCCCAGTCCAGGCATGTGTCTCCACCTGCGCCCGGATGCGTTCGCAGGTGTTGAGCGCCGGCAGCAGCGAGGTGCCGGGGAAGATCAGCAAGAACTCTTCGCCACCGTACCGCCCAAACACATCGCCACCTCGCACACCTTTCTGTGCGATGCGCGCAAAAGTGCGCAGCACCTCGTCACCCCCCAAGTGGCCCAACTCGTCATTGATGCGCTTGAAATGATCAAGGTCGAGCACGGCCAAGCACAGCGGAATACCGCTTTCGTCTGCAAGCTGCTTTTGTTCGTCCAGCGCTGCCAGCACGTACCGTCGGTTGAAACACCCCACCAGAGTGTCGCGTTGTGCGTCTTCCTGGATGTTCTTGATCTTTCGGCTGGCCTGGTAGAGGCTGCGATACAACCGCTGCACCTTGCCCATGAGCACGATGAACGCTGGCAGCGACACCACCAGCGCCAACAGGTGCAGCACCTCCAGCCGCAGCAACGCTGCGTTGTTTTGCTCTGCGTAATGCAACCATACAACCAGGGCGTAGGCCAGCAAGATGCCGATGGCCAAAGCCAGCAACGTGCGCCGTGGCACCGTAAAAATGCCGTAAGCCATGGCCACAAAGGCGAAGGGCGTGAGAAGAATCTGCGTGACCGGCGCCAGATAAAACACAGCCAGCATGCCCGCCAAGGCAGCGGTAACAATGGCGAGATTAAGGTGCCGCATCCGGATTGTCTGAACCAGGCCGGCGTTCAGGACGATCCAGAAGCCTGCGCAACCCACCACGATCATGGCCGCCAGCACCCCGACCACGGTCGCATCGACCATGCCCAGCCCCCAGAAAACGATCAACGCCCCGCAGTAGAGGCCCATCAACCCCATCGTCGCCAGCCACTCTCGGCCCGAGGTGGGCGCAGGACGCGCGCCAAAACCGTCAAGGGCGCGGCGCGCGGGACGCACCGCAGCCGACGACGAGTCGTCGAACTCCATGACGGCGTCGGACAAGGGAAAGGCGTCCGTGGCCGAAAATGGATTTTTGCGTCCAAAGAGCATAGAGGGGCAGGCGGCGGCCTGGGTTGTGCGGGTGGCTGTTTACCGAATGATTTGGCGTCAGGGCACGGTGACCCGAGGCCGGCAAACCCGCGCATCTTACGGAGAACTGACACGTTCGCTCTCCGTGTTTTCCAGTAGCACATACAGCGGGCTGAACCACGCGGAACCACGCGGAACCTGCGAGGTTAGCGGCTCATTTGCACGCCGTGGCTGACTATCCACGCAGAGACTGCGACAGGTCAAAAAAAACCCTGCGCAACCAGAGGCTGGGCAGGGAATTGCGGCGTGAGCCCGAGCGCAGCCGCGCGGTCGGGCCGCTGGGGTCAGACGTTGAAGAGGAAGTTCAGCACGTCGCCGTCCTTGACCACATATTCCTTGCCTTCGGCGCGCATCTTGCCCGCATCCTTGGCACCTTGTTCACCCTTGAACTGGATGAAATCATCGAACGCGATGGTTTGCGCGCGGATAAAACCGCGCTCAAAGTCGCCGTGAATCACGCCAGCGGCCTGGGGGCCGGTGTCGCCGATGTGGATCGTCCAGGCGCGCACTTCCTTCACACCTGCGGTGAAGTAGGTTTGCAGACCGAGCAGCTTGTAAGCGGCGCGGATCAAGCGGTCCAGACCCGGCTCGGTTTGGCCAATTTCGGCCAGGAACATTTTTTTGTCCTCGTCGTCCATCTCGCTCAACTCGGCCTCGATCTTGGCGCAGATGGCTACCACTGGGGCGCCTTGCTTGTCCGCGTACTCGCGCAGACGGTCGAGGAAGGGGTTGTTCTCAAAACCGTCTTCGGACACGTTGGCAACAAACATCGCCGGCTTGGCTGTGATGAGCGAGAACTGCTTGACCAGCGGCAGGTCTTCCTTGCTAAATTCGAGCGCACGCACCGGAATGTTTTCATTGAGCGAGGCTTGGCATTTTTCCAGCAGTGCAACCAGCTTGATGGAATCTTTGTCGCCCGAGCGAGCCGTCTTGGTATGGCGGTGCAACGCCTTTTCGACCGTGGCCATATCAGCCAGGCACAGCTCGGTCTGGATGACCTCGATGTCGGAGATAGGGTCGACCTTGCCGGCCACATGGATCACGTTGTCGTCTTCGAAGCAGCGCACCACATTCACCGTGGCATCGGTCTCACGGATGTGGGCCAAGAACTTGTTGCCAAGGCCTTCGCCCGTGCTGGCACCAGCGACCAGGCCGGCGATGTCAACAAACTCAACAATGGCCGGAACAATGCGTTCTGGCGTGATGATGTCAGCGAGCTGCTGCAGGCGCGGATCAGGCACCTCGACCACACCCGTGTTGGGCTCGATGGTGCAGAAGGGATAGTTTTCGGCGGCGATGCCAGCCTTGGTCAGCGCGTTGAAAAGAGTGGACTTGCCGACGTTGGGCAGGCCCACGATGCCGCATTGGAGGCTCATGGCAGGGCTTTCTGGAATTCGGAGACAAACCGCCGATTTTACGGGCGCAATCGCCAAGCACCCAGCAACACGCCATTTGGCTGTCAATCGAAGCGCAAATCGGCACCGATACGCTGGCCCACACGCAGCATTTGGCCCGCGCCCTGCCGAACAATGGCATTCATGCCAAACGTGATGGCGCCATCCAGCCGCTTGTCCTCGCGGTATATGCGCAACATATCGCCCACCGCGGGGTTAGTCTCCGCCGTTGCCGGGTCTATGTTGGGGATCGGGCAGCGTGCACAGGGCTTTACAGGCTGCAAATGGACTTGCCCCTCGGCCCCGCCATCGACGCGGATCAGTTCCACGCGGTCTTCGTCGTGTGGGCCCACACCGGCAATCACCACATTGGGTCGAAACCGGCCAATGCCTACCGCCGCGTGCCCTGCGGCCAGCAGACGCCGGTTGAGTTCTTCCATCGATGCCTCGCTGGCCACCAGAATCGGGAAACCGTCTGCAAACTGGTTTGGTGCCTCAATGCCTCCGGTCCACTCCATACTGGACAAACGCTGATGCTCAGGGTCAAAACGGACCAAGCGACAAGGCTGACCCAGAAAGTCCGTGAACCACTGCGCAGCCACGGCTCCCATGTCCCAGGCGGGTACGGTGTCGCGCCACAACGTCACGGTAGCCGGTGCTTCCACGGCATCAATGGCCACGTGCAAGGCCAGCATGCCGGGTGCACGCAATACCATTTCATCGGTTTTGAGTTGGGGCTGAATCAAAGCCATCCGGGGCAACGTGCGCTGGGTCAAGAACATGCCGCGGGCGTCGACCACCATCCAGGCCCGGTCAAGGTCCAGACCAGTGTCGGTCAACAGCGCTTCCTGCACCTCAATGCCCGCACAGGACTTGACGGGGTACACAAACAAACGCGCAATGGTGCCGGACAGATCGCAATCGGGGTTGAAACTCACGCCAGGGTGCTCCTCAAAATGGCCATACAGGCGGGAACCGCAATTCTGCACTGCGGCGCAAGGTGCGTAAGACCCCTCCTACAATGCCTCGCATGGCCCAAAATTTTGATATTTGTATCCGCGGCGCTGGCATTGTGGGCAAAACCCTGGCGCTCCTGCTGGCGCGGGACCGACTTAAAGTGGCCCTGGTGGAGGCCACAGGCACCCAAAGTCCAGCAGTTACGGATGTTCGGGCCTACGCACTGAACATGGCATCGCGCCAATTGCTCGAATCGCTGCGCAGCTGGCCCGATGCAGAACATGCCACCCCGGTCAAGCACATGCAGGTGTTGGGGGACCGGGACGGGGCAGTGCATTTTGACGCTGCAGACCAAGGCGTAGACGCGCTGGCCTGGATCGTGGACGTGCCTGCGCTGGAGGCCAGGCTGGTCGAAGCGGTGCGCTATCAACCCCAGGTGGAGGTGGTGAATGCACCGGTCTCAGCCGCTCTTACCGTGGTGTGCGAGGGCCGCGCCAGCAGCACGCGGGCGGAATTTGGCGTGGACTTTGACGTCACGCCCTATGCGCAACATGCCATCGCCACCCGGTTGCGCTGCGAACACCCCCATGGACAAACCGCGCGACAGTGGTTTTCAGCCGAGGGAATCCTGGCTTTTCTGCCGCTCGAAGGGGCCGAAGGGAACTCTGTGGCTGTTGTGTGGTCCGTCATGCAGGACCAGGTAGATTCGCTGATGGCACTTTCGCCAGAAGCGTTTGCCGAGAAATTGCGGGGCGCCAGTCAGGGTGCTCTGGGTGCATTGACGCTTTGTGCCGAGCGCGCTACCTGGCCGCTGCAGCTGGCCACAGCGAGCCGCTGGTGCGGCATGGGCCCGGCAGCAGGCAAAAACCCGCGCAACTGGGCGCTGGCGGGGGATGCGGCCCACAACGTCCATCCCCTTGCAGGCCAGGGGCTGAATCTGGGTTTGGCTGACGCGCAGGCACTTGCGGAGGTACTGCAACGGCGGGAGTACTGGCGCAGCGTCGGGGACCTGCGGTTGCTGCGGCGCTACGAGCGCGAGCGGAAGGCGGCTGTGCTGGCGATGGGCCTGGCGACCGACGGCCTGCAGCAATTGTTCTCGCGCCAGGAAGGACCGTGGCAATCGCTGCGCAACCTGGGAATGAAGGGTTTTGAGCGCAGTGGACGGCTAAAGACTTTTGTAGCGCGCCAAGCCATGGGCATGAACTGAAAACACGGAGCCGCTGCACATTGTTGCGGCCCACCAGATCGACTGAACAAGACCACCATGAAACTCATCCCTACGCTGCTGACCGCACTCAGCCTTGCATCCCTGGTTGGAACCGCAAGCGCACAAGAATCTGTTATTCGCAAGGCCTTGGCCGAGCGCATCCCGCAGATGGACAAAATCGACGAGGTCCGCCCCACGCCCATGAAAGGTCTCTATGAGGTACGGATCGGCACCGACCTTTTCTACACCGACGCAAAAGGCAACTATGTGATTCAGGGGGAGCTGATCGATACCAAGGCGCGGCGCAACCTGACGGAAGATCGCATTTCCAAGCTCACCGCCGTTGACTTCTCGGCCCTGCCGCTCAAGGACGCCTTCACCATTGTGCGGGGAGACGGCAAGCGCAAAGTGGCTGTGTTTGAAGACCCCAATTGCGGCTACTGCAAACGCTTTGAGCGGGATTTGCAGAACGTCGACAACGTTACCGTCTATCTTTTTCTCTATCCGATCCTGAGCCCCGATTCGGTTGAAAAGTCGCGCAACATCTGGTGCGCCAAGGACAAGATGGCGGCGTGGCAGGACTATATGGTCCGAGACAAGGCACCTGCAGCCGCCAGCTGTGACACCAGTGCGCTGCAGCGCAACCTGGCTTTCGGCAAGAAGCACAAGATCACCGGCACTCCCACCTTGATCTTTACCAATGGCACGCGGGTCCCCGGAGCCATTGGTGCACAGGATGTAGAAAAACGCTTGGCGGAGGCCAGTAACGAGTCGCCAGCGACCAACTAACGCCCCGCGCCCGTGACGGGCGCTTTTCGCCCCGGGCGTGCGTCGAACCCACCGCAACGCCAGCACTCCACCAGCGCCCATGCCCTCTGCACGCCCATCTGCCTCCAAAACTGAGTCCTCCGCCGTTCACTACCGGGTCGAACCGTCGGACCTGAATGCCCATCTGTTCACGGTGACACTGACCGTGGCCGAGCCGAAGGCGCTGCAGGAGGTGTCGCTGCCGGTCTGGATTCCGGGCAGCTACCTGGTGCGCGAGTTTTCCAAGAATCTCCAGCAGTTGAAGGCCCAGCAGGGCAAACACGATGCGCCGCTGACCCAACTGGACAAGCACCGTTGGCACGCCAAATGCGCCACTGGGAAACCACTGGTTCTGACCTATGCAGTGTGCGCCTATGACAACTCCGTGCGCACGGCCTGGCTGGATGCCTCACGCGGTTTCTTCAATGGCACCAGCCTTTGCCTGCGCGTACATGGCGCAGAGACTTTGCGGCACACGCTGGAGGTCGTCAGCACCCCCGCCACGGCGGACTGGTCTGCGATCACAGGGCTGACGGCGGTCAAGGCCGACAAGAACGGGTTCGGCTTGTACGCCGCCTCGGGATATGACGAACTCGTGGACTGCCCGGTGGAAATGGGCTTGTTCTGGACGGGCCGCTTTACCGCATGCGGCGTGTCCCACCGTTTTGTAGTGGCGGGCGCTGCGCCCTCCTTTGATGGCAAACGCCTGCTCGCCGACACACAGAAAATTTGCGAAACGGCGATCCGCTTCTGGCATGGCGAGGGCAAGGGCAAGGCACCGTTTAAAAGTTACCTGTTCATGCTCAATGCCGTGGGCGATGGTTACGGGGGCCTGGAGCACCGCAACTCCACTGCGCTGATCTGCGGCCGCCGAGACTTGCCCCGCGTGGGCGAGGCCAAGGTGCCCGACGGCTACACGACGCTGCTCGGGTTGATCAGCCACGAGTACTTTCACACCTGGAATGTGAAACGTTTGCGCCCTGCAGAGTTCGCGTCGTATGACTACACCCGCGAGAACTACACCGAGCTGCTGTGGTTTTTTGAAGGGTTCACCAGTTACTACGACGATCTGCTGCTGTGCCGCGCAGGCTTGATTGACCAAGCCACGTACCTGAAGCTCATCACCAAGACCATCAACCAAGTGCTTCAAACGCCGGGCAGGGCTGTACAAACCGTCGCCCAGGCCAGTTTTGATGCCTGGGTCAAGTACTACCGCCAAGATGAGAACACGCCCAACGCAACGGTGAGCTACTACACCAAGGGCTCACTGGTGGCGCTGTGCCTGGATCTCACATTGCGTCGCGAAGGCAAGACCACGTTGGACGACGTGATGCGCGCGCTTTGGGCGCGGTGCGCCGCCGGCCCGATGCAAGAGGCGGACTTGCGCGCCGTGCTACTGGATTTGGCAGGCCGCCCGTTTGACTCGGAGCTTGACCAATGGGTACACAGCACTGACGAGTTGCCGCTGCTTGAACTGCTGGCCGCCCACGGCGTGACCCTCAGAGCCGAGACACCTCAACTGGCCCAGCGGCTGGGCCTGCGCGTGACAGAAAACCACAGCGTGCAGATCAAAAGCGTGTTGCGGGGTGGCGCCGCGGAAAAGGCCGGTTTGGCACCGGGTGATGAGTGGCTGGGGTTGGAGGTCAAGGGCCAGGAATGGCGCGTGTGCAAGTTGGACGACGTCGCTTTTTACGCGGGCACCGAAACCACGCTCACTGCTGTCGTGGCGCGGGATGGTCGGCTTCTTCGTCTGCCGCTGGAGCTGGCGGCGGCTCCAAAAAAGGCGACATCGCACAAGATGGCATCCAAAGTCACCACACGGTTGCCGCAGCTGCAGCCCGACACCATCAGCCTGTCCGCAACAGACACGACCGCATTGGCGCGCTGGTTGGCATAAGCCAAGTCAAGCGAAGTTCCAACCCGCTTCGGTATATTGCTTCGTGCCTTCATAACAAACCACAAACCCAGGAGATTTCATGGCTTACGAAACCATCGAGGTCCGCGTCGAAGCGGACAAGGTTGGCGTCATCACGCTCAACCGCCCCAAACAACTCAATGCGCTCAACGACCAGCTCATGAACGAGTTGGGCGCGGCGCTCAAAGACTTTGACGCGGACGAAAAGATCGGCTGCATCATCATCACGGGCAGCGAAAAAGCGTTTGCCGCCGGTGCCGACATTGGCGCCATGGCCAAGTACAGCTTTGCGGACACCTACAAGGGCGACTACATCACCCGCAACTGGGAAGCCATTCGCACCATCCGCAAACCCGTGATTGCCGCTGTGAGCGGCTTTGCGCTGGGTGGCGGCTGCGAGCTGGCGATGATGTGCGATTTCATCATTGCGTCGGACACGGCCAAGTTCGGCCAGCCCGAAATCAAGCTGGGCGTGATCCCCGGTGCGGGCGGCACGCAGCGCTTGCCCCGCGCCGTGGGCAAGTCAAAAGCCATGGACATGGCATTGACGGGCCGCATGATGGATGCCGTGGAAGCGGAACGCGCCGGGCTCGTCAGCCGCGTGGTGCCTTTCGACAAGCTGATGGACGAGGCGCTGGGCGCGGCCATCATCGTTGCCGGGTTCTCGCAGATCGCCGTGATGGCGGCCAAGGAGTCGGTCAACCGCGCCTTCGAGGGCACATTGAGCGACGGCGTCATGTTCGAGCGCCGCCTGTTCCACGCCCTGTTCTCCACACAGGACCAGAAGGAAGGCATGGATGCATTTGTGAACAAGCGCGCAGCCAACTTCACCCACCAATAAAATTTGTTCTATAATCTGCGGCTTCGGTCGTATAGCTCAGTTGGTTAGAGCGCAGCATTCATAATGCTGATGTCGGTGGTTCAAGTCCACCTACGACCACCAAATTGAAACCCCCAGTGCGTAAGTGCTGGGGGTTTTTCTTTGCGCCAATCATCAAATTCATATCAAAATTCATAGCTAGCAGCGCTCTACTCTCTTGGCTCTCAATATAAGAACCAATTCAAAGTCAATAAATACGAGCGCGAGCAGCTATTCTTTTTGCATAGATCGCTGCAGATAGAGGTACTTGCCCGGCACCCCGATCTCCTGGTCCCACCGCAACGGGGCACTGTGGGTAAGGACGCACTGAAAGCCATGCTGCACGGCCAGCGCCTCGATGTAATTCAACGGGTGGGCGTAGCGCAGGCTGGGCAGCAGTTGGGGCTCATTCCACCGGCCCACGGTTTCTTCCATCGTGAAGGCCAGCCAACCGCCGGGCCGGATGCGCTGCGCCAGCAGTGCAAAGACATCTTCAAGATGGCCCACGTAGATGAACACGTCCGCCGCCAGCACCAGGTCGAACAGGGCGGTTTCGCTGCGCAAGGCTTCCACCAGGTCCTCTTCGATCAGCCGGTCATACACGCCGCGCGCGCGGGCCTTGTCCAGCATGGCCGCCGACAGGTCCAAGCCCCAGAGCACCTCCGCGCGGGGCCTGATGTGCAGGCCGCACAGGCCAGTGCCGCAGCCCAGGTCCAAGACCTGTGCAAACCGGGGAGGGCAGGCGGCAGGTAACTGCTCCACCAGAACCCGATGCCCCTGGTAGCGCAGTTGGCCGACCAGGTGGTCCTCGAACTCGTCTGCGTACTGGTCGAACAGGGTCTGCACGTACTGGCGTGGTGCATGCGCCACGCTCGCGCCGTGCTGCAGGGCCGCGAGGTAGTAGCGGTGAAGGTCGGCATCTGCCCCACGATCCAGCGCATTCTGGTAGCAGCGCGCGGCCTCGGCGGGTTGCTGCGTTTCGCGGCGCAAGTGCCCAAGCTGGCTCCACGCCTCGGCCAGGTCCGCGTCCTGCTGCACCGCCGCCTCCAGCGCGGCCAGCGCCTCCTGGGTGCGCCCCGCCCGCGCCAGGCACTGACCCAGCCGCATGCGGACCACGGCGGCACCTGCGCCGCGCGCCACGGCGTTTTCGTGGGCGCTCAACGCCGCCGCCCACTGCCCCAGCTCCATCTGCGCCAGGCCGAGGGCCGCCCAACCGTCGCCAAGGGTGTCGTCGGCGGCCAGGGCGGCCTGCAGCAAGGGTTCCGCCTGGTCGAAAAGCTGCCGATGCACCTTGGTCACCCCCAGGTTCAGCAGCACGGACGCACGCCCCGGCGCCAGCGCCAGGGCCCGGGTGAATGCCTCGTCGGCAGGTTCGTACTGTCCGCCCTCGAACAGCGCGATGCCCCGCACAAAAGCCTGCCGCGCCTGCTCCAACGATTCGTTCATGAACGGTGCCTTTGAGTGGTTGTTTGCCGCGCATCTGAGAACGTGTTTACGATCTCCCAGAGGCCGCGCAGCGGTTGTTGCGGGATGGGATGCAAGGCGCGGTGCGCAGTGGATGGCTTGGCTATCCACAAGCGCCGCAACGCCGCAGACCGCCCGCAAAAACCACTGCCCGAAGGGTTGGAGCGAAATCGGGCGATTGGACGCCCCGGGCGCTTGCATGGGCATGAGCCCATGCGGCGCACCCAAAGCGTCCACGCATCCCGATTGCGCTCCAACCCGGCTGCTGCGATATCGTAAACACGTTCTTAAGGACAACCTTAGAATCGCCGCTCCAGCCCCTGGATATAAACCAAGCACTGCTGCCCCATGAAGCCCACAAAATCCCCCTCCCCCACCAAGCTCCTGAAGCGCGCCCTGGCCGTTGGCCTGGGTTGTGCCGTGCTCTGGGGCGCACTGCCCGCATCGGCGCAGGTGCAATCCGCACTGGGAATCTCCCGCACATTTCCTGATGCCGCGCTGCGTGGCACGCTGACCATCACAGCCGCATCGGACGCCACCCTCAACGGCCGCGCCATCCGCATGGCCCCCGGCATGCGCCTTTTCAGCCCGCAGAACAGCTTGATCATGGCGCACATGGTTCTGGGTCAGTCATTCAAGGTTAACTACCTGATTGAGCCGAGCACGGGCATGCTGCAGTCCGCCTGGATATTGAGCCAAGGCGAGGCGGACCAGCCCCGCAAGGGCAGTGACACGGTGGACCGCAATTACCGCTCTGAATTCGACCCGATCCAGAAGTAATTCCCCAGGCTGAGGCGCTCACTGCGTCCCAGCCATTGCATAGTGCGGCACCGCCCGGGCGCGCCGCTGCATCCCTTTTCCGATTGCGAACCAGCCATGGCCAAAAAAGTCTTCATCAAAACCTTCGGCTGCCAGATGAACGAGTACGACTCGGACAAGATGGCAGATGTCCTGCACGCAGCCCAGGGCTACGAGCCCACACAAAACGTGGATGAGGCTGACCTGATTCTGTTCAACACCTGCTCGGTGCGCGAGAAGGCGCAAGAAAAGGTGTTCAGCGACCTGGGACGCATCAAGCACCTCAAAGCCAAGGGTGTGAAGATTGGGGTGGGCGGTTGTGTGGCCAGCCAGGAAGGCGCTGACATCATCAAGCGCGCACCCTATGTCGATGTGGTGTTTGGCCCGCAAACCCTGCACCGCCTGCCTGAAATGCTGAACCAGCGCGACCGCACGGACAAGCCCCAGGTAGACATCAGCTTCCCCGAGATCGAAAAGTTCGACCACCTTCCGCCCGCGCGCGTCGAAGGCGCGTCGGCGTTTGTGTCGATCATGGAAGGCTGCAGCAAATACTGCAGCTACTGCGTCGTGCCCTATACACGCGGCGAAGAAGTGAGCCGCCCGTTTGACGACGTGCTGGTCGAAGTGGCGGGTCTGGCCGACCAGGGCGTCAAGGAGATCACCCTGCTGGGCCAGAACGTGAACGCCTACCTGGGCAAGATGGGCGGCACCGCAGAGATTGCCGACTTTGCCCTGCTGCTCGAATATGTGTCAGACATCCCCGGCATTGAGCGCATTCGCTACACCACCAGCCACCCCAACGAATTCACACCCCGCCTGATCGAGGCCTACGCCAAGCTGCCCAAGCTGGCCAGCCACCTGCACCTTCCCGTGCAACACGGCAGCGACCGCATTCTCATGGCCATGAAGCGTGGCTACACCGCGATGGAATACAAAAGCACGGTGCGCAAGCTGCGCGCCATCCGCCCAGACCTTGCAATGAGCAGCGACTTCATCGTGGGGTTTCCGGGCGAGACCGAGGATGACTTCAACAAGATGATGAAGCTGATCGACGATATTCACTTCGACAACAGCTTCAGCTTCATCTTCAGCCCGCGCCCCGGGACGCCTGCTGCGGGCCTGCACGACGACACGCCACACGACGTGAAGTTGCGCCGCCTGCAGCACCTGCAGAGTGTCATCAATGCCAACATCAAATCCATCAGCGAAAGCCGTGTGGGCACGGTGCAGCGCATTCTGGTGGAAGGCGCCTCCAAGCGCGACACCACCGAGCTGATGGGGCGTACCGAATGCAACCGCGTGGTCAACTTTGTCGGCCAGCCCCGCCTGGTGGGCCAGATGGTTCAAGTTGCCATCACCGAAGCGAAGGCCTACACCTTGCGGGGCGAGGTCCTCACCCGCGAGCCCACCCTCGCGGCGTAGCGCATTCTGGCCATACCCGGGATGTCTGCAGACAGCACGCCTCTGGCGCGCCCCATGGCTGAAGGCCGCTTGCACGGGCTCTCGTTTCAGCAAATGCTGCTGCTGGCTTTTTTGCTGGTTGCGGGCTTGCTGGGGGTGAGTTCTTTGCGGGCGCTGTACACGCTGGAACAACTCATGGTGCAAAGTCGCCTCGGTGCCACCGAGGCAACCTCGCTCAATGCGGCCGCACAGGCCCTCAACCAGCGCGGACAGGCGCTGGAGCGAGCAGCCCGTCAGTCGCTGGTGCTGCGCGATGCTCCCTTGCGGCGCAGCTTCAACGAGATGACCGGGGAAGCCCAAACCCTTCTCGACAAACTGCAGAACGGGGGCCTGCCGCAGGAGCAAGCTGCACAGTGGCGCGAGCGACTGGAAACCGTCAAAGTGCTGCTGGATGCGCCGCCCGAACGAGCGTTGGAGAACGAGCGCCAGGTCGCCGAAGAGTTTGTGGCGCTGGACGTTCTGCACACCGTCATCGTGCAGTCCGTGCAGGACATCAATACCCAACGCAACCAGCTCTTGCAGGATCGCGTTGAAGACAGCCGTCGCAACGTGACGCACCAGGTGGTGGGGGTGATTGTTCTGGCCCTGGCACTCGCGCTGGCCCTTGGCATCTGGCTCGCGCGCCCATTCAAACGACTGGAAGGTGCGATACGCACGCTAGGGGAAAACCAGCTCGATCAGCCCATTCTCGTTTCTGGTCCCGACGATATGCGCCGCGTAGGGCAGCAACTGGAATGGCTGCGACTGCGGTTGCTGGAACTGGATTCCGACAAAGCCCGGTTTCTGCGCCATGTGTCCCATGAACTCAAAACGCCACTGGCCGCGCTGCGCGAAGGCGTAGCCCTGTTGCAGGACGGGGTGACGGGTGAACTCAACGCCGGTCAGCGTGAAGTGGCTCAGATCCTGCACCACAACACGCTGGTTCTTCAGGGCGAGATCGAAGCGCTGTTGCGCTTCAACGCCGCGGCCTTCGAGGCGCGCCAGTTGCAACGACAAGATACCGCCTTGCTGGCCCTGCTGGAGTCGCAGGTGGAGTGGCAGCGCCTGCAATGGCAGGCGAAAGGGCTGCGCGTACTGGTGGAAGGGCCTGATATCACCCTGCCCATCGACGCAGAGAAAATCGGCTCGGCCATCAGCAACCTGCTGTCCAATGCCATCCGTTTTTCACCCAAGGGCGGCACGGTGCGACTGATATTGTCACGCCAGCCCGGTCAAGTACATATAGACGTTACAGACCAGGGCCCCGGTGTCGCAGGAACTGACAGAGACCGCATATTCGAACCCTTCTACCGAGGTGTACGCCAGCCCGTTGATGCAGTGCGTGGTACCGGCATCGGGCTGTCTATCGTCCACGAGTACGTCGTGGCCCACGGCGGCCGGGTTCAGCTGGTGGACGATGGCGTCCACGCATTTTTTCGCATAGAACTACCGCATGTTGACTAGCTATCTATTGACTCGCTCGGCTCTATCGGATTTAAGGCAAGCCTCGGTGTGGGTGTCGTCGCTGGCTGCCGCATGTGTGCTGGCGGGCTGCAGCACCCCGGCGCCAGCGCCCACTGCATCGCCTGAGCCCCCTGCCGTTGAGGTGGTAGAGACGCATGCCCCCCCAGAACCCGACGCGGCTGAGCCCACCAAAAAACAAAAAAAACCCGTGGTTGTCGATCCCGCCGTGCTCGTCCTCGCCCAGACAGACCGCACACTGCGCATGTCATCGGCTGATTTGTCCAAGGAAATCGCGCGCTTGACCGAACTGGAAGAATCCGCGGTCGAAACCCCGCTGCTGCTCGCAGTCGCTCTGGCACAAACACGGCAGCCGGTGGATACCGCACGCGCATTGGGCCTGGTGCAACGTGTACTGGGCAACAATGGCCCGGCTGCGCAGGCACTGCACCCCCTGGCACGCTTGATGGAATCCCGCTTGCTACAACAACGTCGGCTGGAAGATCAGCTGGATCGGCAAAACCAGCAACTGAGAGATGCTCAGCGGCGCAACGAGCAGCTCAATGAGCGACTGGAAGCCGTGCGCGCCATTGAACGCAGTTTGACCACCCGTCCCGCCCCAGCGCCCGCCACCCCGGCCCCCGCCAACGGTGGCAACACTCCGCGGCCAGTGCCCTAACACGCTAAAAAACCACCATGGCGGCCCCAACACCCTCCCGCGCATCGCACGGCGCCCGCATCCTGGTCGTGGACGATGACGCCGACATGCTTCGGCTGTTGTCTCTGCGCCTCAATGGGGCTGGCCATGACGTGGTGGCGGTGACATCCGCCGAGGCTGCCTTGGCACAGCTGGACATCGCGCGGCCCCAGCTGGTTCTCAGCGACGTTCGGTTGCCTGGCCGTGATGGCTTGGCGCTGTTTGACGAAGTACGTGCCCGCCATCCCTCACTGCCGGTGATCTTGCTCACGGCGCACGGCACGATTCCCGACGCGGTGGAGGCTACTTCGCGCGGCGTTTTCACGTACCTGACCAAACCCTACGACGGCAAAGAGCTGCTGGAGAAGATCGCCCAGGCACTGGCGCTCAGCGCACCCGCGGTCACCCACGCCCACGCCAATGAGGCCTGGCGTGCCGAAATCGTCAGCCGCTCCAACCTGATGACCGACCTGCTGGCCGAGGCTTACATGGTGGCCCAATCGGACGCCAGCGTGCTTCTGCTCGGTGATAGCGGTTCGGGCAAAGAACTGCTGGCTCAGGCCATCCACCGGGCCAGCCCACGCGCAGCCAAGCCATTCGTGGCAGTCAACTGCGGCGCCATTCCCGAGGCTCTGCTGGAATCCGAATTGTTCGGCCATGTCAAAGGTGCGTTCACCGATGCGGTGAGCAACCACAAAGGCCTGTTCCAGGCCGCCGAAGGCGGCACCCTGTTGCTCGACGAAATTGGGGACATGCCGCCCGCTCTTCAAGTCAAGCTCCTGCGTGTATTGCAGGAACGTGCGGTGCGCCCGGTAGGCTCCAGCCAGTCCATTCCCATCAATGTGCGCATCATCTCTGCCACGCACCGCGACCTGGAAGCCGCGATGGCCACCGCACAGTTCCGGGAAGACCTGTACTACCGCTTGAACGTAGTCACCCTGATGCTGCCGACCCTGGGAGAACGGCGCGAAGACATCTCGTTGCTGGCCAACCACTTTCTCGACAAGCTGGCCCGCAAATACGACAAACGCCTGTCGGGGTTTGCCCCCGAGGCACTCAAGGCTCTGACCACGGCCGCATGGCCGGGCAACGTGCGCCAGCTTTTTAACGTGGTGGAGCAGGTGTGCGCTTTATCGACGACTCCCTTGGTGCCGCTGACCCTGGTGCAACGCGCGCTGCGCACCCCCTCGACTCAGGTGCTGAGCTTCACCGAGGCGCGCCAGCGTTTTGAGCGTGAGTACTTGGTAGGTCTTCTCAAGATGACCGATGGCAACGTGGCCGATGCCGCGCGCCTGGCCCAACGCAACCGCACCGAGTTTTATCGGCTGCTCCAGAAACACGCCCTTACCCCCGGAAATTTCAAAAGCGATGGGGCTAACGGCGACGACGTCGCAGATGAGCGACACGAATAAGTCTTTGATTTATATAGATTTTTCACGCATCCACGACCGAGCCGTCGCCAATCAGCGACAAAAATTGGTGTTTAAAGGGTCGATAGTCGCCTTGTACAAACGCTTACATGCCATACCAGCCATAAGCTATTGATTTAAAACAGTTTTTCAAAGCTGGCACAGGGTTTGCCCTGTATGTCGGCATGTACGCTGTTTTTCCCTCTTTTTCTATCACCGCCCGTAGCACGGCGGGGTCGGCGATTGCGCTGGCTGCCTCGCTGCTGGCGGGCACAGCCCCCGCGCAAGGGTTTGACTTTGAGAACGTCACACGCCTCGCCCGCGAAAGCGCGAACCAGCCATATCGGGCTGTTAGCGACAAACTCCCCGCTGACCTTGACAAGCTGAACTACGACCAGGTCCGCGACATCCGCTGGCGCCCTGACCGGGCCGTGTGGCGCGCAGACAAATTGCCATTCGAGGCAATGTTTTTTCACCTCGGCCTGTACCAGAAGGAGCCCGTGTTGATCAACGAAGTGACCCCCCAGAGCACTCGCCACATCAGCTACAGCCGCGCAGATTTTGACTACGGCAAAAACCAGGTCAAGCCACAGAACTGGGGAGATCTCGGATTCGCAGGTTTTCGCCTGCACAACCATCTGAATTCGCCCGAGTACAAGGACGAGCTGGTGGTGTTTCAGGGCGCCAGCTACTTCCGCGCGCTGGGCAAGGGGCAGCAATATGGCCTGTCTGCCCGCGGTCTTGCCATCGACACCGTCGGGGGTTCGGGCGAGGAATTTCCGCGTTTTACCGAATTCTGGCTGGTCAAGCCCCAGGCGCAGTCCACGAAGGTGACGGTGTATGCGCTGATGGATTCGCCCCGGGCGACCGGTGCTTACCAGTTCGACATCACCCCCGGCCCCCAGACCACTACCACGGTGCGCAGCAGAGTGTTTGTGCGGGCCACCGCGGGCAAGCCCATTGCCACCCTGGGGATTGCGCCGCTGACCAGCATGTTTTTCTTTGGTGAAAACCAGCCCCGCAAGGAAGACTTTCGGCCCGAAGTGCACGACTCTGACGGTCTGATGGTGGCCACCGGCGAGGGCGAATGGCTGTGGCGTCCACTGCAAAACCCCAAGCAGCCGGTGGTGACCTCCTTCACCACCAAAAACCCCAAGGGGTTTGGACTGATGCAGCGGGATCGCCAGTGGTCCAGCTACGAAGACGTCGAAGCCCGCTACGAGCGCCGTCCTAGTGCCTGGGTTCGCCCACTGCACGACTGGGGTGCCGGGCGCGTGGAACTGGTGCAACTGAGCACGCCCGACGAAACACACGACAACATCGTTGCGTACTGGGTTCCGGCCCAGATGCCGCCCCCTGGCGAACCGCTGGAGTTTGCCTATGAACTGAGCTGGCAGGGCGACGCCCAACAACGCCCGCCCAGCGCCTGGGCCACCCAGTCGCGCCGCGGCATTGGGTACACCAAGCTCAGCGCCGAGGCCCTGCGCCAACAGACGCAGTACGTAGTCGATTTTGACGGCCCCGCACTCAAGGCACTTTCGCCTGACGCCACCGTGAAAGCGGTGGTCACCAGTGATGCCAACGGCAAGGTTCTCGAGAACCTGGTTTATCGCAACGCCGCAACCGACCAATGGCGCATGACCGTGCGCGTACAGCGCTTGAAAGCCGACCAACCCGTCGAGCTGCGCGCTTTTCTTCAACACGACAACCACGCTGTGAGTGAAACATGGACGCACATCATTCTTCCCGAGTAAGCCCCAAGGACCACCGTGCAGACGCCATTGCAGCCCCTGCTGTCGTTGCACGCCGCGGTGCCACTTACCACCGCCCCGTCATCAGCCAGCGCAGCCCCTTGCGCGAGGAGCGACACCCCAGCGCTGTGACTGCTCCACCCCTGAATCGTGGCTCCATGCCACCCGTGCCTTGGCGCGGGTTCTGGAACAGCGTCAGTACCGCTGTACTTCTGCGCCTGACCGGCCGCAAGGCAAAGGCCAGCGCCGCCCCATCGGCTATCAGCCCCCAGGACCAGGCTTGGCAGGGCGCAGCACAACGACGCCGCTGGACCTTCGCGTTGTTGACCGTGCTCACCACGGCACTGGCCAGCACGCTGTTTGCGGGTGTTCAGCCTGAATATGAAAACCCTTGGCTGGGCTACGGACAGATTGCATTGTTTGCGCTGCTGTCTGCCTGGGTGGTCACCGGTTTTCTGACCGGCCTCATGGGCTTTTGGGTGATGCTGCGTGGGGACAAACATGCGCTGTCGGTGCGCAGCGTGACCGAACACACCCTGGCACCCGACGCCCGCACCGCCATCATCATGCCGATCTGCAATGAAGACGTGGCCACGGTGTTTGCCGGGCTGCGCGCAACATGCGAATCGGTAGCGGCCACTGGCCACGGCACCACTTTTGACGTGTTCGTGTTGTCCGACAGCTACGACCCCGCCATTGCCCGCGCCGAGCGCGCGGCCTGGGAAGAACTGCGCAGCGCTCTGGCGCAGCACAGCCAGCAGCCCCAGGTGCAGGTGTATTACCGCCTGCGCACCCGCCGCACCCACCGCAAGGCGGGCAATGTGGCCGACTTCTGCCGCCGTTGGGGCAAGGACTACCGCTACATGGTGGTGCTGGATGCCGACAGTGTGATGAGCGGCGACTGCATCGTCTCCATGGCCAAGTTGATGGAAGCCAACCCCAGCGCTGGCATTATTCAAACGGCTACGCAGGCCATCGGCCATGTCACGCTGCACGCCCGGGCGCAACAGTTTGCCTCGCGCGTCACCGGTCGCCTGTTCACGTTGGGCATGCAGTACTGGCAGTTGGGTGAGTCCCACTACTGGGGCCACAACGCCATCATTCGGATGGCGCCTTTCATGCAGCACTGCGCGCTGGCGCCTATCAAAGGCAAGGGCGGCCTGGCAGGCGGAATCATGTCGCATGACTTTGTCGAAGCAGCGCTTATGCGCCGCGCGGGCTACCACGTGTGGCTGGTGTCCGACCTGGTTGGCAGCTATGAACAGCAGCCGCCAGACCTGCTGGCCGAATTGCAGCGCGACCGCCGCTGGTGCCAGGGCAACCTGCAAAACGCGCGCCTGATGGCCGAACCTGGCATCCACGCTGTGCACCGATCCATGTTTGTCACCGGCGCGATGGCTTACTTGTCAGCTCCGTTGTGGCTGGCGTTTCTCACCCTCGGCACCGCGCTGTGGCTGACGGGCGCCAAGCTGGTGGCAGACTGGCACATCCTGCCCACCGAGTTGCTCGCCCTGTGGGCCTGGACGCTGTGCATGCTCTTCCTGCCACGCATTCTGGGTGTGGCCGCAGTGTTCATGCGCCGCGAACAGCAGCAATACGGCGGTGGTTTCAGTTTGCTCAAGAGCGCCGCGCTCGAAAGCGTGCTGGCCATCCTGCAAGCCCCGATTCGCATGTTGGCGCATTCGCTGTTTGTGCTTATCGCGCTCACAGGTCTGAAGCTGGAATGGAAGTCCCCTCCCCGCGAAGCCCATGCGGTGCCATGGCGCCATGCAGTGCGCCAGCTGGCACCGATGAGCCTGGTCATTGGCCTGCTGGCTGTGGGTGTGGCGCTGATCGACAGCAGCGCCCTGCTGTGGCTCATGCCCGTCGGCTTGCCCCTGGCATTGGCGATTCCGCTGGCCGTATTCACCAGCCAGATTGCATTGGGCAAGGCCATGCGGGCACAGCGCCTGCTGCTGATTCCCGAGGAGTCATGGTCGCCACCGGTTCTGCGCCGTGCCTGGCTGCACGCCAGTCGGCTGGCGCAGCCAGCGCCCCTTCCCGTGTTGTGACAATGTGAAAGATGTCACACAAACAACAAGCCGGTGCATGCACCGGCTTTTTTACAACAACTTCATTATTGATAGCTATTAACCCTTAACAGTCAAGCGCTAGAGGCCAATTTTGCTCAATAAATTGACCCACAAGCCAAAGTCGCCCTCTTTTTGTTAGCCCTTACGATACCCATCCTTTCCAAACCGCCCCGTTGCCGGCAGCCGCAGACATTGCGCTTCTGAGCCACGCATGGCACCGACATTGATGCCTCCGTCTCTCTTCACGCCGCCTCTCCATCGGCGGCTGCTCTCTGCCAGCGCCCTCGCACTGCTCCTGTCGCTCACGGGCTGTGCCATGTTCCCAGGGCAGACACCCGTAGCAGCCCCCGCCCCGGTTGCTGCGCCCGCGCCACCACCGCCGTCGCCGCCAGAGCCGCCCGGACGGATCATCTTTGCAGGGTTTGCGATGCACTCGCAGTCCAAAGCCTTCCGTAACGACGTGGTGCTGGCAGAAAAGCTGGTCAAAGAGATCGATCCCAATGCACTGGTGCTCAAGCTGGCCAACCCCGCGCGCGACCAGAGCACCGATTGGCCGCAAGCCACAGCAGAGAATTTCGCGCTGGTGATGTCCAAGACGGCCGAGGTGGCACGCCCACAAGACCGGGTGCTGCTGCTGATCTCCACCCACAGCAATCCCGGCCTGCTGAACATCCATGGGGGCGGCAAACACCTGCCGCCCATCACCCCAAAAATTCTGAGCGATGCGCTTGCGCCGCTGAACGGAGTGCCCACCCTGGTGGTGCTTTCCGCCTGCTACAGCGGTGCGTTCGTGGAGCCGTTGAAGGCGCCCAACCGGGTGGTGTTGACCGCAACGGATGTGAGCCGGACGACGTTCAATTGCAAGTACAACGGGAACCACACGCCTTTTGCGGAGGCCTTGTTTGACCAGCCAGGAGCTGAAAACCGGTCCGTCTCAGATTGGATGGGCGAAGCGCAAAAATCCATCGCGGCCGTCGAAAAGCGGCGCAAGCTAGCCCCCTCACGACCCAGGATCTTTGTGGGTGACGAGGCCAAGGCCTGGGCCGACCAGCCCCTCAAAAACTGGCTGCCAGCACCGTAAGCGCTCAGCACGGTCAGAAATAAAAACTCCCTGAAGAGGCGGCGCCTCTTCAGGGAGTTTTTGGTGGCGAGCGTCAGGGCTCAAAAAGGCATTTTTGGCATGCCCCCGCCGCCCATGCCCTTCATGCCGCCCATCTTCTTCATCATCTTCATCAGGCCGCCGCCCTTCATCTTTTTCATCATGCCCTGCATCTGCTCAAACTCCTTGAGCAGGCGGTTGACCTCCTGCACGTGCACGCCCGAGCCATTGGCAATGCGCTTTTTGCGGGTGGCCTTGATGAGTTCGGGCTTGCGGCGCTCCAGCGGCGTCATGCTTTGAATGATGCCTTCCTTGCGCTTGATGTCCTTTTCGGCCTTGTCCATGTCCATGGCGCCCGCCTTGGCGGTGAGCTGGGACGGCAGTTTATCCATCAGGCTGGAGAGCCCACCCATCTGCTTCATCTGCTGGATCTGCGAGAGAAAGTCGTTCAGGTCAAACCCATCACCGCTCTTGACCTTGGCTGCAAGCTTCTGCGCGGCCTCCATGTCCACGCCTGCCGTGACCTGCTCGACCAAAGCCACGATGTCACCCATGCCCAGAATGCGACCCGCGTGGCGTTCGGCATCAAATACCTCCAGGCCATCGAGTTTCTCGGACACGCCGGCAAACTTGATGGGCGCGCCAGTGATCTGGCGCACCGACAACGCAGCGCCGCCGCGCGAATCTCCGTCAAGCTTGGTCAGCACGATGCCGGTCAGTGGCAGCGCCTCCTTGAAGGCCTTGGCGGTGTTGATCGCGTCCTGGCCCTGCATGGCATCGACCACAAAAAGGGTCTCCACCGGGTTCAGCGCAGCGTGCAGGTCCTTGATTTCTTTCATCAGGACTTCGTCGATGGCAAGACGGCCGGCCGTGTCGACCAGCAGCACGTCGAAGTAGTGCTTCTTGGCGTAATCGAGCGCCGCCAGGCCGATCTCCAGCGGCTTCTGGTCGGGCGTACTCGGAAACCATTCGGCCCCCGCTTGTTTGGTGACCGTCTTGAGCTGCTCGATGGCCGCCGGGCGATACACGTCGCCCGACACCGTCAACACCTTCTTCTTGCGCTTTTCGATCAGGTGTTTGGCCAGCTTGGCGGTGGTGGTGGTCTTGCCCGCGCCTTGCAAGCCCGCCATCAAAATGACAGCGGGCGGCTGGGCAGCCAAGTTGATGTCGGCCACCCCATCGCCCATCGTGGCGGCCAGTTCGCGGTTGACGATGCTGACCAGCGTCTGGCCGGGCTTGAGTGAGCCCAGCACTTCCTGGCCCAGCGCCTTCTCCTTGACGCGGGCAATGAAGTCGCGCACCACGGGCAGGGCCACGTCGGCTTCTAACAGCGCCATGCGCACCTCGCGCAGCATGTCCTGCACGTTGGATTCGGTGATGCGAGCCTGTCCACGCATCTCCTTGACGAGGCGCGTGAGTTTGTCAGTAAGGGCGGAGGCCATAGGAGAAGTTCCGGTGTTGCCTGCGCACCATCAACCGGAACGTTGTGGGTGCAGGCCCGCCAGGGCGCTGGCGGTGGGGCAAAAGGCTAAACTGTGACCCATGATTTTACCCAGTGCTTCCCCTGTCAGCTGGCTGCTGGCCTTGGCTGCCGCCATGGCATACGCCGTGCCCGCTGCAGCGGCATCGCGCCTGGGCCCGGTCGCCTCGCGCAATGCGCTGCTGGTGGCCTGGATACTGCATGGCGCTGCGCTGGTCTGGGGCCTGTGGGGCGATGCCCCCCGGTTTGGCTTTGCACCCGCGTTGTCGATGACCGCCTGGCTGGTCCTCACGGTGTACGCGGTGGAACGGCAGTTGTTTCCGCAGATGCAAGCGCGCTGGGTGCTGGCGGCACTGGGCGCTGTGGCCATTTTGCTGGCCCTTGTCTTCCCAGGTCAGCCTTTGCATGTGACCGCATCGGCATGGCTGCCACTGCATCTGGCGCTGGGCATTGCCTGTTATGGCCTGTTTGCCGCGGCGGTAGTACACGCATGGCTCATGACACGCGCGGAGCGCCACATTCGACAGGCCGAAGACCCTCACAGCGGCATCCCGCTGCTCACCCTGGAGCGCCTGACCTTCCGGTTTGTGACTGCAGGCTTCGTCCTGTTGACCGCCACATTGCTTGCTGGTTGGTTGTTCGGAGACACGCTGTATGGACTTGCCTGGCGTTGGGACCACAAGGCCATCTTTTCGGTCTTGTCGTGGTTAACGTTCGCGGCCTTGCTGGTAGGCCGCGCACGATTTGGTTGGCGGGGTCGCAATGCGGTGCGTGTGTTGTATGCGGGGTCCGCCTTGCTTATGCTCGCGTATGTCGGTTCGCGCTTTGTCATGGAAGTTGTTTTGGGCCGTAGCACATGAAATACCTGGTTTTGTTGGTGGTCTTGGTCGTGGCCGTTGGAATCTGGCGCAGCCGCCGTGCGCCCGATGCGTCAAGCGACAAGTCAACATCCGCCCCGCTCGCACTCCCCCAGGACATGCTTGCCTGTGCGCACTGCGGAATCCACATACCGCAAGCTGAAGCCTTGATGCTGGGAAATCACGCTTACTGCAGCGCCGAACACCGGCGCCTGGGCCCGGCCTGACACCATGCAAGCAATGCCTGCTGGTGCCTTTCCTCCCACAGTGGACGCCCCTTTCGTGCGCCTGTGGCGGGGGTTTCTGACAGGCCGTGTGATGGTGGCGATGGCCCTGTTGGTGCTGCAGGGTGCCGGGCAGGTCATCAATCAGACCGGCGAGCCCAGCGTATTGACCGTGTGCCTGGCTTACCTGGTCGCCACTGTGGTGCTGCGCGTACTGGCAAGGCATGGTCCACCGCCGCCGGGTGCGGGCCCGCAGTGGTTGCCGTCTATTGGCGTGGACCTGGCCGCCATTACTGCGCTGCAGCTACTGCATGCAGGCACCATGAACTACACCCCCCTGTTTGGTCTGCCTGTGCTGATGGCTGCAGTGCTGGGAACACTCACGCTGGCGCTGGGCACCACCGCAGCGGTCACCCTGCTGTTGCTGGGCTGGGCATGGTGGCTGGGCTTGCGGACCTCCGGCGACGACGCACAACGCTATCTGCAAAGCGCGCTGACAGGCACGGGCTACTTCATCGTGAGCTACCTGGTCCACCAATTGGCGACCCGGTTGGCCCGCGAGCAGAAGCTGGCGCAGCAAAGCCAGGTTGCAGCACGGGTGCAAACCCAGGTCAGCGCGCTGGTCATACAGAACCTGACCGACGGCGTGTTGGTGGTGGATGAGAACGATACGGTGCGAATTGCCAACCCCGCCGGGCTCTTGCTGCTGGGCGGAGCACCGCTGCCAGCGCCGCCTTTCTCACTGGCTGCAGAAGCCCCCTGGCACCCGCTGGTCCTGCTGGCGCGACGTACCTTCCGACAAGAGCAACCCCAAATGGCGGACGTGGACCTGCTGCACCCCGGGCAGAGCCCCACAGGCCTGCACGTGCGCACCTGGCTCACGTCCACGCGAGAGGCAGCCCACCAGACCCACGCTGAACGGCTTTGCGTGATGTTTTTGCACGACCTGCGGGAGATGGAAGCTCGCCTGCGCACCGAGAAACTCGCAGCCATGGGACGCATGTCCGCCGCCGTGGCCCATGAAATCCGAAACCCCTTGGCCGCCATCGTGCAAGCCAATGCGTTGCTGGAAGAGGACTTGCACGATCCGGCGCAAAAGCGGCTGGCCCGCATGGTTCAGCAAAATGCGGACCGGCTGGCGCGCATTGCGGAAGAAGTGCTGGACATCGCCCGGGTGCAACACCAGATCAGCCATGCCCCCGCGTCCACCGTATCGCTGGACGAGACAGTGGCGCACGTATGGAATGACTGGCAAGCGCAAGACCCAGAACAACGCCGCGCGCTGGTAGCGCTTGAGGCCAGCGCGACCCAGGTGGAGTTTGACCCCGAGCACCTGCGGCGTGTCCTCGTCAACCTGCTGGACAACGCCCTGCGCTATCGAGGCGCTGAACCCGACTCCCTCTCCGTAGCCACGCGTTCGGCGCCCAATGGCCAGGTCAGCCTGCAGGTGTGGAGCGACGGTGCCCCGATGGACAAATCGGTGGAGCGCCACCTGTTTGAACCTTTCTTTTCCTCAGAAAGCCGATCCAGCGGCCTGGGACTCTATATTTGCCGCGAGCTATGCCAGCGCCATGGTGCATCCATCAGCTACCAACGGCTCAATCGCACCACCACAAGAGGCGAGACGGGAGGAAACGCCTTCACCATCGGGTTCCGCCGCATCACGCGCCCTGCCGATGCAGCGACGCTGTTTGACACCATTGTGGTCTGACCCCCTATTTACATGAACGCCCCCACAGCCTCCATTCTTGTCGTCGATGATGAGCCCGATCTGCGCACTTTGTACGAACTGACCCTGCTGCGCGAGGGCTACCGCGTCGACACGGCCGCCACCGTCCAAGAGGCCCGGGAGCAACTGAAAGCCCACCGGTTCGACGCCGTCATCACCGACATGCGACTGCCCGATGGGTTTGGCATGGAGCTGCTGCAGGATCTGCGGGACCAACAGCGCCGAGAGCGCTGCGTCGTCATGACGGCCTACGGCTCTGCAGAAAACGCCGTGGAGGCGCTGCGTGCTGGCGCCTTCGACTACCTGACCAAACCGGTAGACCTCAAACAGTTTCGCTCGGTGGTGGCTTCCGCGGTGCAAGGCACGGGTGGGGTTCCCGCCCCTCGCGCGAACCGCAGTGGTGGGCTTAAGAATGCATCCGCGGTAGCCAATGAAACGCTGGGCTCGGGTACCGCTCTTGACCGGCTGGTGGGGGAATCCGCAGCGATTCGGAACGTCAAGCAACGGTTAGCCAAGGTGGCGCGGGGTATGGCGCCTGTGCTCATCCACGGCGAATCCGGCACGGGCAAAGAGCTGGTGGCGCAAGCGCTGCATGCGTGCAGCCAGCGCGCCGACGGCCCTTTGGTGGCTGTGAACTGCGGTGCGATTCCAGAGAACCTGCTGGAGGCCGAGTTCTTTGGCGCGCGCAAAGGCTCGTATACCGGGGCATCGCAAGACCGCGACGGGTACTTTCAGGCCGCCCGTGGCGGCACCCTGTTTTTGGACGAAATTGGTGACCTCCCGCTGGCCATGCAGTCCAAACTTCTGCGCTCCATCCAGGAACGCAGCGTTCGGCCGCTGGGCTCCACGCAGGAAGAGACGGTGGATGTACGCATCGTCAGCGCCACCCACCGGGACCTGGCGGCAGACGTGCAATCGGGCCGTTTCCGCCAGGACTTGTACTACCGGCTCAATGTCATCGAAATTTTGATACCCCCGCTGCGCGAGCGGCGGGAAGACTTGCCCGCGCTGTGTACCGCCCTTTTGTCGCGCATTGCTCAAGAGTCCGGAATGCCCGTGCCAGCGATGACCGAGCGAACGCTCAGCGCTATCGCAGCCCATCCGCTCACAGGCAATGTCCGCGAGCTGGAAAACCTGCTGCACAGAGCGGTGGCTTTGAGCGATGGCGATGAACTGCATGTAGATCCTCCCTCCGGTACGGCGGAAGCCGTGGCGCCACGCGCTGCAATGGCCCACCTTCCCTCGGTTTCACCCACGCCTAACGCTGGTACCGCGTACATCCCACCGCAATCCACTCCGGGCAGTAGCGTGCCCCTGCCCAGCGACCTGCAGGCCTGGCTGGACCAGCAGGAGCGAGACATCCTGATCCGCGCGCTGCGGGAGGCGGGGTTCAATCGCACGGCCACCGCTGCACGGCTGGGCATCAGCCTGCGGCAAATTCGCTACCGTATCGCGCGCCTGAACATTGCGGCACCGAACGATCTGGATCCGCATGACGACATCGGCTGACGCCGTGCATGGCACCTCGAGCATTTGGGAAGGAGGCTGGCACCGCTCGGCCACGCGGCTGGTGTCGCCCAACCAGGGGATGCGCCCCCATGCGATGACCCCCATCGACCTGATCGTGGTGCACTCCATCAGCCTTCCGCCGGGCGAATTCGGTGGCGGGGCTGTGCAGCAGCTGTTTACCAACCAACTGGATTGGGACGCGCACCCGTACTTCCAGAGTATTCGCGGGCTCCAGGTTTCGTCCCACTTCTTTATCGACCGCACAGGGGCCCTCTGGCAGTTCGTGGATTGCGACCAACGCGCCTGGCACGCCGGGCAATCCAGCTACCGCGGGCGCAGCCAGTGCAACGACGACTCCATCGGCATCGAGCTTGAGGGCCTGGAAGGACTTCACTTTGAACCGGCGCAGTATTCCGCGCTGGTGGCCCTGTGCAGCGACATCTCGCTGCGCTATCCCATACAACACGTCGCGGGGCATGAACACATCGCCCCCGGTCGCAAGCAGGACCCTGGCCCGGGGTTTGACTGGCATCACCTGCAACAGTCACTGAATTGGCCCCCAGACCACTTCCCCGAAGCATTTCGACGCAGTCCCTAGTGTTGCAAGTGGCCGCTCTGTCGCAACGCTGCCCCAGAGCCCAAAATTTCTTTGTGCAAACGCACAAAGTCGGATCGCTAGACAGCGTGCGGCCTGCAAAGGAAAACCCGCCCACATCGCCCGTCTGTGCGTGATTTTCAATGCCATTTTCAGTGGCCATAAGGGATCGCAGCAAGGTCCGGCTCGTGTCCGCGGCGCTCAAAAACGGGTTGTTTCACTTTTCCCGCAATTCACCGCGATACACTACCGGTAGTGTCTTGAATGCATTCGACACACCATATATAGTGTGCGGCAGACTGAAATCGCCGCATCACTCGCACACTGCGGCCGCATTTCCAGCCGCGCACCCACCCCAGACAGCCCACAGAAGAGGACTCCCATGCAAGCTGCTTTGAACACGCCTTCCGCCACCCACTCCACCCCGGCAACTGACCCAGCGCAACCGTCTGCGCAAACAGGGGCTGCCAATGGACTGACGCACTACCAGATCATTCGCCGCAACGGCGCCGTGGTGCCGTTTGAACCGCAAAAAATCGCGGTGGCAATGATGAAGGCTTTCCTGGCAGTGCACGGCACCCAGGGCGCTGCCTCAGCCAGCGTGCGGGAAGTTGTCGATACCCTGACACAGAACGTAGCCCGCGCTCTGATGCGCTCGCGTCCCGGCGGCGGCACCTTTCATATTGAAGACGTGCAAGACCAGGTGGAACTGGGCTTGATGCGTGGGGGCCATCACGAAATCGCCCGTGCGTATGTTCTGTACCGCGAGCGCCGCACACAAGAACGCGCCCGTCAGACCGAGCAGCAATCCCCGGCGGCTGCCGCACCTTTGCTGCATGTGCTGGACGGTGGTGAGCGAATCGCGCTGGACCTGAACCGCCTGCAGTCGCTCATCGAATGTGCCTGTGTGAACCTGGGTGCCGACGTGAAGGCCGACCCCATCGTTGCCGAAACCATGCGCAACCTCTACGACGGCGTTCCCATGGACGAGGTCTACAAGGCCTCCATTCTCGCAGCCCGCACACTGATCGAAAAAGACCCTGACTACACCTACGCCACCGCGCGCCTGCTGCTGCACACCATCGTCCGCGAGGTGCTGGGGCGCGAAGTGACCCAGAGCGATATGGGCCAAGCCTATATCGACTATTTCCCGCAGTTCATAAAGAAGGGTGTAGAAAACGAGCTGCTGGACGAACGCCTGCTGCAGCAGTACGACCTGCAACGCTTGGGCGCGGCGCTCAATGCGGACCGCGACCTGCAGTTTGACTACCTCGGGCTGCAGACCCTGTATGACCGTTACTTCCTGCACGTCAAGAAGACGCGCATTGAACTGCCCCAGGCTTTCTTCATGCGTGTGGCCATGGGCCTGGCACTCAACGAGACCGACCGCGAAGCCCGCGCCATTGAGTTCTATGAAGTGCTGTCGTCGTTTGACTTCATGTCTTCGACCCCGACGCTTTTCAACAGCGGCACCCTGCGTTCGCAGCTCTCCAGCTGCTACCTGACCACGGTGCCCGACGACTTGGGCGGCATCTACGACGCCATCAAGGAAAACGCCTTGCTGTCCAAATTCGCGGGCGGCCTGGGCAACGACTGGACCCGCGTGCGCGCCCTGGGCAGCCACATCAAGGGCACCAACGGCGAATCACAAGGCGTCGTGCCGT
>JAUXZO010000011.1 GCA_030692685.1 Acidovorax sp. | reverse complement strand
CGCCATGACCCGCGCCAGCTCGGAGTTGCGCAGCAATGAAGCCAGGTGGAGCGCAGTTCTGGCGTCCGCCATGGACGGCATTGTGGCCGTCGTTGAATCCCAGCGCATCGTCATCTACAACCCGGCGGCAGAGCGGATTTTTGGCTGGAGCTTCCAGGAAACCATGGGCCAGCCTCTGGGACTGCTCATTCCCACCGAGCACCGTGGCGCACACGAGCTACAGGTGCGCCAGTTTGGGCGCACCGGCGAGACTTCACGGCGGATGGGCGGGGGCGCGGGTGTCGTCGTGAGCGGGCTGCGCAAGGGCGGAGAGATTTTCCCGATCGAAGCGTCCATTTCACATGTGGACAGGGGCGGGGACCAGCTCTACACGGTCATCATCCGGGACGTCACTGAAGCCGTGCGGGTGCGGGATGACCTTGCGCAGATGGCCGCGCAGGCGAGCCGCGTGCGCGAGCAGGAGAAGGCACGGATCGCGCGGGAACTGCACGACGAACTGGCCCAGTCGCTTGCCGTTCTCAGGATGGACCTCACGCAGCTGGGCGGGTCGCTGCGGAAAACCCACCACAGCGCGGAGCAAAGCGTGGCGCGGATGATAGCCCAGGTCGACGCCAGCGTGGCGGCCACCCGCCGCATCGCGGCCGACCTGCGACCGCTGATCCTGGACGACCTGGGCCTGGCCGCCGCGATCGAGTGGCTTGCGGCAGAATTCACAGGCCGTACAGGCGTGGCCTGCACAGTCCACATCGACGACGATCTGAATCTGCCGGAGCCCTACGCCACCGGAATTTTTCGCATCGTTCAGGAGGCGCTGGCCAACGTGGCCAAGCACGCGCGCGCGCGTCGCGTCGAGGTCATCGGGGAGCGCAATGCAACGGACATCCTGATTGCGGTTGTCGATGACGGCGTCGGATTCGACGCCGGCGGGCCGCGCAAGCCCCTGTCCCTGGGCCTGGCCGGCTTGCGCGAGCGCGTCCACCTGATGGAAGGCAAGCTCCAGGTCACAAGCAGGCGGGACTACGGAACCCGGGTGGAGTTGAGAATCCCTGTGCCCGAGCCAGCTTCAGAGAACGCGGTTGATACTTCTCGAGGCGACCCCGCCCGGTAGCTTCGCCTGGTAGCAGGAGATACGTGGGCCTTGTCAGACAGCCCGGAAATTTGCCGATTGCACAGCCCGCGGCGATAGTGCCTTGCGAGAACATCTTGCGCCGGACCTTCCATCAAGTTCGGGGCTTGAAAGTGAACGGCAGACGGCCTCCTCCCGCGCAGCGACACTACAGGCCGAGCATGTCACGGGAAGACCATGTGCGTGGCGTCGGAGAAAATCATCCCGGTGTGTCGGCAAGCTGTTCGTGACCGGCCTGCGCATGGGACAGGAGCCCGCCTATAACCAGGCAGGGCGGGTGTTGCCACTTGCTAACTTATTGATAGCTGCCTGCGCCCGTCGGACAGGGGCTGGAAGCTGATTTGTTTCAACAGGTCAGTGGCACGGTGGTTATGCGGTAGCCGAAACTTTGGCGGTCAACTCGATGCCCAGAGCTTTCATGACTGCCAAAGTCGTCTTCAGGGTAGGGTTGCCGTTCTCACTGAAAGAGCGGTAAAGCTGTTCGCGGGAAAGCC
>JAUXZO010000009.1 GCA_030692685.1 Acidovorax sp. | reverse complement strand
ACGCACCGCAACCTACTCGACTGCAATCACCGCAAGGTGTGGGGCGTGTTCGGCGACGGCGAGATGGACGAGCCCGAGAGCATGAGCGCGCTGACCCTGGCCGCGCGCGAGGGCCTCGATAACCTGGTGTGGGTGGTCAACTGCAACCTACAGCGCCTGGACGGCCCGGTGCGCGGCAACGGCCGCATCATCGACGAACTGGAGCGTTTGTTCGCCGGCGCGGGCTGGAACGTGGTCAAGCTGGTGTGGGGCAGCGACTGGGACGGCCTGTTCGCCCGCGACCTGACCGGCGCGCTGGTGCGCACGCTGGAGGGCACGGTGGACGGCCAGATGCAGACCTTTGCCGCCAAGGACGGCCGCTTTAACCGCGACAACTTCTTCGGCCAGAACCCCGAGCTGGCGGCCCTGGCCCAGGGCATGACGGACGAGCAGATTGATCGATTGAAGCGCGGCGGGCACGACCTGGTGAAGATCCACGCCGCCTACGCCGCAGCCAGCGCGCACAAGGGCCAGCCCACCGTGATCCTGGCCCACACCAAAAAGGGCTACGGCATGGGCACGGCGGGGCAGGGCAAGATGACCACACACAGCCAGAAGAAGCTGGACGAGACCGACCTCATCGAGTTTCGCAACCGCTTCAACTTGCCACTCACCGACGAGCAGGCCACCAGCCTCTCCTTCTTCAAGCCTGCAGAAGACAGCCCCGAAATGCGCTACCTGCGCAGCCACCGAGACACGCTGGGCGGCTACCTGCCACGCCGCGAGACCACCTGCGATGCACTGCCCGTGCCTCCCATCACAAGCTACGCGCAATTTGCCCTGCAGGCCGATGGCAAGGAGATGAGCACCACCATGGCCTTTGTGCGCATGCTGGGCACGTTGCTGAAAGACACCACGCTGGGCCCGCGCATCGTGCCCATCGTGGCCGACGAGGCGCGCACCTTTGGCATGGCCAATCTGTTCAAGCAGGTCGGCATCTACAGCAGCGTGGGCCAGCGCTACGCGCCCGAGGACATCGGCTCGGTACTGAGCTACCGCGAGGCGCTGGATGGGCAAATCTTGGAAGAAGGCATCAGCGAGGCAGGCGCCATCGCCAGCTGGACGGCCGCCGCCACCAGCTACAGCGTGCACGGCCTGGCCATGCTGCCGTTCTACATCTACTACTCGATGTTCGGTTTTCAGCGCGTGGGCGATGCCATTTGGGCCGCTGCCGACCAGCGTGCACGCGGCTTTTTGCTGGGCGCCACCTCGGGCCGCACTACGCTGGGTGGCGAGGGCCTGCAGCACCAGGACGGCAGCAGCCACCTGGTGGCAGCCACCATCCCCAACTGCAAGGCCTACGACCCGGCCTACGCGGGCGAGATGGCCGTCAGTGTCGACGCCGGCATGCGCGAAATGGTGACCGAGCAGCGCGACGTTTTCTACTACGTCACGCTGATGAACGAGAACTATGCCCAGCCCGACCTGCCTGCCGATGCGGCAGAAGGCGTGTTGCGAGGTTGCTATGTTTTTAAGAGCTATCAGCGCTTGCTTGATAAGCGCCAGAGCCCGATTTCATCCAAATCTGTCACCCTGATGGGCTCCGGCGCCATCCTGACCGAGGTCGTCAAGGCGGCAGAGCTGCTGGCCGCCGAAGGCATTGAGGTGACCGTGCTGAGCGTGACCAGCTGGAGCGAGCTGGCCCGTGATGGCGTGGCGTGCGAACAGCGCGCCATCGCCGGAGAAGATAAGCCGGGTACCCCCTGGCTTGCAGCACAACTGGCCTCCACAAGCGGGCCGGTGATTGCTGCAACGGACTATGTGCGTGCCGTGCCCGAGACGGTGCGGGCCTTCGTCCCGGAAGGGCGTCGCTTCATGACACTGGGCACCGACGGGTTTGGCCGCAGCGACACGCGGGCCGCGCTGCGGGCGTTTTTTGGGGTGGATGCGCAGGCGGTGGCAAAAGCAGCGCGGTTTGCGCTTCAGCGCGGGGCCTAACAGCCTGCTGAAATACGCCCCGTCGCCAACCGTCCGTAGACGCCCCGGCATTGCGCCCGAGCAGCTGCAGCGCGCCATGTTGCTTCAAGTGCGCGACAGCGTGCACTCATCACGGCAGCTTATGGAGTAGGCCCAGTACAACCTGCTGTCGTGCTGGTTCATCGGCCTGGGCATGGACGACGCAGACGGGGTGCCTACCGTCTTCAGGAAGAACGGAGAACGGAGAACGGAGAACGGAGAACGCCGCATTGGGCCCATATCAGACAAACGCGAGTCAACGCCATAGCGCCAGGCCCGAAAAATTCTGCGCTTTTCAAACCCCATCGTTCTCGCAAAAACGCTTTTGCAGCGCAAATTTTGTAACGTATTGAGAATTATTCTCATATAATTCTCCCATCAGCCAGCCACAACGGCCCGACTTCTGCCCTTCATGCAGAAGCCAGCGCCGTCTGCATGGAGCCAGCTCTGTACTCGTCATCGTTTCAGAGAAGGACATCCATCCGTGGTGCAGGCATCCCTTTCCCCGTCGTTTTTTTCTTCCCGGTCTGCCCTGTCGCAGCCGTCCAGCCCTTCGCGCCAACAAGGCCCTCAGCGGCCGGGGCCGTTGGCCTGGCTGGTTGCCTGTGCCTGTGTGGCCATGGGCACGGCGCATGCGCAAGATGCGGCTGTGCAGTTGATCGCCGCAGGTCCGGCGCTGAAAGAGGTCGTCATCAGCGGCTCGCGCACCGAGCAGGACCCCGACGAGCTGCCGATGAGCATCGACGTGATCAACGCCCAGGCGCTGGAAGAGGGCCAGGTGCGTGACATCCGCGATGTGGCGCGCGAGCTGCCCAATGTGTCTGTGGCGCGCTCACCGTCGCGGTTTACGCTGGCCAGTGGCTCCACGGGGCGGGACCAGAACGCGGGCTTCAACATTCGGGGGCTGGATGGCAACCGCGTGTTGATGATGGTGGACGGCATTCGGCTGCCGCGCAGCTATGTGTTCAGCGCCAACGCGTTTGGGCGCGATTACATGGACATCGGGCTGCTGCAGCGCATTGAGGTGGTACGCGGCGCTACATCGGCGCTGTATGGGTCAGATGGCATGGCCGGGCTGGTGAACTTCATCACGGCAGAGCCGTCGGCCTTTTGGCAAGACGGCAAAACGCTGGGTGGGCGTGTCAGCGCGGGCTATGACGGTGACGACCATGGCAAGCGCCTGGGCGCCACCGTGGCCGGGCGTGCGGGTGATGCGGTGCAGTGGTTGATTGGCGGCAATGTGACCCGCACCCGCGAGCTGGACAACATGGGCACCAACGCTGCCGCCAACGTTGACCGCACGCTGCCCAATCCGCAAAAGGACCAGAGTGGCGCCTTGTTGGGCAAGGTGGTGCTCACCCCTGGTGGCGGCCAGCGCCATGTGTTCACGCTGGAGCATGTGGACAAGAGTGCCGACTATGAGTTGCTCACCGCGCGTGCCAAGCCGCCGCTGGCCAGCACGTCGGTGCTGTCGTCCACGTCGTTCACTGACATGCAGCGCAGCCGTGCGACGTGGGAGGGCTCGTGGCGCCTGAACACGGCATTTGCCGATGATGTGAAAGCCACGCTGAGCTACCAGGACGCGCATTCGCGCGAGTACATCACCGAAGACCGCAACACCGCTGCCGACCGCGTGCGCGACGTGACCTATGACGAGCGCACCTGGCAGGCCAACCTGCAGGGCAACAAACTGCTGCGCATGGGCTCGGGCGCCAGTGCCTGGGTGCAGAAGATCACCTACGGGCTGGACCACACGGCGGCCAAGGTCAGCAACCTGCAGACGGGCGTGACGCCGCCGGTGGGCGAGACATTCCCGCTCAAGCGGTTTCCGGACACCACCGAAACCAGCACCGCGCTGTATGTGCAGGACGAACTGGTGAAGGGTGCGTGGAGCATCACGCCTGGCGTGCGGTTTGACAGCTTTCGCATCAAGGCCGACCAGTCTGGGTTTGGTGCGCAAGCGGTGTCGCTGTCGGGCAATGCCACATCGCCCAAGCTGGGGGTGCTGTATCGCGCCACCGAGCAGTGGAGCGTGTTTGGCAACTATGCCGCGGGGTTCAGGGCACCCAATGCAGGGCAGGTGAATGCGTTCTTCGAAAACCCGGTAAGTAATTACAGAACCATTCCCAACGCCAACCTCAAGCCCGAAAAAAGCCAGAACCTGGAGCTGGGCGTGCGGGGCCGCATGCAGGCGCTGTCGGTAGAGGCGGCGGCTTTCACTGGTCGCTACAAAGACTTCATTGAAGACCTGCAGCAAGTGGGCGGAACGGGTGCGCCAGGCAACCCGCTGGTGTTTCAGTCGGTCAACATCGGCCGCGTGAAGCTCAGTGGATTTGAAGTGAAGGGCCGCATGGACTGGGGCACGGTGGCGGGCGGCCAGGTGAGCACGCCTTTTGCCTACGGGCAGACGCGTGGGCGCGACACCGCCACGGGCCGCCCCGTCAACACGGTAGACCCCGCGCGCCTGACGGCGGGTGTGCGCTATGAAACCGCTGGCTGGCATGTGCGCCTGGACGCCACCCACAGCGCCGCCAAAAAAGCCAGCGACGTGTATGTCGCCGCCAACGGCACGCAGTACCTCACCCCGTCGTACACGGTGCTCGACCTGGCGGGGCAATGGCGCATTCGCAAAGACCTGCGCCTGAACGCCGGCATCTACAACCTCACCGACAAAAAACACTGGCGCTGGGCCGACGTGCGCGGCCTGGCTGCCAACGCCAGTTTCGTTGACGCCTACAGCCAGCCAGGCCGCGCAGTGCGTGTCTCTCTGGTGGCCGATTTCTGAGCCCTGCGCCTGCCCGGCACTGTCCATGTTCATCCATCCATCCACCCCAAGGAGAGACACCATGACCCATCCCTCACAACCTGCCCAAAGCACCGATCTGCCCAGCCCCTGTGACGAGGAATACAGCCTGCCCCGTGCCGAAGCCTTGTTGGCGGGCACGCTGGCCCTGATGACCGGTTATGTGCAGGCCTGCTGCGACAGCCACCGCGAGGCCATGGGCCACAAGATCGTGACCAACCTGCAGTTGCTGGGGCAGGCCGATGTGTTCACGCCGCACTTTTGCACCATGCTGCGCAACCTGAGAACCCGGTGGGTGCAGCAATGTGGCGCGGCCACGGAAGCGCCAGTGTCTGCCGCACTGTCGGTGGCCGAGCAGCGCCGTGCGCTGTGGGTGGCCGCACCCGAGGTGGTGCAATGAGCGCCGTGCTGCTAGACCCCGCCGCCACCGCCAGCCTGCAGACCGCACCGGGCATCCGCGCCCAGTTTGCCGCAGCGCGTGCCACCGGTTTGCGAGCCAAGGACGCGGCCGAAAAGCTGGGCTTGTCAGAAGGCGCCGTGGTGGCCGCACATGCGGGTGACCATGCCCAGCCCCTGAAAGCACTGCCGTTGCAAGGCTCGTGGCTGGAGCTTCTGCAAGCGCTGCAGGCCTGTGGCCCGCTGATGGCGCTGACCCGCAACGAAGCCGTGGTGCACGAGAAGACGGGTGTTTACACCAGCGTTTCGGCAACAGGCCCGATGGGGCTGGCGCTGGGTGAAGACATTGACCTGCGGCTGTTCTTTGCGCAATGGCATGCGGGATTTGCAGTGACCGAGTTGGCCAACGACCCTGCGCGGCCACCTGCACAAAGCCTGCAGTTTTTCAACGCCCACGGGCGCGCCGTGCACAAGGTGTTTGTGCGCGAGGCCACCGACCGCGCCGCGTTTGATGCCGTGGTGCAGCGCTTTGCGCAGCCCAGCGCGGGTTATGTGTTTACCCCGCAGCCCGCGCCCGATGCGCCCCGGCCCGATGCTGATATTGACGCCGCAGGCCTTCGAGACGCCTGGGCGGCGATGCAGGACACACATGAATTTTTCGGCCTGATCCGTCGTTTTGGCGTGGAGCGCCAGCAGAGCTTTCGATTGGTGGAGGGGCAGTTTGCGTGGCGCGCTGCCCCGCAGGCCGTCACGCGCCTGCTCGACGAGGCGGCGATGGACAGCCTGCCCATCATGGTGTTTGTGAGCAGCGGTGGCTGCATCCAGATCCACACCGGGCCGGTGCACAACATCAAGCCTTTGGATACGCCTGCCGCCCAGTGGATCAACGTGCTGGACGAGGGCTTTAATCTGCACTTGCGCACCGACATGATCGACAGCGTCTGGGTGGTCGAAAAGCCCACGGCCGATGGGGTGGTGACGTCTGTGGAAGCCTTCGACGCCACGGGCGAACTGATGGCCATGTTCTTTGGCGCGCGCAAGCCCGGCCAGCCCGAACTGCAAGGCTGGCGCGACCTGGTGGCGCGTCTGCCCGCTGTGCAGGAGGTGGCCGATGTTGCCGCGTGATTCGGGGTTGCATCCGCTGCCTCAGGAAGGTGCCGTGTTGATTCGACATCTGGCGCCGCAGATGCCGTTGCGCCGCCAGCTGCTGCGAGGCCTGGGTGCGTTGCCGCTGGGCGCTATCTTGAATGCCCGCGCAGCCCCGTCCGCAGCGCGCATCGTGTCGCTGGGGGGCGCGCTGACCGAGGTGGTCTACCTGTTGGGCGCTCAAGGCCAACTGGTAGGCACCGACACCACCAGCCTGTTCCCAGAGGCCGCACTCAAGACTGCCAAGGTCGGCTACATGCGCCAACTGTCGGCCGAAGGGCTGCTCTCGCTCAAACCCGACGCTGTGGTGGGCACCACCGAGGCGGGCCCGCCCGTGGTGCTGGACCAGGTGCGTAGCGCCGGGGTGCGCGTGGAGCTGGTGATGGCCGACCATTCGTGGGATGAAGTGCGCCGCAAGGTGGGCACGGTGGGCCGCGTGACCGGGCGCGAGCGCGAGGCTCGGGCGCTGCAGGCCGACTTGGACGCCCACTGGTCCCGCGTGCAGCAGTCTGTGTCCACTGCGACGCGGCGCCCGCGCGCGCTGTTCATCCTGTCGCATGGTGGCAGCCCCATGGTGGCAGGCACGGGCACGGCGGCTGATGCGTTGATCCGGTTTGCAGGTGGCATCAACGCCATCACCCAGTTTGCGGGCTACCGGCCGCTCACGGCCGAGGCCATGGCCAGTGCGGCGCCGCAGGTGCTGCTCAACAGCACGCAAGGCATTGAAGCGCTGGGCGGCGAGGCGGCCTTCTGGCAACGCCCCGAGCTGGCACTGACCCCCGCTTTTGGTCGCAAGGCCCTGGTGGCGATGGAGGCAAGCCACCTGCTGGGCTTTGGGCCACGCCTGCCGGGTGCGGTGCAAGAGCTGCATGCGCGCATGCAGGCCGCTACGGCGTGAGCGGGCTAGCACTGGCACGCGGTGGCGACACCCGGCGGCTGGGCCGCCTGCCGCCGCGCACGGCATTGCTGCTGGGCGGGGCGCTGGTGCTGACGGCTTTGCTGTGGGCCAGCACCCGGGGCGCCTACGCCATTTCTCCTGCGCAGTTGTGGCAAGTGCTGGTGCAGGTCGTGGGCGGTGCCCCTGCTGACGTTGCCGCAGCAACGGCGGCACCCGAATACCTGGTGTTCATGAACATCCGCCTGCCGCGCTTGCTGATGGGCGTGGCCGCGGGCGCAGGCCTGGGGCTGGCGGGCGCGCTGATGCAGGGGTTGTTTCGCAACCCCCTGGCCGACCCGGGCCTGATTGGTGTCAGCAGCGGGGCCGCGCTGGCCGCCGCCTTTGCCATCGTGCTGGGCAGCCAGTGGTTTCCCGATCTGCCCCGCACGCTGGGCAGTTGGCCGCTGGTGCTGATGGCGTTTGGCGGTGGTTTGCTGGTGACCGGGCTGATCTACGCGCTGGCGCAGGCAGATGGCGGCACGCGCATGGGGCTCATGCTGCTGGCGGGCGTGGCGGTCAACGCGCTGGCGCTGTCGGGGCTGGGTTACCTTAACTTCATCTCGACCGACGAACAGCTGCGCAACCTGCAAATGTGGCTGCTGGGCAGCCTGGGCGGCGCCCGCTGGAGCGCCGTGGTCCTGGTCAGTGCCGTGGTGGCGGTGGCGGGGGTGCTGGGCCTGGCGCTGGCGCGGCCGCTCAACGCCATTGCGCTGGGCGAGGCGCAGGCCGCTTTGCTGGGCGTGCCGGTAGAGCGCACCAAGCGGGTGGCCGTGCTGGTGACGGCGCTGGCGGTAGGCGCGGTGACCGCAGCCACCGGCATCATCGGTTTCATCGGGCTGGTGGCGCCGCACTGGGTGCGTTTGGTGGCAGGGCCGGATCACCGCGTGGTGGTGCCGGGTTCGGCATTGCTGGGCGCATCGCTGGTGCTGGTGGCCGATGGTGTGGCGCGCACCGTGGTGCAACCGGCCGAACTGCCGCTGGGGGTGTTGACCGCCTTCATTGGCGTACCGCTGTTTTTGGCCATGCTGCGCCAGTTCAGGGGCAAGGTATGAGCCGGCCTGCCGCCGACCACGCTCTGGTGTGCGAACAGTTGGGCGTGGGCGTGCCCGGGCGGCCGCTTCTGGCCACGGTGCACACGCAGTTTGCGCCGGGGCGCGTCACCGCCATCCTGGGCCCCAATGGCGCGGGCAAGTCCACGTTGTTGTCCATGCTGTCGGGCCAGCGCGCGCCTCGCTCAGGCAGCGTGCGGCTGGCAGGCAAGGCGCTGTCTGCCTTTGGTGCGCTGGACCTGGCACGCCACCGCGCGGTGTTGCCGCAAGAGACGGCGGTGGCGTTTGACTTTACGGTGCAAGAGGTGGTGGAGATGGGGCGGTTTCCCCACCGGCAGAGACCTAGCCGCAACGAGGCGGGCATTGTGCACGCGGCCATGGCGGCCACGGGTGTGGCGCAGTTGGCGGGGCGCAGTGTGAACACGCTGTCGGGCGGCGAGCGGGCCCGCGCCCACCTCGCGCGGGCGCTGGCGCAAATCTGGGAGCCGCTTCCCGATGGCGGGGCGCGCTGGCTGCTGCTGGACGAACCCACCGCAGCGCTCGACCTGGCGCACCAGCACCAGGCCCTGGCCTTGGTGCGCCGCTGGGCGGTGGGGCAGGGCATTGGCGTGGTTGCGGTGCTGCACGACCTGAACCTGGCGCTGCGTTACGCCCACGACGCCCTGCTGCTGGCCCCCGGCCTTAGCGGCGTGCAGACGGTGGGGGCAACGTCCGACCTGCTGACCCCCGAAACCATCGCGCAAGTCTGGGGCGTGAGCAGCGTGCGGGTAAGCGCTGCCGACGGAGTGCCGCAGTGCCTGGTAGCGGAAAAACTAGTGGCCTAAGTGTCTTCTGGCGCTTTATGGGCTTCAAAAGTCGCTACAAAAATGAAAGCATTTTTGAACGTTCGCGCCCGGCTTCGAGGAGCCCGTCGTGTGCTGCTTGGCCTATGCCTTTTTTTGCGGGGGGCTATGGCTGGGGGAATGCGCCACCGTCTGCTTAGAATCCCGCTGCCTATGCATCGCATGCTGCTCGTTTTTCTGTTGGTGTTTTTGCCGCTCCAGTCCATCTGGGCGGCCGCATCGCCGTATTGCGGACACGAGTCGGCACCGCAGGCATCACAGCACTTTGGGCACCATGTGCATGATCATCAGGCCGATGCGCACCAGGCCGATCTGCACGATGCCAATGCAAAGGCGGCGCCCGCCGAGGCCGCCCCCGCCGGTGAAACCTCCGATCACAGGGCTTTGACCACCTCTGGCACGGTCGACATGGATTGCCATGCGTGCCACGGTGCGGGCAGCGGCATGGTGTGGAGCGTTGGTGCTCATGCCCTTGTGGTTGCGGTCGCACGGCCTGCGGGCCACACAGCACCGGTCTTGGTGCACCCCCCTCTTTCCCGCCCCGAACGCCCCAACTGGCCTCCTCTCGCCTGAGCGGCGAGGCGGGCACCGGGTAGCCCCTTCCTGACGATTCCACGCTGCCCTGGCGGTTAGCAACGGTGCGCGCACGCGCACCGGGCGTCGTGCCTTGCCGATTTCAACCTTGTGGTTCACACCACTGCAGAGGAAATCGGATGCAACGAACGAGAAGAACAACACCCACGCCACGGCTGTCGATGGCCGCCGTGGCCCTGGGATGGGCGCTGGCCAGTGGTGCCGCGCTTTCCCAAACACAGGCGGCAGCGCCGCACAACCAGCCCCAGCCCCTCACGCTCAAAGCGCTGTTCGAGCACGCCTGGGCGCGCCAGCCCGCGGCCCAGTCGGCCGCGCTGCGGCGCGAGGCGGCGCAGGCCGCGCGCAACAGTGCTTCGTCCTGGACGGCCGAGCCCGTGGCGCTGGAGCTGTCTACCAAGACCGACCGCCCCGGCAGCAACCAGGGCAACCGCGAGGTCGAAATCGGCGTGACCATGCCCCTGTGGCTGCCTGGAGAGCGTGCGCGCAAGGCCGCGTTGGGCGATGCCGAGGCAAAGGCGGTAGACAGCCGCCGCCTGGCCGCGCAACTGCAACTGGCCGCCACGGTGCGAGAGGCCTGGTGGGCCGTGCAGCGCGCGCAGGCAGAGCAGGGCCTGGCGCAAGACCGGCTGCTGAACGCGCAGCGCCTGGCCGCTGACGTGGCGCTGCGCTTTCGGGCGGGCGACATGTCGCGGGCCGACCAGTTCCAGGCCGATGGCGCCGTGGCCCAGGCGGAGGCCGTGCTGGCCGAGGCCACGGGCGCGCGCGATGTTGCAGAGGCGGGCCTGTCGGCATGGGGCGGCCACCTGGCGCTGGCCGACGGCGCAGAGCCCGAGGCCGAAGCCCTGCCTGCGAACGGTCTGCCCGCGGACCACCCGGCCGTGGCGGACTGGCAGGACCAGGCCGAGGTGGCGCGCCGCGCCGCCGATCTGGCCGCTGTGCAGACCCGCGCCAACCCCGAGCTGACCGTGGCTGCCACGCGTGGGCGCGAGCAATCGGGTGATCGGTATTTGCAGAGCTTTACCGTCGGCGTGCGCGTGCCGCTGGGCGGCGGTGATCGTTCGCGTGCCAAGGAGCTTGCCGCACGCGCCGATGCGCTCGACGCCGAGGTGCGCGCAGGCGTGGAACGCAATCGCCTCGCCGCAGACGTGGCCGCAGCCATGTCCCGCGTGAAGGCCACCCAGGCTCAGCGCGAGGCCATGGCCCGCCATGCGGCGCTGGCGCGCGACACGCGCGGCCTCATCGACAAGGCCTTCCGCCTGGGCGAGGCCGACTGGCCCACGCGCCTGCGTGTGGAGCTTGACGCCGTGCAGGCCGAGCGGCAACTGGCGCGTGCCCGCATCGATGCGGCCGCAGCCGTCTCCACCCTGCGCCAGGCCCTGGGCCTGCTGCCGCAATGAACGCCTTGCCTCTTCAAAACATTCTCTTTGTGATCACCATGCCACTCCTTTCTTCCTTTTCCGCCGGGGCCTTGGCCCTGGTGCTGGGCTTGGCGGCTTTCATGCCCTTCGTCCCGATGTCGGCCCTGGCCGACGATGGCCATAACCACGGCGAAGCGCCTGCGGCTGCGGCGGGCCCCGCATCCCCGCGTTTCGCGGCGACCTCCGATCTGTTCGAGCTTGTCGGCGTGCTCGATGGCCAGACGCTCGCGCTCTACCTGGACCATGCGGGCGACAACAGCCCGGTAAGAGACGCCCAGCTGGAGCTGGAAGTCAGCGGAGTGCGCGTGCCCGTCACCCGCGTGGCGGATGGCGAGTTCCAGGCCGCGCTGGCGGCACCGCTGGCCGAGGGCGTGAGCCCTGTCACGGCCACGGTGGTGGCAGGCAACGAGTCTGACCTGCTCGCGGGAGAGATCGACGTGCATGCTGCCGAGCACGCGCACACCGAAACTGCGAGTGGGAGCCGCGCCCAATGGCTCGGCGGCGGTGTAGCGGCAGTGTTGCTGGCACTGGCGGCTGCCTGGGGTCTGCGGAGTGGCCGCACGGCACGCGCCGGGCGCCTGGGAGGTGCCGCATGAAGCGCCTTTACTTCCCCCATTTCCTGGCCGCGCTGCTGGCAGTTGCCGCGCTGTGCACACCGCTGGCCGCGCAGGCTGGCGAGGGCCATGACCATGGCGATGCCCCACCAGCCGCCGAGGGCAATGGCCCCAAGCGCCAGCCCGATGGCAGCGTGTTTTTGCCCAAGCCTGCGCAGCGCCAGCTTGGTGTGCGCACCCTGGTGGCGGCCGAGGGCCAGCACCCCAAGGCCTTCGAGCTGGCCGGTACGGTGGTGATGGACCCCAATGCGGGTGGCAAGGTGCAGGCCGCGCTGGCGGGCCGGCTGGAGGCGGGCCCCAAGGGCCTGCCCGGCGTGGGCCAGGCGGTGCGCAGGGGCGAGGTGCTGGCCTATGTGGTGCCCACGGCGGGCGCCATCGAGCGCTCCAACCAGGTGGCCCAGCAGGCCGAGTTGCGCGCCGCGCGCGACCTGGCTGCACGCCGCGTGGCGCGTTTGAAGGAGTTGGCGGATACCGTGCCGCGCAAGGACATCGAGGCCGCTGAAAGCGAGCTGCAAAGCTTCACCCAGCGCCTGGGCGCAGTGGGGGCGGGCCTGTCGACGCGTGATGCACTAGTGGCTCCGGTTTCTGGCGTGATTGCCTCAGCCAACGCCGTGGCGGGGCAGGTGGTGGATGCGCGCGAGCTGCTGTTCGAGGTGGTGGACCCATCTCGCACGCGTGTAGAGGCCCTGGCCTACGACACGGCACAGGCCCACAGCGTGGCCGGTGCCACGCTGGCCGTGGGCGGGCAGCGCGTGCCACTGCGCTTCATGGGCGCGGCGCGCAGCCTGCGCGACCAGGCGCTGCCGATGCAGTTTGCGGGCGATTCGGCGGTGCTGGGCACCCTGGCGCTGGGGCAACCGGTGCGCGTGTTCGTGCAGTCCACCGACAAGGTCGATGGCGTGCAGGTGCCCGTGGCTTCGCTGCTGCGCAACCCGGCCAACCAGACCATCGTCTGGGTCAAGGAATCGCCCGAGCGCTTTGCGCCGCGCGTGGTCACCTTCGTGCCGCTCGACGGCACCACGGTGGCCGTGACCTCAGGCCTCAAGGCCGGTGACCGCGTGGCCACGCAGGGCGCCACGCTCATCAACCAGGTCCGCTAAGGAGCCACCACCATGTTCAAGTGGCTACTCGAAAACAGCCTGGCCAACCGGCTGCTGGTGCTCATCACCGCTGGCGTGCTCATGGCCTATGGCGCCTTCACGCTCTCGCGCACCCCGGTGGACGTGTTCCCCGATCTCAACAAGCCCACCGTCACGCTCATGACCGAGGCGGGCGGCATGGCCGCCGAAGAGGTGGAGCAGCTCATCACCTTCCCGCTGGAGACCACGATGAACGGGTTGCCCGGCGTGGAGAGCGTGCGCTCTACCTCCAGCGCGGGGCTGTCGTTCATCTACGTCACCTTCGACTGGAGCACGGACATCTTCCGCGCCCGGCAGATGGTGTCCGAGCGCCTGTCGTCCATGGAGGAAGGATTGCCCACGGGCGTGACGCCGCGCATGGGCCCCATCAGCTCCATCATGGGCGAGATCATGCAGGTGGCTATCCCGATCGACGTGGCGCGCACCACGCCCATGGCCGTGCGCGAGTACGCCGACTGGGTGCTGCGCCCGCGCCTGCTGGCCATTGCCGGCGTGGCGCAGGTCATCCCCATCGGCGGCGAGGTGCGCCAGTTCCAGGTGCAGCCGCAGACGGCGCGCATGGCCGAGCTGGGCATCACGCACGACCAGCTCACGGGTGCGCTCAAGGGCTTCTCGGCCAATACCTCGGGGGGCTTTTTAGAGCTTAACGGGCGCGAGTACCTGATCCGCCACCTGGGCCGCACCTCGCGCCTGGAAGACCTGCAGAACCTGGCCATCACCGCGCGCAACGGCCAACCCGTTCTGCTGCGCCAGGTGGCCGAGGTGACGTTCGCTGCGGCCCTCAAGCGCGGCGACGCGGGCTTCGAGGGCAAGCCCGCCGTGATATTGGGCATCCAGAAGCAGCCCACGGCCGACACGATTGCGCTCACGCGCAGCATCGAGTCTGCGCTGTCGGACCTGAAAAAATCACTGCCCGAAGGCATGGAGGCGCCGCGCGTCACCTTCCGGCAGGCGAGCTTCATCGAAGCCTCCGTCACCACCTTGCAGGGCAAGCTCATGGGCGCCTCGGTGTTCGTGGCGGTGATCCTGTTCGTGTTCCTGGGCACCCTCAGGCCCACGGTGATCGCACTCACGGCCATCCCGGTGTCGATCTTCATCACGGCGCTGGTGTTCAAGTACTTCGGCCTGTCGATCAACACCATGACGCTGGGCGGCCTGGCAATCGCCATCGGCGGCCTGGTGGACGATGCGGTGGTGGACGTGGAGAACGTGCTGCGGCGCCTGAAGATGGACCGCGCGAAGCACCCGAACCACCGCCTGCACCCCATCGAGGTGGTCAAGCTCGCGTCGATGGAAGTGCGCTCGGGCATCCTCTATGCCACGGCCATCATCGTGCTGGTGTTCCTGCCGCTGTTCGCGCTGCCGGGCATCGAGGGGCGGCTGTTCGTGCCGCTGGGCGTCGCCTTCATCGTCTCCACGGTGGCGTCGCTGCTGGTGTCGGTCACGGTCACGCCGGTGCTGGCCTTCTACCTGCTGCCGCGCATGAAAAACCTCGACCATGGTGATACGCGTGTGGTTGCCTGGCTCAAGGCGCGCTACCGCAGCGGGCTCACGGATGTGCTGGCACGGCCGCGTGCGGCCATTGCGGTGAGTGCGGTGGCCGTGGTGCTGTCGGTGGCGGCGGTGCCGTTCTTTCCGACCACCTTCTTGCCGCCGTTCAATGAGGGCACGCTGCTCATCGGCATGCGCTTGAATCCGGGCGTCACGCTGGCCGAGTCGGCCGCGCTGGCCAGCCAGGCCGAGGTGCTGGTGCGCCAGGTGCCCGAGGTCACGCATGTGGGCCGACGCAGCGGCCGGGCCGAACTCGACGAACACGCCGAGGGCGTGCACGTGAGCGAGCTGGACGTGGGCCTGCTGCCTGCGGCGGAACTCAAGCGCAGCATGGCCGAGGTGCAGGCCGACATCCGCAGCCGCCTGTCGCAGATGCCGGCGGCCATTGCCATCGGCCAGCCGATCTCGCACCGCATCGACCACATGCTTTCGGGCGTGCGCTCGCAGATCGCAATCAAGCTCTTCGGCGAAGACCTCGACACCCTGCGCGGCCAGGCAGATGCGCTGCGGGCGCGGCTGGCCACCATCGACGGACTGGCCGACCTGGAGGTGGAAAAGCAGGTGCTGGCGCCGCAGATCACCGTGCGGGTGGACTATGCCGCCGCAGCGCAATACGGCGTGCCCGTGCCGCAGGTGATGGCGGTATTGCAGGGTCTGGTGGAGGGCGAGAAGGTCACGCAGATCGTGGAGGGCAGCCGCCGCTTTGCGCTGGTGGTGCGTTTGCCCGAAAGCGCGCGCTCCATCGAGGGCCTGGGGCAGATCATGATCGAGACCCCGCGCGGGCGGGTGCCGCTGTCGCGCCTGGCGAGCATTGAGGACGGCGACGGTCCCAACCAGATCAGCCGTGACGATGGCAAGCGCCGCATCGTGCTCTCGGCCAACGCGCAGGGCAGGGCGCTGTCCGACGTGGTGGCCGACATCCGCCGGGTGGTGGGCGAGACGCGGCTGCCGGATGGCTACTTCATCACCCTGGGCGGCCAGTTCCAGGCGCAGGAAGAAGCCAGCCGCCTGGTGGGCATGCTGGCCGTGGTCTCGCTGGTGCTGATGTTCGTGGTGCTGTACACGCGCTACCGCTCGGCCACGCTGTCGGCGCTGATCATGGCCAACATCCCGCTGGCGCTGGTGGGCGCCGTGCTGGGGCTGTGGATATCGGGCCAGCCGCTGTCGGTGGCGGCGCTGATTGGCTTCATCACGCTGGCGGGCATCTCGGTGCGCAACGGCATCCTGAAGGTGAGCCACTACCTGAACCTGATGCGCGTGGAGGGCGAGAACTTTGACACCGCCATGATCGTGCGCGGCTCGCTGGAGCGCCTGAGCCCCGTGCTGATGACCGCCCTGGTCACTGCCTTCGCGCTGGCGCCGCTGCTGCTGGAGGCCGAGCGCCCGGGGACCGAGATATTGCACCCGGTGGCCGTGGTGATCTTCTCGGGCCTGATCAGCTCAACCCTGCTCGACACCTTCCTGACCCCGGCCCTGTTCTGGCTGTTCGGCCGCAAAGCCGCCGAGCGCCTGCTGGACGACAAGAGCGCCGAGGCGTTCTGAGCTGTTCGTGTTCTTTCCATCCCCAACCCAACCGTTCGGGCTGAGCCTGTCGAAGCCCTGCGCGGCGTTTCGACTGGCGCAGCGTGAACGGATGGACTGGAACTCCTTCCGGCATGCAGGGCGGCTTGAGGCTTTTGCCTCTCCGCTTTTTTGAATTTCTTTCGTTTTTCATCCACCCTTTGAAAGGACTCTCATGAAAACCACCCGCCATCTTTTCGCAGCCCTGGCCCTCGCTGCTGTGGCCACCACCGCCGCCCATGCCGCTGGCGACCACGCCCATGGGCACGACCACAAGCCCCTGCACGGCGGCATCGTGGTCGAAGCCAACGACATGGACTACGAACTCGTCGCCAAGCCCGACGCCATCACCCTGCACCTGCGCGACCACGGCAAACCCGCCAAGACCGAAGGCGTCAGTGCCAAGCTCACCCTGCTGAACGGCACTGAAAAATCCGAAGCCATGCTGCTGCCTGCGGGTGAGGGCAAGCTGGAAGCCAAGGGCATGTTCAAGGTGGCAGCGGGCACCAAGGTGGTAGCGCTGGTGACATTGCCGGGGAAGAAGGCGGCGAATGTGCGGTTTGCGGTGAAGTGAGGGGGAAGGGGAGTGGGAAAGGGTAGCAGTGGGCTGCCTTTCCACTCTGCTGGCGCAGTGACGCCAGTTTTTGAATGAAATCGGGCTCTAGCGCTTATCTAGTAAGCGCTAGTAGCTATCAAATCAGTAGTTTTTAGTCGCTCGCTGCATGGATGCTTCGGCTGGCTCTTGTCGGCCACGAGCAGCCAGTAGAGGTGGCTGAAGCGGACGGTCAACGCATGACATGAAAGGCAGACGACAGGCGGAGCCGGTTGGCTGTCCCCTCGATCAAATGGTTAGGCCTTATCTGCACTCTTTGAGGAGAGATGCAAGGAGAAGAAGAGCCTCTTGGTAGTTCGTTGCTCGTCTCCGGTGCGCGGTGCTTCGACAGAGAATTCCCGTGGTTCTGTGTCTCAGCCTGACGCTACTCGTCGTTTTCCAAACCATGGGGCTTTGCCTGGAGAACTCGTGCAGGAAGAACTCAAGCTCCAGCTCGTCGGTAGGTATCGCCGCCTCGCTCCACTGGACGGCTCGCACCAACCGAAAACTGATGCCTTCAGCAAGTCTTCTCCCAAGGGTCTCGGGCAAAGCGCAGAGCGCTTCGTTCGAAAGTGCCCCCGACAATTTCAGCACCGCCGCTGATAAGTCGCCATTCCCGTTGCGCCTCTCCTCGTCGATGATTTCAATCCTTGCCGTGTCAAACCCCGCATCGACAAAAGCCTTGAGGGCCTCGCCAAACCACTCCTTGCAGGGGACGCCCTCTCGCAGAAGGACGTAAAGTCCAGGGGTGGCGACCACTCTTACCAGTGAGTCGAACACAGGCGCTTCGGCAGGCACTGGTTCCGCCGTTGCGAAATCATCCAACATTGCACCGGCTTTCTCACCCCTGGGCGCGACTGATGAACTTGCCGACCGCTGAGGCAAGGCGTGTTCAGGGTGCCGTTCCAGATATGCGTCGACCGCAAGCTTTGCCTCGTAAAGACCAAGCCCACTGATATCTTGAAACGTCCTGATTGCAAGAACCGCGCTGATATCGAGAGCCTGTACTACTTCGGCCGGAAGCCCATCCGGATCTGACATCTTCGATCGTTCACAGATCATCGCATTAGGCCTAGCGTGATTTATCTGGAAAAACCTGCGGGACAAACTGGATCGCGCGGAATATTTTGGACACAGATTCCTCCTGGAAGCGGCTTACAGCATAGGTTTGCAAGAGGGTGCCAATTTAAACACCCCAGCATAAAAAATTCTCGAAACCCGGCAAGCGTCAAGTCAACAAACCATAGCTTGCCCGTAGCCTGTACCGGGCCCGCCGACTGTGCATTTCGGGCGCCGATCAATCTGTCTTGAATCAATGGCTGCTTATGGTATGGAATGCCCACAGTCGGCTCAGGGCCCAACCCGGTCTCAATGCCAACCATCGTTGCAGCGCTCCTCGCCGTCCAAACCGTACAAGACGCTGCATGCAGCGACAGGCAGAGAAATCACTATTAAATTTATAGCTACTAGCGCTTTTGGAATAAGCGCTAGAGCCCATTTTTATCTGAAATCTGGCAGTTGAGAGTTCAAAACACGCAGCGCAACCCCAGCACTGTCACCCCATTAATACACCAACCGCTCCGGCCGAATCTCCTGCAGGATCGTCGTCGCAATCTCTTCAATCGACTTGGTGGTCGTAGACAGCCACCGAATCCCGGACCTCCGCATCATCGCCTCGGCTTCGGCGATCTCGTGGCGGCAGTTCACCAGACTGGCGTACTTTGAATCGGGGCGGCGTTCGTTGCGGATCTCGGACAGGCGTTCGGGCTGGATGGTCAGGCCGAAGATCTTTTTGCGGTGCGGCTCCAGCGCAGGAGGCAGCTGGCGGCGGTCGAAGTCTTCGGGGATCAGCGGGTAGTTGGCAGCCTTCATGCCGTATTGCATGGCCAGGTACAGGCTGGTGGGGGTTTTGCCGCTGCGGCTCACGCCCACCAAAATCACGTCGGCACCCGCCAGGTCGCGGTTGCTCTGACCGTCGTCGTGGGCCAGGCTGAAGTTGATGGCTTCGATGCGGTCAGTGTATTCCTTGCTGCGGCTCACGTCGCTGAACCGGCCCACGCGGTGGTGCGACCGGATGCCCAGTTCTTCCTCCAGTGGATGCACAAAGGTGCCGAACATGTCCAGCAGCATGCCTTTGCAGCCGTCCTGGATGACCTTGAGCACTTCCATGTTCACCAGGGTGGTGAAGACGATGGGTTTTTTGCCTTCGACCTCGCCGGTGTGGTTGATCTGCCGGACGGCCTGGTGGGCCTTGTCCACCGTGTCGATGAAGGGCAGGCGCACGTGGCGCGGCTTCATTTCGAACTGGGCCAGGATGGCATTGCCAAAGGTTTCGGCAGTGATGCCGGTGCCGTCAGAGACGAAAAATACGGTGCGCGAGTGCATGGAGGCCCTTTGTGAAAGGACTTGCGCAAACGGGGAGTCAACCATCGCCGCCACCCTGGGTGGGCATGTAGGTGGCGGTCCCCGTTTTGCGTCAGTCGTGTGAAAGCGTCAGCCCGCCGCCAGTGGCACAGGCCTACAATTGCCGCAATTATCCAATTCTCACCATGCACACCGTCGGCCTACAACCACAACAACAAAGTCGCAGCCTGTGCATGGCCGCTTGCCTGGGGCTTCGAAGAGCCCGGCATGCAGACCCGGTTTCAACTTCTGGAGCTTTCCCATGTCTGCACTTTTCAGCTCGACCGCCTTGGTCGTACCGTTTGAAAACCTGAGAATGACCGATGTCGAGTCGGTAGGCGGTAAAAACGCCTCCCTCGGCGAGATGATCTCCCAACTGCCCCAGGGCGTGCGCGTGCCCACGGGCTTTGCCACCACGGCCCACGCGTTCCGCGAGTTTCTGGCCTACGACGGCCTGGCTGACAAGATCAGCGCCAAGCTCAAGGTGCTGGACACCGAAGACGTGCGGGCGCTGGCGCAAGTCGGCGCAGAAATCCGTGCCATGGTCGAGGCCCAGCCCTTCCCGGCCGACCTGCAAAAAGCCATTGCCGATGAATTTGCCACGCTGAGCGCTGGCAACCCCCTGGCATCGTTTGCCGTGCGCTCGTCCGCCACCGCTGAGGACTTGCCCGACGCCTCGTTTGCGGGCCAGCAGGAAACCTTCCTGAACGTGGTGGGCATCGACGATGTGCTGCACAAGATGAAGGAAGTGTTTGCGTCGCTGTACAACGACCGCGCCATTTCCTACCGCGTGCACAAGGGGTTTGAGCACGATGTGGTGGCCCTGTCGGCCGGTGTGCAGCGCATGGTGCGCTCTGACCTGGGCGCGGCGGGCGTGATGTTCACCATCGACACCGAATCCGGTTTCGAAGAAGTCGTGTTCATCACCAGCAGCTACGGCCTGGGCGAGACGGTGGTGCAGGGCGCTGTGAACCCGGACGAGTTTTATGTACACAAGCCGATGCTCAAGGCGGGCAAGAAAGCGCTGATCCGCCGCAACCTGGGCAGCAAGCTGATCCAGATGGTGTTCTCGACGGCTGACGAGAAGGCCCAGAGCGGCAAGCTGGTCAAGACCGTGGATGTGCCCACAGAGCAGCGCAACCGCTATTCACTGACCGATGCCGATGTGGAACAACTGGCGCGCTACGCGCTGGTGATCGAACAACATTACGGCCGCCCCATGGACATCGAGTGGGGCAAAGACGGCACCGACGGCCACCTTTACATCCTGCAAGCACGGCCCGAGACGGTGAAGAGCCAGTCCAAGGGACAGGCCGAACTGCGTTACAAGCTCAAGGGCCACGGCACCGTGCTGGCCGAAGGCCGCGCGATTGGCCAGAAGATTGGCACCGGCCCTGTGCGTCTGGTGCACAACATTTCGGAGATGGACAAGGTCCAGCCCGGCGACGTGCTGGTGACCGACATGACCGACCCGAACTGGGAGCCGGTCATGAAACGCGCCAGCGCCATCGTGACCAACCGGGGTGGCCGCACCTGCCACGCCGCCATCATTGCGCGCGAGCTGGGCATTCCGGCGGTGGTGGGCTGTGGTGATGCGACCGAGTTGCTGAAGGACGGCACTCTGGTTACGGTGAGCTGCTCTGAAGGCGATACCGGCCGCATTTATGACGGCCTGCTCGAAACCGAAGTGACCGAGGTGCAGCGCGGTGAAATGCCGCCCATCAAGACCAAGATCATGATGAACGTGGGTAACCCCCAGCTGGCTTTTGACTTCTGCCAGCTGCCGAATGAAGGTGTTGGTTTGGCCCGCCTGGAGTTCATCATCAACAACAACATTGGTGTGCACCCCAAGGCCATCCTGGACTACCCGCAGATCGATGCCGACCTGAAGAAGGCTGTGGAATCCGTGGCCCGGGGCCATGCCAGCCCCCGCGCTTTTTACGTGGACAAGGTCGCCGAAGGTGTGGCCACCATTGCCGCAGCGTTTTGGCCCAAGCCTGTGATCGTGCGCCTGTCGGACTTCAAGTCCAACGAGTACCGCAAGCTGATTGGCGGCAGCCGCTACGAGCCCGAGGAAGAGAACCCGATGCTGGGTTTCCGTGGTGCCGCGCGTTACCTGAGCGCCGATTTCGGCGAAGCGTTTGCCATGGAGTGCGATGCGCTGAAACGTGTGCGCAACGACATGGGTCTGACCAACGTACAGGTGATGGTGCCGTTTGTGCGCACGCTGGGCCAGGCCGAGCGCGTGACGCAACTGTTGGCGCAGCATGGCCTGCAACGCGGCAAGGATGACCTCAAGGTCATCATGATGTGCGAAGTGCCTAGTAACGCCATCCTGGCCGAGCGCTTCCTGGAGTTCTTCGACGGCTTCTCCATCGGCTCCAACGACCTGACCCAGCTCACCCTGGGTCTGGACCGTGATTCGGGCCTGGAGCTGCTGGCACACGACTTTGACGAGCGCGACCCTGCCGTGCAGGCACTGATCCACCAGGCCATCAAGGCCTGCCTGGCCCAGGGCAAGTACATCGGCATCTGCGGCCAGGGCCCCAGCGACCATCCTGACTTTGCACAGTGGCTGGCCAAGGAAGGCATTTCGTCGATCTCGCTGAACCCCGACAGCGTCATCGCCACCTGGCAGCAATTGGCTGGCTGACGCAACGCGGCGGCCCATGCGTTTGATGCACCACTTGCCCGCGTGCCTGTGATGCAGTCGCCTTGGCAGCGCCCCCGACCTCACGAAGCCGAAATGGCGGGCCCGTTCCCGCCCGATCTGCACGACCAGCGGCACCTGCGGCTGAAAGCCGGGTTGCTGCTGGTGTGGGCGCTGGTGTCGTTTGTTGCCACCTATTTCGCCCGGGATCTCCAGTTTTTGGTGATGGGGGGCTGGCCCCTCGGGTATTGGATTGCAGCCCAGGGCGCGGTCTTGGTGTTTATTGCCATCGTCGTGATTTACGGCTGGGCCATGAACCGCTTTGAGCGGCAGGACGCACAGGACGCAAAGCGCCTGTCCGCAAGCGCGCAAGCGCTCCCTGCCGACGACCATCGGCGCGCTGAAGCGGTGCCGCCGCATGGCTGAGCCCGACCCGTCCGAAGCCGCAAGCGACCGCGCCTATCTCTGGCGGTTGCACCGCATCCTGGCGCTGTATGTGATCGGCGTCCTGGGGTTTTTGCTCCTCATGGCCTGGGCAGAGCGCAAGGGCCTGTCGCGCCACTGGATTGGCCCCATCTTTCTGTTTCTCACCGTGATGGTCTATGCCGGTATTGGCGTGTATGGCCGCACCACCGACGCCGAGGAATACTACGTAGCCGGGCGCCGCATTCCGCCCATGTACAACGGCATGGCTGCGGCGGCAGACTGGATGAGCGCGGCCTCGTTCATCAGTCTGTCTGGGGCGCTGTATTTGCAGGGCTTTTCAGGCACGCCGGGGCAGGCAGGTGGCTTGGCTTATCTACTGGGCTGGACGGGGGGCTTTTGCCTGGTGGCCATGCTGATTGCGCCGCATTTGCGGGCCATGGGCCTGTACACGGTGCCGGACTTTTTTCATGTGCGGTTCGGCGGCCGCTGGCCCCGCGTGATCGCCGCGCTGGCGGCGGTGTTGTGTTCGTTCACTTATGTTGTGGCCCAGATCTACGGCGTGGGCTTGATCGCGTCACGCCTGACCGGCGTTCAGTTCGAGATCGGCATCATGCTGGGCCTGGGCGGGGTGCTGCTGTGCTCGTTTCTGGGCGGCATGCGCGCCATCACCTGGACGCAGGTGGCGCAGTACGTGGTGCTGTTGCTGGCATTTTTGATTCCGGTGTCGTGGCTGGCGTACAAGCAGCTGGGCAACCCGTTGGCGCCTTTGGTCTATGGCGCGCAGATCAGCAAGATTGCCGACCTGGAAGCGCAGTTGCTGGATTCGCCCGCCGAGCACCAGGTGGTGCAGGCCTACCAGCGCCGCGCCCAGGAGTTTGAAGCGCGGTTGCTGGACGTGGAAAGCGCGCTGGAGAACGAGCGTGAAAAAGCCCGCGAGCGTATACGCACGCTGCGCAACCAGAACGCGGATGTGGGCCTCATCGTGTCGGCCAGCCGCGAACTGGCGGCCTTGCCCCGCGATGCTGCTGCTGCCCGTGAGCGCTGGACGCGCGAAATGCGCGAAAACTACGAGCGCGCGCGGCCGTTGGGGGGCCTGCCGCTGCACAGCCAGGCCTACGTGGGCGACCCCAACGGCACGCCAGAGGAGCAGCGCGACTACGAGTTGACACGGCGCAACTTTTTGGCACTCATGTTTTGCCTGATGGTGGGCACGGCGGGGCTGCCCCATCTGCTCACGCGGTACTACACGTCGCCCACCGTGTCGACGGCACGCGCGTCGGTGGGGTGGACTTTGTTTTTCATTGCACTGCTGTATTTGAGCGCTCCCGCCCTGGCGGTTTTGGTGAAGTTTGAGGTCATGCAAAACCTGGTGGGCAGCAGCTTTGAGGCCTTGCCCAACTGGATGGCGCAGTGGGCGCGCGTGGACAGCTCGCTGCTGTCGGTGGAAGACGTGAACGGCGATGGGATTGTGCAGTTTGGCGAAATCCGCCTGGGGGCGGACCTCATCATGCTGGCCACGCCAGAGTTGGGCGGCTTACCGTATGTGGTGTCGGGCCTGGTGGCGGCGGGCGGGCTGGCCGCGGCGCTGTCCACCGCCGATGGATTGTTGCTGACCATCAGCAATGCGCTGGTGCGGGACCTGTACTTTCCGGATGCGCAACGCAAGGCGTCGCCCGAGCAGCGGGTGATCCTCACCAAATTCACCTTGCTGGCCGTCGCGTTGTCGGCCGCGTTTGTGGCCGCCCTCAAGCCCGCTGAAATTTTGCCCATGGTGTCGGCATCGTTCTCGCTAGCGGCATCGGCCTTTGTGCCGGTGATGGTGCTGGGCATCTTCTGGCGCGGCACCACGCGGCAGGGGGCGGTGGCGGGCATGTTGGCGGGGCTGGGGGTGGCCGTGTATTACATGTTGTCGCACGTGCATGCGCTGCAGGTGCTGCCGGCCTGGTTGCTGGCAGATGGCCTGTGGTTTGGCATTCAGCCCATCTCGGCGGGCGTGTTTGGTGTGCCTGCCGGGTTGGTGGCGGCGGTCTTGGTGAGCTGGGCTACCCGCCCGCCACCGCTGCGGCCCGCGGTGCGCTCTGAAATGTGACGTGTCGGTTCGTTCAGGTCAGAGAGCAGGCTCTTTTCCCAGCGGTTGAAAGCAAAAAGCGGCCTCAGGCCGCTTTGGGTGCCACTGCACCGTGGTGGTGGTGGTGGCAGGGCGCAGAGAGCAATCTGCGCTTAGCGGCCCACCTTCAGCAGTTCCACATCAAACTTCAGCGTGGCGTTGGGAGGGATCACGCCGCCTGCGCCGCGGGCACCGTAGCCCAGGGCTGCGGGAATGATCAGCGTGCGCTGGCCGCCGATTTTCATGCCCTGAACACCTTCGTCCCAGCCCTTGATGACCATGCCTGCACCCAGCGAGAACTCGAACGGGTCGTTGCGGTCGCGGCTGGAGTCGAACTTGGCGCCTTGTTCGCCATTGTTGTAGAGCCAGCCGGTGTAGTGCACCGAAACGTTCTGGCCCTTGGCGGCTTCGGCGCCTTCGCCCACGGTGGTGTCTTCGTATTGCAGGCCGGATGCGGTGGTGGTCAGTGCCATGGATGAAACTCCTAGTTTGCTATTGAAAATATAGCTATCAGCGCTTGATGGGTAAGCGCTACAAGCATTTTTGACCCCTATTTTAACGAAAGCCCCGCTCGGACGGGCCGGCGGGGCTTTGCCCAGAACGGGGCAGGGGTTGCGCAGGCTCTTGGCCTATGCGGCGGCCTTTTTGGCCCGGCCAGCCACCCAGCGGGTGGCAAAGGCTTGCACATCGCTCAGGCGCTTGAGCAAATCAGCGCCCGAAGGAGTGACGGTGTAGCCGTCGCTGCCGTGGTCCACAAAACCTGCTTCGCGCAGTTCTTTGATGCGGGTGTTGAGCGTGTTGGGGGTGATGCCCCCCACGCTGTCTTGCAACAGGCGGAAGGTCTGGGGGTGACCATCCTTCAGGGCCCACAGCACGCGCAACGCATAACGGCATTCAAGTCGCTCAAAAAGCTGGTTGATGGCGACATTTTCTTTGGAGCTCATGGACGCTTCTCCTCGCGCAAGTGTTAAATCTAAGTTCGGAACGGGTGGCCTGTGCCAAGCCCGCTGATGCGCTGAGACTATAGCGCGGAACCCATTTTGCTACAAGTTTGGTAGCTCAGAACGCACGGCACATATGCGCTAAGGCGAGAAAATACGATATTTGCTATCAAAATGTTGCGAAGCGGCCACGGATCAGCGCCGTCCTTGCAAAAGTGCCTGCCGCGCCCGACGACTTTGCGCACGGTGTGCTGCATGGCGATAGAAGATGGCCTGGGGCAGGCAACTTGCCAGTTGTCATATGCCGTATCCCTTATGGTCGCACCATGACTTCTACCGCTTATTCCCCTCGTTCATCGTCTCCCACCGACGCCGCAACGCCAGGTGGTTCACCTTCGGCGTCTCCTGTTTCCAGCGCTCGGGCACTGCCGCTCGATGGCCTTCGGGTGGTGGAGTTCACCCACATGGTCATGGGCCCCACCTGCGGCATGGTGCTGGCCGATCTGGGCGCCGAGGTCATCAAGGTCGAGCCGGTGGATGGCGACCGCACGCGCCATTTGCTAGGCGCAGGGGCCGGTTTCTTCCCGATGTTCAACCGCAACAAGAAGAGCATTGCGCTCGATCTGCGCAGCCCCGAGGGGTTGAAAGTGGCACGCAAACTGGCCACATCGGCCGACGTGGTGGCCCAGAACTTCAAGCCCGGTGTGATGACCAAGTACGGGCTCGACTATGCAGCGCTGAGCCAGATCAACCCCCGCCTCATCTATGTCAACCACACCGGCTTTTTACCCGGCCCCTACGAGCATCGCACCGCACTTGATGAAGTGGTGCAGATGATGGGCGGTCTGGCCTACATGACCGGGCGCCCGGGTGACCCACTGCGCGCGGGCAGCAGTGTGAACGACATCATGGGCGGCATGTTCGGCGCCATCGGTGCCATGGCGGCCTTGATGCAGCGTGGCATCACGGGGCGCGGGCAAGAAGTCGATTCGGCCCTGTTCGAGAACAACGTTTTTCTGGTCGGCCAGCACATGATGCAGTACGCCGTTACCGGCAAGCCTGCTGCGCCCATGCCTGACCGCATTTCATCGTGGGCGCTGTACGACGTGTTCAGCGTGAAGGACGGCGATCAGATCTTTTTGGCAGCTGTCAGTGACGCGCAATGGATCACCTTCTGCGATGCGCTGGGGTTTGCTGATCTGAAAGCCGCCCCGCACCTGGCCACCAACAACGACCGTGTGCGTGCGCGCGCCACGCTGATGCCAGACCTGCGCCAACGGCTCGCCGCCTACAGCGGCGCTGAGTTGGCGGGCATCTTTGAAAAGCACGGCCTGCCTTTCGCCCCCATCTCACGGCCCGAGCAGCTGTTCGATGACCCCCACCTCAACGCCACGGGGGGGCTGGCTGACATCGTCCTGCCTGACGGCGAGCGTGCCGGGCAGACCGCCCGCACCACGCTGTCTCCATTGCGCATGGATGGCCATCGCCTGGGCGTGCGCCTACAGCCTCCGGTGATGGGCCAGCACACCGACGCGCTGATGCAGGAACTGGGCTACACGCCCGAGCAGGTGCAGGCACTGAGAGAAAAGCATGCGGTGGCCTGAAATGAAACACCCCCTGAGCCGCTTCGCGTCTTCCCCCTCTCTCGCTGCGCGGGAGGGGGACGCCACCGGTGGCCTGGCAAAGCCAGTTCCACGGTGGCACTGGCTTGGGTCGCGCCAGTTTTGTGGGCTGCAGGTGGCGCGCAGCGCCATGGATAACTGATATGGCTCAGAAAATATGAGTCAAATAGGGCTATATCGCTTATCCAGAAAGCGCTGGTAGCTATGAAAATATGAAAACGATTGACGCTAAGCGGGCTTAGAGCGGCTAACAAAACTCAGAGAAGCGGTTTTGGCTAGGCGCTGCGTCGCAGGCAGAACGCTAGTACGACAAGACGCGGCAACGAAGCAAAAAGAGTTTTGTTAGCTGCTCTTAGGCAAGGCGCTTGCCTTTGGCAAAGCTGTTGTTGCCTCTCTGTGGAGGTAAGTCCTACTGAAGTAGTCTGCTGCTGCCGCGTGGTGGTGGCGTGAGGGCCGCGCCCGCAGGGTGGCTTCTGCCGTCCCCCCGCAGGCGGAAGACCTCGACGGCCTCCACCAGCTGGCGTGCCTGCCCGCTCAGGCTGCCCGCTGCAGCGGCGCTTTCTTCTACCAGCGCGGCGTTTTGCTGTGTGGCCTCGTCCATGCGGACGATGGCCTGCGTCACGCGCAGCATGTCGCTGGTTTGCGCGGCGCTGGCCTGGCTGATTTCTTCCATCAAGGCGCTTACGCCCTGGATGGACGAGACCACCTCGGTCATGGTGGTGCCTGCATTGCGGGCCAGGTCAGATCCCGCCTGTACGCGCTCCACGCTGGTCTGGATAAGTTGCTTGATCTCGCGGGCCGCGCCTGCGCTGCGGGTGGCCAGGCTGCGCACTTCGCTGGCCACCACGGCAAAGCCGCGGCCTTGTTCGCCTGCTCGGGCGGCTTCGACTGCGGCGTTCAGCGCCAGGATGTTGGTCTGAAACGCGATGCCGTCGATGACCCCGATGATGTCCGCAATGCGTCGCGAACTGTCCTGAATGCCTTGAACCACTTCTACCATCTGCGTCACCACATCGCCGCCGCGCTGGGCCACCGTGGCACCGTTGCGCGCGAGCTCATTGGCGCGCTGGGCGTTGGATGCGTTTTGCTGCACCGTGGCCTGTAGCTGTTGCATGGAAGACGTGGTTTCGTCCAGCGACGACGCCTGGTCTTCTGTGCGCATGCTGAGGTCCGCATTGCCTTGCGCGATCTCGGCACTGGCGCTGGCCACGCCTTCTGCATTGCTGCGCACGCCCGACACCACGTTCTCCAGGTTGTCCTGCATGGACCGCAGGGCTTGCAGCAGCCGGGCGGGTTCGTCGTTGCCATCCACCTCAATGGTGGTGGTCAGGTCTCCGGCAGCCACCTTGTTGGCCACCGACACAGCCACCTTGAGCGGGCGGACCACCGAGCGTGTCAGCAACCAGCCTGCACAACCGCCCAGGGCAGTCACCAGCGCCAGTGCCACCAGGCTGCTGATGAGTGCCCGCCGCGCATCCAGTGCGGCTTGCTGCGCAATGGCCGCGCTGCTGGCGGCCACCTGTTGCCCCAAAGTGGTCAGCAACTTGGCGGGGCCTTGGTCAATGTCGGCAACATCGGCATCGCCCGCCGACGGCACAAAACCCAGGGATTGAAACACCTCAAACCCCTTGCGGTAGCCCTGCGCCATCTGGGCGTGTGCATTGGTGAAGTTCTGCAGCGCGGCCTTTTCCTGCGCATCGGTCAGTTGTGGCTCCAGCGCCTTGGCAGCGTCGGCCACACGCTTCTCGCTGGCCTGAAAAGCGGCCCAGTGCAGTTCCCGTTTGCGCGCGTCTTCCCCGCGAAGCAACGTGTTTTTCCATTCCAGCACCTGGGTTTTGAATTCGCTCTCCATGCGGCTCACTGCGCGCTCCTGCGTCACACGTTCCTGCACGGTGGTGTCGTAAGTGCCCAGGGTTTTGTAAAGGGCTGCGATGCCAAACAGCGCAGCGCCTAAAAGCAGCGCGAGGACTAGGCCCAGTGCGGTGGCCATGCGGGCACCGATGGAGTGGTTGGACATTTTCATCAGAGGATCCTCGCGATGCGTTTCAGATTGGCGGGCTGCAGTAGAAACTGGCGCGACCCTCGCCCAGTAGCCGCCCTGCCATGGCCGCCTCGCCGCACTGGCGGCACCTTCAGGGCTAAAGCGCGAAGCGGTTCAAGGGGTTTCAAGCCTTCAACTTGAGCAAGTACACCATCACCCGCGCCGTGGTGAGGTCCAACTCCATGAACTCTGCCAAATCCTTGCCTGCAAGCCAAGAGGGTTCCCACCGGTTCTGCTTGAGCGTACGCAGCCACGATTCGTGCGCGGTGGCTGCTTCTACGGCCGCGAGCATTTCTGCGGTGCGTGCGGCGGACACCCCTTTGCCAGTGAACACCCCGCGCCAGTTGGCCATGGTGGCATCCAGGCCTTGCTCGCGAAACGCGGGCAGACCAAACATGCTGCGCCGCGAGGACACACCAATGGCGCGGAGCTTGCCAGAGGCGATGGCGTCGCTGAATTCGCTGTAGCCCGAAAGGCCTACCGAGGCCGTCCCCGTCACCAGCGCATCCACCACTTCTGCGCCGCCCGCAAACGGCTTGTAGACCAGATCGTCAGGCTTGGCTTTGGAGGCACGCGCCAGCACCCCGGCAAAGATGTGGTCCACCCCGCCGGCAGAGCCCCCTGCAACGGGCATTGAACGCAAATCTGCGCGCATCGCCTCAGACAGATCCTTGGTGCTCTTGATGGGGGAGTTTGCGGCCACGGCTGCCACCAGGTAGTCGCTGGTCAGGCGTGCGAGCGGCTGGATCTGCGTCATGTCCACTGCAGGTTTTTTGCAGCGCTACGGCGCCGACCATCACCATTCCGCCCATGAACAGGGTATTGGCATCGTTGCCGTATTTCTCGACGTATTTGGCAAGTCCTATGGTGCCGCCCTTGCCACCCATGTTTTCATATTCCACCTGTTCCGTCGCGCCCGCGGCCACCAACGCTGCACCCAGGGCACGGCCGGTCTGGTCCCAGCCTCCACCCGGGTTGGCAGGAATCACGATGCGCAGCGTGCTTGTCAGTTTGGGCGCTTTGGCCGGTGCGGGGCGCGGCGCATTGGTGCTGGTCTGAGCCCAGGCAGAGGGGCCGAATATGGTCCAGGCCGTGGCGGCCAGTACGGATTGCGCGATGGCTTTGCGACGGTTGATATCTGCAGACATGGGGCGTCCCTTGAGAGGTAGTGCGTGGTTCAGAAGCACCGGATGCGGGTACTGCCGTCATCGAGCCTGTGGCTGTGCTGCTGTGTCAGCAACTCCACCACCTCGCGCGGCATCGAAACCTCCCGATGTGCGGGCAATGGTCGCCCTCCAAACTGTCAGTCTGCTGTCCGCGGTATTAGGGTAAACGTGGAGACCGCTGTACCCCAATGAAAAACGCCCTGCGCCGCGATTGCGGGGCAGGGCGTAAGCGGGTGGAGGTACAGGCTTACAGCGAGTCGATAAAGCTGCGCAGCTTGTCCGAGCGGCTTGGGTGCTTGAGCTTGCGCAGCGCCTTGGCTTCTATTTGGCGAATGCGCTCGCGCGTCACGTCAAATTGCTTGCCCACTTCTTCCAGCGTGTGGTCGCT
>JAUXZO010000001.1 GCA_030692685.1 Acidovorax sp. | reverse complement strand
TAAAGCCCGGCCACCTCGATGGGGGAAGCGGGTTGTCCGGCGGACCCAAAAAAGTCCACCGCACTGGAGCGGGCAACGGGATTCGAACCCGCGACACCAAGCTTGGGAAGCTTGTACTCTACCAACTGAGCTATGCCCGCTTAACAAGTATTTTTAATAAAATCCCGGCCAAAAGTCAAGGAATTTCCCCCCGGCGGGTGCTCTTGACCGTTCCCGGCAGGAATAACTACAAGCCATTTCAACCCCCCCCCTCACCTCACTCCTCTCCCCCAGGGGGGAGAGGAAGTAATGAGGATAACTAAGTGAAGCGGTTCAAAAATCGGTAACGTATTTTCCCCCTCTCCCCACGCTGGCGGGGGGAGAGGGCTGGGGTGAGGGGGGCTGTTTAATAACGTTACCCTTTTTAGGAAATCTTATCCTAAGTTTTTCCCAACGCCCCAGAAGACCCGAAAGGCGAGATCTAGGTTTTGAAATGGCTTCTAGTGTTGTGTTTCGTAAGTACCTTTACTAAATCTAAGGGCATTAATCTCCCCCTCCCTTGAGGGGAGGGGGCTGGGGGGAGGGTGATAACGTGAGAGAATGACAACGAATATTACCACCCCCACCCTGCCCTCCCCCCCTCAAGGGGGAGGGAAAATGTGGCCTTCCACAGAACACAGACATGACGCTAAATTTGCCAAGGTATTAATGGGGCCCGATACAGTCACTCAATTGCCTAAGCCAGACGAAAGGCCCCTCATCACCCGGCCTCACCCGAAGCTTCCACCCAGGCCCGCTTGATGAGAATATCATCCTGGGGGACATTATGGTGACCCGCCCGGGTTTCTTTGGGCAAGATGGACATCTGCTCCACGAGATGCATACCCGCCTTCACCTGGCCGAAAACGGTATAGCCGTATTCCCGGGGGTCCGGGCCTTTGTGGTCCAACTCCGGGTTATCCACCACATTGATGAAAAACTGGGCCGCGGCGCTATTTATGGGATAGGCCCGGGCCATGGCT
>JAUXZO010000104.1 GCA_030692685.1 Acidovorax sp. | reverse complement strand
TTCTCGGCAATCGCCTTGTCCTGGTTCACCGCTGTGCCCAAATAGCGCAGCACGATCTTTTCTTGCGAATGGACGGCTGGAAACATGCCAGTTGCCAGGATGCCCGCCGTGCCCTTGAGCAGCGAGCGGCGCTGCACGCCGGTGGCGTCGAAAACTACAGCGGGGGAATCAGCGCGTGAATCGTCGGACATGAGAGAACTCCTTGGGTTGCAAAGTTGAGGGGTGGAAAAACGGCGAATAACGAAATAAAAAGAAGCGGGGAGCGGCCCTTCAGACAGCCACGGCCTGAGCACTGGCCGTAGCCACGGGGGTCATTGCCGGGTGCGTTGCGGGCTGGGTCAGCGGATGCGCCTGCTCGGTTTTCCAGTGCAGCTGCACAGCCTGCCCCACGGCATACGGCTGGGCGGCAAAAGTGGCTTCAGACACCATCACCGAATAGGCTGCTGTGGCATTGGCCGACAGAGCCACGCCCTGCTTTTGCAGGCCCAGCAGCACATAGGTGCCCTGGTATTCAACATCGGTGACCACGGCCGGCATGCGCTGGGCTCCCCAGGGCAGTTCGGCGTTGGCGGGGGCGATTTGCAGGTGGTCTGTGCGCACACCCACCTTGCCAGCCTCTGTGTCAATCACGTTGTGGCCGCCCATGAAGCGCGCCACAAATTCATTGGCCGGGCGGTTGTAGACCTCGTGCGGTGAGCCCACCTGTTCGATCACTCCGTGGTTCATCACCACCATGGTGTCGGCAAGGGCCATGGCTTCTTCTTGCGAATGGGTCACGTGGATGAAAGTCAGCCCCAGCTCCTTCTGCCAGCGGCGCAACTCGGCACGCATCTGGATGCGCAGGAACGGGTCTAGCGCCGACAGCGGTTCATCCAGTAGCAGCACGCGCGGCTGAGTGATCAGGGCCCGCGCCAGTGCCACACGCTGCTGCTGGCCGCCCGAGAGTTCGGCGGGCTTGCGGTCAGCCAGATGGCCCATCGCCACACGTTCGAGCAGGTCACGGGCCTTGGCTTGGCGCTCAGCTTTGGCCATGCCCTTCATCTTGAGGCTGAAGGCCACGTTGTCCAGCGCCGACAGATGCGGGAACAGCGCAAAGCTCTGAAACATCATGGCTGTGCCGCGCGCGGCGGCGGGCAGGTCGGTGATGTTGCGGTTCTCCAGCAGGATGTCGCCGCTGGTCACGGATTCGTGCCCGGCCATCATGCGCAGCGTGGTGCTCTTGCCGCAGCCTGAAGGCCCCAGCAGGCAGCAGTAACTACCGCTGGCGATGCGCAGGTTGATGGCATCCACCGCTGGCTTGCCCTGGGCATAGCGTTTGGTCAGCGCGATGATTTCGATGGCCGCCGGGATTGGTGCAGGGTTAGGGGCTTGCATGGTCAACGATGTACGCAAACGCCATGCCAACTTTGTATACAATGTTTTTTCTGTTTTGCATACAAAATGCACCAACACTGAGCGCCAGCGCCGCAACTGGGGCATCGCTTGCACGGCACTTAATGCCGCGTGGATCGCCGCACGCACCGAAACGGCGCAAACGCAGCGGTGCGCTGGCGGCGGCTGGCTATACTGGGCCTCGCTGCTGAAACAATTTTTTACGTAGTTACGTCCCGCCCCGCTTGCCGCATGACGAACCTAGACCCGCGCTCCATGATTGCCCTGGCGGGCTTCATGTCCGCCGTCATGGCCATGGTGCTGCTGTTCATGAGAAGGTATTACCCGCCCAGCATCCGGGGCGTGGGCAACTGGGCAGCTGCACCTCTGTTGTGGCTTGTCTCCACGGTGCTGTTCGTCGTGCGCGGCGCCATCCCAGATTGGCTAGGCCTGGTGTTGGCCAATCAGCTACTCGTGCTGGGCTCAGTCACCTACTACATGGGCACCCGGAAATTCATGGGCCAGCCCTCCACCTGGAGAACCTGGAATTGGGTTTTGGCAGGCACCACCGTGGTGTTCATCTGGCTGACTTATGGCTGGCCCAACTATCCGCTGCGGGTGAGCTTCTTCACTGTGGTCTCAGGCGTGTTGTATGCGGTGCAGTTGCGCTTCATGCTGCGCCATGGCGGTCGCAACTTTCCGGTGCGGCTGGTAGAGGTAGTGCTGGTACTTCATCTGGTCGTGCTGGCCGTGAGACTGGGCTCCATCATGGCAGGGAATGCAGGCAGCGATCTTATGGAGCCGTCACTGTTCCAGACGCTGTACATCGGGGCGTATGTAGTCACCGTGCTCATGCTGTCTATTGGTGCGGTGCTGATGGCCACCGACCGCCTGCGCACCGAGCTGGAACACCTGGCCAGCCACGACTCCCTCACCAACACCCTGAACCGCCGCGCCCTGCTGCAACGCTGTGAAGACGAGCTGGAGCGGGCGCAACGCTACGGCAACGGGCCGTCCATCATGATGCTGGACCTGGACAACTTCAAGGCCGTGAACGACACCCACGGCCACCAGCACGGAGATGCGGTGCTGGTGCATTTTGCCGAGCGCACCCGCCAGGTGCTGCGCCGCGCAGACCGGCTGGGGCGCTACGGGGGTGAGGAGTTTCTGGTGCTGCTGCCGGGCGCCGACACGGAGGCAGCCACTCGCGTTGCACAGCGCATCCACGCCACCCTGGCTGCAGGCCATGCGCTGGACTGCCAAGTGAGCATCGGGTTGACCAGTTGGACGGGATCCCACGAAACGCTGGACTTTATGCTGTCGCGTGCGGATGCCGCGCTGTACCGAGCCAAACACGAGGGGCGCAACCGGACCTGCGTGGCTTGACGCCATTGCAAGCTTAGGCAGTCTGTGTAGCCACACCAGCCGATTCAAAACTGGCCATCTCGGCTAACACCGCACAGGCCGACTGCAGCAGCGGCCATGCCAGTGCAGCGCCAGAGCCCTCCCCAAGCCGCAAGCCCATATCCAGTAACGGCTCAACCTGCATCTGCGCCAGCATCAGGCTGTGGCCACGCTCGCCCGAGCGGTGCGCAAAAACGCAGCGTTGCAACACGGCGGGCTGCAGGCGGCTGGCCACCAACACAGCGGCGCTGGTGATGAAGCCGTCCACCACAACCACTCGGCGCTCGGCGGCGGCCTGCAGCACCGCGCCCACCATGGTGGCCACCTCGTAGCCGCCCAGCGCAGCCAGGGCATCCAGCGGGCTGGTCGCGCGGGCGTTGGCGTCCAGCGCCTGTTGAAGCACGGCGCGCTTGCGTTCAATACCCGCCGCGTCCAGGCCCGTGCCCGCGCCCGTCACCTCGGCCAACGGCAGGCCAGCCAGTCGTGCCAGCAGCAGCGATGCCACCGACGTGTTGGCAATCCCCATCTCGCCGAGCAGCAAGGCATTGCCGGGCAGCCCTCGCACCACGTCTACACCGTTGGCCAGGGCCTGCGCGCATTGCTCTGCGCTCATTGCCGGGCCGACGGATGCATCCTGCGTGCCGGGCGCCACCTTGCGCAGCAGCAGGCGCGGCTGGCCAGGGGCAGATTCGCGCGGGGAGATATCGCGGGCCACGCCACAGTCCACCACCGTGAGGCCCAGGCCATGCTGGCGTGCGAGCACGCTGACGGCGGCGCCGCCGGCCAGAAAGTTCTCTACCATCTGCCAGGTCACGTCGCTTGGAAAGGCCGACACGCCGCGCGTGGCCAGGCCGTGGTCGGCGGCGAAAACGACCATCTGCGGCTGGTCCAGCGCCGGAGTTTCGGTGCCCAAAATCTGTCCGAGCGTGAGCGCCAGGGCTTCCAGGCGCCCAAGCGAGCCAAGGGGTTTGGTTTTGTGGTCCAGCTTGTGTTGCAGCGCCTGTGTGAGCGCGGGGTTGGCGATGTCGGCAATCAGGGGGAGGTGAGCGGTCATGGCGTGTTCAATTTTCAATGGTTGTGTGGCGCGGACCGCGCACAGGGGGCCGCGCGTGGAAAGCGGGGCGCACCGGGCTGGGCCGGTGCCTGGCGACTGGGTCGCGCTGCAACATCAGAAAGCTCCAGGGTGGTATCAAGCCCACCGGGGCGTGTGCGCGGCGGTGAGTGTGCGGCTGGGCACCTCATCGGGCATGGGCGTGGGCAGACATTGCCCGCGCAGATCGCTGCGTAAAAAGATGGCGTGGAAAGATGGAGTGGTAAGGGCGTCGCAGGCCTGTTGTGTGTAGGCGTGAACGCTGGGCGTGGCTTGCGCCGCCGCGCTGGTATTCATGGCAGTCCCCTGAGCGTGAATAGTGGCAGCGCTGCCCGGCCTTGCAGCGCCAAGAATTGCTCAGGCCGGTCTTCTGGCTTGGAGTCATCTGCCTTGACACACCTTCCCAGCTTGGCAGCCAGTGGCATTTGTGAGCGGCATCGTCCTTACAGCGTTGGGCACGCGGCGGATTCGCACCGCCTTCCCGATTCTCCCGTTGCC
>JAUXZO010000218.1 GCA_030692685.1 Acidovorax sp. | reverse complement strand
GGCGTTTACTTGAAGCGCGACTGTGGCACCACGTGCATATCGCCTTCCACACTGCCGAGGTAGTTGGCCAGTGCCTTCAACTCGTTGTTGGTGAACTGCTTGGCAATGCCCGCCATGATGGCGTTGTTGCGGCCCACGTTGTTGTTCTTTTCCACCTTGTACGACTTGAGAGCCACATACAGGTAGTCCGCATGCTGGCCTGCGATCTTGGGGTACGAGGGGTCGATAGGCTTGGCGAAGTTGTCGCCGTGACAGGACACGCAAGCACCCTTCTTGAGCAGCTCGGCCACTTGCACGCTGGGTTCGCGTTTGGGCTTGGCGGGCAGCTCGGCGGCGGTCTTGCCGTGTTGTTCGTAGTAGGCGGAGACGTCTGCGATGTCTTGTTCAGACATCGACTCGGCGATGCCGCGCATGGTGGGGTGCTTGCGCTCGCCCTTTTGGTAGGCCACCAGCGCAGCGGCAATGTACTTGCCGCTTTGGCCCGAGATCATGGGCACCTTGTGCACCTCAGGAAAGCTGGCCTGATAGCCAACAATGCCATGGCAACCAATACACATGGCTATCTTTTGCTTGCCGGCTTCCACGTCGCCTTTGGCTTCCTGGGCGTGGGACAAGGCGGTCACGGAAGCGACAGCCAGGGCAAATAGCGTGGTCAACGTTTTGTTCATTTTGCGCGCACAATCTCGTGGAAGTTCAGCTCTGGGCTCTGATCAGCCGCCGATTATAGCCAGCGCCTGTCAAGCTCATTCATCAACGATCCGGTGATTCGCCCCCATGAAATTCCAAGGCTCCCAGAACTACGTCGCTACCCAAGACCTGATGCTCGCCGTGAACGCGGCCATCACCCTGCAACGCCCGCTGCTCATCAAAGGCGAGCCGGGCACCGGCAAGACGATGCTGGCCGAAGAAGTGGCCCAGGCGCTGGACATGCCCCTGCTGCAGTGGCACATCAAGTCCACCACCAAGGCGCAGCAGGGCCTGTATGAATATGACGCGGTGAGTCGCTTGCGGGACAGCCAGCTCAACGACGGCGACAGCAGCCAGCGCGTCAAGGACATCCGCAACTACATCATCCAGGGCGTGCTGTGGCAGGCCTTCACCGCCGACCAACCTGTGGCCCTGCTGATCGACGAGATCGACAAGGCCGACATCGAGTTTCCGAACGACCTGCTGCGCGAAATCGACCGCATGGAGTTCTACTGCTACGAAACGCGCGAACTCATCAAGGCCAAACACCGCCCGCTGGTGTTCATCACCTCCAACAACGAAAAAGAGCTGCCGGACGCGTTCTTGCGCCGCTGCTTCTTTCACTTCATCAAGTTCCCAGAAGCCGACACGATGCGCCAGATCGTGGCCGTGCACTTCCCCACGCTCAAGGCCGATCTGCTGGGCGTGGCGATGAAGACGTTTTATGACGTGCGCAACCTGCCGGGCCTGAAAAAGAAACCATCGACCAGCGAACTGCTCGACTGGCTCAAGCTGCTGGTGGCCGAAGACATTCCACTGGCGGCCCTGCAAAGCGCCGACAACAAGGTGGCGGTGCCACCGCTGGTGGGTGCGCTCTTGAAGAATGAACAAGACGTGAGCCTGTTTGAAAAGCTCGTCTTTATGAACCAAAGGAACCGGTAAGAGGGCAAGAGGCCTTCACCCCTACGCCCCCTTTTCGACAGCCCCACCGGAGCGCACCGTGCCTTTTGTAGAGCCCATTACCCTGACAGACCGTGGCGTGCGCCTGGAACCCTTGGCGCTGTCGCACGAAGCAGGCCTGGCCGCTGCCGCCGCCGACGGGCAGTTGTGGACGCTGCGGGTGACCTCGGTGCCCGAACCGCAAGACACCCGCAGCTACATCGAGGCGGCCCTGAAGATGCGCGACGACGGCAACCGCTTTGCCTTTGCCGTGGTGGATGACGCCACCAGCGAGGTGCTGGGCAGCACGAGCTATCACGACATCTTGCCCGCCGTCAAACGCGTGGAGATTGGCTACACCTGGTACCGCAAAAGTGTGCAGCGCACCCACGTCAACACCACCGCCAAGCTGCTGATGATGGGCCACGCCTTCGACACGCTGGGCTGCCACGTGGTGGGCTGGCGCACCGACAACTTCAACTTTGCGTCGCAGCAAGCCATCGAGCGCCTGGGCGCCAAAAAGGACGGCGTGATCCGCGGCCACGCACTGCGCCGCGACGGCACCATCCGCGACACGGTGATGTACAGCATGCGCGCCGGTGAGTGGCCCGAGGCCAAAGCACAATTGCTATCTCTTTTAGAGCGCCGAACGCTTACCCAATAAGCGCTGGAGGCCAATTTCATGCTCATCGACTTCTTCTACACCCTTCGCTCGGCCAAGTTGCCCGTATCGGTCAAGGAATACCTCACGCTGCTGGAAGCCCTGCAGGCGGGCGTGGTGGGCCCCAAATCGGACGACGGCTGGGCGCTGGACGATTTCTACAACCTCTCGCGCCTCACGCTGGTCAAGGACGAGAAGCACTACGACAAGTTCGACCGGGCCTTTGGCGCCTACTTCAAGGGCGTGGAAATGGTGGCCGACTTCACCAAGGAGATTCCGGCCGACTGGCTGCGCAAGATCCTGGAGAACGAGCTGACGCCCGAGCAAAAGGCCGCCATCGAGAAGATGGGCTGGGACGAGCTGATGGAGACGCTGAAAAAGCGCCTCGAAGAACAGAAGGAACGCCACGAGGGCGGCAGCAAGTGGATTGGCACCGGCGGCACCAGCCCCTTTGGCCATGGCGGCTACAACCCGCAAGGCGTGCGCATTGGCGGCGCGGGCAAGAACAAGAGCGCGGTGAAGGTGTGGGAGCAGCGCGCCTACAAGGACTACGACGACCAGCAAGAGCTGGGCACACGCAACATCAAGGTGGCGCTGCGCCGCCTGCGCAAGTTTGCGCGCGAAGGCCACGAGCTGGAACTGGACCTGCCCGACACGATCCGCAGCACGGCCGCCAACGCGGGCTACCTCGATATCAAGATGGTGCCCGAGCGGCACAACAACGTGAAGGTGCTGCTGCTGATGGACGTGGGCGGCACCATGGACGAGCACATCCAGCGGGTCGAAGAGCTGTTCAGCGCCGTCAAGACCGAGTTCAAGCACCTGGAGTTTTATTACTTCCACAACTGCGTGTACGACTTCATGTGGAAGAACAACCGCCGCCGCTTTGCCGAAAAATTCCCCACCTGGGACATCATCCGCAAGTACAACAAAGACTACAAGCTGATCTTTGTGGGCGATGCGACCATGAGCCCGTACGAGATCCTGCAGCCCGGCGGCAGTGTGGAATACAACAATGAAGAGCCGGGCGCCGAGTGGATCCAGCGGCTGACGCACGCGTTCCCAAAACACGCGTGGATCAACCCCGAGCCCCAGGGCGTCTGGCAGTACCGCCAGAGCATCAGCATCATCCAGCAGCTGGTGGGCAACCGCATGCACCCGCTGTCGCTCAAAGGGCTGGAAGAGACGATGCGGCTGCTGTCCAAATAGCAGGCCCCTGCAGCACTCCCACACGGGGGAGGCACGGCAAGCGATGTGAGCCGCTGTCTGACAACGAGGGGCTTTTTTTCGGGGCATAGTCGGGGGCCGCAGTGATTGCCTCTGGGTTTGGAGGCTTTGACTGCCTTCTATGTAAGCCCTTACCTCCGTCCTGCCGTGCCCTTCAGCGTCTTGCGCCTCCACACTGTGAATGTTCCAACGCCGGCCCCGTGGTCGGCGTTGCTGCTTGTTGGCGCCTTATGCCTGCAGGGTTGCAGCCTGCTGCAGCGCGGTGAAAAGGGCGACAACGCAGACGCTGCGGGCGCTCCGGTCATTGCCGATTCGGCCTCTCCGTCATTTGCCGTGGAGGTGCGCGCCCCCGACGCCGTGCGCGAGACGCTGGAGCGCCACCTGGAGCTGCAGCGCTTTCGCAACCTGCCCGACCTGCAAGCCAACGAACTACAGCGCCTGCTGGGTGCAGCCGACGCCAATGCCCGCGAGTTGCTGGGCACGCTGGGCTACTTTGCGCCCACCATCATGGTCGAGCTGACAGAAACTCCTGACAGCAAAAGCACCCCGCGCACCGTCGTCGTCACCGTGCAGCCCGGCCCCCAGACCCGCATTGCCAGCGCTGACATTGACTTTGCCAATGCCGCAGGCAACAACGCCGAAGGCCGCGCCCGCCAGCAGCAGCGCGTGCGGCGCAACTGGTCGCTGCCCGCCGGCGAGCCGTTTACGCAGTCAGCGTGGGATGGAGCCAAAACCAGCGGCCTGCGCGAACTGCAAGTGCGCCGCTATCCCACCGCACGCATTGCCAACAGCCGCGCCGAGGTGGATGCGGACACGCACGAGGCCAAGCTCAGCGTTACCTACGACCCCGGCCCGCTCTACCGTTTTGGCCCCTTGCGCGTGCAGGGCAGTGAACGCTACGACCCCGACGGCGCGCGGCGCCTGGCGCGCCTGCCCACAGGGGCCGTGTATGACGAGACCGAGATGCTGGACGCGCAACTGCGCCTGGCTAGCAGTGGTTACTACGACGCCGTGTTCTTGACGCTCGACACCGAAGGCACCGACCCTGAGGCCGCGCCCGTGGTCGCCCAGGTGCGTGAAGCCCCGCTGCAGAAGCTGGTGTTTGGCCCCGGTTTTTCGACCGACAGCGGCGCGCGTTTGTCGCTGGAGCACATCCACAACCAACTGCCCGTGATCGGCTGGCGCGCGGTGAGCAAGCTGTCGCTGGACCGCGAGACCAAACACGCCAGCAGCGAATGGACCGACCTGCCCAACAACAACGGCTGGCGCTGGTTTGCCGGCGCGCAGCTGCAGCGCGAGGCCACGGGCGACTATGACGTCAACAGCGGGCGCGTGCGCTCGGGCCGCAGCAAAAGCACCGAGAACATCGACCGCAACTACTTTTTGC
>JAUXZO010000103.1 GCA_030692685.1 Acidovorax sp. | reverse complement strand
CCAGCCAGGCCCGGATGTCTGACACCTGCACGCCCACAGCGTCTACCGCCGCGCGCAGCTGCTCGGTGGTGCAGGCCAGCTTTTCCCCCCAGTACATTTCTTCCCAGGGGTCAAGCACCTTGACACGCTGGCGGTCTGCCGGTGCCCGGTGCGGTGGCAGGGTCCTCATGTTCACTCCATCAACATCGGTTGGCACTGTTATACGCCGGTGACAGGTCAGCAGCCAGCGCGCGGGCAATATGTCACAAATAATATTGCCATCGTTCGATCATTTGTTGCAGGTGTACCATTTCCCGGCCACTTTCGAAAGCCCGCATGCACGCCAACCAGCAAACTCTTGAAAAGCTTTACAGCGCTTTTGCCCGGCTGGACCCGGCCACCATGGCCCAGTGTTACGCGGCCGATGCGTCATTTGACGACGAGGCTTTTTCGCTGCGCGGCCACAGGGAGGTCACCGGCATGTGGCACATGCTGTGCGACGCCACGACAGCCAAGGGGCGCGATGTCTGGAAGCTGGACTACAGCGGCATCGTGGCCGACGCCAGCACCGGCCAGGCCCACTGGGAGGCCGACTACCGCTTCAGCACCACCGGCCGCATGGTGCACAACGTGATCGACAGCCGCTTCACCTTCAACCCGCAGGGCCTGATCCAGACCCAGCGCGATAGCTTCGACTTCTGGGCCTGGTCGCGCCAGGCGCTGGGTACGCCCGGCCTGCTGCTGGGCTGGACGCCTTTTCTGCGCAACAAGGTGCGCGCCACGGCCGCGGCCAACCTCCAGAAGTATTTGGCCAGCCGGCCCTGACGAAAGAAGGATGCGCCATGGCCTCGACCCTGCCCGACAACTGGTTTGAAGGTTTTGAAGCGCGTGATTTCGAGGTCAACGGCACCTCCATCTTTGCGCGATTCGGCGGCAACACGCAGGGGCCGGCGCTGCTGCTGCTGCACGGCTTTCCGCAAAGTCATGTGATGTGGCACCGCGTGGTGCAGGCGCTCAAGGCCAGGTTCTTTCTGGTGCTGCCGGACCTGCGCGGTTATGGCGACTCGTCCAAGGTGGCCGGCCTGCCCGACCACAGCAACTACAGCAAGCGCAACATGGCCGCCGATGCGCTGGGCGTGATGGATGCGCTGGGCCTGAGCCGCTTCGATGTCTGCGGCCACGACCGCGGCGGCCGCGTGGCGCACCGGCTGGCGCTGGACCACCCGGGCCGCGTGCGCAAGCTGTGCCTGATCGACATCGCGCCCACGCTGGACATGTACGAGGCGACCGACATGCGTTTTGCCACCGCCTACTACCACTGGTTCCACCTGATCCAGCCCAACCCGCTGCCCGAGACCATGATTGGCGGCAACCCCCTGCCCTATTTACACGCCAAGCTCGGCGGCTGGGGTGCGACAGGGCTGAGCTACATCGAGGCCGAAGCGTTGCTTGAGTACGAACGCTGCTTCTGCACGCCCGAAGCCATTCACGCCGCCTGCGAGGACTACCGCGCCAGCGCCGGCATCGACCTGGTGCACGACCGCGAAAGCCGCGCGCAGGGCGAAAAAATCCGCTGCGATGTGCATGTGTTGTGGGGCGAACGCGGCGTGGTGCACAAACTCTTCGAGCCGCTGGTGTTGTGGCAGGCGCAGTGCACCGGCATCGTCAGCGGCCAGTTGTTGCCGGCCGGGCATTTCATCCCCGAGGAGCTGCCGCTGGAAACCGCGCATGCGCTGGCGCAGTTTTTTGGCGAAGCCGGCGCATGACACGCGACAGGCTGTTGTTGCTGCTGGGCGCCGTGGTGCTGGCGGCGCTGGTGGCGTCGGGCATCGCGCCGTACGACCGCGGCACCTGGGTGCTGGAGGTGCTGCCGGTGCTGCTGGCCCTGCCGGTGCTGGCCTTCACGCGCCAGCGCTTTCCACTGAGCACGCTGCTGTATCTGCTGATCGCAGCACACATGCTGGTGCTGATCCTCGGCGGCGCGTATACCTATGCGCGTGTGCCTTTGGGTTTCTGGATGCAGGATTTGATGCAGCTGGGTCGCAACCCCTACGACAAGATCGGTCACTTCATGCAGGGCCTGGTGCCGGCCATGGTGGCGCGCGAGGTCCTGCTGCGCCTCGGCTACCTCACTAGCCGGCGCATGGCGGGCTTTCTGTCGGTCTGCGTGGCCATGGCCATCAGCGCGGTGTACGAGCTGATCGAGTGGTGGGCCGCGCTGGCGCTGGGCCAGGGCGCCGATGAATTTCTGGGCACCCAGGGCGACGTGTGGGACACGCAGTCGGACATGTTCCTCGCGCTGATAGGCGCGACCTTCGCGGTCACGCTGCTGGCGCGGTGGCAGGACCGGCAGATGGCGGCGCTGCCTAAACGCTCCTGAATTGATAGCTGCCTGCACATGCTGGACGAGAGCTGGAGGCCCAAACTAGCTTTAAATTCAGACTGCGATGCGCCTGACCCGGAGCGCGGCGTCTCGTGCGGTGTTTCACAGAATTTTTATGTCTGTATAAATCTGTACAAAACTGCGGTAAAACCCAGCAAACACGCCATTTTCAGGAGGGAAGTCATGTCCAGAATATCGAGCAGACGCCAGTTTATCGAGCAGGTTTTGCTCTATACATTACGTTAAAAGACGCGATTCATGGAACACTATCTTGGGCTAACGGCCGTGGCACTGGCGATCATCGCGTTTGTTCCCGCAATATTCTTTTTCCTGCGCGCCAGTTACCAATTCGTCCTGATGCTTGGACATTACCGAGGCGGAAAACATCAGCTCGCGGCAAACCTCTTGCCCTTCATGGTGCCGTTCATGCCTCATGTCTTCACAGAGCAAGGCAATTTGCATCGGCAGGCGTTCCTATCCAATTTGGGATGGTCACTGTGTTGCATCGCCTTCATCGCTGTCGTGTACGCGCTCCTTGGTGTCGGTCATGCGTAGCGCTGCGTCTTTTAACTGGTTGCTCGGCGCGGACACGCAGCCGCTGATTGCCGCTTCGCGGCGCTAGCTGCGTGCCGGGCAGCGCCAACGTTATACGTCAAAATCACATGCGCGGGAAGCCACCCTATCCCTTGAACGTGCCAGGCGACTTCTACGTCGAGAATGGGTGCTGCACGAGCTGCGCTATTCCATTCAGCGTGGCTCCGAAGCACTTCACCTTCGACGAGAAAACGAAGCACTGCTTTGTCTCGCGTCAGCCCTCTGATGTGAACGAGACGAAGACTATGATCGAAGCTGTTGACGTTTCCGAACTCGCGTGCATCCGTTACTGCGGCAAAGACTCCTACGTCTTGCAGCGACTCACTGACCTGGGACAAAAGGACCAATGCGATGAGTTTGACGTCTAACTTGTCATATATGGACTCCCCCACAAACGCAAGAAACTGACCGATAGATTGGCTGAGTGGGAAGCGCCTGCAGTCGTATATCCGGCATCTGAAGTGGGATCGTATTTGTCCCGTGCCGACATGGAATCTGCGTCACCGAAGCGCC
>JAUXZO010000210.1 GCA_030692685.1 Acidovorax sp. | reverse complement strand
GCCTCAACTTTGGCCTGGCGCGCGACTACGGCGGCGTGTGCCACATGCGCTTTGACGACACCAACCCCGAGAAGGAAGAAAAGGAGTACGTGGACTCCATCCTCGACGCGGTGCAGTGGCTGGGTTTCAACTGGGAATCCAACTTCAACGGCAAGCAGGAAAGCCACCTGGACTACGCGTCGAACTACTTCCACTTCATGTACCGCGCGGCCGAATACCTTATCACCGCCGGCCACGCCTATGTGGACGAGCAGACAGCCGAAGACATGCGCATCAACCGCGGCGACTTCGGCAAGCCCGGCGTGGACAGCCCCTTCCGCAGCCGCAGCCCGGAAGAGAACCTGGCCCGCTTCCGCGAGATGCGCGACGGCAAACTGGCCGACGGCGCCGCCGTGCTGCGCGCCAAGATCGACATGGCCTCGCCCAACATCAACCTGCGCGACCCGGCCATCTACCGCATCCGCCGCGCCACGCACCACAACACGGGCGACGCCTGGTGCATCTACCCCATGTACACCTTCGCGCACCCCATCGAGGACGCGCTGGAGCAGATCACCCACAGCATCGCCACGCTGGAATTTGAAGACCAGCGCCCGTTCTACGACTGGTTGCTGGAGCGTTTGTGCGAAGGCGGCCTGCTCAAGGCCCCACCGCCGCGGCAGTACGAATTTGCGCGCCTGAACCTGACCTACGTGATCACCAGCAAGCGCAAGCTGGCGCAGCTGGTGAACGAGAAGAAAGTCAGCGGCTGGGACGACCCGCGCATGCCCACCATCGTCGGCCTGCGCCGCCGCGGCTACACGCCCGAGGCCATCCAGCTGTTTGCCGAACGCATCGGCGTGACCAAGAGCGACTCCTGGATCGACTACAGCACGCTCGACGGCTGCCTGCGCGAAGACCTGGAAAACAAGGCCCACCGCGGCATGGCCGTGCTTGACCCCGTCAAGCTGGTGCTCACCAACTGGGCCGAAGTGTTCGGCTCTGACGGCTACACCGAAGACTGCACCCAGCCCGCCCTGCCCCACAGCACCATTGCCGAAGGCCAGACGCCGCCGCCTGACCGCGTCTTCAAGATCGGCAAGGACGTGTGGATCGAACGCGAAGACTTTGAAGAAGTGCCGCCCAAGGGCTACAAGCGCCTGTTCCCAGGCAACGTGGTGCGCCTCAAAGGCGGCTACGTCATCGAATGCACGGGTTGCGCCAAAGACGCCGAAGGCAAAGTGACCGAAGTGCACGCCAAGGTCATCCCCGGCACCAAGAGCGGCACCCCCGGCGCCGACAGCGTCAAGGCCAAAGCCGCCATCACCTGGGTGGGCAACGCCGACGGGGTGAGCGCCGAAGTGCGCCTGTACGACCGCCTGTTCACCGACCCGCAACCCGACGCGGGCGGCAAGAACTTCCTGGACGCGCTGAACCCCGACAGCCTGAAGGTGGTGACGGCGGTTGTGGAGCCTTCACTGGCTGCAGCGAAGCCAGACCAGAAATTCCAGTTTGAGCGCCACGGCTACTTCGTGGCCGACCGTGCGGACCACGGGGTGGGCGGGAAAGTGGTGTTCAACCGGGTGACGGGGTTGAAGGATCGTTGGAATTGATCGCTATTCCCACTCTGTGCTTGCTTAATGCCTCGTACAAATCGTCTTTGTTGAAGACATCGCCTTGCACCACTTCACTCTCAGAATCTGGGGGTAGCTATCTACTCCGTTTTGGCGAGTAGGTGAACAGATCCGGAACAACGCGCGGTTGACACGGCCACATAGGAGTTGCGGAGCGTTTGCCCGGTAAACCTGTCTTGAATCGTCCCGAGGAGATTCGAACGCGCTGCCTAAAGCAACCACGCAAGCAACGTGAGCCGTTTTTCGACACCGACGAATCTGTGCATGCGCTGGTTATGGTCGAAAAGTGAGGCGCTCTACCAAATCGCAAAAACGGCAGGAAGTACATGGGTGTGTGGCATACCTCCCCCGACAACAGGGCGCACGCTTTACGACAAGTTGATGCGGTGTCTGGGCGAGATTGCCCATACGCACGATACCGACTGAAGTACCCGCCACCAACTTCGGCGACTAGGATGGCCATAATGAGCCAAATCCAACGGGGTCTACGGTTCCAGCAATTGCACACTGCCGAGGCCATCTTTCTGATGCCCAACGCTTGGGACGTTGGTAGTGCGCTGATGCTCGCGTCCTGCGGCTTTCCCGCTATCGCCACTACGAGTGCAGGCGTGGCTTTCTCGCTGGGATTCCCTGATCAAGAAGCTGCTGTGAGCAGGGAGACCATGCTGGATCGCGTGGGGTCCATTGCTGCGGCAAGTCCACTTCCTGTCTCCGCCGATCTCCAGTCGGGCTACGGTGCGAGCCCTGAAGAGGTTGGAGAAACCATCGCGGCTGCGATTCGTGCTGGTGTGGTGGGCGCGAACATCGAGGACTACAGCGGCAATCCTGCGCAAGCCCTGTTCGACAGAGAGCACGCTGTCGCGCGCGTTCGGGCAGCAAGACGCGCCGCGGACGCGTCGGGAGTTCCTTTTGTTCTGACGGCCCGATCCGATGTCTACCTGACTGGTGCGAGCAATGTTTTTGCAGAGGCCGTCGAGCGATGCAATGCGTACCGAGAGGCGGGTGCGGATTGCCTCTTTGTGCCGGGGGCTTCCGACCCCAAGACCATCGAAGCGCTCGTCCGGGAGATCAATGCCCCCCTCACCGTGGTCATGGGCCTGACAGGTTCACCTCTCACCGTGCCCCAACTCGGATCTTTGGGGTCTCCTCGTTTTCAGTGCAATAAGTGACGGTACGCAAAGCTAGCACTGGCGCGGGGGTGGTCTGGGTAGACCGTTGATTTCATTGACTTTCCTGTTCGCTTTGTAAACGGGTATGGTGGCCTCCCACTTTTGAG
>JAUXZO010000190.1 GCA_030692685.1 Acidovorax sp. | reverse complement strand
CCCTCCCAACCCTTTATTGGTACTCGTAAGAACTTGTATTTTGAGAAAGCATCATGTTCAATAAGGTTAATTGTTATTTGATAATTCCTCTAGATTTAATATTTTCTGATTCTCATCTCAAAATTTCTTCCCACTAGGAGGAAATGAAATGTCAAATGATGAAAAAGTTAGTCATGAAAAAGAATTTACTAAATCTACAATTAGTATAAATCCGTGCAAATTATCAAGAGACGATTTGACTGAGTTGTTAAAAAAAATAGAAGAAGCTTTTCCCGAAGATGGTGACAATATCTCTTTAGAAATATCTACAAAATATGGAAATACAAATATTAAGGCAAGGTCTATAACAGATTTTTTAGAAGTCAAAGACTTTCCTGACAAATTACATGAATTACATATTCGCTGTTCTAAAAAAGGTTATTATATTTCTTTAGATTTTATGGGAGTTCACAATTCACTATATGTATCAGGAAAAAATGAACCATGGGTATTAGGGAATTATCAACGACTTGAATCTTTTTTGCAAAAGAAAAGGCCTTGGTTTTATTCACGAAAGCATATTTTTTTAATCATATTGCTAATTGTTGGAATATCAGTTTTCATTGCTTCTATATTGATAAGCAAAAAATATTATATGTCTGGCTTTATAATCTATGGGTTATTATTATTGATTTATATTATTATCATGGTATCCGACTGGAATAAATATTTCCCTAATTTTGTATTAGATATTATACCACAAACTAACATAATAAACAAAGACTTGCTAATTATTGTATTAACAATATTGACATTAATTGCTACTATTATTGGAGGAATTATAGTTCCATTTATAACTACTAATAAATAGGCAACTTATTTAATTATTATTAAATTGAAAAAGTATAATAGTTTTTTTGGAAATGGAATGATCACTAAAATAAAGGATATCAGGCTCCGCATCTTTCTAACCGGCGTGGGCGGCCAGGGGACGCTGCTGGCCAGCCGCCTCCTGGGCGAGGCGGCCCTGGCCGCGGGCTTCAATCCCCTGGTGAGCGAAACCCACGGCATGGCCCAGCGGGGCGGCATTGTGGTGTCCACCGTGGTT
>JAUXZO010000189.1 GCA_030692685.1 Acidovorax sp. | reverse complement strand
CCCTCCCCCACCCCCCCTCCCCCACCCCCTTACGGTTTAATACTTGGCCGGGGACGTCGGGGCCAACGGCCCCGTCTTCCCCGGCCCCCTTATAGGGGGATGGGAGGGGAGCTTGAGGGGAGGGTGGGGGACTTGCGGTCCCCCACCCACCCCGCAACCCCCCCTACAATTTATAAGGTAGGGGACGGGGAATGGCAAAGGAAAAGCGCTAAAGTTGTTTGCCTGGTATCGGCCACTTGGGTTAGAATGTGGTTCAGGAACGGTCAAGGCGCATGCGCACCCTGATTCAGCGACTCTACCAGCTCTTCTCTCATGAGGATCGCCTCCTGATCCTGATGGATGCCGATCCTGACGCCATTGCGGGCGCTATGGCCTTGAAACGTCTCTTGTGGCACCGTCTCGCGGCCTGCGTCATTTCTTATATCCGCCCCATCACCCGCCCCCAGAACGAACGCATGGTGCGGCTTTTGGGGGTTTCCCTCACCCCTATCCAGGAAATAAATCCGGAGGACTTCAACCGCAAGGCCCTGGTGGATTCCCAGCCGGACCATCATGAGCTTTTTGCCGGGCTCCGTTACGATGTTATTATTGACCATCACCCCCGAAATCCCGAAACCAGGGCGCGGTTGGCGGATATCCGCCCGGAGTACGGCGCCACCTCCACCATCATGACCGAGTACTTGCAGGCGGCCCGCATCAAGCCCTCCTTGAAGCTGGCCACCGCCCTGTACTACGGCATCAAGACCGACACCGCCAATTTTGAGCGCCCCGCCGTCGAGGCCGATGTGCGGGCCTTCCACTATCTCTTCGGCTTTACCCGCCGTCCCCTGGTGCGGCGCCTGGAGTTCGCGGAATTCAGCACCTCCATGTTGGTTTACTTCCAGGCGGCCTTAAGCCGCTACCGCATCCGCCACAACCGACTTTACACCTTCCTGGGACCGGTAAGCACCCCGGACATCCTGGTGATCCTGGCGGATTTTTTCATGCGGGCCGGGGAAATCTCCTGGACCATCGTGGGGGGCATCTATGGGGACAAACTGGTGGTGATTTTTAGAAATGACGGGCTGCGTAAGAATGCCGGCCGCCTGGCCTTGAAGGCCTTCGGTAAGCTGGGCCCGGCGGGCGGCCACGCGGCCAGCGCCCGGGCCGAAATCCCCCTGGCCCACATCCATGACCTGGCCCCCAACGCCCAGTGGCAACAGTGGATGGAATTCATCATCCGCCGGGTGGAGGGGTAGGAAAGGAAGGGATTATTTGAGGGGAGGGCTGGGGGAACGCGGTTCCCCCACCCTCCCCTCAAACTCCCCTCCCCACCCCCTTTATGTGAGCCGGGGAAGGCGGGGCCCAAGGCCCCCCCGTCCCCGGCTGATTAACCCCCGTGTGGGGTTGGGGGGGGGGGTTTGGGGGTGGGGGCAGGGG
>JAUXZO010000154.1 GCA_030692685.1 Acidovorax sp. | reverse complement strand
AGGGGCCGACGGCCCCTGCCCCCTCCCCCAAACCCCCACCCCCAACCCCCATAAGGTTATTTCTTGGCTGGAGAAGTCGGGGCCGCAGGCCCCGCCTTCTCCAGCCACACCGTACAGGGGGTTGGAAGGGGAGTTTGAGGGGAGGGTGGGGGAGCCACTGCTCCCCCAGCCCTCCCCTCAACTCTACCTACAACACCACTTCCTTATGCCGGGAGGCGTGGCATTGGATGTTGACGGCCACCGGCAGGCTGGCGATGTGGCTGGGCTGCATGAGGATATGGACCGCCAAGGCTGTGATGCGGCCTCCCAGGCCCGCGGGGCCTATCCCTAAGTCATTGACGGCTTTTAAGAGTTCCCTTTCCAGGTCTGCCACTGCCGGGTCCGGGTTAGGCTGGCCCACTTCCCTAAGCAAGGCCTTTTTGGCCAGCAAGGCGGCCCGCTCAAAGGTGCCGCCGATGCCCACTCCCACGATAATGGGCGGGCAGGGGTTGGCCCCGGCCTCCCTCACCGTGGAGACCACCTTTTCTTTGATGCCGGCCCAGCCCTCGGCGGGTTTAAGCATATAAAGGCGGCTCATGTTCTCGCTGCCGCCGCCTTTGGGGACCACCGTTAGTTTCAGTTGTTCCCCGTCGACGATCTCGGTGTGGATCACGGCCGGGGTGTTATCGCCGGTGTTGGCTCTGGTTAAAGGATGGCACAGGGATTTCCTTAAGTACCCTTCCCCATACCCCTGGCGCACCCCCTCCTGGATGGCTTCCTTAAGATTCCCTCCCACCAGATGCACCTCCTGCCCCAACTCCACGAAAACCACGGCCAGACCGCAATCCTGGCACAACGGAATGCGTTCCTGAGAGGCGATTTGGGCGTTGTCCAGAAGCTGCCGGAAGATCTCCCGGCCGCTGGGGGACTCCTCTTCGCGCTCCCCTCGTTTCAATGCAGCCAGAAGATCTTCGCCCAACTCATAATTGGCGGCAATGACCGCTTCCTTCACCGCCTGAGTGACCCGGGCCACCTGGATTTCCCGCATGAATGCTCCTGATTGTCAGGGGGGGGGTAGCTGTGGGGGAAGGGCCAGGGGCCTGAGGCCCCTCCCCTCCCCCCACACCCCCCTCCCAACCCGCTTATGCTGGCCGGATAAGGCGTAGCCTTTGGCTCCGCCTTATCCGGCCAAATTTACTAACTTAAGGGATTGGGGGTGGGGGCTTGGGGG
>JAUXZO010000100.1 GCA_030692685.1 Acidovorax sp. | reverse complement strand
CCGCTACCCCCATACGGTGGCCATGGCGGCCAAGTTCCAAACCGAGCAAGGCCAAAAGGACTACAGAAAGCGCAAATGGATCGCTGAGCCGCCCAATGGCTGGATCAAGAATGTGTTGGGGTTCAGGCAGTTCAGCATGCGTGGTTTGGAGAAGGTAAAAGCCGAGTTCAAGCTCGTGTGCATGGCGCTGAATCTGCGCAGGATGGGGGCCATGCAAGCCCGGTGAGGGGAAAATGCGGGGAAAACCGCCCGAGGCGACCCTTGCGCACGACTTGCTTGCTTCAACCGCGATTTAAAGATCGGCGGTGGTAAACGCGTCCACCACAGCTTGCGTCGGTACAGACTGCTGGGGCTGATGAAGTTTGCTCGGAACGTTCTGCCGCCCAGACTCCTAGAGGCCAATTTGGCTTAAATTTTTGGCCGCAGCGCTCGCATGGTTGAGTGGGCACTTTTGAACTTCAAAAACCCGTTCGGGCTGCGCTTTTCGAAGCCTTGCGCGGCGCTTCGTCAAGCGCAGCGTGAACGGTTGAAGTGGGTTCCTGCCAACTCACTGGCAGGTGTGTCAACGCCGTGACGACACCACGATGCCGCCCACAATCAACGCAAACGCCACCCCGTGAAACAGCTGCGGCGTCTCGCCCAGAAACGCGGTGGACAACACCCCCGCGAACAGCGGCGTGAGGTTGACAAAAAACCCCGCCACCGCTGGCCCCGCGCGCTGCACGCCCACGCCCCAGCAACGGTAGGCCAGCACGGCGGGCCCCACGGCGATGAAAACCAGCCCCGCAATCAGCGGCCAGCTCCAAACGATGTGGCTGTACCCCGTGGCCCATTCCACCCCTGCAAAACTGCCCGACCACGCCAGGCCAAACACCATCTGCGCCATCAAAAACGCCGCCCAGTCGTTGCGAATGCGGGTGGGCTCGCTGGTATCCGACAGCAGCCAGCTGTAAAACGCCCAGGAAACCGTGGCCAGCAGCATGAACAAATCGCCAGGGACGAGGCGAAACGCCATCAGTTGCGCCCACTCGCCCCGGCTGAGCACCAGCAGCACGCCACACATCGATAAAAAAGCGCCCAGCAACTGACGCCGCGTGATGGCCGCCTTGAAGAACAGTGCCCCCACCGCCAGCATCCACACCGGCATGCTGGACCCCACCAGCGTCGCGTTGATGGGCGTGGAGGTCTGCAGCGCCATGTACTGCAGCGCGTTGTACAGCCCTATGCCCAGCAGCCCCAGCAGTGCATAGCGGCGCCAGTGGGGCCACAGGGGGCTGTCCTTGCGCAGCACGCCGTGTGCCAGTGGCAGCAGGATGGCAAAGGCCAGCACCCAGCGGATGAAATTGAGGGCCGAGGGGGAAATCAGGTCGTGCACCAGCCGCCCCACAACGGCATTGCCCGCCCACAACAAGGGCGGAATCACCAGCAGCACGGCCGTGCCGGGTGTGAGTTTTTGTGTCATGGGGGTGCACTGTAACGGTGCGCGCGCTGCCTTGCTGCCCGTGGCGACAAGGCCTTTGTGCGGATCAGCACCGCTCGCGTTGACTACGCCGTCCCGTGATTCGTGGCAGGATGGCCGCCGTTTTGTCTTTCCTTCTTTCCCGTTCTTACCTACACGCCATTCAGGAGCCAATGCCATGAGCCTCGCCGTACAAATCCGCCAGCACGGTGGTCCCGAAGAACTCCACATCGTTGACGTCGCCGTGGGCGAGCCCAGCCCCGGCGAGATCCGCATCCGCCACCACGCCATTGGTCTGAATTTCATCGACGTGTACCACCGCACCGGCCTGTACCCGCTCAGCATGCCCGCCACCATCGGCATGGAAGGCGCGGGCGTGGTGGAAGCTGTGGGCGATGGCGTGACGCACCTCAAGGTGGGCGACCGCGCCGCCTACGCCAGCACCCCGCCCGGCGCCTACTGCGAAGTGCGCGTGATGCCCGCCAAATGCGTGTGCAAGCTGCCCGACGCCATCAGCTTTGAGACCGGCGCGGCCATGATGCTCAAGGGCCTCACCGCGCAATACCTGCTCAAAAAGACGCTGCCGGTAGAAGGCCTGCAAGCTGGCGACCATGTGCTGTTTCACGCCGCCGCAGGCGGGGTGGGCCTCATTGCCTGCCAATGGGCCAAGGCGCTGGGCCTGCAGCTCATCGGCACGGCCGGCACCGACGCCAAGTGCCAGCTGGCCCTGGCCAACGGCGCCTCGCACGCCATCAACTACAACACCGAAGACTTTGCAGCGCGCGTGAAAGAGATCACCGGCGGCAAGGGCGTGAAGGTGGTGTACGACTCGGTGGGCAAAGACACGTGGGACAAGTCACTGGACTGCCTGCGTCCCTTTGGCCTCATGGCCAGCTTCGGCAACGCATCGGGCCCGGTGGCACCGTTTGCGCCCGGCTCGCTGGGTGCCAAGGGCTCGATCTACGTCACGCGCCAGACGCTGTTCACCCACATCGCCACGCGCGAAAGCACGCAGGCCATGGCCGATGAACTGTTTGCCGTGGTGGCCAGTGGCCAGGTCAAGATTCACATCGAGCAGCGCTTTGCGCTGGCCGACGTGCAAGAGGCGCACCGCGCGCTGGAAGCACGCAAGACCACCGGTTGCACCATCCTCACGCTGTGAGCGCCATCGTTCAGCCCCCGTCGTTCGACCAGTGGCTGGCAGACGCTCGTCAAAGGGCGCACCAGCCTGCGCGCCAGCAGCGGCAGCCGCTGGTGGTGGCGGGGCACATCGTGGGGTCGGTGGCAGCAGGTTTTTTTAGTAAAATTGGCCTCCAGCGCTTGCTGGATAAGCGCTACCAGCTATTAATTGGTGAGCATTCAGGCCAGGCAGCGTGGCACCTGGAGGTGCCCACCAACGCCACGGCGCAGGGCACCACCGCCACCACCTTCGACGCCGTCACCGACGCCCTCAACACCCTGGCTGCGGCGCTGCGCGACGCCAACCTGTGCGGCCCCTGGCGCAACGAACAACTGGCGGTGACCAACCCAGAGGGCGAGCAAGTCGGCACGGTGGAGCGCGGCGCTGTGCGGGTGCTGGGCATTACCACCTGCGCCGTGCATCTGGTGGGCCTGGCACCCGACGGCCGCATGTGGGTGCAAAAGCGCGCCATGACCAAACCCAACAACCCGGGCCAGTGGGATACGTTGATGGGCGGCATGATCTCGGCCGCCGATTCGCTGCCCCAGGCGCTGGCCCGTGAGACGTGGGAAGAGGCTGGGCTGCAGGTGGACGCTCTGTCCGACGTGTCTCATGGCGGCCATGTGATGTTCAGCCGCCCCAGCAGCGAGGGCGGCGGCGCGGGGTTCATGGTCGAACGCATCGACTGGTTTCGCGCCGTGGTGCCCGAAGGCATGGCGCCCAACAATCAGGACGGAGAGGTGGACGAGTTTGCGCTGCTGCCCGCGGATGAGGTGCGCGCGCAGGTGGCGCAAGGCTTGTTCACGCTCGAAGCGGGCTTGGTGATTGCGGGGTTTTTGGGGGGGTAGCTGTCAAGGCAGATCTTGAGTCGGCGGCGCAAATGCGCACCCAAACTGGCTCCGCTGGGCGTGGCTCGCGTGGCGCCGCAGGCCTTGGGCTTACGTTGGCTTCGCATCTGCTGAAACGAAGTGAGGCGCCGCGCGAGATGCAGCACCCAGAAAGCCAGAACAACGCTCTCAGAGAGAGGGCTACGGAATAGCGCTAGCGACCGTCAAGCATTGAACCAGGAGCTCAGTCTATGGCGTTCCTGCGGTAGCGGGACGCAGCAGAGAGCAGAGAGGGGTCAGGCCATCAAGCCTGGTCTGCCGTCTTTCGCAACCGGTTGGGCGCCAGCGCGCCAGCCGACTCGAGAATGGGATAGGCCACCGAGCACAGCAGCGAGTTGATGCGCTTGAGTTCGCTGATCAAATCGATGTGCAACGAACTGGTCTCAATGCTCTGCACCGTGTTGTCCGACAGGCGAGCCAGATGGGTTCCCGAGTACGCATGCTCCAGGTCGCGGAACCGCGCTTTTTCTTCAAGCAGCTTTTGGGCATCGCGCACGCTGCCGTTCAGGAATACGCTCATGGCCAGGCGCAGGTTGTCGATCAGGCGGGCGTGCAGCTCGTTGATTTCTTCCATGCCCGCTTCAGAGAACTGGCGGTTCTTCTTGATTTTTTTGTCTTCGATGTCGATCAGCACGCGCTCGATGATGTCACCGACCTGCTCCATGTTGATGGTGAAACTCATGATGTCGGCCCAGCGGCGGCCCTCGCGCTCGTCCAGCTCTTCGCGCGAAATTTTGGTCAGGTAGTACTTGATGGCCGAGTACAGGTCATCAACTTGGTCATCCAGCTTGCGCAAGTCCTCGGCCAGCCGGAGGTCGTCGGTGCGGATCACGGTGTGCAGGCCCAGCAGCATCGACTCCACCACATCGGCCTGGTGCAGCGCCTCACGCGCCGCGCACGAGATGGCCAGCGACGGGGTGGCCAAGGCCGACGGATCCAGATGCTGGGGGCGGGTGCCTGCGGTTGGCTGCGTGCTCTCCACCGGCAACAGGCGCTGCACGGCGCGCGCCACGGTGCCTGTCAGGCCGATGCAGATGATGCCCACCACCACGTTGAAAGCCAGGTGGAACAGCACCACCAGCGTGGCCGTCTCCGGCACGTACGGGCGCACATGCTGCAGCCACAGCCCGGTGAGCGGCGTCATGATGATGACGCCAATGATTTTGAAGAACAGGTTACCCAGCGGCACCTGCCGGGTTTGCACATTGGCCTTCATCGTGGTCAACACCGCGAGCACGCCGCTGCCCAGGTTGGCACCCAGCACCAGCCCCAACGCCACGTCGGCTGGAATGCCCCCAGAGCCCGCCAGCGCCGCCGTCAGCAGCACGGTGGCCAGGCTGGAATAGGCCAGGATGGCCAGCACGGCGCCGGTAAAAATCTCCAGCAGCAGGTCGCTGGTCAGCGCGCCCAGCAAGGTGCGCACGGTGGGCGATTGGGTGAGCACCGTGGTCGATTCGGTGATCAACCGCAGCGCCAGCAGCATCAGCCCCAGCCCGATGAGCACCCGACCCACGCGGCCTACGGTGGTGTCTTTGCGCGAAATGAACAGCACCACGCCCACAAAAATGAACAGTGGCGACAGCCACGACAGGTCCATGGAGAACACCACCGCCATCACGCTGGTGCCCACATCCGCCCCCAGCATCACCGCCAGCGCCGCAGGCAGGCCCACCAGCCCCTGGCCTACAAACGAAGACACGATGAGCGCCGTAGCCGTGCTGGACTGCACCACCGCCGTCACCCCGATGCCCGACAGCACGGCGGTAAAACGGCTGCTGACGCTGTGCGCAATCAACTGTCGCAAATTGGCGCCAAACACCCGCAGGATGCCGGTGCGCACCAGGTGGGTGCCCCAGATCAGCAGCGCCACGGCTGCCAACAAGTTCAAAAGATGCTTCATGAAAAACCGTTGTTTCTTCTTTTTGTGCTGACCCAAACGAGCATGCGCCATGCACTGCACCGACGCAAGCGGTCACGCTGGCGCCCGTGCAGGGAGGCGGGTTCATTCATTTCTGTGCCCGTAGGCGGCGGCAGGCGAGGCGGCGGGACCAGGCTGCGCGGCTTCCGGGATGAAGAGCGCACAGATAAAAATCTGCGGCACCCGGACCATTTGTCACAAAATTGACACATAAGCATACTCCTGATTGCGGAGTTATGTGGCGATGACCCTGTCGCCATAGGGTGCTCGTTGGGGCCGTTGGGCTGCCAACCCCGCATTTTCAGTCGATCAGCTGCCCGCCATCATGAAACGGAAAGGGCCCCGCATGCTGCCCGCTGGCCACGGTGTGGCTGACCAGCCGGCCCCCCGCTGGCAGGGCGTGCACGGCAAAACCGGGCGGCTCCAGCATCCAGGCCGATGCGGCGTCGGGCGCCAGGTCCAGCCGCACCTGGTGCGCGGGCGACGGCACGGTGGCCGCAATGGTGCCGCCAAACCGCACCTGAATGGCACGGTGCAGGTGTCCGCAGATCACACGCTCCACCTGCGGGTGGCGAGCCACGATGGCTTCGAGCGCATCGGCGCCCTCGCGCAGGCCGATGTCGTCCATGTGGCCAATCAGCGTGCGAAACGGTGGGTGGTGCATGGCGATCACCACCGGGCGGCTGGTGTGGCGGGCCAGCTCGGTCTCCAGCCATTGCAGGCGCTCTGCGCACAGGCTGCCCTCGCTGGCACCGGGCACCACGGTATCAAGCGCGATGAGCTGCAGGCCGCCCACCGGCACGCTGTACTGGATAAAGCCCTCGGACCCCAGGTAGTGGTGCTGCGGAAAACTCGCGCGCATCTGTTCGCGGCTGTCGTGGTTGCCGGGCAGCAGGTACACCGGCATGTTCAGCGGCGCCAGCAGCGCGCGCAGGTGCTCGTATTCAGCGGCGCGGCCAAAGTCCGTCAGGTCGCCGGTAATGACGGCGGCATGGGGCGCTTGGGGCAGCCGGTTTACGCTGGCCACGGCCTCGGCCAGGTAGGGTGCGGTATTGATGCGGCCATAGGCCAGGCGGCCTGGCTCGCGGATGTGGGGGTCGGAAAGTTGGAGCAGCAGCGTGGTGGTCATGGAAAAAAAGGCGGTGCAGGGAAGGGCAGGCTGGGGTCAGTCGCTGGTTTCGTGGCAGGGCATGAGGCGCTCGGGGGCGATGCGCACTCCCACCGTGTCGCCCGCGCGCGCGGGGTGGTCGCGCGGCACATCGGCCATCAGCGGGGGCTGGTCGGCCAGGGCCAGAACCAGTTGCACGCGGTCGCCCAAAAAACTGCGGCGCGTGACCTCGGCCTGGCCCCAGCCCGCCTGGAGGGCCGACACCTCGATGTCTTCAGGCCGCACCAGCAAGGCCGTGTGGGCCTGCACCGCCGCCGGGCAGGGCAGCGGCAGGCCACCGAGCATCACCACGGCTTGGGCGCTTGCGGCGGCATCCCTTTGCAGCCGGTTTACGCGGCCCAGAAACTGCGCCACAAAGGGGTGGGTGGGCGCGCGGTACAGCGTCTCGCCATCGCCCACCTGCACGATCTGGCCTGCGTGCATCACCGCCAGGCGGTCGGCAATGGCCAGGGCTTCCTGCTGATCGTGGGTGACATGGATGGCTGTGATGTGCAGGCGCCGCAGCAGGTCGGCCAGTTCGTCGCGCAATGACTCCTTGAGCTTGGCATCGAGCGCGGTCAGGGGCTCGTCCAGCAGCAGCACGCGGGGGCGCACGGCCACAGCGCGGGCCAGTGCCACGCGCTGGCGCTGGCCGCCGGAGAGCTCGGCGGGGCGCTTGTGCTCCAGGCCCTGCAGGCGCACCAGGTCCACCAGATCGCCCACGGTGCGGCGGCGCTCGGCCTCGGGCACGCCGCGGATCTTGAGGCCATAGCCGATGTTGGCCGCCACCGTCATCTGCGGGAACAGCGCGTAGTGCTGAAACACCATGCCGATGCCGCGCTGCTCGATGGGCAGGCGCGTCACGTCGGTGCCGCCAAAGGCAATGCGGCTGCCTGCGTCGGGCGCCTCCAGCCCGGCAATCAGGCGCAGCAGCGTGGTCTTGCCGCAGCCCGAGGGCCCCAGCAGGGCGACGACCTCCCCGGGCTCCACCGTCAGATTGGTCGGGCGCAGGCCCTGCGTGCCGTCGGGGTAGGTTTTGGCGCAGTGGGCAATCGCCACGCGCGTGCGTTCAAGTTCCATGGTGTTTTTCGATCAGGGTGCCGACGGCCTGCAGGCCCCACAGCACGGGCAGGATGACGATAAGGAAGATCAGCGTGTAGGCAGAGCCGATCTCGATGCGCATGGAGGCATAGCTGTCGGCCAGGCCCACGGGCAGGGTGCGGGTGAGCGGTGTGTGCAGCATCCAGGTGAGGTTGAATTCCCCCACCGACAGCGTGAACACCATCAGGCTGCCCGCCACGATGGCGGGCAACACAGCGGGCACCAGCACCCCTAAAAACCGCTGCCCAAAGCTGGCCCCCAGCGAACGTGCGGCCTCTTCGAGCGAGAGCAGTTCTTTGCGCTGGAACGCAGCGCCCACGGTGCGCACCATGAACGGCAAGGTGAACACCATGTGCCCCACCAGGATGAACGCAAAGCTGGTGCGAAAGCCCTGCAGCGTGCCGTAGGCCAGGATCAACGCGAGCGCACTGGCCAGGCCGGGCACGGCCACCGGCAAGGTCAGCAGTTCTTCAAACAGGCGTGCGGCGCGCGAGCGGCTGCGCGCCAGCGCATAGGCACAGGGCACCCCGATCAACAGGTTGCCCAGCACACACAGCAGCGCAAGGCCCAGCGACCAGCCCACGGTGCCGCCGTACAGGTCCCACACCTCGTGCAGCCAGCGTGTGGTGAGCCCGCTGGAAATGCCGGTGCTGTAGTTGTTGACGAGCCCCGCCACCACCGACAGCGCGATGGGGGCGAGCATGAACACCGCTACCAGCGCCGTGAGCGCCAGCAAGGGGAAGGAGGCTTGTTGTGTGGTGCGCATGGTGTCAGGCTCCGGCAGCCGCTGCAGGGCCTGCAACACGGCGGGACAGCCACAGCACCAGCCAGGTGATCAGCCCCAGTGTGATCGACAGGCTGGCGGCCAGTGCGAAGTTGGCGTAGTTGGTGAACTCGTTGTAGATGGTGATGGGCAGCACCTCGAACTTGCTGGACAGCGTGAACGCCGTGCCAAACGCGCCCATGGCCGTGGCAAACACAATGGCCCCGCACGACAGCGTGGTGGGCGCCAGTTCAGGCACCCATACATCGCGCACCACCCGCCAGCGCGGTGCGCCCAGTGAGCGAGCGGCTTCTTCCAGCGCTGCGTCCATGGCCCCGGCCGCTGCGGTGTAGGTTGCAATGGCCCGGGGCAGCGAGAAGTACAGATAGGCCAGGAACAGCCCGGCCAAGCCGTAGGCAAACGTGATGCGACCCAGGCCCAAGGCGTCCGTAAGGTCCGCCACCAAACCTTGGCGGCCACCAAGCAGGATCATGAAAAAACCAATGATCACGCCCGGAAACGACAGCGGCAGCGTGAGTAGCGACAGCAGCAACTGCCGCCCCGCAAAGCGGTGTCGCGCCAGCGTGATGCCTACGGCCGCGCCCAGCACCAAGGTGGCCAGCGTCACCGCCAGGGACAGCCCCAGTGTCTGCAGCAGGCTTTGCAGGTAGCGAGGATGGGTGAGCACCACAAAGTAGGTCTGCCAGCCCTTGCTGGCGGGCAACGCCAAGAGCTGAACGATGGGCAGCAGCCAGAACGCCGCAAAGAACGCCACGGCAGGCGCGGTACACGCCAGCAGCAGCGCGCGGGATGGAGCAAAGCTGTTGTGGCGCATGTGCATTTCTTCAGCTCGCCCCGGCTTACTGGGCTTCTTTCAGGTAGCGGTCCGAGAAGGCTTTTTGCACCGCAGCCATCTTGCTGTAGTCCACCGTCTTGGCACGCACATATTCGCTGGCCGGCAGGAAGCGCGCCTGCACTTCCTTGGACATGGCGCTGGCGCGCACGGGGCGCAGGTAGGCATTGGCCCACAGCGCCTGGCCTTCGTCGGACAGCACAAAGTCCAGCACCTTCTTGCCGTTGTCGGCGTGGGGCGCATTGGCCACCAGGCTCATCACATAGGGCACCACCACCGTGCCTTCGGTGGGGATCACGAACTGCACGTTGGCCTTGTCCTTGTACTTGGCGCGGTAGGCGTTGAAGTCGTAGTCCAGCAAGATGGCGATCTCGCCCGACAGCACGCGCGCGTACGACGTTTGCTTGGGCACGATGGGCTCGTTCTTCTGCAGCGCCTTGAAGTAGTCGATGCCGGGGCCGAAGTTGTCCAGGGTGCCGCCGCGCGCCTGGTTGATGGCTACCGCGCCCACATAGCCCACAAATGCCGATGCCGGGTCCAGGTAGCCGATGAGGCCCTTGTAGTCGGGCTTGAGCAGGTCGGCCCACGACTGCGGCACAGGCTTGCCCTTCAAGGCGTCCACATTGACCATGAAGCCCAGGGTGCCCGAGTGGATAGTGAACCAGTGGCCTGCGGGGTCCTTCAGGCCATCGGGAATCTCGGCCCATGCTGCGGGCTTGTAGGCGGTCACCACGCCGTCTTTTTGCGCCTGGATGGCAAAGGTCACGCCCAGGTAGGTCACGTCGGCCACGGGGCTGGCTTTTTCGGCCACCAATTGGGCCAGCGATTGGCCAGAGTTTTTGTTGTCTGGTGGCACGGTGATGCCGGTCTTGGCCTTGATGGCCTTGATCTGGCTGCCCCAGTCCGCCCATTCGGGCGGGCAGTTGTAGCAGATGGCGTTTTGCGCCATGGCCGTGGCACTGGCGGCCAGGCCCCAGGCCAGCAGCGTGGCTCGGGTGAAGTTTTTCAGGGTGGTTTTCATCGGTCGGATCCTTGGGTTCAGGTGAGGGGAGGAACAAGGGAAGGGGAGGGCGGTGAGCAGGATTCACCGGTGCGGAACTGGTGCGCCAGCGTCAGGCCCATGTCGGGACCCAGCGGGCTGCCGCTGGCCACGGCCTGGGCCAGCAGCTCCACGCTGTGTCGGCCGATATCGGCATTGGGTTGCACCACGGTGCTCAGCTGCGGGGTGAGGTCTTGCCCCAGCGCAATGCCGTCAAAGCCCACCACGCTCAGGTCGCGCGGCACGGCCAGGCCCGCCAGGTGGGCCGCGCGGATGCTGCGGATGGCCAGCAGGTCGTTGGAGCACACCAAGGCCGTGGGGCGGTCGGGGCTGCTCAGTGCTTCGCCCAACACCTCTGGTGCAGCGGCCACGAAGGGCACCTGCAGCACGGGCTGTGGTCGCAGTCCTACCTGCTCCATGCCGCGCGCGTACCCCCGGCAGCGTTGCTGTGCGCGGTCTGAAGCGCTGAGCAGCCCGCTGACCATGGCGATGCGGCGGTGCCCCAGGGTGGCCAGATGCGCGACCACGTCGGCCACGGCCTGCTCGCTGTTTACCGACACGCAGGGGTGGTCGGGGTGTTGGTTGTAGGCCAGCACATAGGGCAGGCCCACCTCGGCCAGCCGCTGTAGCGCGGTGGAGGTGGCGGGGTTCGAGACCACCAGGATCATGCCGTCCACGTTGCCCGCCAGCAGCAGGTTCACCGCGCGGTCTTCCTGGTCCAGGCGGTAGTCGGTGGTGAACGGCAAGATGGCGTAGCCACCCGCCACGGCGGCTTGGGCAATGCCCTCCAGGCATTCGGCAAACACGGGGTTGGTGAGCGTGGGCAGCACCACACCCAGCACGCGACTGCGCTGTGTGCGCAAGGTGCGCGCACTGGCGTTGGGCAGATAGCCCAGGGTGCGGGCGATGTTCTCCACATGCTCGCGCGTGGCGGGGGCCACTTTGTCGGGCAGGTTGAAAACACGCGACACGGTGGCAACCGACACACCGGCCTCGCGGGCGACTTCCAGAATGCTCATGGTGGCTTGGTGCAATTCGTTTGATGTAAACGTTTACATTGCAACCGATGGCCGTGACATGCGCATGACAGCGCACACAAAAGAAACCGCGGGGCGCTACAACGCAAACAGCCCGCACGGGGCGGGCTGTTGCAAGGGATGCGGGGGTTGGTTGCCGGTGGTTAGCGCTCGCGCCGCACGCGCAGCAGCTCGTCCAGAATCAAACACACCGCCCCCAGCGTGATGGCCGAGTCCGCCACGTTGAAGGCCGGAAAGTGCCAGCCGCCGACATGGAAATCCAGAAAGTCCACCACGTAGCCGTGCATCAACCGGTCTACCACGTTGCCGATGGCGCCGCCCAAAATGCTGGCCAGCGAAAAGCAGAACAGCTTTTGCCCCGGGTGGGCGCGCAGCTGCCACAGGATGAAAACCGTGGCCACAGCGCCGATGCCGGTGAACAACCAGCGCTGCCAGCCGCCCGCGTCCGACAGGAACGAAAACGCCGCGCCCGTGTTGTGCGCCCGCACGATGTTGAAGAAGCTGGTGATGAACGTGGAGTCACCCAGCCGGTAGTTGTCCAGGATCAGGGTCTTGGTGACCTGGTCGGCGATCAGGATGACCACCGCCCAGGCCAACCAGGGCCACATGCTGGCACTCTGGCGCCCGAATGAGGAGGAGGATGAACGCGCCATTTATGCAAACGCCCGTTGTTCGCCCGCGCCGTGCAGGTTGCTGGTGCAGCGACCGCAGATGGTGGGGTGTGCCGCATCGTGGCCCACATCGCTTCGATAGTGCCAGCAGCGTTCACATTTGGCATCAGAACTGGCCCTGACGCTTATCTGCAATGCGCTACCAGCTACCAATTCAATAGCGGATGTGATGAACACAAACTTCAGGTCGTCGCCCAGGCTGGCCAGAAGCGCGTGGTCTTCGGGCGCTGCCGTCAGCACCACCGTGGCCTGCAGCGACGAGCCCACCTGCCCTGCGGCGCGCAGCACCTCGATCTCCTTGTTCACCACGTCGCGGATCTCGCGCAGGCGCGACCACTTGGCCAGCAGGCCCTCGTCGGCACCGGCGATGGAGCCATAGGTTTCCAGGAAGATCGAGTCCGAGCTGCCAAACACCTTCCACGCCTCTTCGGCCGTGAACGACAGGAACGGCGCCATCCAGCGCAGCATGCCGTGGGTGATCTGGTACAGCGCAGTCTGTGCACTGCGGCGTGCCAGGCTCTTGGGGGCTGTGGTGTACAGGCGGTCTTTCAGCACATCCAGGTAGAAGCCGCCCAGGTCTTCCGAGCAATACAGCTGCAGCTTGGCCACCACGGGGTGGAACTCGTAGACCTTGTAGTGCGCCAGCACTTCGGCCTGTAACTCGGCCGCACGCGTGAGCGCGTAGCGGTCGATCTCCAGCATCTGGTCGAACGGCACGGCGTCGTTGGCCGGGTCAAAGTCGCTCACGTTGGCCAGCAAGAAGCGCAGCGTGTTGCGGATGCGGCGGTAGGCGTCCACCACCCGCGCCAGGATTTTTTCGTCGCCCGCGATGTCGCCCGAATAGTCACTGGCGGCCACCCACAGGCGGATGATTTCGGCGCCCAGCTTCTTGTTGATCTCTTGCGGGTCGATGCCGTTGCCGAGCGACTTGCTCATCTTGCGGCCCTGGCTGTCCACGGTGAATCCGTGGGTCAGCAGGCCGCGATACGGTGCGCGCCCTTCGAGTGCGCTGGCCAGCAGCAGCGAGCTGTGGAACCAGCCGCGGTGCTGGTCGTGGCCTTCCAGGTACAGGTCGGCCTCGGGGCCGGTGTCGTGGTGCACGTTGGGGTGCGTGCCACGCAGCACGTGGCTGAACGTAGAGCCTGAGTCAAACCACACTTCGAGGATGTCGGTGCTCTTGGTGTAGCTAGGCGCGTCTTCAGCACCCAGGATTTCCTCGGTGGACACGCGGCTCCAGGCCTCGATGCCGCCCTTTTCGACGATGGCAGCGGCCTGGTCCAGGATCTCCATGGTGCGCGGGTGCAGCTCGCCCGAATCCTTGTGCAAAAAGAACGGGATGGGCACGCCCCAGCTGCGCTGGCGCGAGATACACCAGTCGGGCCGCCCGGCGATCATGTCGTGCAGGCGGGTCTTGCCGTTCTGGGGGTAGAAGCTGGTGTGTTCGATGGCGTCCAGGGCGATCTGGCGCAGGGTCTTGGCGGGCTTTTCGCCCGCCTTGGTGAACACGCCTTCACCCTCGTCCATGCGGATGAACCATTGCGCAGCAGCGCGGTAGATCACCGGTGTCTTGTGGCGCCAGCAGTGCGGGTAGCTGTGCGTGATGTCCTTGGTGGTCATCAGGCGGCCCGCATTGCGCAGCGCTTCGATGATCACGGGGATGGCCTTCCAGATGTGCTGGCCGCCGAACAGAGGGAAGTCGGCCGCGTAGGTGCCGTTGCCTTGCACCGGGTTCAGGATGTCGTCCAGCGCCATGCCGTGCGCAACGCAGGAGTTGAAATCCTCCAGCCCATAGGCGGGCGACGAGTGCACGATACCCGTGCCGTCGTCGGCCGTGGCGTAGTCGGCCAGGTACACGGGCGACAGGCGCCGGTAGCCAAAGCTGCCGTCTTCGCTGGCCACGTCGTACAGCGGGTGTTCAAACTCCAGGCCGCCCAGGTTTTTGCCCAGGGTGGTGGCCAATACGGTGCCGGTCAGGCCGTAGCGCTCCAGGCACGATGCGACCAGAGGCTCGGCCACCAGCAGGATGCGCTCGCTCGTATCTACGAGCGCGTAGGTGATCTCGGGATTCAGGTTCAGCGCCTGGTTGGCGGGGATGGTCCAGGCGGTGGTGGTCCAGATGACCACAAACGTTTCTTTGATCAGCGCGGGCAGGCCGAAGGCAGCGGCCAGCTTTGCGGGGTCGTGGGACTTGAACGCCACGTCCAGCGTGGTGCTGCCTTTGTCCTGGTACTCGATCTCAAACTCGGCGAGTGACGAGCCGCAGTCAAAACACCAGTACACGGGCTTGAGGCCCCGGTACACAAAACCGCGCTCGATCACGCGTTTGAATGCACGGATCTCGCCCGCTTCGTTGGCGGGGTTCATGGTCTTGTAGGGGTTGTCCCATTCGCCCAGCACACCGAGGCGCTGGAAGTCGCCCATTTGCTGCGCGATCTGCTCGGTGGCAAACGCACGGCTCTTGGCCTGCATGTCGTCGCGGCTCAGTTTGCGGCCGTGCTTCTTTTCGATGGCGTTTTCGATCGGCAGGCCGTGGCAGTCCCAGCCAGGCACGTACAACGCGTCAAAGCCTTCGAGCTGGCGCGCCTTGGTGATCATGTCCTTCAGGATCTTGTTGACCGCATGGCCCATGTGGATCTGCCCGTTGGCGTAGGGCGGGCCGTCGTGCAGGATGAACTTGGGCGCGCCCCGGCGTGCGTCGCGCAGGCGTTTGTAGATGCCTTTGTCGTCCCACTCCTTGACCCAGCCCGGCTCGCGCTTGGGCAGGTCGCCGCGCATGGGGAAGGGCGTGTCGGGCAGGTTCAGCGTGCTGCGGTAGTCCGTGGCCGTGGCGGCTGCGGGCGCGGTGGAGGGAGTGCTGGCGTTGTCGTCGGACATGAGGGAGCCTTAAAAACAGGGCATTCCGGGGCAAGGCCCAGAGCAAAGAGCGGGGTGGAGCGCGAAGGATGACGGGCCCGCCAGGCGGGCGCTGCGAAAAGCAGCCCCCCTCAAATTCGGTCGCGGGTGGTCTGGCGCCGGGTTTCGGTGTGGTTGGGTGCCTGAGCCGTTGCAAAGTAAGCGCGCGCATCGTTGCAGTCTTTGGCAATGCCCACTGTCAGGGCTTCCAGACCGTCGTACTTCAGCTCGTCGTGCAGTTTGTGCAGTAGTTCCACCCGCACGATTTTACCGTACGCCCCTTCGGGCCCCAGATCGGCAGGCCACTGCAGGCAATGGGTCTCCAGCAGCACCCGGCCTCCGTTGACATCATTTGGGTCCAGCGAGGGGCGCACGCCCAGGTTGGCCACACCTGGCAGCGGGGTGTCAGAGAGACCATGCACCAGCACCGCAAAAATGCCGCTGGCGGCGGGCTTCCAGTGCGCGAATCGCAGATTAAGGGTGCGAAAGCCGTTGCCTGCACCGGCTGCGGTGGCGCCGAGTTCGCGCCCCAGCTTGCGCCCATGCACCACGTGGCCGCTGATCGTGTAAGGCCGGCCCAGCAGGCGGGCCGCTGCTTCCATGTCGCCCGCGGCCAGGGCCTGGCGCACGGCCGAGCTGGACACACGCAGCCCATGCACCTCATAACTGTTCATGCGTGCCACATCGAAGCCTTTGGCCTGCCCGGCCGCGTCCAGCATGGCGTAGTCGCCTGCGCGCTGGCGGCCGAAGCGGAAGTCATCGCCCACCAGCACGTACTTGGTGCCCAGCCCCTTGAGCAGCACCTCATCGATGAACGCTTCAGGCGACTGCGCAGCCAGCTTGGCGTCAAACGGCAATACCACGGTCTGCTGCACGCCGCAGCGCGCCAGTTCGGTCAGCTTGTCGCGCAAGGTGCCGATGCGCGCGGGGGCGAGGTCGGGCTTGTGGTGCACGCCCGCAAAGTAGTCGCGGGGGTGGGGCTCGAAAGTAAGCACGCAACTCTCTACCCCCCGCTGCGCTGCCTCGCTGTTCAAAAGGGCCAGCATGGCTTGGTGGCCCCGGTGCACGCCGTCGAAGTTGCCGATGGTCAGCGCACAGGCGCCAGCGATGCCAGGGTGGTGGAATCCGCGAAAGATCTTCATCGATTTGTTATCTTTTTGATAGCAGCATGCGCAGGTACATCAAGCGCAAGACGCCAATTTGTCATGAAAACGGAGTATATTGTGATCCACGGGGGGCCCAGCGCAGGGCTACCCGCGAGACATCTGCGTTCCGATTCCTTGTGTACTTTGTGTTCCAGGAGGCGTGTTTTGAAGGTCTTGAAGCTGTCAGCCCAGGGGTTGCCCCAATCGTGGATCACGTTGGAGCAAGCGGTCATTCATTACGCTGCGGGTGAGGTGCGCTGGGAATCCGGCGCCCACATCGCCCGATTCCGCGGTGGGCATAACGCCATCACGGGCGAGCAATCGGTGATCTCCATCAACAGCATCATCGGCACCAAGGGCGTGCCCACCATCAACCCATTTGAGCTGAAACCCACGCTCACCAACAGCAAGCTGTTTGCCCGTGACCGCAATGTATGCGCCTACTGCGGCGGGCACTTTCATGAAGAAGTGCTGACGCGCGAGCACATCGTGCCCTTTGCCCGCAACGGCCAGGACCACTGGATGAACGTGGTCACCGCCTGCCGCCCCTGCAACCACCGCAAGGGCCCCCGCACGCCAGAGCAGGCGCACATGCCGCTGCTGTACACCCCCTATGTGCCCAGCCTGTGGGAAGACTTTATTTTGCGCAACCGGCGGATACTGGCCGATCAGATGGACTTTTTGATGGCCCACGTGCCCAAGTCGTCGCGCTTGGTGGCCTGAGTTAGGGGGCCGCACTGGCGGGCGCACCGAAAGAACCCTTCGCCAAGGAGCGCCTTCGGATTGAAAACGGATGGCGCTCAGTGCCCGACCAGCGCCGCGGCGTGTGGTTAATTACGCAGGCTTGTGGGCGGTGACCACAAAACCATGCACCGGCAGGTTGTTTTCGTGGCGCAGCACCGTTTCTTCGACGTCCACCGCGTCAAAACCAGTGGCTTTGCACAGGGCTTCGAGGTGGCTGCGTTTGTGCGCATAACGCCCGGCGGGCAGCAACACCAGATCTGGCCCCGTTTCGCTGGAAGTTTCGCAGGAGAAGATCAACACGCCGTCGGCTGCCAGAACGCGGTAAGCGTTGGGAATCGCTTCGGTCAGATCGCCCGCATAGATAAACACGTCCAGCGCAGCAATCACCTGATACAGACCTTCCGGCGTCTCGCGCAAGGCATCGTGCAGGTTGACGGTGTGAAAGCGGTCATACACGTTGTGGCGCGCTGCCTGCTCGACCATCTTCTTCGACAGGTCCACGCCGATCAGCGCGCCATCCAGGCGGCCAAGGCAGACTCCCAGCAGTCCGGTACCGCAACCCAGGTCAAGCACATTGATCCTCTTGTCGGGGTGACGGGCAATGATTTTGTCGGCGATCTGCTTGGGCAACTGGTACTTCAGGCCACGCACCATGTGCATGTCGTAGAACTCGGCCATTCCGTCGAACAGGGGGCGCATCAGCTCGGCAGGCTGCTGCGCGGGCGTTTCGCCGCGCGCGAGTTGCGCGTAGTACTGGTAGACCGCATCTTCGGGCGCCAGTTGCAGCAGTGCCGCCGTGTCCTTCTCGGCATCGGTGGGTTTGCCCGCAGCAATACATGCCTGAACACGACCCACTAGCGACTGCGTGTCTGTCGGGTTCTCTTCAATGAGAGCGCTCCAAACTGCCAACGATTCATCGTGCTGGCCCAACTCGCTCAGGTCGCGGGCCAGCAGACGTCGCAGCATCACGTCGCCGGGTACCAGCAGGAGGCCGCGGCGCAGGTGGCGGATGGCCATTTCAGAATGTCCTGCGCGGTGGGCGATGTCCACCACACCCGCCAATACCTGCAGGTTCTTGGGCTCGATCAAAGCCACTTTTTCAGCTGTTTCTACGGCTTCCTTGAACTGGTTCTGGCGGGCCAGCAGCAACGCCAGCTCCAACAGACCCGGGCCCCAAGTGGGAGCCAGGGAAACGGCTTTGCGCAAGGACTCGAAAGCACCCTTCACATTGCCCGCCTTTTCAGCCAACAGTCCACCCAACATGAACACGCGGGCGTCCTGTGGCCACGCTGCATTGGCTTTGTTCAGCGTCAGCGCGGCGTTCTTGAGATCACCTTTGGCGATTTGCTCGCGGGCTTTGGTCAGGTGCTTGATGTTGGGGTCGGTCGCAGTGGCGCTCATGGGTGCAGGGTGTTTGCGAACAGGCCGCAGTGCGGTCCGGCGGGCTCAAAGAGTCCGGTTCGTAGGTAGGAAAAGGAGACAGGATTATCAAGGATTCGGAAAACTTCCAGGAATTGAGCGAATCGACCAGATCGTGTGTTTCGTCAAAGGTGTGCCCTACGGAGTTTTCTCACCGGTAGTGCGCACAGTGCCGGGTAAAGTGGGCATTCAACCTGCGTGCGAAACAACTCCGCTCGCTCGGGAAATCGTTTCGACTCTGAGACCGTGGCGAAGCGTGCGAAGGATCGCCAGGGCTTATCCGAGTCAACGGTTTTTGCAACCGCTTACTGGCTGATCTCCAGCATCACCACCCGCCCTTGTGCCGCAGGCCAGGTCTGGCCGGTGACCCGCTCACCGTTGAACTCTGCCGCAATTGCGCGTATGCCGCCTGTGGGCTTGATCTTGGCGCTGGCAGCGCCTGCGCCTGCGGGCACGCCCACGGGGGCCGCGCCATCCAGCAGCATCTTGTCGCGCGCCGGGTCCAGATATCCGCGGGGGCGGGTCAGCGTCACAACACTCTCGGCGCTCTTGTCGGCGTCGGCCATGCGCTCCGTGCGCAGGTGGATGAGGTTGCTGCTGCGCGGGAAGCCGCTGCGGTAGATGTGGGTGGTGGAGTAGCCCGGTGCCGTGATCACAAACTCGATCGGCGTCCCGGTGGCGACGGCCAGTGGGCCCCATTGACCATCCGCACCCACGGTCTTGCGCAGCAAGGCATTGCCGGTACGGGCACCGGTGGCGGCGTCGGTGGTGTAAACCTCCAGCTGCGCACCTGGCAGGGGCAGGTTGTTGCTGAAGTTGCCTGTCTTGGCGTCTGCAGGGTCCACGCCCAGGCCGGTGACCTTACCGTTCAGCACCACTTGTTTTTCTTGGGCGATGGTGGTGACCTGGGGTGCCTTGCCAGCAATGAAGCGGTAGGTGGCCTCGAACGCGGCGGGCGAGTAGGAGGTTTCGCGGTGGTCGATGCGCGCGATCACCACATTGACGGCGCCTTTCAGTTCGGGTCCTGCCGCTGTGACGTTGGTGGGTTTGCCCTTTTGACCAATCCACAAACCATCGGGCTGCGCAAATTTGTCGTTGTTGTCCGAGCGGATGGTCATCCATTTCACCGGGCCAGTTACTTCGTCACCCGCCGCGTTTTTAGGCGCATTCAAGGCGGTCAGAAAGGGTCCGGTGCCCGAAAACTCATTGCCCTCGCGGAACCCCGGAATCGCCCACACGCCGTGGTTGGGGGTGCCGCCCAGGATGGCGTGGCTCACCGTCTTGTCACCGCCACCGTTGTAGATGTAGTTGCGGATGGCATTGCCGCCGCGCGAGTTGCCCACCAGAACGACCTGGCTGGCGCCTGTGGCCTTGAGCACCTTGTCCACCTCGGCCTTCAGGTACGCCATGTGCTCTGCCGCCGAGGTACGGCCAGGCTGTGGCTTGGCATCGTCGTCGCGCGACAGCGGGTAGGGAACGTCAATGGCGTGCAGGCGCTCGCGCGGCCAGCCGTTCGATTCAAAGCGCCACACAGTGGTCTGCCACAGTGCAGCGGTGTCGCCGTTGCCATGCACAAAGACGATGGGCGGGGCCTCGGCCAGGCTGGGGCTGCGGGTGGCGCAGCCAGCGAGGGCCAGGGTGGCTGCGGCAGCGGTGGCCAGCAGGAGGGAGCGGCGTTGCAGCCAGAGCTTGTTGTTCATGAGGGTGTCTCCAAAAAGAAAAAATGCCCGTGGATCGGTGAGTCCACGAGCATGTCATGCGAGCGTTACACAGCTGCGTCAGGCAAACACGCCTGCGGTGTCCTGCATGCGGGCAGACACTTCACCCAGGTGGTGCAGCGTGTCGCCAAAAGTCACTTCCAGCTGTGTGAGCTTCTTGAAATAGTGGCTCACGATGTATTCGTCTGTCACGCCGATGCCGCCATGCAGTTGCACGGCCTGCTGGCCCACAAAGCGCATTGATTGGCCCAGCTGCACCTTGGCGCGCGCCATGGCGGCGCGGCGCTCGGCGGCAGGGGCGCCCAGCTTCAGGCTGGCGTAGTAGCTCATCGAACGGGCCAGCTCCAGCTGCATCTTCATGTCGGCCACGCGGTGGCGCAGCGCCTGGAAGCTAGCGATGAACACGCCGAACTGCTTGCGCTGGTTCATGTATTCGACGGTGATGGCCACAGCCTTGTCCATCACGCCCACGGCTTCGGCGCAGGTGGCGGCAATGCCGGTATCCACGGCCAGTTCCAGCGCGGCCAGGCCGTCGGTGGTGATGAGCGTGGCGGGGGCGTTGGCGAAGTGCACCTCGGCAGCGCGGCTGCCGTCCTGGGTGACGTAGCCCTGGCTCTTCACACCGTTGGCGGTGCGCTCGACCAGGAAGAGGGCGATTTGGCCGTCCAGCTGAGCGGGCACGATGAAGGCATCAGCCTTGTCGCCGGCAGCCACTACGCTTTTGATAGCTGTTAGCGCATATCCACCTTGCGCTGGAGCCGCTTTTGCCTCACAAACGTCCAGGCGGTAGCGCGCTTTGCGTTCTTGCTGGGCCAGCACGACCAAGGCCTCACCGCTGGCCACGCGCGGCAACCAGGCGGCTTGCACGTCGGCGGGCGCGTAGTGGGTCAGCACGCTGCTGGCCATGAAGGCCTGGGCGATGGGCTCCAGCACCATGCCTCGGCCCAGTTCCTCGGCCACTACCATGGCGTCGATGGCGCCTTGGCCCATGCCGTCGTGGGCTTCGGGCACGGTCAGCGCGGTCAGGCCCAGCTCGGCCAGTTCGTTCCACGCAGCGCGGTCGAAACCCCCGGCGGCTACTGCCGCGCGGCGGCGCTCAAAGGTGTAGCCCTTGTCCACCCACTTGCGCACGGCGTCGCGCAGTTGTTCCTGGTCGTCAGAAAAATCGAAATCCATGTGTCTCTCCTTGTGCTGGCATGTGGCGCGTTGCGCCTTCAATAGTCAGCGAAGCTCTAGCTGGAACCCCCTCCCGGAGGGGGCACGGGGGAGCAGTCCTGTCGCGCAAGGCGCGGACGGTACCGGGCGTCAGCCCAGCACGGTCTGCGCAACGATGTTGCGCTGCACTTCGTTCGAGCCACCGTAAATGGTGGTCTTGCGCAGGTTGAAGTAAGTGGACGCCAACGGCGCATTGGCGGTCACGCCGCCGGGGAAGTCGCCTTGCCAGCCCGCCTCCATGGCCTCTTCAATGAACGGCATGGCAAAGGGGCCAGCAGCCAGCATCATCAATTCAGCGTAACGCTGCTGGATCTCGCTGCCCTTGATCTTGAGCAGACCGGCAATGTCCAGCGAGTTCTTGCCTGTTTTCTCGGCGGACAGCACGCGCAGCACCATCATTTCAAGGGCCACGATGTCCACTTCGAGCAGGGCGATCTGGTCGCGAAAGCGGCTGTCGTCCCACATGCCTTCGGTCTTGGCGATGCGCTTCAAACGCTCCAGCTCGCGCTTGCTGCGGTTCACATCGGCGATGTTGGTGCGCTCGTGGCTCAGCAGGTGCTTGGCGTAGGTCCAGCCCTTGTTCTCTTCGCCGATCAGGTTCTCGGCCGGTACTTCGACGTTGTCGAAGAACACTTCATTCACTTCGCACTCACCGTCCAGAAGCTTGATGGGACGCACCGTCACGCCAGGCGACTTCATGTCCAGCAGCAAGAAGGAAATGCCTGTCTGCGGCTTGCCTTCAGTGCTGGTGCGCACCAGGTTGAACATCCAGTCGCCGTATTGGCCCAGCGTAGTCCAGGTCTTTTGGCCATTGACGATGTACTTGTCGCCCACGCGCTCCGCGCGGGTTTTGACCGAGGCCAGGTCCGAGCCCGAGCCCGGTTCGCTGTAGCCCTGGCTCCACCACACGTCGCCACTGGCGATGCCCGGCAAGAAGCGCTTTTGCTGCTCGGCATTACCGAACGCCATGATCACCGGAGCCACCATCACCGGGCCGAACGGGATGATGCGTGGTGCGCCGGCCAGTGCGCATTCTTCTTCAAACAGGTGCTTTTGCACGGCGGTCCAGCCGGGGCCGCCAAACTCCGTGGCCCAACCAAAACCGAGCCAGCCCTTTTTGCCCAGTATCTTGGCCCAGCTCTGCATGTCTGCGCGGGTCAGGCGCAGTGCGTTGTGCACTTTGTGCGAGATGTCCTGGGGCAGATTGGCGTGAACCCAGGCGCGAACTTCTTCGCGGAAGGCCTGCTCTTCGGGGGTGAATGCGAGATCCATGCGGTTTGTCTCCAAGTGATCCGCATTTGTAGCACGGTCGTTCGTTTTAGTCCTGTCCGGGTGGCGACATGGGGGCGCTATCAGGGGGAATTCCCAGTTCTGTGCACAGCCGCTGCACGGTGGCGGCAAGGCGCGCCACCTCGGCTTCCAGCGTTTCTACCCGGGTCTGCAAAGCGGCAGATGCGCCTGTGCCTCCCGACGCGTGCAGGCTGCCGACGGGGGAAGTCACGTCCACCGGTCCACACATCAGATGGGCCCAGCGCTGTTCGCGGGCACCCGGGGCGCGGGGCAGTTGCACGACCAGCGGGCCGCCCTTTTCGGCGCTGCGCTCCTGCAGTTCGTCCAGAAAACCTTCAACCGACGAAATATCGGCAAACCGGTACCAGCGCTCAGAATTGATGCGCAACTCGCCCGCTGTTTGGGGCCCGCGCAAGATCAGCAGGCCCAGCAAAACAGCCGACTGCTCGGGCACCCCGACACCGCGCTGAAAGTTGTGCTCCCAGCGGGTGGTGCGGTTGCCGCTGCTTTCAAAGGCCAGGGTCAGCAGCTTGAGCGAATCCAGCGCCTCCTGCGCCTCGGCGTCGCTGAGGGTCATCACCGGGTCGCGGCTTGTTTTCTGGTTGCAACCGGTCAGCAGGCCGTTGAGCGACATGGGGTAGCTGTCGGGCACGGTGCGGGCCTTCTCCATCAGGGTGGCAAGCACGCGGGCTTCGTTGGGGGTGAGGGGGCGGGTGGCAGGATCGAAGGGCATGGCTGGGATAATCCGGTGCAAATGAAGAACATCGTGATTTTGATCTCTGGCGGCGGTTCCAACATGGCGACTATCGTGCGGACCGCGCAACAAGAACATTGGGAGCAGCGCTACGGCGCCCGCGTGGCAGCCGTGGTCAGCAACAAACCCGATGCCGCAGGGCTCGTTTTTGCACGGGAGCAGGGCATTGCCGCCGACGCGCTGGACCATAAGGCGTTTGCCAGCCGCGAAGCGTTTGATGCGGAACTGGCCGCGACCATTGACCGCCACCAGCCCGCGCTGGTGGTGCTGGCCGGGTTCATGCGCATCCTCACGCCAGGGTTTGTGGCGCATTACGCCGGGCGGCTCATCAACATCCATCCCTCGCTGTTGCCAGCCTTTACCGGGCTGCACACGCACCAGCGGGCCATTGATGCGGGCTGCAAGTTTGCGGGGGTGACGGTGCACCAGGTGACGGCTGAGCTGGACGTGGGTCCCATCCTGGATCAGGCAGTGGTGCCCGTGCTGCCGGGTGACACGGCAGACACTTTGGCCGCCCGCGTGCTCACGCAGGAGCATGTGATCTACCCGCGTGCCGTCCGCGCGCTGGTGCAGACGCTCTAGACCAGAGCGCCTTGCAGCGCCCTTCGCTGCATTTACTATTAAGTTTATAGCTACAAGCGCTTTATGGATAAGCGCTTTATGGATAAGCGCTATAGCCTGTTTTTATCTAAATTTCTGGAGGCGCGACATCCTCGGTGCATTTCTCGAACCGTGGCCGCAGCACGCCGTCGATGACCACCTGCTCTTCAAACATTGCGGCTGGGCGCACCCACAAGCCGCGCTGGCCATAAAGCGCGCGGTACAGCGTCATGGGCTCCAGGGTTTCGCTGTGGCGCACGGTGTCGATCACCTCGTAGAGCATGCCCTTGTAGTGGCGGTACAGGCCGGTTGGGGTGCGGATGATGGCGGGCAGGTCGTCGTCGGTCATGGGGAGTAGGGTTGCGAGTGGTTAGGATGGCGGCTGATAAAAATCAACGAGAGTGAGGGGCGCCCGTGGATCACGCAGATTTTGTGCACATGGTGCGCATGAGCGAGCATGCCAGTGCCGACAACAGCCGTGCGTACCGCCGCAGCGTGGCCGCGTTTGCGGCGCTGGGCTATGCGTGGGTGCTGGGCTGTCTGGCACTCGCTGTGGGCATTTTGTTGTGGGTCGTGCCGCAGATGCTGCAGGGGCGCTTTCGGTTTGCCATGGTATGGCTTGTGCTGGGCGCTGCGGGCTTGTTGTGGGTGAGCCTGCGAGCGCTTTGGGTTCGGTTTGACGAGCCAGACGGGGTAGAGATCACGGCGCTGGAGGCGCCCGAGCTGTTTGAGGCCCTGGAGCGCATTCGCCGCAAGATCAAAGGCCCGCCGATCCACAAAGTCACGCTGAACGACGAGTTCAATGCCAGCATCCAGCAGCTGCCCAAGTACGGCCTGCTCGGTGGCGCCATCAACCACCTCAGCATTGGTCTGCCCTTGCTGATGGCGCTTGATAGACCACGTTTTCTGGCCGTGTTGGCCCACGAGTACGGGCACTTGCGCGGCGACCACGGCCGGTTTGCCGCCTGGATCTACCGCACGCGCCTGTCTTGGATGCGCTTGAACCACAGTCTGGCGGATGACGAGGGCCCGGTGGCGGCCGCCACGCAGGCTTTCATGCGGTGGTACTTTCCGCGTTTTTCTGCCAAGACTTTTGCGTTGGCCCGCCAAGATGAGTACGAGGCCGACCGCATTGCGGGCAAGCTGCTGGGCCGCGATGTGATGGCCGCTGCGCTGGCCGAGATCAACATCCGGGGCGCATCGCTGCACGCGGAGTTCTGGGGCAACCACTGGTGTGCAGCCGCCGGCACCCCGCTGCCAGTGGGGCCGTATCGCAGCATGCGCCGGTATCTGTCCGTGGCCCCGGACGCAGCGTTTGCCAACGACGCGCTGCGCCAGGCGCTCAAGCGCCTGAGCAGTGTGGACGATACCCATCCGGGCCTGCGCGACCGCATTGAGGCGCTGGACGCCACACCCACCTTGCCCGATTGGTCACGTGGCAACGCCCTGGCCCTGTTGGGCGATGAGGCCAAGCGCTGGGTCAAACACTTCGACAAACAATGGTGCCGAGACAACGCCTCGGAATGGAAGCAGCACCACGCGTGGTTGGTCCGTGTGCGCGCACGGGCCGAAGCCCTGGCTGCATCGACGGCCCAGAGCAGTGCTGCCGAGCTGGTAGAACTGGCCCGCCTGAAACGCCATCTCGACCCCCACGCCGATGTTCGTGCGCTGTACGCACTGGCGCTGGAGCGCAGCCCTGAGCACCCGGAGGCCCTGCGCGGGCTCGTGACCTGTCTGCCGGAGGACGACCGTGATGGCAAGCTCTTGCTGCTGCACAGGGTGTGGGATGCCGGAAGCAACGACCGCTACTGGGCCGCGCGCACCGCTCTGGCCGAGATGGAGACACCCCGCATGGGGGTGGACCACGACGCGGCGGCCTTCAAGCAGTGGCGCAAGCGACTGGAGCGCGCACAGGAGTCAGAAGAACGAGCGTGGGAGGAGTTGTCGGGCACCTCGTTCTTCAGTCAGATCGCGCGACACGATCTGAGCGCCTTCGAACTGGCAGAACTGCAGTCAGAGCTAGCCCGTTGTGCGCCGCTGACCCGGTGCTGGCTGGTGCGAAAGAACCTGCGCGAGCACCCGCAACGGCGGGCCTATCTGGTGTTTATGGAGCTGCCAGGCATCGACGATGAAAGCCGCTACCACCTGTGTCGTTCCATGGAGCGCAATCTGAGCCTGCCTGGCCCGGCACTCGCGTTGTGGGCGGGTGAATCCCCCAGCCTGAAAGAGATTCAGCGCTATGCGTTTGAGCCGGTCTACACGCGTTGACAAGCGGCGCTGATCGATACAGGTAACTTGTAGAAGCCGCGTAGTTGTCGGTTGACCAGACTACAGTGGGACAATTGGCGAATGCATCCCAAAGTTCTCTTAGACGCCTGCGCCGAACTCGTCAGGCTCACCCTCACGTTTGAACACCCCGCCGACGCGGTGGTGTCCCGTTTTTTCCGCGATAACCGGGGCCTTGGCCCCCGTGAGCGCGCCACGCTGGCTGAAACGGTGTACACCGTGCTGCGCAAAAAGCTGCTGTTTGACCACATGGCCCCGTCGGGCTCGGGTCCCAAAGAGCGTCGACTGGCAATTCTGGGCTTTTATGGCCCGCGCGATTTTCTCAATGGGGCCCTTACGGATCAGGAAAAAAACTGGCTGGACCAGTGCGACTCCGTGAAGCCCGATGACCTGATGGAGCGCCATCGCCACAACCTGCCCGAATGGCTGGTCAAGCCCCTCAAGGATCAACTGGGCACGGGGTTTTGGCCCTTGGTGGAGAGTCTGGCCCAGAGCGCCCCGCTGGATTTGCGCGTCAATGCGCTCAAAGACAAGCGCGCTGATGTACAAAAAGAATTGGCCAAGGCCGGCATCAAGGCCCGGCCCACGCCGTACTCCCCCTGGGGGCTGCGCATTGACGACAAGCCCGCGCTGACCAAGCTGGATGCGTTCACACGCGGGGCCATTGAGGTGCAGGACGAAGGTTCGCAGCTGTTGGCACTGCTGCTCGACGCCAAGCGCGGAGAGATGGTGGTTGACTTCTGTGCGGGTGCGGGTGGCAAGACCCTGGCCATCGGCGCCGGAATGCGCAGCACGGGGCGGCTCTACGCCTTCGACGTGTCGGCCCACCGTCTGGACGCCTTGAAACCCCGCCTGGCTCGCAGTGGCCTGTCGAACGTGCACCCCGCCGCCATTGCGCATGAGCGCGATGAACGCGTCAAGCGCCTGGCAGGCAAGATCGACCGCGTGCTGGTGGATTCGCCTTGCTCGGGCTTGGGCACGCTTCGGCGCAATCCCGACCTCAAGTGGCGGCAATCGGCCAAAGCGGTAGAGGAGCTGGTCGCGAAACAAACCGCCATCCTCGACAGCGCTGCGCGCCTGCTCAAGCCGGGCGGCCGCTTGGTGTACGCCACCTGCAGCATCTTGCCGCAGGAAAACGAGGCCATCGCCGAAGCTTTCAGCGCGGCCCACCCTGATTTCGAATGGGTGGATGCAGGCGAGCTGTTGGAGCAGCTCAAGGTAGAGGGCGCCAAGGGCCTGTGCAGCGGTGGTGAATCGGGCAGTGGATATCTGCGCCTATGGCCCCACATTCACCAAACGGACGGATTTTTTGCCGCTGTTTGGAGTAAAAAGAGCTAAGTTTAGGCTCAAAAGACGTGAAATCAATGTGAATACTGTGGATACTCGCGCACCGTTTCGGCGGGTGCCACTCTAAAATCAGGTGCCCGGCCGTTTGCTGGTCGGGTCCTTTGTTGAAGTAAGGCTTTCTGACTATGCTGTTACCCGATTGGGCTGTGTTGAATGCTGCCATTGACTGGCTGGGCCATGGGTTGTGGAACCTGGCTTGGTGGCAGGTGATTCTGTACACGCTGGCAACGACCCACATCACCATTGCTGCGGTCACGATTTTTCTGCACCGCGCGCAGGCGCACCGCGCGCTCGACCTGCACGCCATTCCCTCGCACTTCTTCCGCTTCTGGCTGTGGATTGGCACGGGTATGGTCACGAAGGAGTGGGTGGCCATCCACCGCAAGCACCACGCCAAGTGCGAAACTGTGGACGACCCCCACAGTCCCCAGACCCGGGGCTTGGACACCGTGATGTGGCGAGGCGCTGAGTTGTACCGCGCCGAGTCCCAAAACATGGAAACCATGAAGAAGTTCGGCCACGGCACGCCCGATGACTGGATGGAGCGCAATGTCTACACCCGCTACGGTTGGCAGGGTGTGGGCCTCATGCTGATCCTGAATCTGGCGCTGTTCGGCGCGCTGGGCGCCGCCGTGTGGGCGGTACAAATGCTGTGGATTCCCTTCTGGGCCGCGGGTGTGGTCAACGGTGTGGGGCACTACTGGGGCTATCGCAACTTTGAAGCGCATGACGCCAGCACCAATCTGTCGCCCTGGGGCATCATCATTGGCGGCGAAGAGCTGCACAACAACCACCACACTTACCCGACGTCAGCCAAGTTCTCGGTCAAGCCATATGAGTTTGATATTGGCTGGGCCTACATCAGCGTGATGAAGAAAATCGGCTGGGCCACGGTCAAGAAGGTGCCGCCCAAGCTGCAACTGGGCGATGTGAAGCCCGTAGCCGATGAAAAAACGCTGGAAGCCCTGATCGCCAATCGCTACGAAGTGATGGCGGGATACGCACGGGGTGTGCGCCAGGCATGCAAGGAAGAGATCGCGGCCTTGCAGGCGCGCCAGGCGGATGCCTCGGTGCTGAAGGCTGCCAAGCGCTGGTTGCACCGTGATGCTGAAAAGGTGCCTGCCGTGGCCCTGCCGCAATTGGCACAGGCCCGCGCTGCGCACCCGGCGCTGGACAAGATGGTGACCATGCGTGAAGAGCTGCGTCAGTTGTGGCTCAACACGTCCCAGTCGCGCGAGCAGCTCACGGCCGATTTGCAGGCTTGGTGCCGTCGGGCTGAGGAAAGCGGCATTGCTGCGCTGCGGGATTTCTCGATCAGCCTGCGTGCCGCGCGGGCCTGACGAGCCGATTCGCCGCAGACGCAGCCTCCAGAAAAGCCGCTTCGGGCCATGTGCCCGCAGCGGCTTTTTTGCACCTGAACGGTTGTTGCTACATCTTCGGACGAGATCCCATTGAGTGGCGGAGTGGCGGAGTGGCGGAATGGGTTTTGTTGCGTTGAGCGGGCAATGTTGATGGGGTGTTTGCTGCAACCGGAGCTGAACCAATAAAAAAGCCGCCCAACTTCACGTCGGGCGGCTTTCTTGAGGAACGAGGCTGAATTACTTCAGCTTCATTTCCTTGTATTCCACATGCTTGCGAGCTTTTGGATCAAATTTCATGATCAGCATTTTCTCGGGCATGGTCTTCTTGTTCTTAGTCGTAGTGTAGAAGTGACCGGTACCCGCAGTGGATTCCAGCTTGATCTTGTCGCGTCCGCCTTTGCTTGCCATGGTGTTTCTCCTTAAGCTTGGCCACGTGCGCGCAGGTCTGCGAGCACAGAATCAATACCGTTCTTGTCGATCAGACGCAAACCGGCGTTGGAGATGCGCAGACGCACCCAACGGTTTTCAGTCTCGACCCAGAAACGGCGGTATTGCAGGTTCGGCAGGAACCGGCGCTTGGTTTTGTTGTTGGCGTGGGAAACGTTGTTCCCGACCATGGGCTTCTTGCCCGTTACTTCGCAGACGCGTGCCATGAGGACACTCCGATACTTTTAACGGCCGTTCGCTGAGCCCCGGGGCTTGATCCCCAGGTTGGCTTGCGGCCTCACCTCGCCAGAAAGGGTGGCGGTAACCCGATTTGCCTACTTCGAAAGGACCGCAAAAAACGGGTCGAATTCAGCAAAGCCGCAGATTATAGCCTGCGGCTTAATTATTTGTCGCCGGGCAGTCCCGAGACAAAAAAGCCTTCACGGGGGCCGCGACCCGCGACCCGCGCAGCGGCGGAGCGTGGGGGCCGCCTTGGCTTCATCAACTTTCCTGTTCCAGAAAGCGCTGCGCATCCAGAGCGGCCATGCAGCCCGTGCCGGCGCTGGTGATGGCCTGGCGATATACATGGTCTGCCACGTCGCCTGCCGCAAACACGCCCGGCACGCTGGTCTGCGTGGCAAAACCTTTGAGACCACCCTGTGTGATGAGGTAGCCGTTTTCCATCGCCAGCTGACCCTGGAAGATTTCGGTATTGGGCGCATGGCCGATGGCAATGAAGCAGCCCTGCAGCTTGATGTCTTCAGTGGTGCCGTCCTTGGTGCTCTTGATGCGGATTCCCGTCACACCGGTGTGATCGCCCAGCACTTCGTCCAGTGTGTTGAACACCTTGAGCTCGATCTTGCCGGCCGCCACTTTGTCGTTGAGCTTGTCCACCAGGATGGGCTCTGCCTTGAACTTGTCGCGGCGGTGCACCAGGGTGACTTTGCGAGCGATGTTCGACAGGTACAACGCTTCTTCTACCGCCGTGTTGCCGCCACCGACCACGCAGACATCCTGCTCACGGTAGAAGAAGCCATCGCAGGTGGCGCAGCCCGACACGCCCTTGCCCATGAAGGCCTCTTCCGAAGGCAGGCCCAGGTATTTGGCCGATGCGCCGGTGGCGAGGATCAGCGCGTCGCAGGTGTAGGTGCCGCTGTCGCCGGTCAGCGTAAAGGGGCGCTGGCTGAAGTCGACTTTGTTGATATGGTCAAAGATGACCTGCGTCTTGAAGCGCTCGGCGTGCTCCAGAAATCGTTGCATCAGCTCCGGGCCTTGCACGCCGTGTACGTCTGCGGGCCAGTTGTCCACCTCGGTGGTGGTCATCAGCTGGCCGCCTTGGGCCATGCCGGTGATGAGCACGGGGTTCAGGTTGGCGCGGGCGGCGTAGACCGCGGCGGTGTAGCCTGCAGGGCCCGAGCCGAGGATCAGAACTTTCGCGTGTTGGGTGGTGGACATGGTAAAAGCCTGTGTTTTGCGCTCGCTACATGGGGCGCTGTTGGGAAAGCTGGGGGTTGACCCGTCGAGTATCAACCGGCAACCACTCGGGCGAGAGGCCCTTTTTTCAATCACGGTGATTGTAAGAACCCATTGATAACCCGTTGCGGCTCTGGTTGGGTCGCGCCCCTCTGAGGAGGTATTTGCATGTCGACGATGTTGTCCAATCTGGACCTGTTGCGCCGGGTGCCCTTGTTTTCGCTGCTGACGGTAGCCCAGTCCGAGGTGATCAGTGGTGCGGTGATCAAGCGCCGTTTCAAGCGCGGAGAGACACTGGTGGAGCAGGGGCAAAAATCCAATGCACTGTTCATTCTGCTCACGGGCCGCGCCCGCGTGATGACCTCCGACAGCCGGGGCCGTGAGGTGATCCTGGCCACGTTGGCGCAGGGCGACTACCTGGGCGAGATGAGCATCATCGACAACGAACCCCATTCGGCCACCGTGCGGGCAGAGGTGCAGACTGATGTGCTGATGCTGGGGCGTGCCGAGTTTGCCCGTTGCCTGACGGAGAACGCGTCCATGTCACTCGTGGTGATGCGTGGCTTGGTCAAGCGACTGCGCCATGCGGATCGCAAGATAGAGTCGCTCGCGCTGCTGGATGTTTATGGGCGCGTCGCTCATGCGCTCCTGGACTTTGCCGTTCCCGATGCACAAGGCCAGCTCATCATCAAAGAAAAAATTTCCCGCCAAGACGTGGCCAAGATGGTGGGGGCCTCCCGCGAAATGGTCAGTCGGGTCATGAAAGACCTGGAGGAGCGGGGCTTCATCGAGGCCTTGCCCAACGGTGCTACCTTGCTCAAGGATCGGTTGAACGAGCCGGGTTGATTCCGCAAACAACGCGCACCGAGTGGTTTCGCGCTGCCAATCAAAAATTTTCAGGCCGGTTTCTTTTGTTCCCACATTCCCCACAAGGCTGACTCTAGATTCTTGGCGAACCTTGTTGAATCAAATATTGGCGACGACAAAGCTATGGAACGCAGTTGTTGGCGCAGTATTGCCAGTGCCGGGATGTTGTCGGCAAGATTGACAGCACGTTGATGGTACTCATCAGCGGTAGCCGTTATCCAATCCGAAAGTCCCACGCCAGCCAATAGTCCGCACCCTTGTCGGCCGATAAAATTACTGCCTTCAAGCGTAAGCACTGGAACTCCCATCCATAGGCTTTCTGCTGTGGTTGTACCACCGGGAAATGGAAATGGGTCCAGACAGACATCTACGCGGTGATAGGCCTTCAAATAGCTGCTTCGTGCCATTGGACCTTCCAATATGAGTTGTTCTGCACTTATGTCGTGGCGAGCAAATCGATTGACAATTAAGTCCTTCATTTCCGCAGATCGCAGCTGTTTTGCCTGGATAAGCAAGCGGCTGGTCGGAAGGCTACGGAGTATGCGACTCCATAGGCAGATGACGTCGTCGTTGAGCTTGATCAGGTTACTGAAACTGCCAAACGTGATGCCCTGATTTGATATCGCTGGCAAGGGATTGATTTCGATTTTCTCTTTGGGTGCGGTGAAGCAAAGCCTTGTGTCGGGTAGCCGCCAAATTTTCTCAGAGAAGTCGCGCTCACAGATGTCGGGCAACGTCACGGGGTCCGCAACTAAAAAATCCATGTCTGCTACCCCTGTGGTGGCGAAGTAGCCCAGCCACGAGGCCTGGACCGGTGCGAGTCTGTAGGCAAACAACGGAAGCCGGTTACCTGCCGTATGACCCGACAGGTCCAGCAGAACGTGAAGTCCCAGCTTGTTCACGGCTTGGGCCGCAACGGCATCACTCATCCCTGCAATTGAATGCCACTCGCGAAATCGGGGGTGGATGCGTTGTGTCAGATCATCTTCAAAGGTCTGGGTGCTGAGCGCGACCAATTCCACTCGGCTGTTGTCAATGCTGTGAAGAACTGCTTCTAGAAAATGTCCAACTGGATGATTCCTAAAATCTGCAGAAACCATGCCAACCCGCAACCTGTGCGGAGCAGTTTCACCTCCCCAAATATAGGATTTTCCCTCCGTTCGTGCTTTCACTGATTGCCCAAAAGAGAGCGCCTCTTTGAGGTGGGCGTCGCTTTCACGCACAGGCAAGTAGTTCAGGGTGAATAGCAAGCTGCTGTGGATCGCATGGTTGTCGGGAGCCAGCTTGAGTGCAACGCGGTAAGCTTCTATGGACGAACTCATTTGCCCCAGCTCTTTGAGTACATCCCCCATCTGGGCATGCGCTTCTGGCATGAGTGGAGCCAACTGAATAGCCGTGCTCGCGGCCTTCTGGGCTTCATTCCATTGCCCCAGTTCTTGCAGTACATCGCCTCTGTTGTAGTGCAGTAGGGCATTGGCAGGTTGTAGGGTTAAAGCGCGGTCATACAGCTCCACGGCTTGTTGTAGTTGTCCCATGTCCTGCAACACATGCGCCAGATTGCTCAGCGTTTCGATATGTTCAGGAGAAAGCTTCAGTGCTTGTCGGAGGCTTCGTTCAGCAGCGGGCAATAGTCCTGCCTCGTGCTGCATGTTCCCCATGTGGAAGAAGCCGTGAGTAATAGCTGGTTTCAGCTTCACCGCTCGCCGATAGTGTTCAATCGCTTCTGTCGGCTTCCCCAAGTCTCTGTATGCATTTGCCAGATTGAAATGCGCATTGGGGTCGCTGGGCGTCAGCTCAGCAACTTTGATGAGGCACGGTAGCGCTTCATTGTTGTTGTGCTCGGTCCTGTAAATCGCTCCCAGAATGGTCCAGCCAAGAGGGTGCTTGGGAAATCTAGTCACCAGAGATTGAGCTTTCTGCATTGCATCCAGCGTCCTGGACTGCTGATACAAGGTCACAAGCTCCCTGATTTCAATTGGATTTGGTGCTGATATGGGGCGGGTAAATATATTGACTGCCATCACTGTGATTCGGTTGCTTGCGAGTCATGCCAGAGGTGCCTTTCGGTCGGCGAAATGCACGAACGGACGCTCATGCCGTCGGGCCCCGGGCGCATTATCCAGAGATCTCGGGTGTCGTTGGTCTTTCTGGTGTGTGCGGCGCCGATTGTCAGTGACTGCAATTCGCCGCGAGTCTCGCTGGTAGAGCTTGCGGTAAGCTCCCCCGGCACGCCTATGACCTATTCCCTTAATACCCTGAACGCCTCCGCTGCGGCCAAGTCGCCGCCTCGTACGGGCGCCGCCCGTTTTGGCCATGAGATTGGCCTTGTCCTGGGGCTTCTGGCCCTTGTTTTCTGGCTGCTGGCGTTGGTCAGCTACTCCGCACAGGACGCGGCCTGGTCCACCTCGGGTGCCAGCGATTCTCGTCTGATTGCCAATTGGGCGGGTCGATTTGGCGCCTGGCTGTCAGATGGCAGTTACTTTGCGCTGGGTTTTTCGGTGTGGTGGTGTGTGGCAGCCGGCATGCGCGCCTGGATTTCGTCCCTTGCCCGTTGGATGCGTGGCGGTGAGCCGGTGGCTGGGGCTGTCAGCCCGATGGCGCGCCGGGTCATTTTCTGGGTGGGGCTGGTAGCGCTGATGTGTTCCAGCACGGCGCTGGAATGGTCGCGCATGTACCGGTTTGAATCCTTCTTGCCGGGCCATGCAGGCGGTGTGTTGGGCTACATCGTGGGGCCTGCCAGCGTGAAGTGGCTGGGGTTCACGGGGTCGGGTCTGCTGGCGATTGTGGTGGCGGTGTTGGGTGCGGCGCTGGTTTTTCGATTTTCCTGGGGCCATGTGGCCGAGTTTTTGGGCGGGCGCATCGACGACTTGGTGCAATCGCGCCTTGCCAAGCGCGAGGTGGCCAAAGATGTGGCAGTGGGCCGCAAAGCTGCGCGCGAGCGCGAAGTGGTGGTGCTGGAGGAGCGCACCGAGAGCGAAGTGCACCACCCCCAACCTGTGCAAATCATCGAACCCATTCTGGTCGACGTGGCGCAGAGCGCCCGCGTGGTGAAAGAACGCCAGAAGCCCCTGTTCACCGAGATGCCCGACAGCAAGCTGCCGTTAGTGGATCTGCTCGACGGCCCGCTGCAGCGCCAGGAGACGGTGGCGCCCGAGACACTGGAGATGACCAGCCGCCTCATCGAGAAAAAGCTCAAGGACTTTGGTGTGGAGGTGCGTGTGGTGCTGGCCTCGCCCGGCCCCGTGATCACACGCTACGAGATCGAGCCCGCCACGGGTGTGAAGGGCTCGCAGATTGTGGGTCTGGCCAAGGACCTTGCGCGCTCGCTCAGCCTGGTGTCGATCCGCGTGGTGGAGACCATCCCGGGCAAAAATTTCATGGCGCTGGAGCTTCCCAACGCCAAGCGCCAGTCGATTCGCCTGTCCGAAATCCTGGGCTCACAGGTGTATCACGAGGCCAAGAGCATGCTCACCATGGGCCTGGGCAAGGACATTGTGGGCAACCCGGTGGTGGCAGACCTGGCCAAGATGCCGCACGTGCTGGTGGCTGGGACCACCGGCTCGGGCAAGTCGGTGGGGATCAACGCGATGATTCTCTCGCTGCTCTACAAGGCCGAGGCGCGCGATGTGCGCCTGTTGATGATCGACCCCAAGATGCTGGAAATGTCGGTCTACGAAGGCATTCCGCACCTGCTGGCGCC
>JAUXZO010000129.1 GCA_030692685.1 Acidovorax sp. | reverse complement strand
CCCGCTGGCCCGACCACCGCCACCCGCATGGACGGCTTCACCGAAATGATGCTGGCCGAGACCGGCCTGATCTCGATGATCGGCAAGTCCGAGCGCGGCCCTGTCGCCATTGAAGCCATCAAGAAGCACAAGAGTGCCTATCTGATGGCCGTGGGCGGCGCAGCCTACCTGGTCAGCAAGGCCATCAAGACCGCCAAGGTGGTCGGCTTCGCAGACCTGGGCATGGAAGCCATCTATGAGTTCGACGTGGTCGACATGCCCGTGACCGTGGCCGTGGACTCGGGCGGCACCAGCGCGCACATTACCGGCCCGGCCGAATGGCAAAAGCGCATCGCTACGGGTGAGTTCAAGGGCATTGGTGTGGCTGCGGCCTGATGGCGTGGAGGTCTGAGATTGGCAACCCACCCCGCCCGCGCCGGCCACATGGGTTGGCTGGGTAGTGGTGTGCGTCCTGCTGTCTGCTTGCAGCCCTCCGTTTCCCGCTCATTCCGCGTTGCAATTACCTTATGAACCAGACACGGCAGCCCATCGGCGTTTTTGACAGCGGCGTAGGCGGATTGAGCGTGTTGCGCGCTTTGAGGGCGGAGCTGCCTCACGAACGTTTTGTGTATCTGGCCGACAGCGCCAACGCACCCTACGGTGAACGCGGTGACGCATACGTGGGGGCGCGCACACACGCCATCACCCGGTTTCTGCGAGAAAAGCACCACATCAAGGCACTTGTGGTGGCATGCAATACCGCCACAGCAGCCGCAATCCACGAGGTGCGCAGCAGCCACCCTGACCTGCCCCTGGTGGGCCTCGAGCCGGCTATCAAACCAGCCCTTGCAGTCACGCGCACGGGCCATGTGGGCGTGATCGGCACGCGGGGAACGCTGACGAGCGCCAAGTTCGGCAAGCTCATGGCGTCACTGGCAGGTCAAGCCCATTTTGTGGTGCAGCCCTGCGACGGTCTGGCCCATGCCATCGAGCGCAGCGTGGCAATGCCCTTGCCAGCACCGGGCGCTGCGCCCGGAATCTCAGCAACAGCATCCCTCTTCACTTCAACCACCGAGACCGGTGTGTTGTGCGAGCGTTATGTTCGCGCCATGGGCGCGTTTGGCAAAGGCCCCGGCCAAATGGACACTCTGGTGCTGGGTTGCACACACTACATCTTTGTGGCGCACGAACTGCGCGCCTTGGTAGGGCCCGACGTCGTGTTCATTGAAACCGGTGAACCGGTGGCACGGCAGACGCGTCGATTGCTGGAGACGGCGGGACTGTTGAACGTGGACAGCATTGGCGCAGGCGGAAATCCAACTGCCTTGCCAAACGCTTCGGCAAAGGATGAACCGGCGCCCTGCAGCGTCCACCTGCTTACGACGGGCCCCCTGCCGATGCTGCAAGCCGCAGCACAGCGCTGGCTAGCCCTGTCCCCGGATTGCTGCGATGCCGTTCTGGTGCCGTAATCTGAATGAAAAATGGCTCTAGCGCTTTACCATAAAGCGCTAGCAGCTACTAAATTTATAGCAATTAGTGCTAATCAGGTTGCGGTTTTTCAGCGGATTCGGCACCCCAAAGACGTTCGCCCGCGTGCTCCACATGGGTGAGATAAAGGCGCAGGTCAAACTCATACTGGTGATACTGCGGCTCCATGTGCGTGCACAGCTGGTAGAAGGCCTTGTCGTGCTCTTTCTCGCGCAGGTGGGCCAGTTCGTGCACCACGATCATGCGCAAAAACTCGTCCGGCGCCTGCTTGAACATTGCCGCAATGCGAATCTCGTGCTTGGCCGCCAGCCGACTGCCCTGCACACGTGACACTGACGTATGCAAACCCAGCGCATGCCGCACCACGTGAATCTTGTTGTCGAAAAGTACCTTGTTGACGGTGCCCGCATTGCGCAGATAGCGCGACTTCAGCGTCTGAGCATAGTCGTACAACGCCTTGTCGCTTCGCACCGCATGCGCCTGTGGATATTTGCGTCGAAGCACTGCCCCCAAACCGTCACGCGCGAGCAGCTCACGTGCCTGGTCCTGCAAGGACTCAGGGTAGGAACGCAAATAAGGAAGGTCGGACTTCATGGACGGAAAACCACACAGGCCATGCGGCCCGGAGTGTTGTGCGCCAGCGCGGCGTCAAAGGAGTCTGAAAAACCGACGCAGCGCGGGCTGCACGAAAGCCAGATCAGTGCAGATGGCGCGGGCGGCGGCCACCGCCACCGCCATGGCCGCTGCCAGAACCACCAGAGCCTCGGGGAGGCTTGCCAATTTCCAGCGAGTTGACCAAGGCGTCGAAACGCTGGCTGAACAACTTGTCGATTTCGGTGACCACGCCACCCAACTCGGCGCCGTCAAAATGGCGCTCCATCATGTTGACCACGTCTTGCACCAGCAAATCACGCTGCACCTGCATGATGGCCGCGGGTGTGGGGCCCACAAACAGCATGACAAAGTCGTCTCGCGACTCGGTGCTCTGCCCTTCTTCGTCTTCATCAAAATCGGTGTCGTAGAAGGTCACTTCAATCGCAGCACCCTGCTCGGCCAGCTCATTGAGGCTCATGCACATCTCGTCGAGGGACTGGCGGAAATCTTCATCACCACGCACCGTCCAACACATCTGCAGCATGTGCTCCTGTGCATCGAACTTGATGCCAGGCTCCTCTTCATAGGCGCTGGCGGCGCCATCGGCCAGCGAGCGGGCGCCAGCGTAGGTCCAAAGGGGTTTGAGCGCTTCCTGGATCTGGTCAAACCCCGCATCGGCGCGGAGTTGAACCTGTCCGTGGACGTGGATTTCGAAAGGTGCGTTGTAACTTGACATGATTGAATCGTAATGGTGCCCCGAGCCGGGGTCGAACCGGCACGCCCCTTTTCAGGAAAGCGGCGGATTTTAAGTCCGCAGTGTCTACCAATTTCACCATCGGGGCGCCGACTGACCAACGCACACCTGCGTAGCAGCGTAACCCGGGCAGCACATGCGTGCAATGCCCTGTCGTATCTGTTTGCACAGCGGCGACATACCCACACTCTGCACCACCAAGAAAAAAGGGAAGCCGAAGCTTCCCTTTACAAATATGGAGCGGGAAAAGAGGCTCGAACTCTCGACCTCAACCTTGGCAAGGTTGCGCTCTACCAACTGAGCTATTCCCGCATTTGCGAACTCTTCTAATGCGAACATTAGTGCGAATCAGCAAGTCTCAAATTATATCGCTATTTTTTGTCTTGTTCGATTGCGAAGCCAAAAAATTTATCACTCTCAACGCCACGTCTACGATCACATTCGTTAACTTCAAAGAAGTAAAACGATATGAAGATTGAGACGGCATCTGGAGGCGCGGTCCGGAGTCGAACCGGACTAACCGGATTTGCAATCCGGGGCATAACCGCTTTGCTACCGCGCCAAAATCTCAGTGTCGCTTGAAAAAAAAGGGAAGCAATTGCTTCCCTTTTTTCAAACTGGAGCGGGAAAAGAGGCTCGAACTCTCGACCTCAACCTTGGCAAGGTTGCGCTCTACCAACTGAGCTATTCCCGCATTTATCGAAGCCTTACATTCTACAACGTTTGCTGCGATGGAGTGAATTGTAGCGCATTTTTTGAGGCTTCAAAGAAATTTTTGCCTCAATGTTTCAGCCCATCTGCAGATGCCGAAGTGGTCGCTGATTTCTCTGCCACGGCGGCGGCAACGACCGCAACTTCTTCGTCGGTCAGCGGGACCGGTTTACTCTCCAGCGCTATTTCCAGCACCTTGTCGATCCAGCGCACCGGAACGATTTCCAGACCACTTTTGACGTTGTCTGGAATTTCCTGCAAATCCTTGACGTTATCTTCGGGGATCAACACCGTTTTGATGCCACCACGCAGCGCTGCCAGCAACTTTTCTTTCAGCCCACCAATCGCCGTGACCTCGCCACGCAAGGTGATCTCGCCGGTCATGGCAACATCACCACGCACAGGAATACCCGTTAGCGCAGATACAAACGCGGTGGTCATTGCTGCTCCCGCACTGGGTCCGTCCTTGGGAGTTGCTCCGTCGGGAACGTGAATGTGGATGTCACGCTTCTCAAACGCCTCATCCTTGATCCCCAGAAGGCGTGAGCGGCTGCGCACCACGGTGCGCGCGGCCTCCACAGATTCCTTCATCACATCCCCGAGCGATCCGGTGCGGGTGATGACTCCCTTGCCGGGCATGGCAGCGGCTTCGATGGTGAGCAAGTCACCGCCCACCTCCGTCCACGCCAGGCCCACGACCTGGCCCACCTGGTTCTGCGCCTCTGCACGGCCATAGGTGTACTTGCGCACGCCCAAAAAGTCAGGCAAGTTATCAGCGGTGACGACAACTTGGGGTTCAAGCTTCTTCAGTTGCAGGCCCTTGACCACTTTGCGGCAGATCTTGGACAACTCGCGCTCCAAAGAACGCACACCCGCTTCACGCGTGTAGTAGCGCACCATGTCGCGCACGGCAGGCTCGGTGATCTCCAGCTCTTCATCCTTTACGCCATTGTTCTTCAGCTGCTTGGGAAGCAGGTATTTCATGGCGATACTGGTCTTCTCGTCCTCGGTATAGCCCGACAGGCGGATCACCTCCATGCGGTCGAGCAGGGCCGGAGGGATGTTCATCGAGTTCGAGGTGGCGACGAACATTACGTCGGAGAGGTCGAAATCCACCTCGACGTAGTGGTCGCCGAACGTGTGGTTCTGCTCGGGGTCCAGCACCTCCAGCAGCGCACTCGACGGGTCTCCACGAAAATCCGTACCCAGCTTGTCGATCTCATCCAGCAGGAACAGCGGATTGCGCGTGCCCACCTTGGAGAGGCTTTGCAGCACCTTGCCCGGCAGTGCGCCGATGTAGGTGCGGCGGTGCCCGCGGATCTCAGCCTCGTCGCGCATGCCGCCCAGGGCCATGCGCACGTACTTGCGGCCGGTCGCCTTGGCAATGGACTGGCCGAGCGAGGTCTTGCCCACGCCAGGAGGCCCCACCAGGCACAGGATTGGGGCCTTCAACTTATCTACACGCTGTTGCACTGCAAGATATTCAAGGATGCGGTCCTTCACCTTGTCTAGCCCGAAGTGGTCCTCGTTGAGCACGCCCTCGGCATTGACAAGATCGTGCTTGATTTTGGTCTTCTTGCTCCATGGCAGGTTGATAAGCACGTCGATATAAGTGCGCACCACCGTCGCCTCGGCAGACATGGGCGACATCAGCTTGAGCTTTTTGAGTTCGCCCTCTGCCTTCTTGCGCGCTTCGGCGGACATTTTCGCGAGTTTGATCTTCTTCTCGATCTCTTCGATGTCGGCGCCTTCGTCGCCTTCGCCCAGCTCCTTCTGGATGGCCTTGACTTGCTCATTCAGGTAGAAGTCGCGTTGGTTCTTCTCCATCTGGCGCTTCACACGCCCACGGATTTTTTTATCGACGTTCAGGATGTCGACTTCACGATCAAGTTGCTCGAAAAGATTTTCCAGGCGCGCCTTCACGTCCGACAAGTCCAGCACGACCTGCTTGTTCTCCAACTTCAGTGGAAGATGGGCCGCAATGGTGTCGGCCAAACGGCCCGGGTCGTCGATACTGGAGATCGACGTCAGTATCTCGGGCGGAATCTTTTTGTTGAGCTTGACGTACTGGTCGAACTGCTGCATCACAGCGCGACGCAAAGCCTCAATCTCGCTGGGCTTGTTAGCTTCCTGCGTAGCCTCGACTGGCGTCACAGTCGCCAAAAAATGCGTCTCAGCATCGTCGATGGACGACACCAAGGCACGTTGCTGACCTTCCACCAGCACTTTCACTGTGCCATCAGGCAGTTTCAGCATCTGCAAGATCGTGGACACACAGCCCACATCAAACATATCCGACACTGAAGGCTCATCTTTCGCTGCCGCTTTCTGTGCGACCAGCATGATACGGCGATCAGTCTCCATCGCCATCTCAAGCGCCTTGATGCTCTTGGGACGGCCCACAAAAAGTGGGATGACCATGTGAGGGAAAACCACCACGTCACGCAAGGGCAACAGCGGAAGGTCAATGGGGGTGGCTGGCAGGGGGGTATGTCCGGACATGGAAATCCTCAAAGTGCTCTGTGGAATATGGTCCACATGTGGGGATTTTCAACCCTTGCATGCAGCCGCACTGCCGCAAGGGTTGATGGGACAGGGGGCAAGCTCAAGGCGCCCGCTCCAGTGATCTCAGGCCTTTTTGGCCGCTTCGCGATAGACGAGCAGCGGAGGCTTGTTTTCTTCGATGGTGGACTCGTCCACCACCACTTTTTCGACATTGCTCGTATTGGGCAAATCGAACATCGTACCGATCAAGGATTGCTCCAGGATGGAGCGCAGACCGCGGGCACCCGTCTTTCGAGCGAGCGCCTTGCGGGCAATGGCCTTGAGCGCCGCAGGACGTATCTCCAGGTCGACGCCTTCCATGGCCAGCAACTTGCTGTATTGCTTCACCAACGCGTTCTTGGGCTCGGTCAAGATCTCGACCAGCGCGTCTTCGCTCAACTCGGCCAGCGCAGTCACCACCGGCATGCGCCCCACCAGTTCAGGAATCAGACCGAACTTGATCAGGTCCTCGGGCTCGATCTCGGTGAACACCTCGGTCAAAGAGCGCTGCTTCTTGCTTTTGACGGAGGCACCAAAGCCGATACCCGATGCCTCGGTGCGGTTCTCAATGACCTTCTCCAGGCCGGCAAACGCGCCACCGCAGATGAACAAGATGTTGGTCGTGTCGATCTGCAGAAAATCCTGGTTGGGGTGCTTGCGCCCGCCCTGCGGAGGCACGCTGGCCATAGTGCCTTCGATGAGCTTGAGCAGCGCTTGCTGCACGCCCTCGCCCGACACGTCGCGCGTGATGCTGGGGTTATCCGATTTGCGCGAGATTTTGTCGATCTCGTCGATGTAAACGATGCCGCGCTGGGCACGCTCCACTTCGTAGTTGCAGCTTTGCAGCAGCTTCTGAACGATGTTCTCCACGTCTTCGCCCACATAACCGGCTTCAGTCAGCGTAGTGGCATCGGCCATCACAAAGGGCACATCCAACATGCGTGCCAACGTTTGCGCCAGCAGCGTCTTGCCAGAGCCTGTAGGGCCGATCAGCAAGATATTGCTCTTGGACAGCTCCACATCATCTTTGTGGGCCTTGTCCTTGTGACGCAGGCGCTTGTAGTGGTGGTACACCGCCACTGCCAGCGTGCGCTTGGCCACGTCCTGGCCAATCACGTAGTTGTCGAGGTTGGTCTTGATCTCCACCGGTGTGGGCAGATCGCTGCGGCCTTCACGTGCCAGATCACCGGCCGGTAGCTCATCGCGAATGATTTCGTTGCACAGGTCAATGCACTCGTCGCAGATAAAGACCGACGGGCCAGCGATCAGCTTCTTCACTTCATGCTGGCTTTTGCCGCAAAAAGAGCAGTAGAGGGTTTTTTCGCTGGAAGAGCCTTTTTTCTCGGCCATGGGGGCAATGCCTTGCTTGTTACGGAACGTTGTCGGGATGATAACCAAATAAAAAACGGCGTCTTCCGCAATGGAAAACGCCGCCGCGTGAGCTTTTGGCTATCAGGCGCGCTTGCTGATCACCTGATCGACCAAGCCATATTCCTTGGACTCATCGGCCGACAGGAAATAGTCACGCTCGGTGTCGCGCTGGATTTTTTCGAGCGGCTGGCCTGTGCGCTCAGCAAGGATCTTATTCAGCTGTTCACGCGTCTTGAGGATCTCGCGGGCGTGGATCTCGATCTCGGTCGCCTGGCCTTGCATGCCGCCCAGTGGCTGGTGAATCATGACCTTAGAGTTGGGGAGCGCGAAACGCTTGCCCTTGGCGCCAGCTGCCAACAAAAACGCGCCCATGCTGGCGGCCATGCCGGTGCACAGGGTAGACACATCAGGCTTGATGAAATTCATGGTGTCATAAATCGCCATGCCGGCGCTTACAGAACCGCCGGGGGAATTGATGTAGAACGAAATGTCCTTATCTGGGTTTTCGCTCTCCAGGAACAACAACTGCGCCACCACCAAGTTGGCCGTCTGGTCGTTGACCGGCCCTACCAGAAAAATCACGCGCTCTTTGAGCAGGCGCGAGTAGATGTCATAGGACCGTTCACCACGGCCCGACTGCTCGATGACCATGGGGACCATGCCCAGGCCTTGTAATTCCAATGCGCTCATGTTTTCTCCAGACAAGCAGGTACTGTACCCAGAAATGAATTGGGGCTTGTGCTCCAAAGCACAAGCCCCTGGTGGACTCCTCGACAACCAATCGCCCTAGAAAAGGCGCAGGTTGTCGTGGCACGGGCTATCAGCCCTGTTGAGCCATCAGTTCGTCGAACGATACGGCCTTTTCAACTACCTTGGCTTTGCTCAGCACAAATTCGGTCACATTGTTTTCGATCACGACGGCCTCAACGTCCGCCAGACGTTGACGGTCGCCGAAGTACCAGCGCACGACGTCTTCGGGCTTTTCGTAGCTGGCAGCCAACTCGTCGATGTGGGCCTTGAGCTGCTCAGGCTTGGCCTGCAGTTCGTTGGCCTTGACCAACTCAGCCACCACCAGGCCCAGGCGCACGCGGCGCTCGGCCTGGGGACGGAAAACGTCCTCAGGAATCTCTGCCTTGTCGGCGTCCTTGATGCCACGTTGCTTGAGTTCGGCGCGAGCGCCTTCCAGCAGGCGGGCGATTTCAGACTGCACGCTGGCGTTGGGCAAATCCAACTCAGCCTTGGACACCAGGGCGTCCATCACGGCAGCCTTGTTGCGGGCCAGCAGGCGGAACTTGACTTCGCGCTCCAGGTTCTTCTTGATGTCTGCGCGCAGGCCATCCACAGAACCGTCGGCGATGCCCAGCGACTTGGCCAGAGCGTCGTTCACTTCAGGCAGGTGAGCGGCTTCGATCTTCTTGATGGTGACGAGGAAGTCAGCCGTCTTGCCCGCGACATCCTTGCCGTGGTACTCCGCAGGGAAAGCCAGCGGGAAAGTCTTGCTTTCGCCAGACTTCATGCCGCGCACTGCGTCTTCGAATTCCTTGAGCATCTGGCCTTCGCCAACCAGAAATTGGAAATCTTCAGCCTTGCCGCCTTCAAACGGCTCGCCGTCGATCTTGCCTTCAAAGTCGACCGTCACGCGGTCGCCGTCTTGTGCTGCGGCGTCCATGGCGCGCTGGGCAAAGCTGCGGCGCTGCTTGCGCAGGATGTCGATGGTCTTGTCGATGGCCGAATCGGTCACTTCAGCGGACAGCTTTTCGACTTCGGCGTCAGCCAGATCAGCGATCTTGACTTCGGGGAACACTTCGAAAACGGCGTCGAACGTGACCTGGCCTTCAGGAGCGCCTTCCTTTTCGGTGATGCGAGGCTGGCCGGCAACACGCAGGGCGGCTTCGGTGGCGGCCACTGCAAACGCTTCGCCGACCTTGTCGTTGAGCACTTCGTACTGCACCGAGTAGCCGTAACGCTGGGCAACCACGGTCATGGGGACCTTGCCAGGACGGAAACCATCCATCTTGACCGTGCGGGCCAGGCGCTTCAAGCGCGTGTCGACTTCGGACTGGATCAGGGTAACGGGCACGCTCAGCGTAATCTTGCGCTCGAGCTTCTCAAGGGTTTCAACAGTAACGGCCATGGCTATTCCTCTTATGAATGTGGATCGTGCTGGCTGCAGCGCAGCAGCGCCGTGTTCCGCAAAGTCTCACATGGGTGGTGCGCGGGGCGGGACTCGAACCCGCACAGTATTGCTACCGTCAGGACCTAAACCTGGTGCGTCTACCAATTTCGCCACCCGCGCGGTTCTACAAACAAACAGGCGGCTAGCTGAGCTGCCGCCTGTGTGAAATCGGTCAACCTTCTATTTTACCTGATGCGGACGCCCACCTTATCAAACGCCACCAAGAACCTCCGGCTCAGGCCGTTTGACGCGGAACCACGCGGCATACATTGCAGGCAACGCCAGCAGCGTCAACACCGTGGCCACAATCAGCCCGCCCATGATGGCCACGGCCATCGGGCCCCAGAACACGCTGCGGGACAACGGGATCATGGCCAGCACGGCCGCCGCGGCGGTCAGCACGATGGGTCGCAGTCGCCGCACGGCCGATTCCACAATGGCGTCCCAGGCAGGCACGCCACGCGCTCGGTCCTGTTCGATCTGGTCGATCAGGATCACGGAATTGCGCTGGATCATGCCCATGAGCGCGATCACGCCCAACAGTGCCACAAAGCCGAACGGACGGTTGAGCAATATCAGCGCACCAGCCACACCCGCCAGCCCCAGCGGCCCGGTCAGAAACACCAGCATCGCGCGGCTGAAGCTGTGCAGTTGCAGCATGAGCAGCGTGAAGGTGATGAACAGCATGACCGGAATGCCCGCCGCGATCGACGCCGAGCCCTTGGAGCTTTCCTCCACAGCGCCCGCCACTTCAATGCGGTAGCCCGTCTGCCCCGCCGCATGCCACTTTGCCTCAATCTCTTTCAGCGCAGGCAGCAATGCGGCCGTCACCGTGGCGCCCTGCAGGCCCTCCGTCACGTCGCCCTGTACCGTGATGGCGTAATCGCGGTTTTCGCGCCACATCACACCCGGCTCCCAGGTGAACACGGGCTTGGCAATCTGCGTGAGCGGGATCGACTTGCCCGACGCCGTGGGCAAATAGGCGTTGGCGATGTCGGTAATGGCGTTGCGCTCGTCCAGCGGCTGGCGCAGCACGATGTCGATCAGTTTGTCGCCTTCGCGGAACTGCCCCACCTGTGTGCCCGACAGAATGGTCTTGGACGCCTGCGCAATGGACTGGCTCGTCACACCCAAGGCGCGTGCCTTGGCCTGGTCCACTTCCAGTCGCAGCACCTTCACGGATTCGTTCCAGTTGTCGTTCACCCCGCGCATGTCGGGGTTCTTACGCAACTGCGCCTTCACTTCGTCGGCGCGCTCGCGCAGCACCAGCGGCTCGGGCCCCACCACGCGGAACTGCACGGGATAGGGCACGGGCGGCCCGTTAGGCAGCAGCTTGACGCGGCCGCGTACCTCTGGGAACTCCTCGGCCAGTAGCGCAGGCAGTTTCACGCGCAGCGATTCGCGCACCTTCAGGTCTTTCGGCACCACGATGAACTGCGACACGTTGCTTTGCGGGAACACCTGGTCCAGCGGGAGATAGAAACGGGGAACGCCCGAGCCCACCCAGGTGCTGACGGTGTTCACGCCCGGTTCGGACAGCAAACGCTGCTCCACCCGTTTGGTGACTTCTTCATTGCCCGCAAACGAGGTGCCTTCAGGGAACCAGACGTCCACCATGATTTCAGGACGGCTGGAATCCGGGAAGAACTGCTGCTGCACCTGGCCCATGCCCACAATGCCCAGCGCAAAGGTCAATACCGTCGCGCCAATGGTCAGCCACCGGTGCTCGACACACCAGTTCACCAACCGCCGAAAGGTGCGGTAGAACGGGCTGTCAAACACCTCATGCGGGTCGTCCGTGATGCCCTTGTTGGCCTGCGCGGCCAGAACGTGTGGGGGCACCTTGAGCAGCAAGGTGCCCAGATACGGCACAAAGTACACCGACACGATCCAGCTGAGCACCAGCGCGATCACCGTCACCGCAAAAATCGCAAACGTGTATTCGCCTGTGGTGGACTTGGCCAAACCAATGGGCAAAAAGCCAGCCGCAGTGATCAGCGTGCCCGTCAACATGGGCATGGCCGTGATCTCGTAGGCAAAGGTGGCGGCGCGCACCTTGTCGTAGCCCTCTTCGAGCTTGAGCACCATCATCTCGACTGCAATGATCGCGTCGTCCACCAGCAGACCCAGCGCAATGATCAGCGAGCCCAGCGAAATCTTGTGCAGGCCAATGCCCCAGTACCACATGGCCAAAAACGTCACGGCCAGCACCAGCGGAATGGTGATGCCCACCACCAGCCCGGGGCGCGGGTCGATGTACCAGCGCTTCCAAAGTGGCTGGTTGCCAGGGCGTTTGTGCAGCCCCAGCGCAATAAAACTCACCGCCAACACGATGACCACCGCCTCGATCAGCACCTTGACAAACTCGTTCACCGACGTTGCCACCGCCTTGGGCTGGTCTTGCACGTTAACCAGCTTCACGCCGGCAGGCAACGCCGACGCAATGCGGTCTGTCGTCGCGTGCAGGGCCTTGCCCAGCGCGATGATGTCGCCCCCCTTGGTCATGGAGACCCCGAGCGCAATCACTTCCTTCCCCTGGTGGCGCACCTTCACGGTGGCCGGGTCTACGTAACCGCGCTTGACTTCTGCGATGTCGCCCAGCCGCAATTGCGCGACTGAGGGGCCCCGGATCGGCATGGCGCGCAGGTCTTCAATCGCGTTGAACTGCCCTTGCACACGCACCTGTACCTGGTCCTGCGGGGTCTGGATGGCGCCCGCGCTTTCCACCGCGTTCTGCTGGCCCAGCTGGGCCAGCACCTGGTTCATGTCCAGGCCGAGTTGCGACAGGCGCTTTTGCGACATCTCGATGAACAGTTTTTCGTCCTGCGCACCAAACAGTTCGACCTTGGCCACATCAGGCACGCGCAGCAGCTGCTGGCGCGCGTCGTCGGCGAACTGCTTGACCTCGGCATAGCTGAAGCCTTCGGACTCCAGCGCGTAGATCACGCCATACACATCGCCAAAGTCGTCATTGAAGAACGGCCCCTGGATGCCCGTGGGCAGGGTGTAGCGCATGTCGCCCACCTTCTTGCGCACGCTGTACCAGACGTTGGCGACTTCGCTCGCCTTGGAGGAGTCCTTGATCTGAAAAATGATCTGCGACTCGCCGGGCTTGGAATAGCTGCGGATCTTGTCCGCATACGGCACCTCTTGCAGTGTGCGCTCGATCTTGTCGGTGACCTGCTCGGCCACCTGCTGCGCCGTGGCGCCCGGCCAGTAAGTGCGCACCACCATGGCGCGGAAGGTGAAAGGCGGGTCTTCGTCCTGCCCCAGCTGAAAGTAGGCCGCAAAGCCCAGCAGCATCAGCACCACCATGAGGTAGCGGGTGAGGGCCGGGTGGTCGAGCGCCCATTTGGAGAGGTTGAACCCCTCTTTGGGTTGTACTTGCGTCATGGCCGGCCTCAGTTGGCTGTAGAAGCTGCGGGTGCCACAGCCGTGGCAGCGGGCGCGACGGGTGCAACCGGTGCGATGGGCGAAGCGGGCGCGATGGGCGCAACGGGCGCACCAGGCGCACCAGGCATTGCTACTGGATTAATAGCTGTCTGCGCTTTACCAGCGGGCGCTTGCCCCCCTTTTTGCTGATAAATCAGCACCTTCTGCCCGGGGGAGAGCACATGCACGCCCGTGGCAACCACCTGCATGCCCGGCGTCAGGCCCGCAGCCACCACGGCCTCGTTGCCGTCGGCCGTGGCGATCTGCACCACCTGCGACTGGATGGTGCTGCTGGCGGCGTCGTACACCCACACCGCTGTGGACTGTCCTTCCTGGCGCAGGGCGCTGGTGGGCAGCTTGATGGCAGCAATGCCCGCATGGCTGAGCGCCTTGGGCGTGACATACACGGTGGAGCCCAGCGCCGGGGCGTCGGCCCCATCAATGGCCACCTTGATCTGGAACGTGCGGGTTGCCGCATCGGCACTGGCCGCCACTTCGCGCACGCGGCCCGTCAGGTTGGCGCCGCCGGACCAGCCTCGCACCGCCACTTCAGAGCCCTGCGTGATCTGCCCCACCTTGTCTTCGGGCACCGCAAACACCACGTCGCGAGGGCCGTCCTGCGCAATGCGCACCACAGAGGTTCCGGCCGACACCACCTGGCCTGGCTCGGCATCAATACCCGTCACGACGCCCGACACATCGGCCACCAGCGTGGTGTAGGCCGCCTGGTTGCCTTGTGACGACAGCTGCGCGCGGGCCTGGTCCAGCGTGGCCTGGGCGGCTTTCAGCGTTGCGTCGCGGCGCTCCAGCTCGGCGCCGCTGATGAAGTTCTGGTCTTTCAGCGCCTGGTAGCGCTTGTAGTCAGCAGCCGCCAGATCACGCTGCGTGGTGGCTGAGGCGAGCTGGGCGCGGGCAGCATCGGCGGCCAGTTGGTAGTCCTTGGGGTCCAGCTGGGCCAGCACCTGCCCGGCCCGCACACGCTGCCCCAGTTCGGCCTGGCGCTGCACAATTTTGCCCGCTACGCGAAACCCCAACCGCGACTCCACCCGCGCCCGAACCTCGCCCGAATACTCCAGGGTGGACTGCAGCGCGCCCACGCCTACCGTCAGCAATTTGACGGAGCGCACGGGCTCCTCAGGCGGCGCGGGGCGCGAGCAGGCGGCCAGCACAGCCGCTGTGGCCAGCACCAGCAAAGTCCGGCAATGCCGTTGAAAGGGCCGCGAGGCGGAGGGTGTGCGCATGGGAAATCCGGTGAAAAAAAGAGGGGCTACAAGGACGCTGCAGGGGGCTGCACGCAAAACGCAGGCACGAGTGCCTGCGTTGCAACGGGGCTGCGGTAACAGGTACATACCGACATACCGACATACCGGCCAGCCTCCTTGTCCCCGGTTGAATTGGCTTTTTTGATTACTGACTGACCGGTTAGTAATCTATGAGAAGCCCCCCGCCTTGTCAAGCGACAATCCGGGGTGTGAACGCCCTCCCTCGCCCCCCCACACCCGAAGCACCGGCCGCAGCCCCAGCCGCCGCAACTTCCCCGCCACCTCCGCCCCCGCAACCTGACGTTGCCACGCTGGCCGCTCCTGTCACCCATTACGAGAATTTCCCGGTCGCATCGGTGCTGTGCCCCCCGCACCTGCGCCAGCCCATTGCCGCCATCTACGGTTTTGCGCGCACTGCTGACGACATTGCCGACGAAGGCGACGCCTCGGCCACCGCCCGCCTGACCGACCTGGCCGACTACCACGCCGACCTGATGGCCATCGCCCAGGGCCAGCCGCCCTCGCCCCGCTGGGCCAGCGTGTTTGTGCCGCTGCAATCCGTATTGCGCAGCCACCAGTTGCCTGTGCCGTTGCTGGCAGACCTGCTCAGCGCGTTCGCCCAGGACGTCGAAAAAACCCGCGACGCCGAGGGCTATGCCGACCGCGACGAACTGCTGGATTACTGCCGCCGTTCGGCCAACCCGGTGGGCCGCCTGCTGCTGCACCTGTATGGCGTGACGGATGAAACGGCGCTGCAAGAGAGCGACGCCATCTGCACGGCGCTGCAGCTCATCAACTTTTGGCAAGACCTGAGCGTAGACATCCCCCGGGGCCGCCACTACCTGCCCCGCGCCGACTGCGCCGCCCACGGCGCCAGCCAGGCCGAGCTGCTGGCGCTGCGCAACGCGCCCGAGAACATCCGCCTCATCACCGGCTGCGCCCGCTGGGCCCGCGTCAGCATGCAAAGCGGCGCCCCCCTGGTGCACCGCTTGCCCGGCCGCGCCGGGTGGGAGCTGCGCCTGGTCGTGCAAGGCGGCCTGCGCATACTGGACAAGGTCGATGCCCTCAAAGGCGGCAGCCTCCACACGCGCCCCCGCCTGCATGCGTGGGATTGGTGCGTGATGCTGGGCCGCGCGCTGGCGATGTAAGAAAGATTCATGCGCCGCAAGCCGCGCTGACACTGGCCTGCGCCTGGGCTATAAATTCCAAGCCAAATTGGCCTCTAGCGCTTATCCATCAAGCGCTAGTAGCTATCAATTTTTAATCATTCCACCGCTTTCGGCGGCGCATGGCCACGCTCCCAAGCCGTGGCAAGGCAGGGATAGCGCGCATGGCACCGTCTTTGCAGCAGGCTAGTCTTGCGCCCACTGCGGCGGGCAAGCCAAGCCGCCCGAGCCCCACTGGGCCCGAGACACCAAATAACAACGACAACAACATCCGCAAGCCACCACCCGTGGCGCGCCAGGAGGGCCATCCGTTTGACCGCCAGACACCTTTTCAAAACCCTCCAGTGGGGGCTCATCCTTTTCTGCCTGGTCTTTTCCATCGTCGGGGGCGTGGCGGCAGAGCGGGTGCTAGACCTGCTGCAGTGCCAACCCCACGCCGACCCCGCACTGCGCTCTTGCTCGTGGCTCACCAATCCGGTGGCGCTGCGGCTGACGCCTTTTCTGTCTGCGGGCAGCATCCTCGACTACCCGTTTGTGCTGCTGACCCACTTCTGGGGGCTGCTGCTGGCATGGGGGCTGGCGCTGGTTGCCGCACGCTGGGCAGACCGCCACCCCGCCGCAGCGGCCGCGCTGCTGCCGCAATGGCTGCCGCGCAGCACCAACGCCACCCAGGCTGATGTGCTGCGCTGGAGCGTGACGGGCGCGTTCTGGCTGCTGTTGATTGGGTTCGTCGGCTTCTGCCTGGCACTGGGCGTACCCATTGTGGGCAACCAGAACGCGCGGGCCATCATGGAAAGCCTGGGCTGCTCGCCCGGCCCGTTCGACCCCTTCTCGTCGCCCTGCATGAAAGCCCCCGGCTTCTGGACGCCTCGGTTGTCCCTTTACTTCATCCCCTTGGCGGGGCCCCTGCTGGCGCCGGTGTGGCTGGTGATGGCGTTCTGGGATGTGCTGCTGGGCTGGATGGCATTGATCGGTGCCACTTTCGCCTTGAAATCGCATCTGTCGCAGCAGGCAAATCCAAAAGTCCGCCCCCACCCCTCGGCACACCCACTGCGCCGCCCCTGAGAACTCCACCATGTCCGTCAGCGTTTTCGATCTCTTCAAGATTGGCATCGGCCCGTCCAGCTCCCACACCGTGGGTCCCATGATTGCCGCGCGGCAATTTGCCTGCCATCTGCGCGACACGCTAGGCCTGGCCGCCGTGCACCACGTCACCGTGGAGCTGTTCGGGTCGCTGTCAGCCACCGGCGTGGGCCACGGCACTGACAAAGCCGTGCTGCTGGGCCTGGCCGGACATGAGCCTGATCGCATCGACCCCGACCAGATCACCCCCGCCATTGCCGATATCCGCACCCGGCAAACGCTGGCGCTGCTGGGCGAGCACCCGGTGCCCTTTGTCGACAAAGACCACCTTCTGTTTCGCCGCAAAAGCCTGCCGCTGCACCCCAACGGCATGGCGTTCCATGCCTTTGACGCGCAGGGCGCCGAGATCGCAACGCGCGAGTACTACTCGGTGGGCGGCGGTTTTGTGATCGACGCGGCGGGCGAACGTGTGCTCAACGCAGCGGCGCACGCGCAGCCAGGCGCTGCAGGCCACGCCCAGGGCTTGCCCCACCCCTTTCGCACCGGCGCCGAGTTGCTGGCGCAGTGCCAAACAACCGGCATGACGCCCGCGCAACTCATGGAAGCCAACGAACAGCACTGGCGCAGCCCCGCCGAACTGCGTCGCCAGCTGCTGGCCATCTGGCACACCATGGCGGGCGCCGTGTTGCGCGGTTGCGCCAGCACCGGCACCCTGCCCGGCCCCATGAACGTGCGCCGCCGCGCGGCCGATCTGCACAAAAGCCTGACCACGCAGTCCGAAGCCGCCCAGCGCGACCCGCTGTCGATGATGGACTGGGTCAACCTGTACGCCATGGCCGTCAACGAAGAAAACGCCGCCGGTGGCCGCGTGGTGACCGCCCCCACCAACGGCGCCGCCGGCGTGATACCGGCTGTGCTGCAGTACTACGTCAACTTTTTGCCCGGCGCGGACGAGGACGGCATCGCCACCTTTTTGCTCACCGCAGGCGCCATCGGCATCATCTACAAAGAGAACGCGTCCCTATCAGGCGCCGAAGTGGGCTGCCAGGGCGAGGTGGGCGTGGCCTGCTCCATGGCCGCAGGCGCGTTAGCCGCCGTGATGGGCGGAAGCCCCGAGCAGATCGAGAACGCCGCCGAGATCGGCATGGAGCACAACCTGGGCATGACCTGCGACCCAGTGGGCGGCCTGGTGCAAATCCCCTGCATCGAACGCAACGCCATGGGCGCCATCAAGGCCATCAACGCAGCCCGCATCGCGCTGCGTGGTGATGGCCAGCACGTGGTCTCGCTCGACAAGGTCATCAAGACCATGATGCAGACCGGTGCGGACATGAAGAGCAAATACAAGGAGACATCGCGCGGGGGGTTGGCGGTGAATGTGGTGGAGTGCTGAGCGGACGCATTGGCCCGTGCGCCCTGCCGTCTTCGTTCGCCGTACACCCAGCCAACGATGGGCCCAGATGTGCCTTGGCTTCGACAGACTCAGCCCGAACGGTTGGCGGATGAGCCACCTTGCAAATCGAAAGTCAAGCCAAAACACGCGCTATCGCTTACTGCATAAGCGCTAGCAGCTATCAATTTTGCAGTTACCCATTATTTTCCACTCCCCAGCGCACGTGTCTACATGGAGAGGCCACAACGACTCCGCTACGATGCCCGTTGGCTGGGGGCAAAAGCGAATACTGACGTGAGGGGAATACCGATGGGAAGGATCTGGATTGGCTTCGGTGCCGTAATGCTCTGGATGGGGTGGGATGCCGTCGGCACGCTTAAGACAAAGCGCATCTCCAGCCGTGACATAGCGGAGCGGGCTTAAGGTGCCGGTGCTTCCGAACTACCTGAGCACCTTGAGCTTCGACTAAGAACGAGCTGACTCATTCAAGGCTCGTCGCTTGCCTCGCTCTTGCGGCTGGCCTTCTGTGCTTTCGGACTGGCGTGTATCGTAGGAGGGATCGCGCTTATCTTTGAGTAGCGTGCCGGGCCACATGTTTGCGCTGGGCCCGATGTGACAGCACAATCAACCGACCGTGAGACCGGCCCCGGCCAGATCAAGTCCTGAATCCCACTTGGACGCGTTGACAGGAGACAGCGTGGCCCCACGAAATCGTCTGAATTAACCCTGCTGGCACGGCAGCCCGACCGTATTCAGCCAATATCAACTTTACTTGTCGCAATTACCGTGAAATGTCCTTGGTGCAATCGTGAAATTGGCTTCGTAGCGCCAACCAAGTTCAACCCAGCAATCTGTCCTGTCTGTCAGCACTACGTTGCAAGCGTTTTTCATCGGCGCACAGTGCTTCTTTGCGCTTCGGTGTTGATTCCGGCTGCTTGGTTTCTAGCTCCGTTGACAGATCTCACAACGAGCAAAATCGTCTGGCTGGTGGCGGTTGTGGCGCCATTGATTGCCGGGATGCGTCTGGAGAAATGGCGCTAGCGTTGCGCAGTACTGCGCCGGAGACTATGGTTGCGTTTGTGTTCCGATCGCTTCGAGCCGACAGCGCACAGATTTTGGCTGACGCGCTTTGGTGAGAATTTGCAGCACCAGGCGCCGCAGCCAACAAGCTGGCGGCAGGTGGTCTAACGCTGGGGATCAGCGGCTCGCACCACCAAAACTACAAAAATAGTAGCTGCCAGCGCCTATCCAATAAGCGCTAGAGGCCAAAAACACCTCAAATCCTGCTCCCCCGACGATCCCAGCCCGCCATGGGACAATCCCGCCCCATGACCCCCCAGCAGTACGTACAGCAAAAAGCCGTGGCCTCGGGCAGCAGCTTTTATTACGCTTTTCTCTTTTTGCCAGCGCCGCGCCGCGCGGCCATCACGGCGTTCTATGCGTTCTGCCGCGAGGTGGACGATGTAGTGGACGAAGTGACCGACCCCGGCGTGGCCCGCACCAAGCTGGCCTGGTGGCAGGCCGAGGTGGCCAAGGCCTATGCGGGCCAGCCCACCCACCCGGTGATGCTGGCACTGATGCCCCACACCGCTGAATACGGCATCGAACAACGCCACCTGCAGGCCGTGATCGACGGCTGCCAGATGGACCTGGAGCAGACCCGTTACCTCGACTTTGCGGGCCTCAAGGGGTATTGCCACCTCGTGGCAGGGATCGTGGGCGAGGTGGCGGCGCGCATCTTTGGCCAGACCGACCCGCGCACTACCGAATACGCCCACAAGCTGGGCCTGGCGTTTCAGATGACCAACATCATCCGCGACGTGGGCGAAGACGCCATGCTGGGCCGTATCTACCTGCCCGTGAGCGAGCTGCAGCAGTTCGACGTGAAGGCGCACGAGATTTTGAAGCGCACGTACTCCGACCGCTTCACCGCGCTGATGCGGTTTCAGGCCGAACGCGCACAACGCCTGTACGACGAGGCCCTGGCCCTGCTGCCAGACGCAGACCGCCGCGCCCAAAAGCCGGGGCTGATGATGGCCAGCATCTACCGCACCTTGCTGCGCGAGATCGAGCACGAGAACTTTCAGGTGCTGCACCAGCGCATCCGCCTCACGCCGCTGCGCAAGTTCTGGCTGGCCTGGAAGGTGCAGGCGCTGGGCCGGATGTGATGGTCATCGTCGCGTTCCATCCATGAAGGTCGCCGTGGTCGGTGCAGGCTGGGCGGGCATGGCGGCCGCCATTGCGCACTCGCAGGCAGGCCGCCAGGTCACGGTGTTCGAAGCTGCGCGCACCGTGGGCGGCCGCGCACGCGCAGTGCCAGCGCAGCTACCGGATGGCAGCCCCATCGCCCTGGACAACGGTCAACACATTCTCATCGGGGCCTACGCGGAGTGTCTGCGCCTGATGGGGTTGGTGGGCGTGGACACCCGCACTGCCCTGCTGCGCCTGCCGCTCACGCTGCAGTTTCCCGATGGCCAGGGGCTGCAACTGCCTGACTTGCCACCGCCGCTGGATGCCCTGCTCGGCATTGCGCGCGCCAAGGGCTGGGGCTGGGGCGACAAGCTGGCGCTGCTGCGCACAGCCACCGGGTGGCAACTGCGCGGCTTTCGCTGCGCACCCCAGATTTCGGTGGCGCAACTGTGCGCCTCGCTCACGCCACGGTTGATGGCCGAGTTCATTGACCCGCTGTGTGTGTCGGCGCTCAATACCCCGGCAGCGCAAGCCAGCGGGCAGGTGTTTCTGCGGGTGCTGCAAGACAGCCTTTTCAGCGGGCGCGGCGGCTCCAACCTGCTGCTGCCGCGCACCGACCTGGGCGCGCTTTTCCCCGAGCCTGCGGCCCGTTGGGTTACCCAGAACGGCGGCCAGGTGGTCACCGCTCAACGGGTTCAGCGGCTGTTACCTCAACCGGGCGGACGCTGGCAGGTGGTGTGTGCGAGCGGCGGTGCGAACGACGCAGACGGTGCCCGCAGCGAGTTTGACCACATCACCCTCGCCTGCCCTTCGTGGGAGGCGAGCCGGCTTGTGGCGGGCGTGGCCAGCATCGCCGGGCTGGCCAGTGCCACCCCTTGGATTGACCAGGCCAGTGCCCTGCGCTTTGAGGCCATCACCACTGTCTACGCCCACGCCGACGGAGCGCGTTTGCCCCTGCCCATGCTGGCGCTGCGCAACACGGCCGAGCACCCCGCGCAGTTCGTGTTCGACCGGGGCCAGCTCGATGGCAGCCATGGCTTGCTGGCTTTTGTGGTCAGCGCGAGTGACGGGGACCGCTCGCAGATCGAACAACAAGTGCTGCGGCAAGCTGCCAGCCAACTGGGCATTGCCACACTGAAGCCCGTGCAGTCGGTGGTTGAAAAGCGCGCCACCTTTGCTTGCACACCAGGGCTGCAGCGTCCTGGCATGCAGGTATTGCCAGGGTTGACCGCCTGCGGTGACTACGTGGACGGCCCCTACCCCGCCACGCTCGAAGGGGCCGTGTTGTGCGGCACGGCGGTAGCGGCATTGCATTGATCTCCTGAGCACAGCCCCTTGCGTCGGCGAGCTGGGGAAAACCCCATGCCAACTGACAGCATTCCGAAAGCACGCGACGCCCACCATGGCATCCGCTAACGCCCTCACGGCTTTCACGGCTTTCACGGAGACAAGCATGCCTATCGACCACACCCTTTCCCCACATTTGTACCCCACCCGCCGCCACCTGCTGGGGGCCAGCGGCGCCCTGGCACTGGGCGGCCTGCTGCCCGGCCTGGCTTCGGCGCAGGCCGCATGGCCCGCCAAGTCCATCCGCTTTGTTGTCCCGTTTGCGCCGGGTGGCAGCTCGGAGATCGTGGCGCGCTCTACGGCTGTCGAGCTGAGCAAGACGCTGGGACAAAGCGTGTATGTGGACAACAAGCCCGGCGCGGCTGGCAACATTGCCATGTCGGAGGTGGCGCGCGCCGACGACCAGCACACGCTGATCCTCGGCCACATCGGCACGCTGGCGGTGAACCCCTTTATCTTCGACAAGCTGCCCTACGACGCCGCCAAGGACTTCAAGCCCGTGAGCCTGCTGGCCAAGGTGCCCAGCCTGTACGTGGTTCACCCCGATGTGCCCGCCAAAAACCTGAAAGAGTTCATCGCCTACGCCAAGAAGAACCCCGCCAAGCTCAGCTATGGCTCGGCGGGCAATGGCAGCGCGGGCCATCTCGCGTTCGAATACCTCAAGATGACGGCCGAGATCTTCATGCTGCACGTGCCCTACAGAGGCACCGGCCCCATGACGACCGACCTGATGTCGGGCAGGCTTGACGCCGCAGCGGTGGGCGCCGCCGCCATGCTGCCGCTCATCAAGTCGGGCAAGGTGCGCTGCATTGCCACGGGTTCGATCCAGCGGCTGCCGCAGCTGCCCGATGTGCCCACCGTGGCCGAACAGGGCTTTCCGGGCTTTGAGATGACGCAGTGGTACGGCCTGCTGGCCCCGTCCACGCTGCCCAAGGAGCACCTGGACAAGCTGGCCATCGAAGCCGCGAAAGCGGTGAAAGCGCCCGACTCGCTCAAGCGCCTGAACGCCGATGCGGCGGAAGCCATTGGCAGCACACCAGCTGAATTCGCAAAATTCATCGCTTCGGAACAAGCGCGATGGCAAAAGGTGTTGCTGCGGGCCAAGGTGAAACCCGACTGATGAAAACCTGTTGAGTCGCCTGTGGCGCCTTCCCACAACGGTGAAACCCACCGGTGGCTCTAACGCCGGAAAGGGCCGGCTCATCAGACAGCGGCGATGGCAAGCGAACGCAGCCGTGCCACCAAACAATGGCAGTAGCATCCCCCATGCGCATCCTCCTGGCAGAAGACGAACACAGCCTCGGCACTTGGCTCAGCCGGGCGCTGGAGCATGCGGGCATTCAGGTGGAATGGGTCAACGACGGGCGCCTGGCCGACCGCGCCCTGCAGCAGCACGATAACTACGACGCGCTGGTGCTCGACCTGGGGCTGCCCGGGCTGGACGGCCAGGCCGTGCTGCAGCGCCTGCGCGACCGCGACCAGCGGCTGCCCGCGTTGATCCTCACGGCACGCGACTCGCTGGACGAGCGGGTGCGATCGCTCAACGCCGGGGCCGACGACTTTTTGGCCAAACCGTTTGAACTGGCCGAACTGGAAGCGCGCCTGCATGCATTGGTGCGCCGCGCGCGCGGCAACGAGCACCCGCGCCTGGCCTGTGGCGCCCTGGTATATGACAACGCACGCAAGCAGTTCACATTGCGTGGCGAGACCCTGGCCCTGTCGCCACGCGAGCATGCGGTGCTGCGCGTGCTGGTGCAACGCAGCGGCGAGCCGTTTTCCAAACAGCAGATTCTGGACCGTGTGTTCTCTGAGGACGATGACGTGCACCCCGAAGCGGTGGAGGTGTTTGTGCACCGCCTGCGCAAGCGCCTGGATGGCAGCGGTGTGCGCATCACCACGCTGCGCGGCCTGGGCTATGCGCTGGAGGCTGACTGAGCCATGGGGCTGACCGCGCGCCTGCGCCGCGCCAGCCTGTGGCGGCTGCTGGCCGTGCTGCTGCTGCCGCTGTTGGCCGTGGTGACCGGGGTGGAGCTGTGGATGACGCGGCACGATGCGCTGGAGGCGGCCAACGCGGCCTACGACCGCTCGCTGCTCGGGGCGCTCAAATCCATCGACGCCAACATCTCCACCGCCTCGGGCGGTCTGTCGGCCGAGCTGCCCTACAGCATGCTCGAATTCTTTGAACTCACGGCCAGCGGCAATGTGTACTTCCGCGTGGCGTCGTCCGACGGGCTGGTAGAGCTGGGCAATGCCGACCTGCCCCTGCCGCCCGGCACGCTCACACCCGGCGAGCCCCGCTTCTACGACGCCACCTATTTCGGTGAATCCGTGCGGCTGGCGGCCTACCGCCGGGCGGTGGACGGCGCCGCGCCCGGGGCCGATGCCAGCAGCGTGCTGGTGCAGGTGGCCGAAAGCACCCGCTCGCGGCAGGAGTTCACCAGCCGCTTTGTGCGCCGGGCCGCACTGCGCGACACGCTGGTGCTGGCGCTCATGGTGCTGGGCACGGCCGCCACGCTGGCCGTGGCGCTGCGCCCGCTGGCGCGCCTGGCGCGCGAGGTACAGGCACGCAGCCCCGACGACATGACCCCCATGGCCGACACCGACCTGCCCGCCGACATACGCCCCCTGGTGGCCGCCGCCAACCAGCAGATGGCCCGCACGCAAGACCTGGTGGCGCAGCAGCGGCAGTTTCTAGACGATGCCTCGCACCAGCTGCGCACCCACCTCACCACGCTGCAGATGCAGATCGACTACGCCCGGCGCGAGTCCGACGCCGCCCAGGTGCAGCGCACGCTCGACGCCATCGGTGGCGAGATTGCGCGCGCCACGCGCAGCACCCAGCAACTGCTGGCCCTGGGCCGCAGCGACACTGCGGCGGTAGAACTGGCCCCGTTCGACCTGGCCGCGCTGCTGCGCGCCGTGGCGCTGGAGCTGATGCCGCGCGCCCGCGCGCGGCAGATCGACTTTGGCATCCACACGCCCACGCCCGAGTTCATGGCCGTGGGCGACAGCGGCCTGCTGCGCGAGGCGCTCACCAACCTGGCCGCCAACGCCATTGCCTACACGCCCGAGCAAGGCACGGTCACCGTGTCGGCGACGGGCGACGGCCTGGGCTGGAGCATCAGCGTGGAAGACAACGGCCCGGGCCTGCCCGCCAGCGAACGCGACGCACTGGGCCAGCGCTACCGGCGCGGCTCGCAGGCGGCAGCGGGCGGCTCGGGCCTGGGGCTGGCGATTGCGCGCTCCATCGCCGAACGGCACCGGGGCGGCCTGCGGCTGGAAGAAGGCTCTGGCGGCCGGGGCCTGCTGGCCATCCTGTGGTGGCCCCGGGGCTGAAAACCCCCATCCCGCAGCGCCCCAGATTCCGCCAGAATTCTCCCGCCATGCCGTCCGCACCGACCACACTCGCCACCCTGCCCCGCCGCCGCACCCTGCAGTGGCTGGCAGCACTGGCGGGCGCATCGGCCGCTGCGCGCGGACCTGCGGCCTGGGCGGCCGACGCAACGCTGGAGCCCGCCGAATGCATCGCCCCCTCCCGCCCTGGCGGCGGGTTCGACCTGACCTGCGGCCTGGCCACGCAGGCGGTGCAGGCCGTGCGCCCCACCCGCCCACCCCTCCAAACACGCTACCTGCCCGGGGGCATTGGCGCCATGGCGTTTGACCAGATCGCCACCGGGCGGCTGGGCGGGCCGGGCACGCTGGTGGCGTTCTCCAGCGGCTCGCTGCTCAACATCGCACAGGGCCGCTTTGGCCCCCACCCGGTGAGCGCCGTGCGCTGGATCGCCACCCTGGGCACCGACTACGGCGTGGTGGCGGTGCACCGCGATTCGCCCCACCAGCGCCTGCAAGACGTGGTGGACGCGCTGCGCAAAGACCCGGCCCGCGTGGTATTTGGCGCCGGTGGCACCCTGGGCAGCCAGGACTGGATGAAAGCCGCGCTGCTGACCCGCGCAGCCGGGCAGGACCCCAAGCGCATGCGGTTTGTGTCGTTTGAGGGCGGCGGCGAGGCGCTCAAGGCGCTGCGCGGCGGCCACATCGGCGTATTCACCGGCGATGCAGCCGAGGCCCGGCAGGCTCTGGACAAAGGCGCCCCCCTGCGCTTTCTGGCCGTGCTGGCCCAGGCCCGCCTGCCCGGCACCCTGGCCGACCTGCCCACGGCGCGCGAGCAGGGCGTGGACCTGGTCTGGCCCACGGTGCGCGGCCTGTACATGGCCGCCAGCGCCCCGGATGCAGCCGTGCGCGCCTGGGTGGCCGCGTTTGCCGAAGCACTGGCCGCGCCCGGCTATGCCGCGCTGTGCAGCCAGTACGGGCTGTACCCCTTTGCACGCACCGGCGCAGCGCTGGAGGAATTTGTGCAGCGCAGCCTGGCCGACTACCGCCAGCTGGCGCGGGAACTGGGCCTGCGGTCCTGGGTGCGCTGAGGCGGCAGTAGGCTCCGGTCTCCGTGAACCTGCCTCAGGCTGGGAGGATGGACAGCAGCGGCCAGCGCTCGGCAAATCGCTTGGACGCCACGCGCTCGCGGTAGGTGCGGGCATCGGCGCGCACCGGGTTGTGGCGAACGATCAGGTGGAACAAGTCGTCCAGCCCGTGGGGGGCCACAACGCCGATGGAGTCGTCAGCGCGCAGGAAAACCCCCACACAAGTGGCAACCTCCGGCCAGGTGCCCACGCCTTCTTCCAGCGACTCCAGGGGCGCTACCTGCTGCCCCAGATGGCGCGCGAACCAGTGGTGCACGGTCGCCTGGTTGGTGACCTCCCATGCCACAGAAGGTCCCTCGCAGCACAACCGGTACTCCAGGGCCGCGTCGTGTCCTGCACTTTCCACAGTGGGGTCGAAGTAGACAACATCCACGTCGTCCAGCGGTGTGGGTTGTGCAAACTCATGCAGGGCATCCCACACCAGCGAGCGCACTGCGCCGGCCCCTATGCACCACGAGTTCAGTTCCAGTTTCCGCACGGTGCGCAGCGCGCACATCAGCACAGGCGAAGCACGCACCAGCGCGACAAGCTGGTGGTGTTGCGCTGTCCAGGAAGGGCTGTGGTGGTGACTCACAGGGCGCGCCGCGCGACCCGTTGGTCATGCGCCGAGAGAAAGATCCGGGCGACTCGGCCCCTCCCACAAGCCAGCCCGCTCACTTCTCCAGCCACCACTGGATGACCACCTTGGCCACAAACCCCAGAAACCCCACGCCCAGGCCCAAGAAGAGTACAAAGGTACCGAACTTCCCAGCCTTGGATTCCCACGCCAGCTGGCCGATGATGAACAGCATGTACAGGATGAACGCGCCCACCCCGTAGGTCAGGAAGAAGCCTGAGATCTGCGCCTCGGTAAAGCCGAAGATCACTGCGTTCCTCCCCCGGGGCCTGCAGAGGTTGAGACATCCCGCTCGGGCAAGTTTGAAGCATCGATCAAATCGCGGTAGGCATGCCAGCTGGCGTGGCCCAGCACCGGCATCACCACCACCAGTGCCAGCATCAGCGACCCCAGCCCCAGCAGCGTGAGCCCGAGAATGATCGCCGCCCAGAACGCCATGGGCAGCGGGTTGCCCAACACCACCTGCCAGCTGGCCAGCACCGCTTGCAGCAGCGTGGCGCGGCGGTCCAGCAGCAGCGGCATGGCCACCACGCTCGATGCAAAAATCGGTGCTGCCATCAGGCTGCCCAGGGCCAACCAGATCTCAAACAGCCAGCCTTCGCGCGCCAGCACCACATGGCGCAAAAAATCCGACGGTGTCTCAATGGGCACGGGCGCGAGCAAGGTGATGAGTGCAGCGGAGGTCATGACCCAGCCGGTGGCGGCCAGCGCCAGCAAGGCGCCGAACTGCACCATGCACCAGTAGTCGTTGCCCCATTTGTTGACGTGGCTGTTTTGCCAGTTGAACCAGGTTTTGAGCACCACGCCAAAGGTGGCGGGCTCGCCGCGCTCCAGCGCCCGGCTGAGCGCATACAGGCTGGTGGCCAGCACCGGGGCCACCACCAAAAAGCCCGACAGCGCCCCCGCCAATAGCCAGAACCGGTGGTGCGCGACCGCCATGATGGCCGCACCCAACAGGGCCAAGGCCAAGCCGTGTACAACGCTGGTCCGGCCCGCACGGCACATATCGCGCCAGCCCAGCTTCAGCCAATTCAGGGGCTGCAGAAGTCCGATGGTGCGAACTGCGGGCAGGACAGGTGGGTTACGAGGCATGGTGGCAGAGTGTGGCGGCATAGGCCCGAGCGATCAAGCGCGCACGCCATGGCAGCAGCAAAACTCTTGATCTGAGACAAGAAACGGGGACTGAGCAGCCCAAAAAATGGTCCACCCAGCGGGCGCCAACACCCTACGACAACAACTTGCACAAGGCGGTCAGGCTGCCCACCGTCGCGTGGGGCAGTGCCGCATGCGGCCAGGGGTGGTTGGCCGTGTTGATCCACACCGCCTGCATGCCCGCGTCCAGCGCGCCCTGGGCATCCAGAGTGGCGTCGTCGCCCACATGCAAGACCTCATGCGGCTGGACCTGCGCTGCATCGGCTGCCGCATGAAAAATGCGCACATCGGGCTTGGCCACCCCGAACACCGACGCACTGATGCTGGCCCGAAAATAATGGCCGATGCCAATGCGGTGCACGTCGGCATTGCCATTGGACAAGGCCACCACCGGGTAGCGTGCCGACAAAAAAGCCAGTGTGTCGTGCGCGTCTTCAAAAAGATCCACACGCTGGCGCTCGGCAAAGAAGAGATCAAAGGCGGGCTCTGCCAGGGCGGGCTCGTCACCGGCCTGCGTGAGCGCAAGGCGAATGGACTCGCGCCGCATGGCGCTCAAATCACTTTGCAGATCGGGGCGCAGCGTGACCATCTGGTTGCGGATGGCCCGCAGCGCCTCGGTGTTGGAGAACAGCGCGGCCGTGGCGGGCGCGTGGTGCGTGAGCCAATCCAACAACACCGCTTCGGCCCGCGTGATGGTGGGCCAGATGGGCCACAAGGTGTCGTCCAGATCAATGGAAATGGCGCGAACGCGGGAGATGTCCAGGGAAGGATTCAGCACTAGGGAGCACCTGAAAAAACAGCACGGGGGAAGATGGAGCAGACAGGCTGCATGGCCCTGCAGAAGGCCGGGCGGCAACCGCAAAGCATACCGCAGCACCTTCTGCACCAACGGACAAATGCACTAATGCACCCGTGCACCCATGCACCCATGCACCCATGCACCCATGCAACAACCGACAAACGGTCAGCCCGCCGCATTTGCCAATGGCAAACCCAACGATGAGCCACGCACGATCAGCCGCCCCGGCAGCAGGCTTTCGCGCACCGGGCCTTGCAGTCCGCCAAGACGCTCCAGCAGGCATTGCGCGGCACGGTGGCCAATGGCGTCGGTGGGCTGCGCCACCGTGCTGAGGCCAGGCCGGATCAGCGACGCCCATTCGGGGTCGTCAAACCCCACAAACCCCAGCTCCTGCCCAAAGGTCCAGCCCACCCGCGACACGGCCGCTGCCACGCGCAGTGTCACCACCGAATTGCCAGCGACCACGGCGCAGCGCTCGCCCGGCTTTGCCTTCTGGCGCCAGCGCGCAAGGGCCTGGTCCAGCATGTCGTCGCTCTGCTCTGTTGCAAGCTCCAGCACCTCGCCGCGCACGCCCCGGCCCTGGGCAACCACAAAGGCGCGAAAGGCCGACGTGCGCTCCATGCGCGAACTCACACCGAGCAGCGGCTGGGTGATGTAGAGCAGGCGCTGCCACCCTTGCTCCACGAGGTGTGTGCAGGCGTCGCGCATGGCGCCCTCGTTGTCGAGCGAAACAAAGTCCGCCGCCAGGCCGGTATGGCGGCGGTCTACCAACACAGCGGGTTTGCCGTGCAGGGTGTTGACGTCGGTTTGGCCATCGCCCTGCCCCAGGGTATTGAGGATAAAACCGTCCACCTGGTAGCTGGCCAGGGCGTCGATGGCGGCGCGCTCGCGCTCGCGGTCGTTGCCCAGGTTGAACAGCATCACCAGGTAGCCCGCCTCCTGGCAGACCTTCTCGGCGCCGCGCAACACCGCCACCGAATAGGGGTTGGTGATGTCGGCCACCACCAGGCCAATCAGCCGCGAGCGCCCATGGCTCAGCGCCTGCGCCATGGGGCTGGGCACGTAGGCCAGCTTGGCGATGGCGGCCTCGACACGGGCTGCGATGTCGGGGCTGAGCAGGCGTTCGCGGTGGTTAAAGAAACGCGACACCGTGGCCTTGGACACACCCGCCTCGGCCGCGACATCGGCAATGGTGGCGCGGGCGCGGGGCGCTGAGGGCAGGTCGCTCATGCCTGCGCCGTGTTGACCACCGCTGCGGGGCGCTGGCCTGCCAGAGCCTGTAACAGGTTGGTGGTGGCCAGTGCGGCCATGGCATGGCGCGTGTCGTGCGTGGCCGAGCCGATGTGCGGCAGCGGCGTGACCCGCGGGTGGGTGCGCAGGGGCGACGCCAGGGGCAGTGGCTCGGTGGCGAATACGTCGAGCCCCGCCGCCCGCAAGCTGCCGTGGTCCAGCGCGTGCAGCAGGTCTTGTTCGACCACGGTGGCGCCACGTCCGCCGTTGATGAAAACAGCGCCCGGCTTCATCGCCGCAAACACGTCGGCGTTGACCATGCCCCGTGTGCTGGCAGACAAGGGCAGCATGGCCACCACGAAGTCCGCCTTTGCCAGCAACGTGGTCAGCGGCACATGTTCGGCCTTGCCCTCCAGCTCAGGCGCCTGGGCGGCCAGGTCCACCGGCCTGCGCGCGTGGTAGATCACGGGCATGCCAAAACCCAGAGCAGCGCGGCGTGCGACGGCCTGGCCGATGCGGCCAAATCCGAGCAGTCCCAGCGTCTTGCCATGCACATCGCTGCCAAACAAATCTTCTCCAATGTTGTGGGTCCACCGGCCTTCGCGCACGAGTTGCGACAGCTCCACCACCCGGCGGCTGGTGGCCATGAGCAAGGCAAACACCGAGTCTGCCACCGTTTCATCGAGCACCCCGGGGGTGTGGCACAACAGAATGCCGCGCGCCTGCAGCGCGTCCAGCGCGTAGTTGTCTACGCCCACAGAAACGTTGGACACCACTTCCAGCCGGGGCGCGCGGGCCAGCAAGGCTGCATCGACCGGAAAGCTGGAGCCAATCAGCCCCTGCGCCTGCGCCAGCGCCGCATCAAAACGGGCGCGTTCTTCGGGCTTGCGCGGGTCGGCCACGGTCACGTCATGCACCGCCTGCAGCCGCGCGAGCTGGTCGGGCGGAAGCGCGCGAAACACCAGCACCTGCTTGCGCACGGCATTGCTGCCTTGCGTCTGATCAGACAAGGTCACAGACCGGCCTCCAGCAACTGCGCTTGAGAGGGCAGGCCTTCGGTGTCGCCCAGCACCTGCACGGCACGCGCGCCAATCCAGGCGCCCCGGCACACGGCAGCTTGCACGGGCAGCCCGGCCAGCAAGGCACTGATGACGCCCACGGCAAAACCATCGCCCGCGCCCACGGTGTCCACCACCTGCGCCACCGGCACGCCGGGCACATGGCCTGTGCCTTCTGCGGCGCTGTCGTAGTACGCGCCCTCTGCGCCCAGCTTGACCACCACCAGCTTCGCGCCGCGTTCACGGTAGAAACGCGCCACGCCTTCAGGCGTGGTTTCACCGGTCAGGAAAACGCCCTCTTCCATGCCGGGCAGCACCCAGTCGGCATACGTGGCCAGGGTGTTGATCCAGTGGCGCATCGTCTCGGGCGACGACCACAGCGTGGGGCGCAAATTGGGGTCGAACGAAATGGTGCGGCCTGCGGCGCGCATCACCTCCAGCGTGCGAATGGCTGCCTGCAGGCTGGTGTCAGAAATGGCCGCAAACACGCCGGTGGCATGCAAGTGGCGCGCTGAACGCAGCCAGGCCTCGTCCACATCGGCTGGCCCCATCTGGCTGGCGGCCGAGCCCTTGCGGTGGTATTCCACCTGCGGGTCACGGCCATCGGTCACGCGCTCCTTGAACTGAAAGCCGGTGCGTTGCGTGGCGTCACACACCACGTGCGAGCAGTCGATGCCCTCGCCCTGCATGGCGCCCAGCAAGGCGCGGCCCATCGAATCAGTGCCCAGGCGGCTGGCCCAGCCCACCTTCAGGCCCAGGCGCGCCAGGCCGATGGCCACATTGGTCTCAGCCCCTGCCGTGCGTTTGTGAAAACCCGTGGCGTTCTCCAGCGGGCCGGGCTCGTTGGCCACCAGCAGCAGCATGGCCTCCCCAAACAGGGCGACATCAAAAGCAGAGGTGCTCATGCGGCCTGCCTTGCTGCGCGGATGAAGGCGACCTGGTCGCGCGTGACGGCCACCAGGTCATCGCCCACCAGCGGGTATTCAATGGCGTGGGGCACGCTGGCGGGCAGCGCACGCAGCACGGCGCGCCAGGGCGCCACTGATTCGGCCAGCGGTACGGCCACCCACTTGCCCGGCAGGCGCTGCACGCCCTTGCAGTGCACATAGCGCACCTGTGGCGCCAGAGCCTGTGCGGCCTGCAAAGGGCATTCGCCTTGCCAGTGCCAGTTGCCCATGTCAAACGTCATGCCAAGGTCCAACCCAGCCTGCGCTTGCGCTGCAAAAAAGGCCTGCAGCGCGGGCAGTGTTCCGGCAGTGGCAGTCTGGTCGTTTTCGATGACCAGCTCAACCGATTGAGACTGGAGCAAGGCCTTGAGCTGCAGGAGCGAGGCGTGCGACTGCGCACCAAAGCCTCCAATGGCCATCTTCAGCCGTGGCGCTCGCAGCACCGCAGCAGCATGCAACCCGCGCGCCAACGCGGCCTCGTCGAGCTGACCATCGTGAGTCCACAGACCCTCGGGGCTGGAATAGACCGCTGCCAGCCCGGCCAATGCAGGCAGTTCGGTGGCCGCATCGCGCAGCAACTCGCCGCGCACTTCCACGCCATCGGCACCGGCCTGGCGACCCAGCTCGGTGCACCACAACTGCCCGTGGCGCGCGGTTTCAGCCGCGCCAAAGGAGGACAACGAAATCAATACCTTCATGTTTTTCTTTCAGGCCCCGTGACGAGGCCCTTCAACAGCACGCCCATCAGGTCACCATCAATGCCCGTGGTGCGAACTCAAAATCTGGCCCAAAAACTGCCGGGTCTTTTCGTGCTGGGGCTGGCCAAAGAACTGCGCGGGCGGCGCCTGCTCCAGGATCTTTCCGTCGGCCATAAAAATCACGCGGTCAGCCACGCTGCGGGCAAAACCCATCTCGTGGGTCACGCACAGCATGGTCATGCCGTCTTCGGCCAGGCCGATCATGGTGTCCAGCACTTCCTTGACCATCTCAGGGTCCAGCGCGGACGTGGGTTCGTCAAACAGCATGACCTTGGGCGCCATGCACAGCGCCCGCGCAATGGCCACGCGCTGCTGCTGCCCGCCCGACAGCTGGCTGGGGTGTTTGTGCGCCTGCTCAGGGATGCGCACCCGCGTGAGGTACTTCATGGCCACCTCTTCGGCTTCGGCCTTGCTCATGCCACGCGAGCGCATGGGCGCCAGCGTGCAGTTTTCCAGAATGGTCAGGTGCGGGAACAGGTTGAACTGCTGGAACACCATGCCCACCTCGGCACGCACGGCATCCACGTTCTTGCCGCCTGCGGTCAGCTCAATGCCATCGACTTCAATCAAGCCCTTTTGCACCGTCTCCAGCCTGTTGATGCAGCGGATCAGTGTGGACTTGCCCGAGCCCGATGGCCCGCAGATCACGATGCGCTCGCCGGGCCGCACCGACAGGTTGATGTCGGTCAGCACCTGAAAGCTGTCGTACCACTTGTTGACCCCTTCCATGCGGATGATCGGCGGTGTGCCGCTCGGGGTCGTGACTGCGTCGCTCATCAATGGCTCCTTGTGCTGTCCGGTCTGGCGGTGGCTTTATTGCAGCTTGGGCAGGTCGGCGCCCAGCCATTTTTGGTACAGCTTGTTCAGCTCGCCGTTGGCGGTGTTGCGCGCCACAAACTCGTTCACGGCCTTGTGCAGGTCTTCCTGGCCGGGGCGCATGGCAATGCCCATGGCCTGCTGCAGCAGGTTGAACTTGTTTTCAAACGTGTTGGCAGGCACGCGCTTGGCGATCTGCGCGGCCACGGTGACCGAACAGCCAATGGCATCGACCTGGCCGGAGATCAGTGCCTGCATGGCCGATGCATCGTCGTCAAAGCGGCGGATCTCGGTGCCCTCGGGCGCGGCCTTGGTCACAGCCACGTCCTGGGTGCTGGCACGGGCCACGCCCACGCGCACGGTTTTCAGGTCGGCCGCGCTTTTGATGTTGGCGCCTGTCTTGCCGTACAGCACGATGGTGGCGGCTGCGTAGGGCTGCGAGAACTGAACCTGTTTGGCGCGCTCGGGCGTGATGGCCAGCGATGCGACGAGCACATCAACCTTGTTGGTCAGCAGAAAGGGAATGCGGTTGGGGCCGGTGACGGGCACGATGTTGGCTTTGACGCCCAGCTCCTTGGCCAGCAGCTTGGCCACGTCGGCGTCATAGCCGTCGGGCTGGTTTTGCGCGTTGGTGGTGCCGTAGGGCGGAAAGTCCACCAGCATGCCGATGGTGATCTCGCCCTTCTTCTTGATGTCGTCCACGCTTTGGGCCGACGCCAGCGGGGTAAACGCCGTAAGGGCGGCGCCCAGGCCGATGGCGGCCAAGGCGGCGGTGGCAGTGCGGCGGTGCAGGGAAAAGGTCATGACATGTCTCCTGGTAGTAGGTATGAAAGGGCAGCGGAAAAGAAATGTTTAGCGCGCAAAGGCCCGGGCGCGCTTGCGCTCCATGCGCGCTGCCAGCAGCGACAGCGGCCAGCAAATCACAAAGTACAGCGCGGCAACGGTGGTAAACACATGCAGCGGTTGAAACGTGGCGTTGTTGATGATCTGGCCCGCGCGGGTGATCTCGGTAAAACCAATGATGGCCGCCAGTGACGTGCCCTTGATGATCTGCACCATGTAGCCCACCGTGGGCGGCAGCGCAATCTTGAAAGCCTGGGGCAGCACCACAAACCGCATGCGGTTCAGGTAGCTCAGGTTCAGGGCCTGCGCGGCCTCCCACTGACCGCGTGGCACGGCTTCGATACAACCGCGCCAGATTTCAGCCAGAAAGGCCGCGCTGTTCAACACCAGCGCCGCGCCTGCGGCCACCCAGGGATTGATATCAAGCCCCAGCACCGGGGCGCCAAAGAAGATCAAAAACAACTGCAGCAGCAGCGGCGTGCCCTGAAAAATCTGGATAAACGCCCGCGCGGCATTGCGGGCCACGGCGTTTTCAGACGTGCGCGACAACGCCACCAGCAAGCCCAGCAGCGCCCCGCCCACAAAGGCAATGGCGGACAAAGCCAGCGTCCACTGCGCGGCCTGCACGATGAAAAGAAACTCGGAGAGTCCAAAAGTACGCATGGGGGGCAGTCCTGGCTCAGCGGCGGTCGGGGTAGTTGAGCGTGCGCTGGTAGATCAGCTTGAACAGCGCAGAGAACGTCATGGCCAGCAGCAGATAGATGGCGGCCACCACGATGTAAATCTCAAAGCTGCGAAAGGTCTGCGACTGCAAATTGGCCGCCACCGAGGTCAGGTCGTCCGCCGAGATGACCGACACCACGGCCGAACTCAGCATCAGCAAGATGAACTGACTGGTGAGCGCCGGGTAGATGGCCTTGAGCGCGGGCTTCAAGACAACGAACCGGAAAATCTCCCACGGCTTGAGGTTGAGCGCCTTGCCCGCCTCGATCTGCCCCTTGGGAATCGATTCAATGCCCGCCCGAACGATCTCTGCCGCATAGGCACCCAGGTTGACCACCATGGCCGTCAATGCGGCGGTATAGGGCGACCAGCGCAGCCCGATGGAGGGCAGCGCAAAGAAGAAAAAGAACAGCTGCACGATGAAAGGCGTGTTGCGGATGACCTCGATGTACGCATTGATCAAAAACCGCAGCCAGCCGGGCCCACCCGTCTTGCCCCACGCACAAAAGATGGCCACCACCAACCCCAGCAGCGTGGCCGTGAGCGACAGCTGCACGGTGATCCACGTGCCCTTGAGCAACAAGGGCCACGCGGCAAAAACGGCATCGAACTGAAACTGGTAATTCACGGTGAAGAGGCGTTATTCCAAAGTGCGCCAAGTTTATGAAACCGGTTTCAGAGCCGCATCGGGGATTACCCGAGGCATGGCAAAAGCGACGCCCTCACCCCCAGAAAGGCCCAGAGCTGCCCGGGTGCTGCGCGTGGGTGAAAATGCTGCATGCCTTCCTTCCACCCCGAACCCCCCTTCACCCACGGCCAGGCCGAACGCACTGCGGTGCTTCTGTGCAATCTGGGCACGCCCGACGAACCCACGGCCCCCGCCGTGCGCCGTTATCTGGCGCAGTTTCTGGGCGACCACCGCGTGGTGGAGATCCCCCGGCTGCTGTGGCTGCCCATCCTGCACGGCATCATCTTGCGCACCCGCCCCGCCAAGTCAGCCGCCAAATACGCCAGCGTGTGGACCCCTGAAGGCTCGGCCCTGGCGGTGTGGACGGCCAAGCAGGCCAGCCTGTTGCGCGGCTGGCTGGGCGAGGCCGGGCACAACGTGCTGGTGCGCCACGCGATGCGCTACGGCAACCCGTCCATCGCCAGCCAGCTGGATGCATTGAAGGCCGAAGGCGCCACACGCATCCTGATCTTGCCGCTGTACCCGCAGTACTCGGCCACCACCACCGCCAGCGTGTTTGACGCCGTCTACACCTGGGCAGCTGCCACACGCAACGTGCCCGAACTGCGGTTTGTGAACCGCTATCACGACGCGCCCGGCTACATCGACGCGCTGGCCCGCACCATCGAAACCCACTGGAAGACCCACGGCCAGCCCGACCAACTGGTGATGAGCTTTCATGGTGTGCCCGAACGCACCCTGCACCTGGGCGACCCCTACCACTGCGAGTCGCGCAAAACCGGTCGCCTGCTGGCCGAGCGCCTGGGCCTGCGCGAGGACCGCTACCGCATCACCTTCCAGTCCCGCTTTGGCAAGGCCAAATGGCTAGAGCCCTACACCCAGCCCACCATAGAAGCGCTGGGCAAGGCGGGCACGCGGCGCATCGATGTGGTTTGCCCCGGCTTTACCAGCGACTGCCTGGAGACGCTGGAAGAAATCAACATGGAAGTGCGCGAGGCCTTTTTGCACGCGGGTGGCAAAGAGTTTCACTACATCCCTTGCCTGAACGACAACACCCACTGGATCACCGCGCTCAGCCGCGTGGCGCAGCAGCACATGGCCGGCTGGCCCACCGAGGCCCCCACCGCCGCCGCGCTGGCCGATGCGCGTAGCCACGCGCTGGCGGGCGGCGCCCCTGCGGGTGTGTGCCCCGTGGCACATTGACTGCCAATAACTACTATTTTGATAGCTACTAGCGCTTATTCAACAAGCGCTAGAGGCCAATTTGACTCATATTTTTGGTAGCAGACGCACTTTGGTGACTCTGCCCTCCCCCCAACAACCGCACCGATGTCCGCTTCTGCCCTCGCCCCCCACCAACTGCGCCTCGCCATCGACCCCGCCACGCTGGGTTTTGCCAGCACGGCCGAGCTGCAAGACCTGCCCCTGCCCTGGATCGGCCAGGAGCGCGCGCAGGCCGCGGCGCAGTTTGGCCTGGCGATGCAGCAGCCCGACTACCACTTGTTTGCACTGGGCGAAGTGGGCAGCGGCCGCGCGTCGCTGCTGCGCCAGGCCATGCAGGCCGCAGCGGCAGAGCGCGTGGTCCCCCCCGACCTGTGCTACCTGCACAACTTTGACGCGCCCGACCGGCCCCGCGCGCTGCGCCTGCCCGCAGGCCAGGGTCGTCAGTTGCGCCAAGGCATGGCAGATATGGCCAAAAGCCTGCAGGCCGACATCCCGAAGCGCCTGACCAGCCCCGACTTCAAGGCCGACGCCGAGCGCATCGAAAAAGCCTGGCACGCGCAGGAGACCGAGGCCTTTGCCGTGCTGGATGCGTTTGCCGAGGCCCGCCAGTTCCGCCTGTCGCGCGAAGGCGGGCACATGGTGTTCACGCTGACCGGCCCCAAAGGCCAGCCGCTGACCGAAGCCGAAGCCCACGCCCTGCCGCGCGAACGCCGCGCCGAGATCGACATCGCCGAGCAGGCCCTGCGCGCAGAGATCGCGCGTTTTCTGGAAGCCACCCGCCCGCTGGAGCGCGCCCGCGACGAAGCCCTGGCCACCCTGCGCCGCCAGGCCGTCAAACCGCTGGTGGACCACGCGCTGCACACCCTGCGCCAAAACCTGCGCCAGCAGATCAAAGACGCCATCAAGCTCACCCAGTGGCTCGACCAGGTAGAGCGCACCGTGCTGGACCACATCGACCTGTTCGAACCCGGCGACGGTGACCCTGCCAACGACCAGGTGGCCGACGCCGAAGACGACCGCAAGGACGCCCTCGACGAGCTGCTGGCGCGCTGCCAGGTGAACGTGGTGGTCGACAACCATGGCCGCACCGCCGCGCCCGTGGTGGTTGAGGACAACCCCACCCTGCGCACGCTGTTTGGCAGTATCGAACACGGCTCAGACGCCGACACCGTGCAGGCCGACCACTCCAGCGTGCACGCGGGCAGCCTGCTCAAAGCGCACGGCGGCTTCATCCTGCTGCACCTGCACGACCTGGCCGCCGAAGAAGGCCTGTGGCAGCGCCTGCGCCGGTTTTTGCGCTGCGGCCGCCTGCAGATCGACGACGCCAGCGGCGGCCCCGGCCACGGGCCTGGCGGCGCTGCCGCGCTGCAGCCGGAGCCCGTGGATGTGGACGTGAAAATCGTGCTGATCGGATCGGTGGACGAGTACTACGCCCTGCAAGACGCAGACCCCGACGCCGCCCGGCGCTTTCGCGTGAAGGTGGATTTTTCAGACCACTTTGCCGCTACGCCCGCCACCCACCACGCCACCGCCATCTTCATAGCGCACTGCTGCAAAAAGCGCGGCCTGCCCCACTTCGCACCCGACGCCGTGGCCCTGCTGCTAGAGCAAACCCACCGCGAGGCCGATGACCAGGGCCGCCAAAGCGCCCGCTTTGCACACACCGAAGCGCTGGTGATTGAAAGCGCAGCGCTGTGCCAGGCACGCAGCGCCCTACAAAAGAAATGGGGCGACCTCTCAAACACAGCAAACACCGCAAACACTTCAGCCACCTCTGCCACCTCGGCCACCGCAAACACCGTTGAGGCTGAGCCTGTCGAAGCCCGTCCAAAGGATCAAGGCGAACCGTTTTATCCCCATGGCGCCACGCCCCTGGTGCGCGACGCCGACGTGCAAGCCGCCCTGGCCGCCCGCGCCCAGCGCCACAACCAGCCCGAAGAAGAGCTGCACGACTCCATCACCGAAGGCGAACGGTTGATCACCCTGACGGGCGCCATCACCGGCCAGATCAACGCCATGACGCAGGTTGACCTGGGCGACTACCGCTTTGGCTTCCCCGTGCGCATCACTGCGCGCACCTTTGCCGGGCAAGAAGGCCTGCTCAACATCGAGCGCGAGGTCGATATGTCCGGCCCCATCCACGACAAGGGCGTGCTGATCTTGCACAGCTACCTCACCGCGCTGTTCAGCCACGTGGCGCCGCTCGCGCTGAATGCGTCCATCGTGTTCGAGCAGGAATACAGCGGCGTGGAAGGCGACTCGGCCAGTTGCGCCGAGCTGTATGCGCTGCTGTCCAGCCTGTCAGGCCTGCCCCTGCGCCAAGGCATTGCCGTGACAGGCGCGCTCAACCAGCACGGCGAGGTGCTGCCCGTGGGCGGCATCAACGAAAAGATCGAGGGCTGGTTTCGCGCGTGCGCCATGGCCGGGCTGGACGGAACGCAGGGCGTGCTGATCCCCGCCCGCAACCGCCGCCACCTGATGCTGGACCGCGCCATCCTGGATGCCGTGGAGCAAGGCCTGTTCCACGTCTACACCATGGAACATGTCAGCGACGGCATTGCGCTGCTGACCGGCGAGGCCTCGGGCATGAGCATGGCCGAGTTGCAGGCTGCCCGCAGCGATGCAGACGGCGACCCTGCGGCTGCGGTGGAGACGACGGTCCTGCTGCGTGCCGAGCAGACCCTGCGCGCCTATCGCCGCGCCTGCCAGAGCGCTGGACACACGCGGCGCGCCCGAGGCGGGCGCCACACCCGCTGAACGCCCGGGCTGGGGCCGCCACCCCCGCCGTGCTGGCCTGCAATACCCCTTCGAATCGCCCGCCGCAAGGATTGCGCTTGCTCTGGTCCGGGTGCGCCCGGTAAAATGCAACTTGTTGTAACGGCAAACCGCGTGAAAGCGCGGGACGCAAAGCCACCGGCCTACCGCGCAAAAGCGCCATGGCAGCGGGGCCGCCGGCGCCGGGGACCGTACCCCCCGCCGGCCTCTCAGACCAAAGAGGCCTACGATGATCCGCACCACAGCACATCTCCCCGCCCGCAGCGGCACCGCCCTGCGCCGCACCCTGCTCACCCTGGCAGTTCTGTCTGCCGCAACGCTCTGGGCTGCGTCTCATGCCAGCGCTGCGGCACCGGCACAGCCTGACTCTGTAGCGCAGCAGCCTGAACGCACCCGGTACGTAGTCGTGTTTGCGCCGCATGCCAACGCCGTGCGCCAGCATGCAGAGTCGCTCGCCAATGGCGCGGGCACCCGACCCGACTTTGTGTATGAGCACGTCCTGAAGGGTTTTGCGGTGACGCTGCCCACGCGCACCAGCTCCCACTTCCTAGAGGCCATGCGTCGGCACCCGCTGGTGCAGTCCGTCGAGCCCGACCTGACCGTGCACCACCAGCAGACCACCCAGACCAGCGCTACCTGGGGCCTGGACCGCTCTGACCAGCGTGCCCTGCCGCTGGACGCTACCTACCGCTACACAGCCACCGGCCAAGGCGTGCAGATCCACGTGCTCGACACCGGCGTGCGCGCATCGCACGCCGACTTCGGCGGCCGCGTGCGTGCCGGCTACACCGCCATTGCGGATGGCCGCGGCACCAACGACTGCCACGGTCATGGCACCCACGTGGCGGCCACCGCCGCTGGTGGCACCTATGGCGTCGCCAAGGGGGCCAGCGTGGTGCCCGTTCGGGTGTTGGCTTGCGATGGCTCGGGCACCATGAGCGGCGTGCTGGCCGGCCTGGACTGGGTCGCCGTCAACGCGGTGCGGCCTGCGGTTGTCAACATGTCGCTGGGCGGCGGGGCCTCGTCCACGTTGGACAGCGCGGTGGCCAACGTGGTCTCGCGCGGTATTGCCGTGGCGGTGGCGGCGGGCAACTCGAACGTGGACGCCTGCAACAGTTCGCCCGCCCGCGAGCCGTCGGCCATCACCGTGGGCGCCACCGCCAGCAATGATTCGCGCGCGTCTTACTCCAATTGGGGCAAGTGCCTGGACGTGTTTGCACCGGGCTCGTCCATCACCTCGGCCGGCATCTCCGGCGATACAGCGGCCGTCACGATGAGCGGCACCTCGATGGCGGCCCCTCACGCGGCCGGCAATGCCGCACTGCTGCTGCAGGGCGAGCCTGGGCTGACGTCAGGCGAGTTGGCGCAGCTCATCACCTCGCGCGCCACCCCTAACAAAGTCACGAGTGCTGGCACCGGGTCGCCCAACCTGCTGCTGTACACCGGCTCCGATACCGTCACCACCACCCAGGCCGTTTACGTTGGCGGCCTCGCAGGCTCCAAGACCACCGCCAAGGCCAACTGGGCTGCCAAGGCCACCATCACGGTGATCGACACCAAGGGCAGCGTCGTGCCAGGCGCTACGGTATCCGGCCGCTTCAACGTGAACTCCACCACCTATGGCTGCATCACCGGCAGCACGGGCGTGTGCTCGGTGTCCATCACCGTCAAGAACACGGTGACGTCCACCACGTTCTCGGTGTCGGGCATTACGGGTACTGGCATGACCTACGATGCCGCGAAGAATGTGGCGTCGTCGGTGACGATCACCAAGTAGCACGCCCTGCGCTAATCAAAGGGTGGTGAGCCGGGCGGCACACCACCCTTCGTTGTCGGAGGCTTTGGGGCGGGGCGAGAGTGAATTGCGGTTTGAGCAGCCAGCAGCGCTGCAAACCACAGCTGCATGGCACCATCGAAATGCCACTGCTCCCTGACGGCTGCCAAGCGATGGCCTGCCACGGCATGCCGGTGCAGGCGCGGTCTCACTCTCCCACCAGCACTGCGGCAGCACGATCGCGTGCGCGGGCAAATACTCGTGCCTGACGTTTGCGCATCCAAATCACTAGGCCTGTGGCGCTCAGGAGGACCACCGCGACACCCATTCCCGTCATGAAAAGCCGGAACGGCGTGCCCCACAGCGCCGCCATGTGCAGGCTGGTAAGCCAGGTGCGGATGGTGTCGCCGGCAGCAGCCCCCGTGGGCAGCCAGATATGGAGGAGCTCACCGGTGTCGGCATCGAAGATCACCTGCGTGCTGCCCCATCGGTCGCGGATGTCGCGGCTGCTGCGCACTTGGTAGCGCCAGATGCCGTGCTGGCCGCGGGCCGGGTCGTGCACCATCAAGGTTTCTTCAATGATGCTGAAGCCATGCAGGCGGGCCTGCTCCGCCATCAACTTCTGTCCAGTCTTGCGGGCGGCAGCCCAGTCCAGCGCCGGGGCGCGGCTCGGCTGTAGGGACTGCGCTTGACCTTGTTCATCGCGTTGATGGGCGAACAGGGTCCGCATCACCGGGTCATAGACTTCTTGGTGCAGGTTGAAGGCGACGCTGCTCCACGCCAGCACGAACAGCATGGCCCAAACCCACAAGCCGCCGGCACGGTGCAGGTCAAAGTTAAGTTTGTAGCTGTCTTGCCGCCAGCGCAGCTTCCAGGACGGCCACCAGCGCAGCAGCCACGGCCGGGCCTGCCATGCAACCTTATTGCGCTTCGGCGCTGGCAAGGTGAGCCAAGCTCCGGCAAAGCAGTCCACCGTCCATAGCAAGGCAACAATGCCCAACAACGTCTCGCCAGCCTTTTCCAACGCCAGGGAATAGTGCAGGCGGTAAATGAAGGGCATGAGGTTCTTCACGCCCTGGGTAATGTCACCCCACTTGCGCTCGCCCAGCATCTCGCCGGTGTACGGGTTCACAAAGACCTGGTCGTTCGGCGGTTCTTGAAATGGGCCTGCGGCTGACGCGGGCAACGCGAACAGCCGCATGACGGCGGCATGGCTTGGTATCTGCTGCAAAGGCGCCATCGCCGCGTAGGCCCCGGGGTACTGGGCCTGCACCTTCTGACGGAGTACCAAAGGGTCCAGCATGGGCGCGCCCGGTGCGGGCGGCGCTGCTCGCAACAGGTGCGGACTGACCCAGGCGTCGAGTTCCTCGTACCAAACCAGCAGCGCCCCCGTCAGCCCCGCCAGCAACAGGAAGCCGGTCAGCGTGAGGCCCGCCCAGCGGTGGAACAGGACGAGCGAGGGGCGCAGGGCGAGCGTCATCGAATGCGGCGCTGTCGCGGCGGACTTACCAGCGATAGGCCACCGAGGCGGTGGCACGGCGCCCGTCGCCATAGGTGCACCAACCACCGGTGCACAGCAGCGTGGTCTTGTCGGTGAGGTTGTTTATGTTCAGGCGAACGGTCCACGGCCCCGTGGTGTAGCCGATGAGCAGATCCAGCGTGGTGAAGGATGGCACACCCGCACCGCTGCCACCCCAGTCCGAAGTGCTGCCGACGTAACGCGCGCCCAGGCCGAGCTGCAAACCCGGCGTCAGCAAATGGTCAAAGCGCGCCCACAACGCCGCCTGATGACGCGGCTGGTAACTCACCGGTTGACCAACCTCACTGACGCTCTCACTCTTGGTCGCCTTGGCGTCGGTGTAGGCATAAGAAGCGATCAGATGCACGTTGCGCGCAACCGGACCCTTGGCCTCAAGCTCAAGGCCCCGCGAGCGCACCTCGCCGGTTTGAACTGACTTGTCCAGGCCCGGACGGCTCTTGAGCACGTTGGTCTGTGTCAAGTCGAACACGGCGGCCGATGCCATGAATTCACCACGCAACCAGCGAACGCCGATTTCGGCCTGCTCCCCGCGGCTCGGCTTGTAACGCTGACCTTCATTGTCAGTGCCACTGACCGGTTCGAAGCTCTGGCTCCAGCTGGCGAAGGGGGCCAGGCCGGGTGCCACTTCCCAGACGAGCCCGACGCGCCCCGTGGTGGCACCCGTTTTCTCCGATTCGCCATTGAGGGTGCTGTTCACCTCGTCGCGGCGCAGCCCGGCCAGTGCCATCAAGGCCCCGAACTTGATCTGGTCCTGCACATAGAAGCCCACGCGGCGCTGACGCTCGCGATCATCAAATGCCAAGGCGAAGCTGCCGGGCGCGGCGCCATAGACAGGGTTGAAGAGGTTCAGAGGCCCCAGGCTCGCGAGTTGCCACTTGCTGCCGATGCGGTGGTTGGACAGATCGAACCCGGCCACGGCCTTGTGGCGCACGCCGGCAGTGGCGAAATCGGTCTGCACACGCGTGTCGGCGCTTAAGCCGCGCGTGGTTTCAAGCTCATCAAACGCGCGGCGTCTGTAGACGCGCGGGTCTGCTGCGTCCGGACCACGCAGGTTGGTAAATCCAATGTGGTTTTCGCTGTCGATCCAGCGCAGGCCGTGGTGCAAGCTCAGGCCCTCGGCCACCTTGTGCGTAAGCAGCCAGCCGAAGGACGATTGCGTGGTGTCCTGGTGGTCGAAACCGGGCTCACCCACGAAGCGCTCGCGCGGCAGCTTGCCGTGGGGGCTGGGCAGCAGCGAGCCCGCGACCGGTACGCCCCAGATATAGGCGGTACGGCGTTCAACGTGGTGAGCCTGCAGCGTGAGCGAGGTGTCCGCACTCGGCGTCCAGCGCAGCGATGGTGCGACGTAGCGCGTGTTGTTCGGGATGTGATCGACCGCAGTATCGGCGTTGCGGGCCACCACCACCAGCCGGGCCGCCCAGTCGTCGGACAGCTTCCTGCCCAGGTCGGCGGCCAGCGCCCGGTGTTGGTAGTTGCCACCCTCGGCGATCACTTCGTTCACATGATCTTGCACCGGCTGCTTGGTGACGACGTTCAGTACCCCGCCCGGGGCGGTGGCGCCATACAGCACCGACGCTGCTCCCTTTAAAAGTTCAATGCGCTCAAGGCCGTAGGGCTCCTGCTGGCCCGTGGCCCAGCCGGAGCCGCCGAGCTTCAGTCCGTCGCGGTAGACCCCCCCGCTGCCGTCCTGCAGCCGGAAGCCCCGGCTGTAGAGCACGTCGTAGGAGTTGGAATAGCCGGGATCCGCCATGACGCCCGGGGCATAAGCCAGGGCCTCGGGAACACTCTGGGCCTTTTGGTCGGCGATCTGCTCGGCCCCAACGATGGTGATCGACTGAGGCGTTTCCAGCAGCGGCGTGTCCATCTTGGTGGCACTCGCGCTCCGCCGGGCGGCATAGCCGTGCACGGGCCCCGTGGAGGCGCTCTCTTCGGCGCCAGCCTCGACGGTGACTGTGGGCAGCATGGCCTGCTGCTCGGCGCGCACCACGGTGAAGGTTTGATCGTCGCGCGCCCTCAGCACCAGGCCGGAGCCGGCCAGCAATTGTTGCAGGGCCTCGCGCGCCGTTAGCGAGCCACGCACAGCCGGGGCAGTCTTTGCCTCCACCAGGACGGTGGAATAAACAATCTGCGCGCCAGTTTGCTGGGCCAAGGCGGCTATGGCTTTGTCCAGGGGCTGGGTCACGATGTTGATGGCCTTGGGCGCCGGTTGGGCAAAGACACTGCCGGCCAGCAGAAGACCCGCGGCCAAGACCGCCAGGCGCGGGCGGGAACCAGGGTGGGGACGGGACGCTTGATCGCAATACATGCGGATGGACTCCTGAAAGAAACCTGAAGAAAGAAAAGAAAGGGCTCAGGAAGTCAGCCGAATGAGCGGGGCCAGATGTTGAGGTCGTGCAGCAATATTTTTCTGCGGTCCACTGCTACGAACCCGTTCGAGGTCTTGTCCGGCGACCTCGCAAATCTTGAGTAACTGTCAGGGGCGGCCCGCTGAGACGGCCCTGGCGGAGATCACCGCCTTTCCGTCGGGCAATCGCCGCAAGCGCACGGGCAGGATGGTAGGCAGCAGGTCGAGCAGCGTATCGACGCGCCGATGGTCGAATTCACCCGACAGGCGCAGTGCGGATGCCTGAGCGTCGGGGATGTCCAGGACGATGGGCGTAGCGTGGTAGCGGCGCATCTCGGCCACCGCGCGGTCTAGCGGCATGCCGTCGAACACGAGCTTGCCGCGTTGCCACGCAGTCGAAGCCGCCAGGTCTGTGGCATGCGGGGGCTCCAGGCCGGACGACGCAGCAAAGACCGTCTGGCCGGCGGTGAGCACCGCCGCTTTCGGGCCGGTGCGCACTTCCACAGCGCCTTCCACCACGGTCACGATGACGCCTGGTTTACCGTCCACCCCGCCCAGCCGTACGTTGAATGCGGTGCCGATGTCCCGAATGCTCGCCTCCGAGGTGTGGACGACGAAATCGCGCGCGCCGTGGGCCACGCGGAACATCGCCTCGCCACGCGCCAGATGCAGTTGGCGCGAGCGCAGGCGCCATTGCACATCGAGGGCGCTACCGGTGTTGAGCGCGACGGTGCTGCCATCGGCCAGCATGTGGGCGCGTGTTTCACCCACGGCGGTGGCAAAAGTTTCACTGCGATAGACCGGGTCCACGATCCACAGGCTGGCCGCCAAGACAGCGATCGCGGCCGTCGCGGCGCCTGCCCTGGTGGCAGCCCGGCGAGCACGCCGGCGCCGCTCGGGCCCGCGGAAGATTTCCTCAGGCGCCGGAAACCGAGTGCGAAGCGCTGCCTTGTAGCGGTCCATTGATTCGTTTTTCGCCGACTCTTCGGGCCCGCCCGATAGTGGGCGCGAGTTGGCTGTAGATGGATCAACTGGAGCCATGGTGCTTCAGGCCAGATTGGCCTGCAGGACCGGGCGAACGCTGCGCATGGCGCGCATCATGTGCTGCGCCACCATGTTGCGCGAAATGCCCAGGCGCTCGGCGATCTCAGCCTGTGGAATGTCGTGCAGCTGGTGCAGGATGAACACGTCGCGGCAGCGTGGCGGCAACTGCTCGATGGTGTAGATGAGCGTTGTCAACGTCTGTTGGTACACGTACTGCGCCTCTGGCGAGGCCCACGGCGACTCGGCATCCGGCACATCGGCCATGATCTCCACCCAGGCCCGCCGTCCTGCCTCGACCCGGTGGCGGTCGATGGCCAGATCCACCGACAGCCGGCGCAGGAAGGCCTGGGGCGTGTGCACCGCCTCTCGCGGCGGTTCGGCCAGGATGCGTACACACACATCATGCACCACCTCACGCGCGAACCCGTGGTCGCCAAAGCGGCGACGCAGATGATTGACCAAATCGTCGTAATGCTGGACCAGCGCGGCTGCCAAGCTCATGGGACGCCCGTCATCGGGCCGCCCTGGCCGACGTCTGCTGCCGGCTTTTGGACTCCACGGAGCCCGCTGCGCCCCCCGCACCCCGCGCCGCAACCAGGAACCCGCTGCCACGCCTGCAACCAGCCGTGGAAACCGGGGTGCAGGTGTTCTAAATATTGGCGCAGTGCGAGCCCGGTGACGGCCAAGTAATTCCCCTGGTGCCTTGCAGCTGGCGCGCCAGCCGCAAACTGTGAAGCAATTTATGAGAATGAATGCGAATTGTTCGTATTTTATCAGCATCGCTCTGCGCAAAGACCGTCACGAACCGACAAAATCGCGCCAGGGCCGCGCAGGGCACTGAGGGCTACGCGTTGCCACGGTGACGCAGCGAGAATTTGCGCGAGGTGCGCGGGTATTGCGACCATGCCCTAACGCTGAGTACCGATGAGCGGCTAGTCCGGCACTACGGGCGAGCCAGGGCTGCGACTAAACGCCAGAATGGTCTTCCTCCATCGTGCCTATTGCTGGACGCCGAGCAGAGCCAGACCCTGCACCAAGCCCAAGGGCCTTGATACGGGATTTGGACCCGCGCGGCGAGCACCCCAGGCGCGTCTCCGGAGTAGAGGCGTCAAAGAGCGTCTGTAGGAACCGCCGCTCTTCCTCTAACGAAATGGGCTGACCGGCTGCCCCACGGCCCTCAGAGATAGTCGGGGCAGTGCCCCAAATGGCCTCCAACATGGGCTGAAACAGACACCGTTTTAGCTTTGTGCCCTACCGCGCTCCCACGCTTCATCGCTTGCCCGTGCTTTGTTCTATGTGGTCAGAGTCAACGCATCCGGGTCGCGGATTTTTTGAAAGGACAGCGTTTGTCGAACAGTTCTCACCTTCCCCCGCAGCCGCAGCCGCAGCCGCAGCCGCCGCCACAGCCGCAGCAGCAAGCGCAAGCCCTGGCGTCCACCGGCATTACCGGGCTCAATGACATCCTGAGTGGTGGGCTTCCAAAGCGGCACCTGTATCTGGTCGAAGGCAGTCCGGGCACGGGCAAGACCACACTGGCGCTGCAGTTTTTGATGGAGGGCCGCGAGAAGGGCGAACGGGCTCTCTACGTAACCCTGTCGGAGACGCTGGAAGAGCTGACGCAGGTAGCGGATTCGCACGGCTGGACACTCGATGGCATCCATATCTACGACCTGGTGAGCGAAGAGGGTTTGAGTGAACAGGCGGAGCAGACCATCCTGCACCCATCGGACTTCGAACTGGGGGAGACAACCAATGCAGTGATGCGGCTGGTGGGCGAGCTTAAACCGCACCGCGTTGTGTTTGACAGCCTGTCTGAGCTGCGCATGCTGGCGCAAAGCTCTTTGCGGTACCGCCGCCAAATACTGGCTTTGAAACGATTTTTCGCCCAGTTGGATTGCACGGTGCTGATGTTGGACGACAAGTCGTCGGGCGAAGGAGACCAGCAGCTGCACAGCATTGCGCACGGTGTTATCCATCTCAATCAAAACGCCAGAGACTACGGCCCGGACAAACGCAATTTGCGCGTGGTCAAGCTGCGTGGAGTGAAGTTCAGAAGCGGGGAGCACGACTTCAACCTGGAACGTGGCGGGCTGCAGGTGTTCCCCCGGCTGGTGGCGGGTGAACATGGGCGATCGTTCAATCAACAGCCTGTGTCCACCGGCACCGCTGCACTGGACCAGATGCTGGGGGGTGGGCTTTCGCCCGGTAGCAATCTGCTGTTCGCCGGCCCGGCGGGCGTGGGAAAAACAACCACCGCCACCAGTTGCGCCATTGCCGCCTTGCAGCGCGGCGAGCGGGTGGCGTATTACCTGTTTGACGAAGGGCTGAACACGCTGCGGCAGCGCTCGCGTGCGCTGGGGCTGGATGTGGATACGTTCATTGCGTCGGGCCACCTGTTTATCCGGTCGTTTGACCCGGCCGAGGTGTCGCCCGGCCAGTTTGCCAATGCCGTGCGGGACGCGGTCGAAAAAGACGGCGTGCAGCTGGTGGTGCTGGACAGCCTCAACTCGTACCTGCAGGCCATGCCGGGCGGCAAGTCGCTGCTGCTGCAGATGCACGAGTTGCTGGCTTATCTAAACGCCCGGGGCATTGTCACGCTGATCATTTTGTCGCTGCACGGCACCGTGGGCGACATGCAGTCGGACATTGACCTGAGTTACCTTAGCGATGCCATGGTGCAGTACCGTTTCTTTGAGGCGCGTGGCAACTGCCTGAAAGCGATTTCGGTCATCAAGAGCCGCACGATGCGGCACGAATCCACCATTCGCGAGTTTCGCCTGGGCCCCAATGGCGTGGAGATTGGCGAGCCGCTGGTGGACTTCCGCGGAATACTCGCGGGCGCTGCGCAATACGCAGGCCGGCAGCCATTGTTAGGTGACATGGATGTCGCCACGCCCGCGCCATGAAAGCGCTCGCCATGGAAAGCCGCGTGTTGATCCTTGCGCCCCATGGACGCGACGCCGAGGTCATCGCATCGGTGTTGCAGCGCGACACCTTTGAATGTGTGGTTTGCCGCGACGCCACGGCGCTTATATGCGAACTGGAAGGCGGCACGGCGGCCACTGCAATCTTGACCGAAGAGGTGATGGCGGGCGGCCTGGACGAAGCACTGCGCGGCTTCCTGATTCGACAACCGGCCTGGTCGGACTTTCCGTTTGTGGTGCTGGCGAGGCGCCAGTCCAGCAAACGGTCGATTCACGCCGCTACTTTGATGCAGGAACTCGGGAATCTGGTGATTCTGGAACGCCCATTGAACGCCGACACACTGCTGAGCGCCACGCGCTCGGCCCTGCGCGCCCGTGTGAGGCAGTATGCTGCGCGGCGCTTTCTGACCGCCATCGAGGCTGGCAAGCAGACCGTGGAGCGGCTGAACGCTGAACTGGAAAGCCGCATCGCCGACAGGACCAGTGACCTGGCGGGCGCAAACGACCGGCTGATGCGCGAGATTGCAGACCGCGAACGCATCCAGTCCAAAGTGGTTCAGGGCCAGAAGCTGGAAGCGATTGGACGACTGACAGGCGGCATTGCGCATGATTTCAACAACCTGCTGCACGCAGTCAGCCTGAATCTTCAGTTGATCATGCGGTTGTCCAGCGAAAGCCGGGCCACCGACTACGCCCGCCGCGCCAAAGACTCTGTGGATCGCGGCGCACGGCTAACGGCGCAGTTGCTGTCTTTTGCGCGTGCGCAGAGCCTGCTGCCACGCATGCACAACGTGAATGAAATGGTGAGCAGCCTGAAAGAACTCATCGAGGTGTCGGTGGGCTCCAAGATTCGGGTGGAGATTGATGTGTGCGAAGGCGAGGCGTGGGCCCTGATTGACGGAGCGCAACTGGAGATGGCACTGCTGAACATGGCCGTCAACTCACGCGACGCAATGCCCGAAGGCGGCAATCTGACCGTGCGCACCGAACTGCGCAGGGGTGCCGACGACAGACCGCTGGTGCAGATCAGCGTGCAAGACACCGGCTGCGGCATTCCGGAGACCATTCAGGCGCAGGTGTTTGACCCATTTTTTACGACCAAGGGCGATGGCGAAGGCACAGGCCTGGGGCTGAGCCAGGTCTATGGTTTCGCCAACCAGTCTGGGGGAAGCGCAGAGATCGTGAGCCGCGAAGGACAGGGCACCACCGTGAAGCTGCGCTTTCCGCAAGTCAAACCCCTGGAGGTGGCCGAAGCGCCCGCAAACGCCAACGCCGCCGCTGCGGGGCACCATGCCACTGCACGCACCGAAGTGCTGGTGGTGGAAGACGATGTGGCGGTTCGACAAGGCATTGCCGAAGGGCTGCGCTTGCTCAACTACAGCGTGCGCGAGGCGTGCGACGGCGAGGCTGGCCTGCAAGAGCTGCGCCGGCGCATGCCCGATTTGCTGATGTCGGACTACCTGATGCCCGGCATGAACGGCGCCCAATTCATTGCGGCTGCTCGGCAGATCTATCCGAAGATTCCGGTGTTGGTGGCCACAGGGCACGCTGACATGGCAGAGGTGGAAAAACTCGTGGGGGTGCAGTCGGTTCTGAAGAAGCCGTTTGACCTGGAGACACTGAATGCCGCCGTGGGGTCAGAGCTTGCCCGGGGACGTGCTCGCAGCTAGGCCGATAGCGACTTGGGGCGCTGGAGTGGCAGGTAGCGACCGGGCACAGGGACACAACCGTTGCTTCGGTCGCAGCTATTTTTTAAGCCAAATAGGCCGCTAGTGCTTGACTGCAAACAACCACAACTCTTATATTGATAGCAAACCTCTCACAATGCTACCAAGGCAGCGCACCCCCGCTGTAGGCATAGAACCCACCGGTCGCCTCGGCGCCAAGACCATCCAATACTTGCAACATATCGCTGGCAGCGTCGGCGGCAGCGCGACCAATCTGTGCGCCATTGAATGGCGCCGACAGCGCTGAGTTCACCGTGCCCGGATGCAGCGCAACCAGCACCGCCAGCGGATGCGTGCGGGCCACTTCGATCGATGCTGTCTTGAGCAGCATGTTGAGAGCCGCCTTGGACGCGCGGTAGCTGTACCAACCACCCAGGCGGTTGTCGCCAATGCTGCCCACCTTGGCAGAAAGCACGGCCAGCACGCTGCGCTCTTGCTTGGCCAGCAGCGGCGCAAAGTGGGCCAGCACCAGGGCTGGGCCAAACGTGTTGGTGCGAAAAGTGGCCTCCAGCTGCGCGTAGGTCAACTGGCCCAGGCGCTTTTCAGGCTGGCCCTGGGGGCCATGCAGCATGCCTGCGGCGTGGATGATGCAGTGCCACGGGCCCTGGGTCTTGAAGTATTGGGCGGCCTGGGCAATGGTGGCTTCGTCATCCATATCCAACGCCGGGATGGTGTGGCGGCCCAGGCCCACAGCCAGGGCGCACCGCGGGTCTGCCTGCAGCTGGGCGAGAAAGGCACTGCCGATGGCGCCAGTGGCACCGATGACGAGGGCGCGGTAGCCGTTGGGGAGGGATTGGAGGGATGGGGTGGACATGGTGGATTCCTTCGGGCCAAAGCAAAGTCGGCGCGCTCACCCCAACCGTTCGGGCTCAGCTTGTCGAAGCCGGGGCGTGGGGGTGGCGTTCGACAGGCTCAGGCTGAACGGATTGGGAGACATGGGGGATCGGTAGCGGCCCTTCGACAGGCTCAGGGCGAGCGGAGGACGGAGGACGGAGAGCGGAGGACAGAGAGCGGAGAGCATGGCGGCTACAGCGTATCCAGCCGCGTGCGCAGGTCGGCAGCATGCTCACGCAGCGCATCCAGCGGGGGCCCCTGCATTTTCTGCAGCTGCCGGTACACCATGCCCAGCCGAAAGTTGTTGCCCAGCACGCCCTCGTTGCGGGCAAAAAAGTCCCAGTACAGCGCGTTGTAAGGACAGGCGCGGTCGCCCACCTTCAGCTTCTTGTCGTAGTGGCAACCTTTGCAGTAGTCGCCCATGCGGTCGATGTAGGCAGCGCTGCTTACATAAGGTTTGGTGGCCAGCAGGCCGCCGTCGGCAAACTGGCTCATGCCCACGGTGTTGGGCAGCTCCACCCATTCAAAGGCGTCGATATACACACCCAGGTACCAGCGGTGCACGGCGGCCGGGTCCAGCCCAGCCAGCAGCGCAAAGTTGCCAATGACCATGAGGCGCTGGATGTGGTGGGCATACGCGGTTTCCAGCGACTGCCCCACGGCGTGCTGCAGGCAGCGCATGCGGGTATTGCCCGACCAGAACCACTGCGGCAGCGGCGCGGTATGGCCCAGCGCGTTGCGCTCGTCGTAGCCGGGCATGTGGGCCCAATAGATGCCGCGCACGTATTCGCGCCAGCCCAGGATTTGGCGCACAAAGCCCTCTACCGCTGGCAAGGGCGCCGCACCCGCTTGGTAAGCAGCCTGGGCGCGCAGTACCACCTCGTGCGGGCGCAGCATCTTGGTGTTGAGCGCAAACGACAGCAGCGAGTGGAACAGCCGCTCGCTGCGGGTGCTCATGGCGTCTTCATACGCGCCAAAGTGCGGCAGCGTGGTGGCAATGAAGTGGTCGAGCCACGCCAGCGCCTCGGCCCGGTTCAGCGGCCAGCGCAGCTGGTGGGCCTGCGGGCTGCCAAAGCTTGGCACGCCTGCGGCCACGATGGTGGCCCACAGCGCGCTGTGGTCGTGCGTCGGGCGCATGTCGATCGGCAGCGAGGGGGTGCCGGGCCAGGGTTTGCGGTTGTCGTGGTCGTAGTTCCACTGGCCGCCCTCAGGCTCGCCCGCTGCGTCCATCAAAACGCCGTGGCGCTGGCGCATGCGGCGGTAGAAGTGCTCCATGAGCCACTGCTTGCGGCCCTTGAACACTTCGGCCATTTCGGTGCGTGAGGTGTAGAAATGTTCGCTGCCGACGGCCTGCACGTCAAAGAGTTGCGCAGCGCCCCAGGTGCGCAGTTGCTCATCGAGTCGCCATTCGTCAGGGAGCTGGTATTGCAAGTGCTGCGCGCCGTAATGGGCCATGAGGGCAGCCAGGTTGTCGGGCATGGACTGGCGGTTGCTCGCATCGTCAATGGCCACATAGCGCACGCGGTGCCCCGTCTCGCACAGGTGGCGGGCCAGGTCGCGCATGGCGGCAAAGATGGCAAGGATCTTTTGCGCGTGGTGCAGCACGTAGTCGGTCTCTTGCCGCACCTCCATCAACACGTAGACAACGCCTTCGTCGTGCTCGGAAAACCAGCTGTGCTCGGGGTTGAGCTGGTCGCCCAGCAGCAGGCGCAGGGTGTGGGTGCGGGGCTGTGGGGTGCTCACAAAGAACCCCACATACGGCGATAGCTGCCGTCCGCGTCGTGGTCGTGGGCTTGCTTTCCCGGGTTGAAGCGGCGTCCCCCGCGCGGGTCGGTGCCGCGCCCGGCGACGTAGAGCCAGTTGCCCTGGTTGCTGTACACGTCGTAGTCCACCAGTTGCGATTCAAACCACGCAGCGCCTGCGCGCCAGTCGCCGTGCAGGTCGTAGACGAGGTAGCTGGCCGCCAGCTGGCGCAGGCGGTTGCTGAGGGTTCCCGTGGTGGTCAGCTCGCGCATGGCGGCATCTACCAGCGGTTCGCCGGTGCGGCCTTGGCGCCAGCGCTCGAACCCCTGCACGTTGTGCGGGGCCAGAGGTAAAGCCGACAAACCCCGCGCCCGGTGCAGCGCCGCGCCGTACTGCAAGTGCAACAGGCGAAAGTAGTCGCGCCACAGCAGCTCAAACCACAACCAATAGCTGCCGTCGTTGGCGCCGTGGTCGCGTTCAAAGGTTTTCAGATCTGCGTAGACCTGGCGGGGCGAGAGCGCGCCGGTGGCCAGCCAGGGCGAGAACTTGCTGGAATAGTCCAGCCCCGTGAGTCCGTTGCGCGTGGCCTTGTAGCTGTGGGGCAGCTTGCGTGCCAGGTACTGCGCCAGGTGGGCCAGCGCGGCTGCCTCACCGCCATCGCAGGCGGGCGTGCCGTAGGGGAAAGACGAACGCGGATCGCGCCCGCCGGGGTTGTCGGTTGCAGCGGCGCCCTGCTCTGCCGCTGCAGGCATTGCGCCCACGGTCTGCCACACATCGGGTGGCACCCGCGGGGGCGGCAACAGGGATGCAGGCGCGGGCAGCGGTGCCTGTGGCTTGAGGCCTGCGCGCTCCACAGCCTGGCGAAAAGGGGTGAACACGGCGGGCAGCTCGGCCACTGGCCAGGGCATGTCGGCAGGCTGCAGCAGGCTGCTGTGCCACACGGTTTGCACCTGCAGCCCAGCGGCGCGCAGGGCTGCTACCTCAGCCTGCTCGAAAGGGGCGGCAATGTCTTCACACACCACCTGGGTGGTGCCCACGGCTTGGGCCAACGCAGGCAGTGCTGCGGCGGGCGCTGCAGGGCACACCTGCAGCGGGTTACCGAGCGCGGACATGCGCGCACCCAGGCCATGCAGCGCAGCGGCCACAAAGGCTTGCCGGTGTGGGCCCACGCGGGCAAAGCCCCAGGGGGTGATCTCCTGGGTTGGCGGCAGGCACACCACGGGCAGCAGGTGCGTGGCGCCGCTGGTGAGAGCGGCTTGCAGCGCGGGCTGGTCGTGCAGGCGCAGGTCGTTGCGAAACCAGAAGATGACCGTGCTCATGCAACCTCCCCGGTTGTGCTACCGGCTGAGCTACCGGCGCGCTTGCGCTCGCTGCGGCAGCGGTCCGAGCAGAACTTCACCTCGTCCCACACCTTGTCCCACTTTTTGCGCCAGGTGAAAGGCAGGCCGCAGTGTTGGCAGATTTTCTGCGGCAGGTCGTGTTTTTTGCGCATGCGCATGGCGGCGTCAGAGCGGGGTGAAAGGTGCAGCGACGTCAGCGGGGCAGCACTTGCGCAGCCAGTGCCTGCCCGCTGAGCCACGCGCCTTCGACCTTGCCGCCGTTCAACCAGTCGCCACACAGGCCCAGGCGCAGCGATGCGTCCCACCAGCCGCCCAGCGCCAGGGGCGCTTCGGTGTCGGCATAGCGCCAGCGATGGGCTGCAGCGGACAGGGGCGCGGGGCCGCCCAGTTCAGAAAACGCGGCCAGCAATGCGGCGGTGACGGACTCGGCGCTGTCTTCGATGTGCGCTTCGCTCCACTCTGGGCTGGCGTGCAGCAACCAGGTCTCTGCACCCGTGCGTCCGGGCTTGCTGTTGTCGCGAGCCACCCAGCGCAGCGGGCCGGTGTTGATAAAGGCACCGTCCCACGGCAAGACGACGGGGCTGGCATATCGCAGCATCACAGCCCAGCTGCCGCGCATGCGGGCGCTGGTGGCAACGGCAGCACCTGCGGGGGCGACGTTGGCCAAAAGAGGTACGGCTTGCGGCGCGGGCACGGCCAGCAGCACGGCGTCATATCGCGGGCTGTGTGTGCCGTGTTCTGCGGACGTAATGGCCCAGCTGCCCTCAAAGCGTTCAAGCCGCTGCACGGTGGTTTGCCACTGCGCCAGCGCATGCTCGCCCAGGTTTTGCACCAGCCAGGTGGCGGGCGATGTCATGCGGGGCGTGCCTACAAATCGCTCCAGCGGCGTCTGCGGCGCGGTCCAGGTGCTGCCATCAAAGCTGACCAGGCGCGCGTCCCACAGGGCGGCCACACCGGCCTGTTGCCAGCGGGTTACCTCGGCACGAAAGGCGGCATCGCGGGCGGTGAAATACTGCGCGCCGTGATCGCACTGCCAGGCCCCGTGCTCGTCTTCGGCGCGCCGAGTGCTCATGCGGCCTGAAGGGCCACGGGCCTTGTCGAACACATGCACGGTATGGCCCGCCTGCAGCAGCGCGTGCGCGCACGTCAGGCCTGCCAAGCCCGCACCGATGACGGCAATGGTCGAGGGCTTAGCAAGGCTCATGGCTGTGGGTCGGTACGGTTGTGGGTCACCCAGATCAGCGCCTGGGTGTCGATGCCCAGTGCATTGGCGCGGGCGATGAGCTGCTCGCGTACACCCGGCGGCAGCTGCTGGGTGCGCGACAAGATCCAGCAGTAGCTGCGGTCGGGCCCCACCACCAGCGCCCATTGGTAGTCGGCATCCAGCGCGGCCACGTGGTAGCCGCCGTAGAACGGGCCGAAGAACGACACCTTGAGCGAGGCGGTGTTGGCATCACCGGTGAATTTGGCTTTGCCTTCTGCCTGGCGCCAGTCGTTCTTGCCGGTGTCAAAACCCCGGTTGAGCACACGCACACTGCCGTCAGACTGGCGCTGGTAGCTGGCGCTCACGTCCGTCATGCCGCGCTCGAATGAATGGTCGAGCCGGGCCACTTCATACCAGCGGCCCTCGTAACGGGCCAGGTCAAAGGGGGTGACAGCGGTGATTCCGGGCGGTGGGCTGGTGGATGAGCAACCCGCAAGCGCGAACAACAGGACTGCCGACAAAACCAGCGCGGATCGGCGGCCCCAGGAGAGCAGTAGCGGCATAAATTACCAATCGGTCATAAAACAAACCGAATGGTAACCCACCATTGAGGGGGTTTGGTGTGTGGTGGCCGATGACCTCTGGCCTGCCTGTGCCATGGCAGGCCCGTAAACTTGGCACCATGACCCTCAAGATCACTATTTATTCCAAATCCGCCTGCCCACAGTGCGATTCCGCCAAGAAGCTGCTGCAGTCACGCGCCCTGCCCTACGAAGAAATCAAGATCGATGACGAAGCCGAGCGCCTGGCGTTTTATGCCAAGTGCGGGCCGTCGGTGCGGCAGATGCCGCAGATCTTTATCAACGACCAGCGCGTGGGCGGCTTGGCGGGCCTGCAGGCGGCACTGGCGCAGATCGGCCAGTAAACACCTGTCTTTCTACCGGTACTGCGCAGCGGTGATGAACTCGCTGAACGTCTCACACCACACGATCACGGTGTTGAACTGGGCGGGGTCTACGCCCTGGGGTACAGGAACAATGAAGTTGTTGAATGTCTTCACATCGCCCACACGCAGCATCTTCGGCTTGAGGCGTTTGAAGTCGGCCTCGGTCTCTACAAACTCGGGCGACAAGTAGAGCTTGTAGTCCGGGCCCGGGGCTAGCTTGCCCACCAGGCTGATGGCTTGCGGGCCGATGGACACAGCGCCCTCACCCCAATGCAGGGAGTCACTGTCTTTCAGGTCGCGGCGGAAGGTGGCGGTCCACAACGCCGTGGGGGTGCTGGCCTCAACCTCCTGCTGTGTGGGGGCCTGCGGCGCGATGAGGATGGGCAGCGCATACACACCCGCAGCAAATCCGATGACCAGCGTCAGAAGGTGAGAGGCGATGAGCAAAAGGGGTTTCATGGCAGATGGCTGAGAAGCGTTGCACCAATGTACCGCGAGCAGAGCCCCAGCCGCTCCTCTTCAACCTGCACCCCTTCACCCCTTCACTCCGTTCCCTCGTCACCCCGCTGCGCGCGTCAGAAACTCATCCACCAATGCGTAGTGCTCCGGCACGTTGAGGGCCGGTGCATGCCCGCAGCCCGGCACCTCCACTAGGCGCGCCAAGCCCTTGGCGCCTGGGCCGCGCGTCAACATTTCTGCCGCGGTTTCGCGCAGCACCAGGTCTGACTCGGCCCCGCGCAGGCACAGCACCGGGACGTCGATCGCATCGTAGTGGTCCCAGATCAGGTAGTCGTTGGTGTGGTGCGTGAACTGCTGCACCATGGCCGGGTCGTAGTGCGGTGTTACGCGTCCGTCGGGCAGGCGGCGGGTGCTGCTTTCGGTCAGCAGGCGCCATTGCCCATCGCTGAGCCACCCGTACGGCTGATACACCTGCCGAAAAAACGCCTCCAGCTCCCGCACCGTATCGAATGCAGGTGGGTGGCCCGCGTAAGCCTTGATGCGCTCCAGCGCGGCGTCGGCCAGGCGCGGGGCGTTGTCGTTGAGCAGCAGGCTGGTGATGCGGCCCTTCAGCTCTGGCTCGAACAGTCCTGATGCGCATACCGTGCCAATCGCTCCGCCCATCGAGGTGCCCACCCAGTGCGCCTTCTCGATGCCCAGCTGGTCAAACAGGTCGGCTGCAATACGGGCGTAGAACGACAGGCGGTATTCGCTCTGCGGCGTACGCGCCCACTGGCTCAGGCCCCGGCCAATAGTGTCGGGGCAGATCACGCGGTAGCGCGGCGCCAGGTGCGCAGCCAGCGCATCCATGTCACGCCCCGTGCGCGCCAAGCCATGCCACGCGACCACCACGGGCGCATTGGGTGCGCCCCACTCCGTGTAGTGGATTTCATAGCCAGCGCAAGTGGTGTAGCGCGAGGTGGGAGACATGATGGCGACCTTGTGGAAAGGAAAAAATGGATCAGCAGCTCACTTCATGAGGCGGCCGTTGCTGCCTATGACGGTGACTTCGACATAACGCGAGCCGATGCGATTGGTGGGCGAGTAGCTGAGCGTGATGCCGCCCAGGTCATGGCTTTGCAGCGACTCCAGCGCTTTGACCACCTTGGTGCGCGTAGGCCCAGGCCCCGCTCTGCGCAGCGCCTCGACCAACACCTTGGCGCCCAGGAACTGTTCAAAGCTGGTGTAGTTGACCTCTGCCTCGGGCGCGTATTTTTTGAGCAGTGTCTGGTATTCGCGCACCACCGGCAACTGCGGCCGGTAAGGGTATGGCACCACCTGGCTGATGCCCAGGCCGTGCGCATTCTTGAGGCCCGCCAGCTTGACCAGCTCGGTCGGGTCGACCACCGAAATGTTGTACAGCTGCGCTCCGCCGCCCTGCTCGCGATAGCGCTGAATGAAGGCGGCGGCCGGCTTGTTCACCGCAATCATGATGACGGCGTGCACGTCCGAGGCTTTGATCGCCTTGACCGCGTCGTCCACCTTGTCGGTGTTGCGTTCGTAGCCCGCTGCCACCACCAGCTTGAGGTTGCGCTTGGCCAGCGCCGCCTCGACGCCCGCCAAGCCTGCCTTGCCAAAGCCGTCGTCCTGGTACATCACGGCCACGCGGTTCATGCCCAGGGTGGTGAGCTGCTGCACCATGTGCTCGGTTTCGTCCGCGTAGCCCGCGCGCACATGAAAGATCCAGGGGTTGAAAGGGTTGCGCAGAGATTCGCCGCCCGTGTAGGGCGCCACCAGCGCAGCGCCGCCCTGCTCCAGCACACCATCGGTCAGCAGCTGCGTGACGTTGGCCGTGCCTGCAAAACCATACAGCGCAACGACCTCTGGCTTGGCCAACAATTCGCGCGTCAGGCGCACGGTGTCGGCCACCTTGTAGGCGTCGTCCACCACCGTGTGGCGAATGGACGCGCCATGCACGCCGCCTTGGGCATTGACCCAGTCAAAGTAAATCTTGCCGCCCAGCACCATCTGCGCGCCCGTGCTGGCCAGCACGCCCGACAGCGGGGCCACCTGGCCCACCACCAGCTCGGCAGCGCGTACGGTCATAGTGGCCCCCAGCCCGGCCACCACCAGCAGGCCCGGCATCGCCAGGGCTGCCGCCATGCGGCGGCCCCATGTCATCCACACAGTCTTCATGTCCATCCTTGGTTGCGGTACAGGCCGCGTGCAGCGTTGGCACGCACACGGCCCGTGATTTGTCGCAGGTCTGTCTGCGGGGCTATCGCCTCGATCAGTCAGGTATGGAGATCGCTCCCGCGCTGATGGCAATGGCGTTTGCGGCCGCGGGCGCCATGGCCAGCGGCGGCACGTTGGCCACGGTGATGGCGGGTGCGCTGCCCGGTGTACCGCCCCGTGGCACGGTGCGCACCACCTGGCTGGCGGGCAGCGCCTTGCCGTTGGCAAGGTGCTCGTACACGGCGTCGAGCGCGTGGTTCAGGTACACATGCAGCGGCACATAGCGCGAGTCATAGCCGGGCAACACGGTCGGCAGGCCGATGAAGCTATCAAAGTGCTGGGCGTTGGCCACCTCGACATAGCTGAGTTTGCTGGCGTTGCCTTCGATCTTTTTATTCAACGCTGCGTAGGGGCGCGACGTGTGGCTGACCGGCAGCAGCGCGTCGGCGCGACCATGCACGATGACCGTGGGCTTGCCACGCAGGTTGCCGCTTCTGCGGGTTTCATCCACACCCGCCTGCAGCTTTTTGGCGGCGGCATCGGTGCCAGTGACCAGGTTGCGCAGGCACAGCGCGCCCGCAGTGTTCCAGTCGGCCACGCCAGCGGCGGTGAACGACAGGAAGTCACGCGCGGGGCCCGCCACGCTGTTGTTGTTGACCAGGTTGATGCCGCCCGCGGGAGGCACGCCATTGCCGGTGGCAAACATGCCTGCCAGCGCGGCAGGTGCCAGCGTGGTGACCGCACCGGCCGCTGTGGTGGCGGCGTAGCTGAAGCCGCACAGGTTGTCCTTCACGCTGCTGCGCGACAAGGAGTTGGCAAAGGTCACAGACACAGCGGGCGCCACTTCAAACGCTGCAAGGGATGCGTGCAGGTCGTTCGACTCGGGCTCCCAGCCATAGGCACGCAGCTTCTGCAGGGCTTCTTCGGCCTGTGTTGCGGTGGTGGATGCCGTCAGCAGGCCCGCCGTCTTGAGTGCAGCACAGCGGTTGGGCGCGATAGGCAGTGCCGCACTGGCAAAGCCCGCTGAAAACGCCGCAGCATAAGGACTGGTGCTGACGGATGGCGCCAGCGATGCGCAGGCCTGATACAGGTTGGCATAGGTCGTAAAGTCCACCAGCGTTTTGCCGGTGACGGCCACATCGGCACCGCCACGGCGCACGGTGACGCCCGGGTTGGCGGGCAGCTCCAGCGCGGGCTCGGACACGGCCACGCCGCTGATGAGGCCCTGGGTGTCCTGCTCGGCCGCTGCAATCGCAGCGCCACCGCCGTTGGAGATGCTGGACGCAATGACGATGGTGTTGGTCGGTGTGAGCGTCTTCAAGCGCTGACCCGCCGCGTTGGTGTTGCCGTAGCGCTGGTTGAGCACGTAGTAGCCAAACTCCACCGCCTGCAGCGTGGTGGTGCCCCAATCCTTTTCCGCGTTCTGGCCCGAATGCGCGTGCTTGAACGCAAAGCGGTTGGGATTGGCCGTGTTGAAGGCCGACAGCTCAGACGCGGTGAGGCCCGCGTTGAACGACGCGTTCTTGCCCGCAGCAGCAGCCGTGGTGCGGGTGCCGTCTATCAGCGGCACGGTGTCGTTTTGCAGGTCGTGCGGCGCACCGCCTGTGCCCTTGTCGGAGTACGCCACCGCGCAGCCGCGCTTAAGCGCCCACTCGCCGGTGGAGATGCCGCCATACACACCGCGCGAACCCGATGCGGTGGCCGTAATCATGCAAGGCTTGGCCGGGTTGAAACTAGTGGGCACCTGCACCATCAACGTAACGTTTTTGCGGCCTGTGCCGTCGTCGGCAAAGGCGATGTATTCAGCGCCTGCCACCTTGCCTTCGCCCGTGGTGACTTTGCCTTGCGCATCGACATTGGGGCCGTACAGCAGCCCGTAGCCGCCTGCGACCGTCATGTCGAGCATGGCGCGGTAGTTGGTGTGGATGGCCATGCGGCGCAACTCAGCAGCCGTCGGTTTGAGCGGGTCGGCATAGGCGGGTGTCACTGCAGCGGCGAGGCCCGTGGCGCCCAGGCCCGCGGTGAGCAGGTCGTTGCTGGTGCCGTCGTACATGGCCTCGCTGATGGCTCCCAGGTAGGCAGGCTTGGTGTTGAGGGCGGCGCTGTCACCATCGCTGCCCCCACCACAAGCGGCCAGAACAGCAGCTGCCAAGGCTGCGGGAACCAACGGGCGAACCCGTGTCTTCATCGTGCTCGTCTTCTTCATGTGCTTGTCTCCTGGTATTTCTTGTTTGCTTTTTTTGCACAGCTAACTACACCATCACCAAACACCGCCAAGGCGGTGTTGGCTTCGTCATGCCACCTTGCGCGCAGCTGCCGCGCGCAGGCGCCCCACCACACCGGTGGGGAAGTAATAAACAGACAGGACAAACAGCACCCCCAGCCACAGCAGCCAGCGGTCGGGCGACAGCAGTGCAGACAGCCACGGCAAGGCAGATGCAGCCTCGCTCGCGAGGCGCAGCAAGTCCTGCAGATAGCTTTGCGCAATGAGAAAGAGCACGGCGCCAATGGCCGAACCGTAGATGGTGCCCATGCCGCCAATCACCACGATGAGCAGGCAGTCCATCATGATTTCGAAGCTGAGCGAGGTGTCTGGCCCGTTGTAGCGCAGCCAGACCGCCAGCATGGCGCCGGCCATGGTGGCAAACAGTGCAGACAGCACACTGGACGTGGTGCGGTACACCACCACGCGGTAGCCGATGGCCTCGGCGCGAAACTCGTTCTCGCGAATGGCCTGCAGCACGCGGCCAAACGGCGAGTTGACGATGCGCAGCAGCGCCAGCACCAGCACCACGGCCACCACAAAGAGCAGGTAGTAGGTGATGATCTTGCCGTCGATGAGCACGCCCAGCACTTCACTCTCAAACGGCTCAAAGCTGGGCGACAGCCACACCGGCATCTTGAAGGTCAGGCCGTCTTCACCGCCCGTCCACTCGGACAGCTGTGACGCCAGGGTCTGGAAGGCCGTTGCGACTGCCAGCGTGATCATGGCAAAAAAGATGGCCCGCACGCGCAGCGAAAACAACCCCACCGCCAGCGACAGCAGCAAACTGATGCCCAGCGCGCAAACAATGCCCACGGCCAGCGCACCCCAGGTGCCCCCCATGCGTGTGGTGGCGATGGCCACGCCGTAAGCCCCGATGCCAAAGAACATCGTGTGCGCAAAACTCACGATGCCGGTGTAGCCCAGCAGCAAATCAAAACTGGCGACCAGGACGACAAAAATCAGTACCTTGGCGGCCACGTTCAGGGCCTTGACGCCCGGGAACAGAAATGGCGCCAGCGCCAGCCCCACCAAAAGCGCGAGCAAGATAGCAGCAAGGATCTTGCTGCGCGGATAGTCGTTGGAAATAAGACGGTTCAACATGGTCTTTTTTCCTTAGCGGTTCGTGACCGGATAGACACCCTGCGGCCGCCACAGCAAGATGGCCACCATGAGCGCGATGTTCGAGAACAGCGCCACCTTCGGCACCAGAAACCCGGTGTAGTTGGCCATCAGCCCCACCAGCAACGCGCCGATGAGCGCACCGCCCGTGCTGCCCAGGCCGCCGATGATGATGACGATGAAGATCAACACGTTGACCTGCGCGCCCATCTGCGGGATGACGCTTTGCTGGTACAGCCCCCACATCACGCCGCCCAGCCCGGCCAGGGCCGAGCCCACCACAAACACGCCCACAAACAGGCGGCGGATGCGGTAGCCCAGGCTTTCGACCATCTCGCGGTCTTGCACACCCGCGCGTATCAGCAGGCCCACCTTGGTACGCGACAGCACCCAGGCCAGCACGCCAAACACCAGCAGCCCCACAACCACGGCGATGAGGCGGTACTTCTCGATGGCGGCGTCGCCAATCAGCAGCGAGCCGCGCATGCCTTCGGGCAGCGGCAGCGGGATTTGCGCAGGGCCCCAGATGACCTTGATGAGCTCTTCACCAATGATCATGCCGCCCATGGTGATGAGGATCTGCTTTAAATGCTGGCCGTACACGGGCCGCACGATGAAACGCTCGAACGCCAGGCCCACCGCGCCCGCCACGGCCATGGCCACCACCATGGCGGGCAGCACGGCCATCAGGTTGCGCCACAGGTCGGCGCTTTGGGTGTAGTCGCCCATGGCGCCCAGCACGCTGGTGGCCACAAAGGCACCCAGCGCAATGAACACGCCGTGACCAAAGTTCAGCACGTCCATCAGCCCGAACACCAGCGTAAGGCCCGAGGCGATGATGAAGATGATCATGCCCATGGCCAGCCCCGCCACGGTGAGCGTGAGCCAGGTACTGGGCGAGCCGATGAACGGCAGGACCAGCAGTGCGAGGGCAGGCACCAGGGCCAAGGGCTTCCAGTCGAAGTCGCGGAGGGTGGCGCTCATGCGAGTTCTCCTGCGGCGTTGCTGCCGTCGACTTCAAATGCTACCAAATTAATAGCTGTTAGCGCTTTACCATCAAGCGCTAGAGGCCAAAAAGGCATGAAATCTGATGTAAAACTCATAGTGCCAACCCCAGCAGCGACCGCTGCAGTGCCTCGTCTTCAGCCAGCGCGGCCATGCTGCCCGCATGCACCACCTGGCCGTTGTCCATCACGGCCACGGTGTCACCGAGCCGCTTTGCGAAATTGATGTTCTGCTCCACCAGCAAGATGGTCACGCCACTCTTTTTGAGCTGGTCAAAGGCTTCAATCATGTTGTTGATGATGGCGGGCGCCAGGCCCTTGCTGGGCTCATCGACGATGAGCAGGTCGCGTGGCTCGACGATGGCGCGGCTCACGGCCACCATCTGTTTTTGGCCGCCACTGAGCTTGCCTGCAGGGTGGTTCCAGAACTTCTCCACGGCGGGAAAGAGCTTGAAGATCCACTGCAGCCGGGTCTCGTCCATCTGCGCGGCATTGCGCGCACTGCGCGCGGCCAGCAGCATGTTTTCTTTCACCGTGAGGTCAGAAAAGATGCCCATATTCTCGGGCACGTAGGCGATGTTCATGCCCGCGATGGCGGGCGTGTTCAGCGCCGTGATGTCTTTGCCGCCAAAGTGGATGCTGCCCTTGGACGCGTGCCACAAGCCCATGATGGTGCGCAGTGTGGTGGTCTTGCCCGCGCCGTTGCGGCCCAGCAGCATGGTGAGCTGGCCCTTGGGCACGGCGAGATGAACGCCGTGCAGGATGTGGTACGCGCCGATGTGGGTGTGCACACCTTTGAGTTCGAGCAGGTTGACAGGGTTGCCGCTGGTGTTGCCGCTGGTGTTTCCGCTATTGTTGGTAATGGTGCTCATGCAGCCTCCTTCTCTGTGTCCTTGGTGACGCCAAGGTAGGCCTCTTGCACCACAGGCGAGGCAATCACCTCGGCGGGGGGCCCATCGGCCACCAGCGTGCCGTTCGTCAGCACGATGATGCGGTCGGCCAGCTCGCGCACCACATCCATCTTGTGCTCCACCAGCAGAATGATTTTGGTCTTGTCCTTCTTCAGCTCGCGGATCAGGTTCAGGATCACGGGGGCCTCGTCGTGGCTCATGCCAGCGGTGGGTTCGTCAAACATGTAGACCTGCGGCTCCAGCGCCATCAACAGCGCCACCTCCAGCTTGCGCTGATCGCCGTGGGGCAGGCTGGCCACGGGCGTATCGGCACGGTCATTCATGGCCACGGCCTGCAGGATGACGCGGGCGCGCTGGACCAGCGCGGCGTGATCGCTCCAGATGCTCCACAGGTTCAGGCCCCGGCGGTGCTTGCCTTCTTGCGTGGCCTGCACGGCCAGGCGCACGTTCTCCAGCACGCTGAGGTTGGGGAACAGGTTGGTCAGCTGAAACGCCCGGCCCAGGCCCGCATGCGTGCGCGCTGACACGGACATCCCCGTGATGTCCTGCCCGCCCAGCGTGACGGTGCCGCTGCTGGCACGCAACTGGCCCGAGATGAGGTTGAAATACGTGGTCTTGCCCGCGCCGTTGGGGCCTACGATGGCGGTCAACGTGCCGGGCTCGAAAGAGCAAGTCACGTTGTTGACCGCCACGTGGCCGCCAAAGCGGATGGTCAAGTCCTTGGTGGCCAAGGTGCTCATGGGTGGGGTTTCACTTTCACGGTCGTCGTCTTTCATGGAGAGCGTCTCAAAAAACTCTTCTGGCGTTGTTGCTGCGCCTTGTCGCAATCACGTACTGCCTGCGGCGCAGCGCCTAGCCAGAAACGCTTCGCCGAGCTTTGTGAGCCGCTCTGGTTCACTGGGCCCGGCACCCTACCCTGCAGGCTGGGTGCCAGGCCTTCACATCATTTCCATTCTCTGTCGCGCTACGGGCCTCACGCGATCAAGGGCATGTACCAATCACGTAGTAATTCGGCCCGGTCTGCTTCAGGGTCTTGGTCACAAACACGTTCCACAGCCCCATTGCCTGGTTGGAGCCCAGCGCGAAGGTATATCCGCCAGCAACATAGGCCCTGGCCGCCATCGTGTGCGCATAGTTGCTGGCCGTGGTGCACGTGGCAGTGCCACCAGACGCAGCCAGCGTGGTGCCTGTGGCGGCGGCAGAGGTCGCGCCCTCGGCACCATTGGCGTCGGCGGCACGCACCGTCCAGCTGTAGGTGGTGGAGGCGGCCAGGCCGGTGTCGCTGTAGCTGGGTGCGGTCACGGGCAGTGCGTTGACCTTGTTGGCATTGCGGTACACGTTGTAGCTTGCCGCGCCCGAGACGGCGGCCCAGCCCACCTGCATGCTGCTGGCCGTGGCGCCTGAGGTGGTCACGCCGGTGGGCGCAGGCAGCGCGGGGTTTGTGGGCGGGTTGGTGGTGCCGCCGCCGCTGGACACCTGGTCCACCATGGCCTTGATGGCCACCATCTGCGGGCCGGACTTCTTGGCGTAGTTGGCGTTGTCGTAGCCCCACCAGTCAAAGCAGCTGTTGGTGGCTGCCAGGCTGGTCTGTGGGTAGAGCATCACGATGTTGTTCGTGTCGGCCCACCGGTTGTAGCCGGTGTTGCGCACGTACTGCTGCTGCACGTCGCTCACGTTCTGCTTGCAGCCATGCAGCACCACGTGCAGCTTGCAGGTGGCGCTGCCGCCCGCCTGGCAGGCCTGGGGGATGTAGGCCCAGCCGGTGGTGGCCATGCCATGGTTGCTGATGAACTGGCTCTGGTTGAACTCAACGAAGTTGGCTGTTGGCAGCGTGGCGTTGTTGCGGGCGTTAAGCGTGCCGTACAGGTGCTGCAGCATGGTGCCTGCCAGGTCAAAGTTGCAGTCGCTGATGTAGGGCGCGCCTTTGGTGGAGCAGCCATTGCCATAGTCGTCGGTGACCATGGCGTGCTCGGCCGCGATGTCCTTCTTGTAGACCACGTTGGCGGACGGCACGAAGCTGTTGTAGTAGGTGCGCAGCGCGTCCATCACGCCGGGTTTGACCACGCTGTCGAGCGTGCCCGAGAACAGGTAGACCTTGGAGGCCTGCAGGTTGGCCACCGGGTCGATCAGCCCCTGGCTGGCCCAGGTGTTGGTGGTGTTGACCAGCGTGCTGGTGGGGATGCCCGCGGGGCTGGCCATGCAGCGCCCGGTGGCGTTGACGATAGAGCCCTCGGCGCAGTAGAACGGCCCGCCCGCGACCACGCCTGCGCCCTTGGCAAAGGTGGCCGAGTACGCCACATGCAGCTGCACGGCCATGAAGCCGCCCGCCGACAGGCCCGACACCGTGGTCTGCGTCTTGTCGATCTTGAGCGCGGGAAGGTTGACGGCAGCGAAGGCACCGCCAGTAGCGCACAGCGCGATGGCAGCTCCTGCTGCGGCCGCCCGGATGAAATTGAAAGCCATGTTGTCTTGTCTCCAAATAATTTTGAAAAAGTCTGACCCAGCCCCCGTGTAGACCCGGGGGTTCATGCATCAATCCACTGGAAAAAACGGGGCGGCCGCCCCTGCGGGATGAACCCCGACGAAGCAGGAGGTGTGTCCTGTCCGTCGGGCCTCGCTAACGCATCGAAAAGACCGTCTTATCGCTGGTTGCGAATCGGCACGTTCATTTCTTCAGGCTTGATCTCGCGCACCAGCTCAGGCACGCCCCAGGCGAAGGCCGGGTCCACCTTGATCTTGAAGTGGTACATGCTCTGCATGGCCTGGTGGTCTTCCTTGCGGAAGGTCATCTTGCCCTTGGGGGTGTCAAAGCTCATGCCTTCCATGGTCTTGATGAGCTTGTTGGTGTTGGTGTCGCCACCGGTGGCCTTGAGCGCGGTGACCAGCGCCATGGCCGAGCTGAAGCCGCCCGCCGTGAAGAAATCTGGCGGCGTCTTGTACTCCTTGTAATGCGCGGCCACCAGGGCTTCGTTCACCGGGTTCTTGGGGATGCCGAAGTAGTAGTACGTGGCGCCTTCCATGCCGGGGAAGTTCTTGTACGCGGCCATGGCGGGCAAAATGTTGCCGCCGGTGGAGATCTCGATGCCGTAGCGCTTGAGGTCCATGTCGGCAATCTTGAACGGGTTGCCCGCCCCGGCCCACACCACCCAGATGATCTTGCGGCCGGGCTGGTCCTTGAGCTTGTCGATGATGCGCTGGGCACCGGCCGTGAAGTCGGTGGTGGCAGCGGGCAGGTATTCCTCGTGCGCGAGCTTGGCCTTCTTGACCGAGTCCTTGAACGCCTTCACGCCATCGCGGCCAAACGCGTTGTCTTGCGCCAGCGTGGCAATGGTCACGCCTTCCTTGTCCACCGCCACGGCGTTGGAGATCGCGTCCTGGCTGCTGTTGCGGCCGGTGCGAAAGATGTACTTGTTCCACTTGTCACCCGTGATGGAGTCGGCCACAGCAGGCTCGACCAGCAGGATCTTTTTGTATTCTTCGGCCACTGGCAGCATGGCCAGCGCCACGCCCGATGCGGTGGGGCCCACGGCAATGTCGGCCTTGTCGTCAGAGTACGCGGTGGCCAGCAGGCTCTTGCCCAGGTCGGGCTTGCCCTGGTCGTCTTTTTCAATCACGACAAGCTTCTTGCCGTTGACGGTCATGCTGCCGCCGGTGGCGTAGTTCAGGCCCATCATCAGCCCGGTTTGCGTCTGCTTGCCGTAGGCCTCCAGGGGGCCGGTCTTGCTGTAGACGTGGGCGATGCGGATCTCACCCGACTGCGCGAAGGCGGCGGGCGCTGTGAGGGTGGCGGCAGAAACGGCAAGGGCGGCGAGTGCAACCAGATTGCGACGATGCATGGCGATGTCTCCTGTTGTGATGCCTGAACATTGCACAGTTTGTGCCAGGTCACAAGTGCTTGATTTTTATGACAATTTTATGTGCACATAACGAAACTGTCTTAAATACGAACACACAATGTGCCTGAAATTCAGTCATCTGTTCAGGATTTATTCAGGGTTTTCCAGACGTCCATAAAGCGTGGCGCGCGATATTCCCAATTGGCGGGCAGTGGCCAGTTTGTTGCCGCTGTGCGCTTTCATGGCCGCGGCAATGGCGCGCTGCTCCAGTTCAGCCACCTGCTCCGCCAAGGGGCGCAGGTAGCGGCTTTCGTCTTGGGCATCGGTGGCGGTAGACGTGTCCTGCACCGGCGCAGGGGCTGCGGGTTCGACCCCGGCCTCACGCAGCACGCGCTCCAGTTGCGCCGCGTCGATGGACGGTGAATCGCTGCGCATCACCGCCTGCTCCAGCACGTTGCGCAGCTCGCGGATGTTGCCGCGCCAAGGCTGGCCTGCCAGCAGCGCCATGGCGTCGGGCAACAGCTCGGGCGGGGCCGTGCCGTTGCGCAGCGCCAGGTCTTCGCCCAGCGCTTCGACCAGCGCAGGGATGTCGCTGCGCCGCGCACGCAATGGCGGCACGCGCACCGGCAGCACATGCAGGCGGTAGAACAAGTCTTCGCGGAACCTGCCCTCGCGCACCAGCGAAGCCAGGTCGCGGGATGTGGCTGCCAGGATGCGCACGTTGAAGGGCACGAGCTTGTTGCTGCCCAGCGGCTCGATCTCGCCCTCTTGCAGCGCGCGCAGCAGTTTGGCCTGCAGGCTTTGCGGCATGTCGCCAATTTCATCCAAAAACAGCGTGCCGCCATCGGCCAGCTTGAACTTGCCGTCGCGCCCCTTGGCAGACGCGCCGGTGTAGGCACCGGGTGCCACGCCAAAAAACTCGGCCTCCAGCAACGTGTCGGGCACGGCGGCGATGTTGACGCTGACAAACGGGCCGCTCGCGCGGCTCGAAGCGGCGTGGATGGCGTGCGCCAGCAGCTCTTTGCCGGTGCCTGTCTCGCCCAGCAACAGCACGGGGCTGCTGGACTGCGCTGCGCGGCGCGCCTGGCGCTTGACCTCGGCGGCTGCCGGGCTCGACCCGATGAAGCTGGCAAAGGTGTATTTGGCGCGCCGCTCGCCATCGCCCGCCACGACCAGGGTCCGGCGGCGCTGGCTGGCCAGTTCGCGCCGGGCGTCATCCAGGTCGCGCTGCAGCAGCGCAAACTTGCTGATCAGCGGCTGCAGCGTGGTCTCCGGGTGGTCAAACAGCACGATGCCAATGGCACCGATCACACGCTCCGCATCGTCACGCAGCGGGATGCGACTGACCACGAAGGTGCCAGCCTTGTTGGTGAGCAGGTCGATCAGCACGGGCTGGCCGGTTTCGAGCACGCGGCGCATCTGGGTGTTGGGGATGACTTCCTCCACCGTGCGGCCCACGAACTGGTCCACGGATGAAAAGCCAAGGTCAGGCAAAAACCGCTGGTAGCCCTCATTCACCCACACAATGCGCCCACTGCGGTCCACCAAAAACATGCCCTGGCTGACGCTGGAGAACAGCTGGAACATGGACCGAGCTGCCAGTTCGAGAATGCCCTGGGCATCCAGCGGCAGTGCGGGGGCGTCGTCGGTGATCAGGGGCATCTGCGGATGGTAGCGCGCAGGCGGTGCGGGCTGGGTCGGCTTCAAAGGCACTGCCAACTACAGAAGCTATCATATTTATAGCTACTAGCGCTTGTCCATCAAGCGCTAGAAGCCATTTTCATTCAGAATTGCGCGTTATTCTGCGGTGAGAGCCATTGGGGCTGCGTGCGGTGCGCGCGTCATGCGAGACACCCGGATCGGTTGCAGCGTTGCCAGTGGCTGGTCAACCAAAATGCACGGCTTGCCGGTGCGGCGGCAGTGGTCTTGCACGCGCCAGTAGTCGTCGTGGCTGATGCAACCGGTCTGGCAGATGACCAGGTCTGCGGCAGCCAGGTTGGCGTCGAGGTCATACGCGTGCACCTCCCCCAGTGGCCGCGTGCGTGAAAGGTCGGCAGCCTCAACCAGCGGGCCACCGCCCTGCTTGGCGCGCTGGATGTCCAGGGCATCCACTTCGGCTGCCAGCCGCCAGCGCAGGCATTCGCGCGACAAGGCGGCAATGCGCTCGGCCAGCGTGCTGATGTGGCGGGCCATGGCCTTGCGGCGCGGCAGGCCGGGGGTTGCGACCTGGGCCTGCTCCAGCGCCTCGTGCGCCATGGCCAGGCGCGTGTCGCGCACCACCAGCGCCCCCCGCAGCCGCACGACCTCAGACCTCAACGCGTCGATCTCGGCGGCCTGCGCCGCTATGGCGGCACTGCAGCGCTGCTGGGCATCGCCCAACTGGCGGCAAAGGACCAAAAACTCCTGCGGAAGTGAATGCATGCACCATCCTTGCAAATAAGAACGATTCGCATTTTATGGTACATTTGCGGCTTGTCAGTTCATTTCCAGATCAAGTGTGAACGCGAAGGCGAAGCGCAGACCGTACAGGCGTACGGCAAGCGAAGCCGACAAAGTGCGCGGTTGATAGAGAAATGAAATCAGTCAGCAAGTCACCTTGGTGGGGAGGGGCACCGGGGGCACAAAGCCTCCGGTGTCTGGCTTGCGCAAACACCTGCAATACGATGTCCTGGACAGGACGTCCCAAAACAAAAAACCGCGCCATGTAAGCGCGGTTTTTTTATGGGTGATGGATGATGGGTGATGGGTCGTGGTCCGGACGCCCATCAGGTCTGCGCCATCGCCAAACGCCTTGCTGCCCAGCGCCGCAGCAAACGCGGCAGGATCAGAACGGCCAGCACGATGATGATCAGCGTCAGCGAGCCCGGACGCTCCAGGAAAATCGTCCACTTGCCTTCGCCAATCGACACAGCATTGCGCATCTGCGCTTCGGCCAAGGGGCCCAGGATCATGCCCACCACCACCGGAGCCGCCGGAAAGTCATAGCGACGCATCACCACACCCAAGAGGCCAATCGCATACAGCAGCACCAGGTCAAACGCGCTTTGGCGCATGCCGTACACACCGAGCGTGGAGAACACCAAAATACCCGCATACAGATACGACTTGGGAATCTCCAGCAGCTTCACCCACAGGCCGATCAGCGGCAGGTTGAGGATGAGCAGCATCACGTTGCCGATGTACATCGACGCGATCAGCGCCCAGACCAGGGCACCGTTGGTGTCAAACAGCTGCGGACCGGGCTGAATGCCGTAGTTCTGAAACGCCCCCAGCAAAATGGCCGTGGTGTTGGACGTAGGGATGCCCAGCGTGAGCAACGGAATCAGCGTGGCGGTGATGGCGGCGTTGTTGGCGGCCTCGGGGCCTGCCACGCCTTCGATGGCGCCCGTGGTGCCAAATTCTTCTTTGTGTTTGCTCAGCTTCTTTTCAGCTGCGTAGCTCAAGAAGGTCGGGATCTCGGAGCCGCCTGCAGGCACAGTACCAAACGGGAAACCAATGGCCGTTGCACGCAGCCAGGCAGGCCAGGAGCGCTTCCACTCCTGTTTGGTCATGTGCGTGCCGGTGAGCCTGTTTTGTGTTTCTACTGTGCGGCCTTCGTACATCACGTTGTACAGGGCCTCGCCTACGGCAAACAAACCCACCGCGATCAACACCACCTCGATGCCATCCATCAGCTCGGGCACACCACCGGTGTAGCGCGCCTGGCCCGAAATCTGGTCGATACCGATCAGGCCCATGGCGAGACCGACAAACAGCGCCACCATGCCACGCAGCGTGCTCTTGCCCAACACGGCGCTGACGGTGGTGAAGGCCAGCACCATCAGCATGAAATATTCCGGTGGCCCAAGGCGTACAGCGTATTCGGCCACCAGCGGAGCAAAAAACGTCACCAACACCGTGGCAATGGTGCCCGCCACGAACGAGCCAATCGCCGCAGTCGCCAACGCTGCACCAGCGCGGCCGTTTTTAGCCATCTTGTTACCTTCCATGGCTGTGACCATGGAACCGGCCTCGCCCGGTGTGTTGAGCAAGATGGAGGTGGTGGAGCCGCCATACATGGCACCGTAATAGATGCCGGCAAAGAAGATCATCGAGGCCGTGGCCTCTACCTTGACCGTGATGGGCAGCAGCATGGCCACCGCCACGGCGGGGCCAATGCCGGGCAACACGCCCACGGCCGTGCCAATGACGCAGCCCACAAAGGCCCACATCAGGTTGATGGGAGTTGCAGCGGTTGCAAAACCCTGCATCAAAAGATTAAACGTTTCCATGGCGTGCAGGCTTTAAAGCCACCCCGTTTTCGTCAGGCCGGGCAGGTTGATGGCCAGCAGTTGGGTAAACATCCAGAAGACGGGAGCAGCGACGGCCACGCCAATCAGGGAGTCCTTGATCCAGGCTTGCAGGCGCAGGTCCAGCTCGCCTTCCGAGCTCCGAAACCCGCGCACCGACAGCACGAAACACAGGGCACAACTCAAGATGAAGCCCAGCGTGGTGATGAGCAGCGCATTCAGCAACAGCCCCGCCGACACCCAGATGAAACCCTTCCAGTGGGCGCGCTCGGCGCCCGACCCTTCTTCCAGCACACGAAACCCCCCGGTCAGCGCGTGGACCACGCAAAGCGCGCCACAGATCAGCAAAGCAATGCTGACCACCCAAGGGAAAAAGTTAGGGCCCACACCGCCATACCCAGCCTCTGAGCTGACGGTGCTGGCACCCCAGGCCAGCGACAGCGCAAGCACGACGAGGCCCGCTCCTATCAATGTCTGCAGCGGCTTGGAGCGCGATGAGTGTTGTTGTGTCATGTTGTTCTTTCGCACCGACCGGTCAAAGACCAAGCCGCGCACCCCACAGGGCGCGCGGCTGGGCTACCTCATTTGCGTGCTGACCGAAATCAGATCATTCCGGACTTGACCATCGTGGCACGCAGGCTTGCAAACTCGGCATCCACGAAGTTGGAGAACTCGTCGCCTGCCATCCATGCAGGGGTCCAGCCGTTCTTTTCCATCGCGTCCTGCCAGGACTTGTGCTTGAAGGTCTTGGCGAGCGCGTCGATCAGCGCCTTGCGTTGCTCGGCGGTGATGCCAGGCGCGCCGTACACACCACGCCAATTACCGATCTCGACGTTGATGCCCTGCTCTTTGAGGGTGGGAACGCTCACGCCCTTCAGGCGCTGTGCTGCCGTCACGCCCACCGCACGCATCTTGCCGGCAGAGATGTATTCGGCGAACTCGCTGTAGCCGCTGCCGCCGACAGTGACGTTGCCGCCCAGGATGGCCGCAGTGGCTTCACCGCCCCCACGGAAGGCCACGTAGTTGATCTTGGCGGGGTCCACACCCACTTCGCGGGCGATCATGGCCGCGGCGATGTGCTCGGTGGACCCGCGCGAACCGCCACCCCACTTCACGCTGCCAGGGTCTTTGCGCAATTGGTCCACCACGTCCTTCATGGTCTTGAAGGGGGAGTTGGCGGGCAACACAAACACGTTGTATTCGCTGGTCAGACGCGCCAGAGGCGTGACCTTGTCCAGGCCCACGGGTGGCTTGCCGGTGATGATGCCGCCCAGCATCACGGCGCCCATCACCATCATGGCGTTCGGGTCGCCCTTGCTGGAGTTGGAGAACTGCGCCAGGCCAATGGCACCGGCCGCACCACCCTTGTTGTCATAAGACACCGAAGACGCTGCGCCGGCATCCTGCATCGCCTTGCCCAATGCACGGCCTGTGGAGTCCCAGCCACCGCCGGGGTTGGCGGGAACCATCATCTTGATAGCCGACGCTGTTTGCGCCGACACGGGCAGCACGCTGGCTGCAGCCATAGCGGCCATGGATTTGAGAAAGGTATCGCGACGCATGGTGTCTCCTTGTAAGGTTTGCGAACCGCTCGATGATGCGCGCCCTGCCTGTCAAACGGCTGTCCTCAGACTCAGGGAAAACACTCATGCGATGGATTTCAAATCCCGCCACTCCATGAAACTGGCGCGCCCGAAGAGCAGGCAGCCGCGCAAGGGCCGCGGCTCCAAGCCTGCATATGCAGGCTTGGACGGTCCGAAGAGCTGCCGCCTCTGGCGGCCAGCACCGAGGCCCGCAGGGCCTCCGGGGGGCTTCTGCTAATGTTCCGCGTATGCAACTGCTTCTTGTCGAAGACGATCCCACCATGCAGGCCACGCTGCACCGCGCCCTGACGCGCCGTGGCATGGAAGTGACCGCCGTCGGAGACGGCCGCGCGGCGCTCAGCCAATGGGCTGCTCGCCAACCCGATGCGGTTATTCTGGACCTCACCCTGCCCGGCCTGGACGGCCTGCAGGTGCTGCAACAGGCGCGCACCCGCGGCCTGCGCACACCCGTGCTTATCCTCACGGCGCGCGGTACGGTAGGCGACCGGGTCATGGGCCTGAACGCGGGCGCGGATGACTATCTGCCCAAGCCGTTTGATCTGGATGAACTGGAAGCCCGCCTGCGCGCCCTGGTGCGCCGCAGCGCAGACCCTGGAGGCAATGCTGCGCCGCTGGCACCGAGCAATGTGCAAATTGGCGCCATCCGCTACGACAAGAGCAGCGGCGCGCTGTATTTAAACGGCGAAGTGATGGAGCTGACCCCGCGTGAGCTGGCACTGATGCACGCCTTGCTGGCACAGCCCGGCCACGCCGTTACCAAGGAGCGCCTGTATGAACTGGTTTTCCCCGGTCAGCTCGACGTGCAGTACGAGGCCATCGAAGTGGTGGTCTACCGATTGCGCAAGAAGCTAGCAGGCACCGGTTTGACGCTGATGACACTGCGCGGACTGGGCTATCTGCTGCGAACCGACGCATGAAAGCCGCACGGGCGCCAGGCCATCACTCGCTGCGGCGAAGGCTGCTGCTGGGCATTTTGCTGCCGGTGGTGCTCTTCGTTGCGTTCAACACATTCAGCCTGTACCGCCAAACCTTGACCTCGCTGAACACGGCTTACGACCGCACCTTGCTCGCATCTGCCAAGAGCATCAGTGAGCAGTTGGATGTCAAAGGCTACGACGAGAACGCAGAGCTGCGCGCGACCGTTCCGTACTCGGCGCTGGAGGCGTTTGAGGCAGACAACCAGAGCCAGATGTTCTACCGCGTGTCCAACCTGCAGGGCGAGATGGTGTCCGGGTTTTCCGAGCTGCCGGTGTGGCGCGGCACAATCCCTGACCGGCCACCGTACGCCGCGCTGGTGGACTTTTATGACGACCGCTTTCGCGACCGCGATGTGCGCGTGGCGGTGCTGTTGCAGCCGGTCGCGAGCTCCAGCGGTCGCGCAATGGCGGTGATTCAGGTGGCAGAAACCCTGGAGGTGCGCGAGACGCTGGCGTTGCAGATTCTGTGGAACACCTTGCTGCGCCAGGCATTGCTGGTGGCGGTGATTGCCTTCACCGTGGTGCTGGTAGTGCAACGCGCCACCAACCCAGTACGCAAGCTCAGTCACCAGTTGCAGGCACGCCGCGAAGGTGACCTGAGCCCCATCGCCGCACCCTCCGCACCGCGCGAGTTGCAGCCGTTGATCGACGCAACCAACGAAGTCATGCAGCGCCTGCGCCACCTGCTGCGACACCAAAAGCGCTTTGTGCGCGATGCCTCCCACCAGTTGCGCACCCCTCTGGCAGTACTCAAAACCCAGGTGCAATCGGCACTGCGCGGAGACGTGGAACCGGTGCAGGCCCTGCATGAGATCAGCGACACGGTGGACCGCGCTACCCAGCTAGCCAACCAGATGTTGGCCCTGGCAAAGGTAGAACAACTGCGCCAGCAAAGCGCCCCCCCTGTCACGCGGTTTGACGAGGTGTTGCGCACCGTCGCGCTCGAGATCTCGCCGCTGATTGCGCAGCGTGACCTCGATTTCGGCATCCACACCGAGCCCACGTACATGCAAGCCCATGAATGGATGCTGCGGGAGCTCAGCCGCAACCTGCTGCACAACGCCGTACGCCACGCCCCAGAACGCAGCGAGCTGACCGTCGACCTGCGCACGGATGGCCGCCACGTTGCACTCACCATCAGCGATCACGGCCCAGGCATTGATGATGAACTGGCAACACGCCTGTTTCAGCCATTTTCGGCGGGCGATGTGCGCACGGGCAGCGGGCTCGGTCTGGCCATTTGCCAGGAAATCGTGCTGGCCCTTGAGGGAAGCATTGCCCTCACCAATCGCTTCGAAGGAGGGTGCATCACCGGGCTTGATGCGGTCGTTCGCCTACCGCTTGCACATCCCTGGGCGGACAACACCAACACCGGTCAAGCGGCACAATCGCCCTTATGAATACGCTGGAGACAATGCGGCTGGACAAATGGCTCTGGTGCGCCCGCTTTTACAAGACCCGCAGCCTGGCCACCGAAGAGATCGGCAAGGGCCGCGTCACCGTCAACGGCCAAGCCGTGAAGGCCGCACGCGACCTGCGCTGCGGCGACACCGTGGCTCTGCGCCAGGGCGCCATCGCCCGCACCGTGGTCGTGAAGGGCCTGAGCGGCGCTCGCGGGCCTGCCCCGGTGGCACAACAGCTGTATGAGGAAACCATGGAGAGCATCGCAGCCCGCGAAAAAGCCGCCGAGCAACGGCGTCTGGCCCCGGAACCTGCGGCCACCTTGCAGGAAGGACGCCCCACCAAACGTGATCGCCGAGAAATTGACCGCGTCAACGACCGTTCTGGCAGTCGCGACAAAAGCTGGGGGGATCGGTGGAGCGCGTCTGTTGACGAATGAGCACAGCGGTAGATGGGGACGTAACTGCCCTGCCAACGTTTGATGCAATTTCATCGACCACACGCCAGAAACAAAAAAGCCCCGACTATCACTAATCGGGGCTTTGTTGTTTTGGCGGAAACGGAGAGACCAGTAGCCCAAGCACTGGCGCGCCATACAGCCGTTTTTCACTCATTTGTAGGCCATCCCGTAGGCCAACAATTTTCCACCCCTTCCCGGCTTGATTTCCGGCCATGGCAAAGGGAATTTCGAGGCACCGTTCCGCAGATTTTCCGGCCGCCGGAATCCGTCGAATCCCGACACCACAACCGACCCTAGAACCGCCCACGAGGCCGCGCCAGGCCTAGGCGGCGCCCTGCCCAACACCCTCGACAAAAGCGACACATTAAGCGAGCAGGCGCGGCGGGGTCTCGACGGCGCGCCGGGGCGCTGCATGGGGGTGGGGCCGGGCCGGGGGCAGCCTGGGGGCGGGGGTGGGGCGCCGGGCCTACAGGCGGGCCAGCAAGGGGCCTTTCGTGGCGCGGGTAGCGCGGGAGGTGGGCAAAAAAAAGCCCGCGTCTAGCGGGCTGTGCGTCGGTCGGGGGTGGGTGGGCTAGGCCGGGGCGTCCTCCAGTCGGTACGGTCGGAAGCTGCAGGCAGGTACGCCCGCCCAGATGTTGATGGCGTGGGCCATGGTTGCCTGTAACGGGGCGATTTCATTTCGGGCGAACACCTTCGCGGCCTTTTCCACATCACCGAAGCCGCCCACGTTGTTGGGCAGCATGCCCATCAGCTGGGGCGGCACCCGGTGCGCGGCCAGCACGTCGTCGCGGCTGGTGTTCTTGATGTTCAAGAAATCATCTTTGGCGGCCACCTCGCTGATGGGTATCAGCTGGATCCCTTCCTTCTTCCCGTTGGGCGCGTAGTAAAAAAGGTTTTTGAAGTTGCCCAGGCCCTTGGTTTTGGTCAGCTGTTCGCGCATCTTGTCGATGTCGCTCTGCTTTTGGGCCGGGTCGGTCACGTACAGGATGAAGCCCGCGTGGCTGCCGTTGTTGTAGTAACGGCGGCGAAACAGTGTGGCCGACTCGTTGAGCATTGCCGACTGCAGCGCGCCCAGGTAAGGCGGCAAGCCGTATATCTCCTGGTGAATGTCCTGCTCGCGCAGCTGGAAGATATCGCCGCGTGTGAACTCGTGAGGGCTCTGCAGGTCAGTGACGAAAAAGAACCGGCCAGGCTCAACACCCCGGCGCGTGTACTTTCCCAGTGAGTGGCGCAATTCCAGCAGGCCGCCCAAGCGATTGCGGCGGCGCTCCAGATAGCCATTGCCCAGCACCATAAAGTCCAGCGCCATGGATCGGAAAGTCTCCGCGCTGAGCCACTGCGAAGGCACGAACGTGCTGGACAGTACGTTGACCTTGAACCGAAGCGCCGATTCATGGTGTGCACCTACGCGCAGCAAGCGCGCCAGCGCTGCCAGGCTGACGGGCGGCTCGTACCAGTCGCCAGACACCATGCATTCGGCGTACTCCAACAAGGCAGAGCGGCCACCAATCACAGGCTCAGGGTCTCCGAGGTCAAACGTGAAGGATTGCGCCCCAGGATTGGCTGCCAGCGATTCAGCCGGGGACGCGACAGAGCTTGCAGCCGCAGACGGTGCGCTGCTGTGTTGTTGATGCGGCCTGCGCCGTGTTCGTGTGGTCATGGTCAGTCCGAGAAAGATAAGAAAGAGGTGCCTTGTTCACTGGCCATGTCGGTGCCCGTGTCCAGAGGCTCATTGCTGAGAGCGTTCATGCACGCCCAAGCCAGATCGGAGTGGCCCGTTTCCTTGCTGCGGCCCGCTGCGTAGGTAACGCTTCTGCCGCTCGCCGTCATCTCACGCTTGATCGCCATGAGGCTGGCAGCCAGATCCTTGTTGCCCGCGTCGAACTCCAGCCGACCGGCCTTGATAACCTGCAGCGCCTTGAGCACCAGCATGGTCTTGCTTTCAACGCTGTAGTTGAGGCCCTGAACCGAGGGGAAGAACTTCTGCACCAGCTGATATACCCCCTGCCCGATGCCCGTGGTGTCAACAGTGATGGCGTCCACGTTGTACGTTTCGGTGATCGTCTTGATGGCTTTGGCCTGGGCCTCGAAATCCATCCCCTTGAACTGCTCTGTGTGCAGCACGCGCAGCGGGCCGCCGGGGCGCGAAGGTGGGGCCACCACCACCAGACCGGCAGAATCGCCCGTATGGCTGGGGTCATACCCAACCCACACCGGCATGCGGCCGAACGGGCGCTGGCTGAATGGCTTGAAATCGGTCCACAGCTCCCAGCTGTCCACCATGCAGCCCTGCAGCATCGACAGCGGGAACACCGAGAAAGAATCGTCAACAAACCCGCACATCAGCAGGTTTGCAAACTCCGCGTCTGAATACTCCAGCCGCAGCTCTTCAAGGTCGAACAGATCGCAGCCACCATTGAGCGCATCAATGATCGTGACGATGTTTCGCCACACGCGATCCTCGCCCGTGAAGCCGCTGCCGCCCAGGCGTCGGTGCGTCAGATCAATTTCAATCTTGTCCTTCTTCTTGAGCCGCGCACCGCTCCAGAACGCATAGGCCGCGTGCTGGATGCTGCTGGGCGTGCTGAAGTAGGTTTTACGCCACTTCTTGTGCATGGCCATGCCGCTGGCCACCTTGTTGAGGCGCTCAAAATCCTGAGTCCAGAAGAACTCGTCAAAATAGAAATTGCCGTGGTAGCCCTGAGCAGTCCGCGCATTGCTGCCCAGAAAATAGAGCGTCGCCCCGTTGGCCAGAATGATGGGATCGCCTTTCAGCTCCACCCCTGTAACCTCGTGCACGAACGCGCAGATGTACTGTTTGAAGATGTGGGCTTGGGCCTTGCTGGCAGACAGGAAAATCTGATTGCGCCCAGTCTCCAGCGCGTCGATAAGGGCCTCGCGCGCAAAGTACCAAGTGGCGCCAATCTGCCGACTTTTGAGAATCGCGCGCGTGCGCTGCTGGCTGCTCTGCCACCATCCAAGTTGATACTTGAACAACGAATCGAGGAACGCGCTTTTCAGCTGCTCGATCTGTTCCTCTGTCAAAAAGTTTTTACCGCGGGCCTTCTTGGGCGCAGCGTTGCGCGCTTCAATGGCCGGGTTCAGATCGGCCTCGCGCCCTGTTTTTTCGTACTTGCCAATGCGCGCCAGGCGCTCCAGCTGACGGCCCAACAGGTCGATTTCCTTGAAGTCGCCGCCGGTCTTCACGTCCTTTGCGATCAGCGTTGACATGCGCGCCTCCAGCGCGTGCTCGACGCGCTGGGCGGCTGGAGTCTCTGGCCACTTCTCCGCCTTGCACCATCCGTGCAGCGTGCCGCGCGGGATGTCCAGATGCTCCGCGATGTGCGAGAGCTTCCAACCCATCCAAAAAAGTGCGCGCGCCTCGCGGCGAACACCCGCGCCACCGTCCACCGGGCTGGTTTCACCGCCTGGCTGTGCATCTTTCAGAACGGCCTTTGCGCCCTTTGTGATCGCCTTGTGTGCAGCGCTGCCCGTGTTGCGAACGGCGCTCATCACGCGCTTGGGCTTCGCGGCAGCGGTCGTTTTAGTGGCGGCTTTTCTTGTCATGGCTGCCAGTGTCTGCCGCGTGCGCGCGGAAATCACCCGGCAGAAAATGTGATGTGCGCAGCCACAGTGCGCGCTAATTGCGGCCATGCGGCCCTGTGCGGAACATAGGCGGTAGATCAACTCACCGCACGAAAGCCGCACCATGCCATCCAAGTTTTTTCGCGTCGCCACCGAAGGCGCCACCACCGACGGCCGAGAAATTCAGCGCGTGCACATCCAGCAGATGGCCGCCAACTACAAGCCCGAAACCTATGGCGCACGTGTTTGGATGGAGCACATCCGCGGCGTGACGGCTGACAGCGCATTCAACGCGCTGGGCGACGTTCTCAAGCTGGAAGCGCGCCCGGTAGAGGACGGCAAGCTGGCTCTGTTCGCTCAGATCGAGGCCCTGCCATCTCTGGTGGCAATGAACAAGGCCAAACAGAAGATCTACAGCTCTATCGAGATTGATCCCAACTTCGCCAAATCAGGCGAGGCCTACCTGATCGGCTTGGGTGTGACAGACACCCCAGCAAGCCTAGGCACCGAGGTACTCAAGTTCGCAGCCCAAAACCCCGACGCCAGCCCCTTCAAGGGAAAAAAGCACAGCGAGGGCGCACTGTTCAGCGCTGCTGTGGAAATTGACATGGGATTGGAAGGCGATACAGAAACCATCGCCTCCACGCTCATCAACAAATTCAGCGACCTGCTGAAAAACTTGAGCGGCGCAGCTGCGCCCAAGCCCACACCAGAAACCACCGAAGTATTCGCTACCAAGACGCTGGAAGTGCTGGGCGCAGCTGATGCCGCCATTCAACACCAAGCCAAAGAGCTGACCGCAGCGAAGGCGGCGCATGAAAAGCTGCAGGGCGAGTTCTCCACGCTGCAAACCGAATTCAAGGCACTCACACAGAAGTTGAGCAAGCAAGACGGCGGCGGCGAACAGCGCCCAGAGGCCACTGGCTCTGAGGGCGCTGCAAAGGCCGATTGCTGACCCAAGACAGCGCCACACAGCAAAGCACCACCACCGCAACCACCACACCCGAGGGACAACACCCATGAAAAACACGACTCGCCAGCTTTACAGCGCCTACCTGCAAGACCAAGCCAAGCTGAATGGCGTGCAATCCGTTGCCGAGAAATACAACGTCGCGCCCAGCATCCAGCAGAAGCTGGAGAACCGCATTCAAGAGAGCAGCGCATTCTTGAAGTCCATCAACATCGTTCCGGTAGACGAAATGCAGGGCGCCAAGCTGGGACTGGGCACCGATGGCCCGGTAGCAAGCCGCACCGACACCACGACAAAAGACCGTGTAACCCGCGACGCCTCCAACCTCGAAGGACGTGGCTATGTGTGCGTGCAAACCAACTACGACACGCACATCCGCTACAACAAGCTGGACATGTGGGCGAAGTTCAAAGACTTCCAGCTGCGCATCGCTCGCGCGATCCAGCAGCAATGCGCGCTAGATCGCATCATGATCGGCTTCAACGGCACCAGCGCGGCGGCCGACACCAACCGCGTGACTAACCCGCTTCTGCAGGATGTCAACGTGGGCTGGTTGCAGAAGCTGCGCAGCGAGGCACCCGCCCGCGTTCTGGATACCGGCGCCACCGCAGGCAAAGTGCGCGTGGGCGCTACGGGCGATTACAAAACGCTGGACGGCCTCGTGTACGACGCGCACAAGTCGCTGCTGGAACCTTGGCACGCGGCCGCCGGTGATCTGGTGGCCATCGTGGGCCGCGGCCTCATGCATGACAAGCTGTTCCCGCTGGTGGACGGCCAGGACGCACCCACCGAAATGCTGGCCGCCGACATCGTGCGCAGCCAGATGCGGTTGGGCAGCCTGGGCGCCATCACCGTGCCGTTTGTTCCAGAAGGTTCGGTGCTCATCACCAGCTTGAGCAACCTGTCCATCTACTACCAAGAAGGTGGCCGCCGCCGCCACGTGCTCGACAACCCCAAGCGGGACCAGATCGAGACCTACGAAAGCAGCAATGACGCATTCGTGATCGAAGACCTGGGCAAAGCCTGCCTGATCGAGAACATCGAAATCGTCTAACCCCCTGGCCACTGGCACAGATAGCAGCTCTAAAAAAAAGAGCCGCTATTTGTCCGCCAGGTGACCCCGCCACCAGCCACCAAAAAGAACAGGACAGATCGCCATGGGCCAAACCCTCGCACAGCGCCACCGCATGCACCACCTTGCACTGGCCCAGGCCGCGCTGGCCGTCACTGCCGATGTGCACGGGCACACCGTGGGCACCGCCTACGAACTGCAGCAGGCGCAGCTGCACCAGCACCGCCTGCGCTTGAAGGATCTGCACAGCGTTGAAAAGAAGATCGAAGCCAAGCGGGTGATCCTGCCGGAGTACGACGCCTATGTGGATGGTGTGCTGCAGGCGCGGCCCGGCACGCAGGATGACGTGATAGCCACCGTGTTGGTGTGGCACATCGACGCGGGCAACTACGCCCGCGCGCTACAGATTGCCGAATACGCGATGGAAAGCGACATCAAGCCGCCAGACAACTACAACCGAACGTTGCCCACCATCGTGCAAGACGAAGTGGCAGAAGCCATCCTGGCCGGAAAGCTCAAGGGCCAGGACGCATTGCAGATTGCGGCCCAGGCCATGGCACTGACTGAGAGCGCAGACACCCCCGACCAAGCGAAAAGCAAGCTGTACAAGGCGGCGGGTTGGGCCATTCTGGGAAAAACCGGCAGCAGCGACGTGGACATGAACAGCCGCACGCTCAAAGCCTGCCGCGAGGCCCTGCCCCTGCTGCTGCGCGCCATGGAGCTGGACACACGCGCAGGCGTGAAAAAAGACATCGAGCGTTTGGAGCGCCGCCTTAAACCCAAGGCGGAATAACTCCAGACGCTGTAACCCGAGCGTACCCCGCACCCGTGGCGGCTCCTGGGCAAAGACAGGCATTGACTTGCACTGCTCAGACGCCCAGGACCACCGCCACACCTAACACCCTCACCAGAAAGCCCCCATGTCATTCATCGCCACCGCCAATCCGCCCGCACGCGGCGCCGAACCGGCCGTGGGCAATGACGGCTTTTGGCCCAACATCGACCGCGAAAAGCTGCGCGCTGACATCCGCCTGGATGGCACGGTCACGGCGGAACGCCTGCACAAAGCGCTGCTGGCGGCCATGTGGTCGGTGAATGGGGAACTGCGGGAATGGAAGAAGCTGCAGACTGATGAAGGCCACGCCACGCTGCAGGCTGTACCAGCCGACCAGCTGGACGGCCAGAGCGTGAAGGTGCAGCAGTACCGCGCCGCCATCTATGCACACGTGCAGGTGCAGCTGGCCGAGGCATACCGCGACATCGACACGCTGCCCCAGGGCGCCGGTAAAGAGCCGCGCGTGATGGCCGCAATCGAGATTCGCGTGGACGGCTTTAACCAGCAACTGCGCTGGGCCATTGCCGACCTGCAAGACACATCGCGCGTGATTGCGGAATTGCTATGAGCACCGTGCAAAGCGTCACTGTCCGCGCCCACCAGCACGAAACCCTGGACGCCCTGGCCTGGCGAAAGCTGGGCGCAACAGCGGGCCACGTTGAAGCCACGCTGGCCGCAAACCCAGGCCTGGCAAAGCTGGCCGCCGACATCCCCGAAGGCCAGGCCGTGCGCCTTGTCAAAGCACCCGAAGCGGCGCGACCAACTGTTTACCTGTGGACCTGAAAACATGAGCAAAGAACTGATCAAAGACATCGTGACAGAGGGAGCGAAGGCCACACCACCCATTGCGGTTGTGGGCACATCGATTGCGCAAGGCTGGACGATCAACCACGCCGTGGCCGCGCTCACCATCGTCTATTTGCTGCTGCAGATCGGCTGGCTGCTGTGGCGCTGGCACCGTGCCGCGCAGGGCCAGGAAGTGAAGGCCGACTGATGGACGGCAAATGGAACAAGTGGTGGATGTGGGCGCTTGCGCCTTTCATCCTGTTGGTGGTCGGCCTCCTGTGGATGTACGACTGGATCGAACCGAAGAAAGGGGGCAAGTGATGACCACCAAGCAAGCCATCGCCCGCATGGCCGTCGCAGTTCTAACGATGTCGGCCGCCGGATTCGCCACGTGGAAGGCCAACGAAGGCGACGGACCAACCAGCGTGCGGGCAGATGGCGCCGTGGTGCATCTGCCTTACGTGCCCACAAAAGGCGACGTTCCAACCATCGGCCACGGTTCCACCCGTTATGAAGACGGCACGCCCGTGCGCATGTCCGACCCGCCCATCACGCGCCAGCGTGCCGAAAAGCTCGCGCGTAGCCTCAACGATGCGGAGGAACTCCGGTTCAAGGCAAGTCTGCCGGGCGTGGTGCTCTACCCCGGCGAATTTGACCTCTACATGAACTTCACCGGCCAGTTCGGCATTGGCAACTGGCACAAGCCCAAGTCGCCGCGTACCTGGCTGCTGCGCGGCGACCACCTGGGCGCATGCCATGCCCTCATGCACTGGCGGTTTCAAGCGGGCCGGGACTGCGCGCTGCCACAAAACTGGGGGCCAAAGGGCTGCAAAGGCGTCTGGACCCGGCAGCAAAAGCGCATGGCCGACTGTTTGGACATGCAGCAATGACCACCATCAAAGCCTACGCCTGGCAGTTCGTGGCCCTCGCCCTGGGCGCCCTGCTGCTTATGCAAACCCTTCGCCTTGCCGACGCACAGACGGCAGAAGCCCAGGCCATCGCCACCTTGAACACCGAGCGCGCCACCAGTGAGCGCCAGGCCCGCGTGCTATCGGAAAACTACCGCACCTTAGAAGGGAACCACCGTGACGAAATCGCCAAGATCGGGGCCGCTGCATCGGCCGCCATTGCTGCTGCTGATAGCGATGCTGGCCGGGCTCGCACTGCTGCTCATGGGCTGCAGCGCGACCTTGCCACCTATATCACCGCCCACCGTGTTGCCACCCAGGCTCGCGCCGCTGCCGGAAACTGCACGGCAGACACCGCCCCCCTCGATTTGCTTGCCGACCTGCAGCGCCGCGTTGATGAGAGAGCGGGAGAGCTGGCGCACATTGCTGACACCGCCCGCGCCCGTGGCCTTACCTGCGAGCGCGCAGCCGACAGCGCCCACGCGGTAAGCGAGCGCGCGCAGAAACAGTAGACCGCCCATGTACAAGCTGCAAAGCCTGCGCAATTTGATCGAGAGCGCCGTCCCATCGCTCAAGATCAACCCAGAAAATCTGATCGTCATGGCCACGGATGGCAAGGCGGTTTCAACCATTGGGGGCGGGCTCTCGTTTGAGTACGGCTACACCGTGGCCATCACCGTGCTGGACTACAGCGGCCACACAGACGCGCTTTTCGTTCCGGTGCTGGCCTGGGTGCGCGTGCACCAGTCCGACCTGTTGGCCAACCCGCAGAGCCAGGCCCGCGGGATCGAGTTCACGGTGGAGCCGTTGAACACTGCGGCGGTTGATATTGGAATTCGCGTGCCTGTTACAGAGCGCGCGGTCGTCAAAGCCGTCGCAGATCACCCAACACGGTTTAACGTTGAGCACCCACGCGAACCATGCCACCCGGGCGGCCAGTGCCTGCCAGAGCATTGGGAGCTGTGGCTGCAAGACACGAAACTGGCCGAATGGGATCTACCCCTCCCGCCAGAGCGCGCCCGCTTCCTGGACCTGTTTTAGCCATGGCCGACTTCACCGCGCTTGAAGACTGGGCCGGGGACATGCTGCGCAAGCTGCAGCCGCAGCAGCAACGCCGCCTGCAGCTGGACATTGCCCGCCGTCTGCGCAAAGACAACGCCGAGCGCATGCGCGCTCAGACCGACCCGGACGGCAACCGATGGGAGCCGCGCAAGGCGCCAAGCACCACCCTGCGCAGCAAGCGCGAGCAACTCCGCCAACAGGCCAAGCAACGCCAGCCCATGTTTGCCAAGATGCGCCAAGTGCGGCACCTCAAGGCCAAAGCGCAGGGCAACTCCGCCGTGGTCGAGATTACAGGGCGCGCACAGCGCATTGCCCGCGTGCACCACTTCGGGGAGTCGGACGCTGTGACCCCAGGCGGTCCGCAATACCGTTACCCCGCACGCGAGCTGATCGGCATCAGTCAGGCCGACTACGACACCTTGCGCGACGTGCTGCTGGATCACTTCCAAGCCTGAAACGCGGTCGAAAAAATGTGATACGCGCAGCCACAGTGCCCCGCGCTGGCCTTCGCGCGTGCGCGGCAGCACCATGCGTGCATGCCCGAAAACACCCCACAACAAGACAGCCCGCAGGAATCAACGCGCCGCCTGGAGAACCTGGCGCGCGTGGGCACGGTGGTGGAAGTGCGCCACGAGAAGCCGCCACGCTGCCGCATAAAGCTGGGCGACAACACCACCGACTGGCTGCCATGGATCGCTGGCCGCGCCGCTGGCAACAAAGGCAGCAAGTGGTGGCCACCCGTGAAGGGCGAGCAATGCATGGTGCTGTCTCCCGGTGGCGACTTGTCGCAGGGCGTGGCCCTGCTGGGCGCCTACAGCGACAACATGGACGCACCCAGTGACGGCGAAGGCGTAGACCGCACCCAATGGAGTGAAAAAGACTGGGCGGAATACCGCGCTGGTCGGCACACCATTCACATGGACGAAGGGATCACCCTGGAAGTGGGCGCCGCCTGCAGCATCGCCATGACGCCCGACAGCATCACCCTGCGCGTTGGCGGTGCCGTGCTGCAGATCGGCCCCGACCGGATCACCAGCAATGTGGACATCGTGGCCGAGGGCATCAGCGCTGTGCACCACGTCCACGGCGGCGTGCGCATCGGCGACGACAACACCAAGGCGCCGCAATGATGAGCCGCCACACCGGTCGACGCCTGGGCGCCATCGCCCACCTGCAACAGAGCGTGGCCGACATCCTGACCACCCCTATAGGTTCGCGCGTGATGCGCCGCGACTACGGAAGCCTGGTGCCCGCGCTGATCGACCAACCCGACAACCTGGCCACACAAACCCGCGTGATGTCGGCCATCGTGTCGGCCCTCATGCGGTGGGAGCCGCGGCTGCAGGTGGACAAGGTGGCCATGCGCCGCGACCCGCAGCGCCCCGGCCGCGCAGACATCGAACTTACGGGCAGCTACCTGGGCGGCTTTGGCCGCGAAGCCGCCCCCATCACGCTGTCCGTTCCATTTGGCAAAGGGGCTATCGAATGATCGACCTGCAGACCCTGCCAGCGCCAAGCGTGGTTGAAACGCTGTCGTTTGAAACCATCCTGGCAGCAGCAAAGGCCGACTTTGCCGAGCGCATGCGCCCTCACCTCCCCGCCATTGATGAAATCCTGTCGTTAGAGTCTGACCCAGTGGTAAAGCTGATTGAGTCGCACGCTTACCGCGAGCTGGTGATCCGCGCGCGCATCAACGATGCAGCCCGCGCCCACCTACTGGCCTTTGCAACGGGCAGCGACCTTGACCAGTTGGCCGCACTTTTCGGAGTGGCGCGCATGCCAGCGGAAAATGACGAACGCCTGCGCGCGCGCCTGCAGCTCAAGATTGCGGCGCTGGGAGCGCAGGGCACGCGCCAGCACTACGAATTTCACGCCATGACGGCATCCATGCTGGTGCGCACCGCCCAGGCCAGCCAACCAACACCCGGCACCGTGCTGGTGATACTGTGGGTGGCAGACCAAGCACAGGCCGAAACAGTGCGCGCTACGGTGGAGGCCGGGCTGAACGCAGACGCCGCCCGCATGCTGGGCGTGCGCCTGCTGGTGCAAGTGGCGGCGCCAAAACTCATACACATCACGGCCCGCATCACCCGCACAGGCAGCGCGCCCGCCAACCTGCTGCCGCAGCTGCGTGACAGGCTGGCCGCCGCGTTCGCCGGGATAAACGTAATGGCCAGCAGCGTGGCCCGCTCCTACATCACCACACTGCTGCACGTGGACGGTGTGCACGCGGTGGACTATCCGCAGGCCGACACACCCGCCGCCCTTACGCCATTGGCGGTGGGGGAATACCCCGTGCTTGGCACCATGCAATTGATCGACGCGGGGGCGGTGTGATGACAGCGCCGCGCAGCATCCTCCCGGCGTCATCTACCGAGCTTGAGCGGGTGGTGGACACCACCTTTCCGCGCGACTGGGCCAGCCTCGCCGACCTGGCCGAACCCAGCTCCACAGCGCACAACGTACAGCTGCTGCCCTGGATTGCCCAGCAGTGGCAAATCACACAATTTGCCCCCTACTTCGCCACGGTGGCTGACCTCATGGCCGAGGCCGTGCCCTGGCTCATGGAGCGCGGCAACGCCGCCAGCTTGCGCCGTGCCCTGGGCTGGCTGGGCTTTCACAGCGTGGTCATTGACGAAGACGGCGCCTGGCTGCACATCGACGCGGGCCAGCCGCTGCAGGCAGACCAGCTGGCCGCCGTGGCCCACGTCGTGCGCGCCAGCCTCCCCGCCCACGTGCACTTCTACCGCGTGTTCCACGGCTACGACCTGCGCCCCATCGTGCTGGACAGTGGCCCGGCCCTGGACGCCGGAATGCTGGACGGCTACAGCGGCGTGCCCGGCGGCTCTGACCTGGTGGTCTCCTTTGGCGAGCGCGCGGGCTCCACCCTGCCCACCGCTACTGCCCAGGGCGGCACCGGCGCACAGACGCACGTGCGTGTGTCCACCTCGCGCTATGACGACATGCCGGTGCTTGACGCCTGGCGGCTTGACTCCCACATCCTGGCCGGTGTCTCTGGCGGGGTGATGGAGCTGTTTGTGGGCACGTGCAACTCACCGCAGCCCGGCGGCGGCCAGCTGCTGCAGCGCCGCGAGACGGCCAGCACCGTGCCATGGCTTGCCCCCGCTCCCGTGGGTGCCCGCCTTGATGCGCAGGCCCAGGCCCTGCCGGTGCCCATCCACCCCGCACCCCACTGGGGCGGCCACTGGGGCCAAGCCCACGGCGGCCCGTGGGAGCCCGTTTTCTGGCTTATTTCTTCTGAGGAAACCTAACCCATGGCAGTTCTGCAAGACCAAGGGCGCACCGCGCTCGCCCGCGCCATCGCCGCGCAATCCCTGTACCTGGCCTGGGGCCGTGGCCTGCCCGCGTGGGACGCCGTGCCAGCGGCAGAGCCCACCACCGCCGCCGCCCTGGTGGACGAGATCGGCCGGCGCCTGGTCACCGCCGTGCAGTACGTGCTACCCAATGTGGCCGGGGAGATCGAGCTGCCCGACGCCAGCCGGTACACCACCAGCGCCACACCCACCAAGTGGCTGCACGTGCGCTGGACCTTTGACTTTGCCGACGCGGCCGGTGAAGACGTGCGCGAGCTGGGCATTTTTGTGGGCGGCACCGTAGTGGCGGGCCTGCCAGCGGGCCAGCGCTACTTCACCGCCGCCCAGGTAGACAACCCGGGCGACCTGTATTGCCTGGAGCGCATCCCTAAGTTCACCCGCAACGCGGGCGTGCGCCAGGTGCAGGAATTCGTTTTGCCCTTCTGAGACAGCGGACCATGAGCACCAACACCATTCACAACCGATTCGACCCGGCCGACAACTTCGACTCCATCGCGTTCCGCCAGGACCGCGTGCTGCAGAGTGCCGAACTCAACGACGCCCAGGCCATGGCCGCCCACCGCCTGCGCTCCATTGCCGACGTGCTGTTTCGTGACGGCGACGTGATCCGCGATGCCCGCTGCATCGTCAACCCCGACACCGGCGCCGTGCAGGCCGAAGCCGGGGCCATTTACCTGCAGGGCGCCGTGCGCGGCGTGCCCCCGGCCACGTTCACCGTGCCCGTGGTGGGCGTGATCGCCATCGGCGTCTACCTTTTCACCAGCACCGTCACAGAACTGGATGACCCCAGCCTGCTGAACCCCGCCACCGGCTCGCCCGCCTACCAGCAGCCCGGTGCGCTGCGCATCAAGGTGGACCCCGCATGGGGCCATGAGGGCGACGGCCAGGCCGGGGACTTCTTCCCGGTCTACACCGTGGACAACGGCTACCTGCGCGCCAAGGAAGCGCCACCCAATCTGGACGCGGTAACGCAAGCCCTGGCCGGGTATGACCGCGACAGCACCGGCGGCAGCTACATCGTGAACGGCCTGGGTGTGGTGCAGGCCAACGACCTGCCCACCGGCGAGCAAGTCTTTACGGTGGACGAAGGCCGCGCCCGCGTGGGCGGCTACCCCATCGAACTGCAGGCCGGGCGCCGCCTGGTGGCCGCCACCGTGGCCGACCTGCTGCTGATCGACAGCGAACCGCACCAAAGCACCACCATCGGCGCCCAGCGCATCGACATCAGCCGCCCACCGTGCAAGGGTGTGCCCCAGGTGCGCATCACCGCGCGCAAGACTGTGACGCTGGTGCATGGTGGCTTTAGCGGCGCGGCCGACCCCCTGCCCGACGCCACGGTGATCCAGATTGAGCTGGTGAAGCAAGGTGCCACCACCTACACCCTGACGGCAGACTACAAGCTGACCGCCGGGCAAGTGGACTGGAGCCCGGCCGGTGCCGAGCCCGCCCCGGGCAGCAGCTATGACGTGACGTATCAGTACGTGGCCAACGTGGCCCCCACCGATGTGGACCCCGGCGGCTTCACCATCACGGGTGCCATCGTGGGCACCCTGGTGCTGGTGACCTACCAGCAGCAGCTTCGCCGCATTGACCGCCTGTGTCTCACCCGTGAAGGCACGTTTGCATGGCTGCGCGGTATCTCCAGCCCGTGGAAGCCCACCGCCCCCGTGGTGCCCGACGACATGCTGTGCATCGCCAGCGTGTACCAGACCTGGGACAGCGAGCGCCGGGTGGTGAACGATGCCGTGAAGATGGTGCCCATGGCCCGCCAGGTGGGCGAACAGCGCCGCCTGGACAATGTGATCCTGGACCTGGCCGAGCTGCGCCTGTCCACCAGTGCCCAGGGCCTGGACTCAGGGATCAAGAAGGGCATCTTTGCCGACCCGTTCCTGAACGATGCCGTGCGCGATGCAGGCCAGCCGCAGACCGCCGCCATCGTGCGCGGCTCGCTGCAGCTGCCCATCACCCCCACCGTGCACGCCCTGGGCGCTGGCCTGCCCGAGCGCATGGCCCCCGCCCACGGCTACCGCGTGGTGCTGGCGCAGACCATGCGCACGGGATCGATGAACGTCAACCCGTACATGGCGTTCGACCCCATCCCCGCCGCTGTGGTGCTGACGCCCAACGTGGACCGCTGGACTGCTGTGACCACGCAATGGTCGTCGGCCATCACTGAGCGGCTCAATACAGGCACGGGTACAGACGCCCGATACACCGGCGCCTGGAACACGTCGCGCGTGTTGTCGGAGACCTCCAGCGCGCTGGAGACCCTGCGCCCCACCACCGTGCGGTTTGACCTCAAAGGCTGGGGGCCGGGCGAGGCGCTGGGTGATGTGGCTTTTGATGGGCTGCCCGTTGCAGCCGCCCCTGTGGCCGGTGGCACGCTGGTGGCCAACGCCCAGGGCGAGCTGGCGGGCACGTTTGTGGTGCCCGAGGGCGTGCCAGCCGGTACGCGCGTGGTCAATTTCACGGGGCCGATGGGCTCGCGTGGCTCCCAGACGTTCATGGGCCAAGGCACGGCCATTTTGCGTACGCAGCAACAAGTGACCACAGAGATCTGGGCTTACTCCTACCCAGCGCCCATTGCCACCGGCGGCCCCGTGTTTGGCCCCCGCGGTGCGGGCTCTACGCCTACGCAAAATCAAAGCGCTTGCAGCAAATGGTTGTACGAAGGGTACTTTGACCCCCTCGCGCAAACATTCGTGCTGGACCTCGCCACGCAAAGCACAGGCGTAGATCTGTGGTTTACCGCCAAGGGCGGCCCGGTTGTGGTGCAAATCCGCGAGACATCGAACGGAGTGCCCTCGCAAGCGGTGGTGATCGAGCAGCGCGTGCCTGAAAGCGCCATCGTGCTAGGCGCTCAAACGCGCGTGACGTGGGCGCCCACCTTGCTGCAGGCACGCCGTGAATACGCCATCGTGGTGCTGTGTGACGACGCCACCACCGCCGTGGCCGTGGCAGAGCTGGGCAAGCAAGACCCGGTGCAGGGCTATGTCACAAGCCAGCCCTACCAAGTGGGCGTGCTGCTCAGTTCAAGCAACGCCAGCACATGGACCCCGCACCAAGACCGCGACCTGTGGTTCGCGCTGCTGGGTGCGCAGTACACCCAGACAGAACGCCTGATCGACCTGGGCACCGTTGACCTGGTGGACGCCACCGACCTGATGGTGCTGGGCTTTGCAGAGCGCCCATCGGCCGCCGCAAATCTGCTGTTCGAGGTGCAGTTCCCCGAGGCCATGGGCAGCGAGGTGGTGCGCCTGACAGACGGGCAGGTGGTGTGGCTGGCCGCACCCTTCACCGGCGCCGTGCAGGTGCGCGCCCGCATCAGCGGGGACGCCCACCTGGCTGCGGTGCTGCAAAACGGTATCCAGCTGGTGGCGGGCACCATTCAGGGCACCGGCACCTACATCAGCCGCACGGTGGCCGCCGATGACGACAACACGGTCAAAGTGGTCTATGAGGGCGATATCCCCGGCGGCTCTGCCGTCACGGTGCACGTGCAAGGCACGGCCCCGGGCGCCCCCTGGGTGCTGGTGCCCTACCTGTCGGCCAGCACCAACACGGCGGGCGTGCGCGAGATCACGCACGAACTGCAAGACTTTGACGCGGGCGACGGCGCGCGCGTGCGCCTCACGCTCACAGGCAGCACCACCGCCCGGCCGCAGGTGCGCAACCTGCGCGGCGTGGTGCTGTAAGGGGCGGCCATGGTGGACACCTACCGCACCCTGGGCGACCCCGTGGACGAGCGCACCGAAGCGCTGGGCCTGCCGCTACCCAATCTACTGAACGACAGCCGCGACGATGTGGGGCGCCTGCGCTCAGCCATGGAGCTGATCGATGCAGCCCTGCAGCTGATGGGGCTGGATATGGACAGCCGCGACGACGCGCTGGCTGCTGCCGACCAAGCCCTGGCCGCCCGTGCTGCGCTGCTGGAGTACGCCGCAGCGCGCCCCGCAGCAGTGGTGTACGGCTACGACGCCCAGGGGCGCGTGGCCACCGTCACGGCCACCATGGGCGGTGTGGCCCGAGTCACCACCTACACCTACGACGCGCAAGGCCGCGTGGCCACCGTGGCATACCCGGTGGCGGGCGGCCTGGTGCGCACCGAATCATTCACATACGACGCCCAGGGCCGCGCCAGCGGCGCCACGGCAGTGGAGACAAACCCATGAACCTAGACGCCATCATCCTGGCAGAACTGCAGCGCGGTGGCCCCCCGCTGTGGGTATCGGGCCGTACCTACCCCAAGGGCTGGGAAGTGCGCAGCCCCACCAACCTGCAGCGCTACGTGCGCAAGGTGCCAGGCGCAGGCGCTACCGACCCGAACGCAGACGCCGACAACTGGGAGCCCTGGTCTAAGACCGTGGACGCGACGCTGGCCACGTTGACAACCAGTATTGCCAACGTGAAGGCGGTAGTGGATGCCATCAGCGCAGCGCCCCGAGGGATCAAGAGCATTCAGCGCGGGGTAACAACGCCGGGAGCAACGGGTGTGGTCAGCGTGACCATTTCCCCGGTAAACACGGCGAAAACCCGCGTTACTTTGCTTACCTCACGATCAAACAACTACTCCAACAACTTTATGACAACAAGCCAAGTCCGTCTGGCAAGTGCAACGAGTGTGGAAGTCACTGGGTTCACCGTCACCGACAGCGCGCCCCAACTGCACGCTGTTGCTTGGGAAGTGATCGAGGAGTATTGAGATGCAAGCCTACTACTACGCCCAGGTGAGCGCTGGCTCTATCGTTTTTGGCGTCACGCAAGTGGCTGCAGAGATTGAGTCGCCCGACATGGTGCCCATTGAATCACTGGACGTGTCCTTGATCGGCCAGCGCTGGAACCCCGAGGCCCAAGCCTTTGAACCCGGCCCGCCGCCCGCAGAGCCCACCGAGCGCAACGTCTCGCGCAAGGCCTTTCTGTCGCGTTTCACCGATGCCGAGGCCATCGACATTGACCTGGCGTCCATCGGCCCAACACGGGAAGCCGCAACGGTGCGCCGCTACTTGTCCAAGGTGAACGCGGCCCAGCACATCGACCTAGCCAACGACGAAACACGCACAGGAGTGCAAGCGCTAGAAGCGGGCGGGCTGCTGCAGCCAGGCCGGGCGCTGGCCATCCTTGACGCGCCCATCTTTCCCAAGGAACTCCCATGAACCTTCTTGCCTGCCTGGCCATCCTGTCCGCCGTCGTCGTTGTCTGGTGCACCGTGCCCGCGCTGTGGGTGCTGTGCCTGCCTGATGTGCCCATGGCCCACCGCCGCAGCGCAGCCTCCTACTGGGGAAAGAACGGCGATGCCTTCGTAGGGCCAAGGCTACTTCGGTACTGTTCAGGAACGGGCCTGCAACTCACAATGAATCGCTCGGTCTTGGTGACAGGGTGGGCGGGCTGGGGCTTTGTGCGATCAAAAGCCGCCGGGTCAACGAGAGTTGTTCTCTGCTCATCACATGCCCCATCGGATCGCTGTTGGTAGACGCTTCCGAGCATCAGGAGCTGAACTTCATTACTTCCTTCAAGCGTGTAACCAATGTGATTGAGGTCTGCGCCAAGGAAGTCCTTCAGCTGTGCGCTCGCGCTTGGTGAGTGGAGCGCTACCAAGATTGCGATCACGAGCCAGTGGCTTGAAGGTTTGATGTTCATTCAGCAATGTAACCGGCTCCCACGATGCCGGTAATGTGCATCGCCATCCGTGCGCTGTCGTGGAAAGAGCCATAGGCATTGGCCGCAAACTAGGCCGCACACCCATCACACAGCCTGCCCGGCTTCGCGCCCGGCGGGCCTTTTTGTTTCTGTCGCAGCCACAGTGCACCGCGCTGGCAATCGCGGGCGCGCGAAAGCACCATGGGAACCCTGCGCACTGAGCGACACACACCAACGTTTTCAAAGGGCTCCAACCATGGCTATTGCAGATTTCCACCACGGCGTGCGGGTGACAGAAGTCACCGATGGCACCACGTCGCTGCGCCTCGTGTCCACGGCCATCATCGGGCTGGTGGCCACCGCCAGCGATGCAGATGCTGCAGCGTTCCCACTCAATAAGCCGGTGCTGTTCACCAGCATCGCCAAAGCCCAGGCGGCGGCCGGGGTGCTGGGCACGCTGTCGCCAGCGCTTGCAGCCATTGCCGACCAAGCCCGACCCGTTTTGGTGATCGTGCGCGTTGCCGATGGCGTAGGCGCCGACGACGCGGAAAAGGCTGCCGACCAGACCAGCAAGGTAGTGGGCGAAAACGTGGGTGGCAATCGCACCGGCATTCAGGCCCTGCTGTCGGCAGAGCAGCAACTGGGCGTGAAGCCGCGCATTCTTGGTGCGCCTGGCCTGGACACCAAGCCCGTGGCCGAAGCCCTGACCGCTGCAGCCGAGAAGTTGCGCGCCATGGCCTACGTACACGCAGACGGTGCCGAGGACGTAAGCGAGGCGCTGGAATATGCCAACGGCTTCGGCAAGCGCGAAACGATGGTGATCTGGCCCAACTTCACGAAGTGGAGCACCACGGCCAACGCTGTGGTGGAAGGCCCGGCCGTGGCCTATGCCATGGGCCTGCGCGCAGCCATCGACCAAAGCCAGGGCTGGCACAAGAGCTTGTCGAATGTGCCGGTAAACGGCCCCACCGGCATCAGCAAAGACGTGTTCTTTGACTTGCAGAACCCGGCCAGTGACGCAACGCTGCTCAATGACGGCAACGTAACAACGTTGATCCGAAAGCAGGGGTTTCGCTTCTGGGGCAACCGCACATGCAGCACCGAAGAAGCCTTTTCGTTCGAGACCGCCACGCGCACCGCGCACGTGCTGGCCGACACCATGGCAGAGGGGCACTTTGAGTACATCGACAAGCCACTGACGCCCGGCCTGGTGAAAGACATTCTGGAGGGCATCAATGCGCGCCTGCGCAGCTTGAAGGCTGGCGGCTACATCCTCGACGGCAAAGCGTGGATCAACTACGAAGTGAACACCACCGAGCTGCTCAAGAGCGGCAAGCTGACCATTGGCTACGACTACACGCCACTTCCGCCGTTGGAGGATCTGGGCCTCGTGCAGCGCATCACCGACAAGTATTACGCCGACTGGGCCATCCGCGTGGCCACGGGCGAGTAAGCCCGCGCCGACCCATAGCACCAACGCCCACCGCAACCCACACGCACCGAGGAAAACACCATGGGACTGCCCCGCAAACTCAAAGCCTTTGCCACTTTCGTGGACGGCGTCAACTACATGGGCGAAATGCCCGAAGTCACCCTGCCCACGCTCTCGCGCAAGTTGGAGGAATACCGCGGCGGTGGCATGAATGGCCCCATCGAGCTGGACATGGGACAAGAAAAAATGGAAGCCGAGCTGAAGGGCTCTGGCTGGGTGGCGGGCCTCACGGCCAAGTGGGGCGCCGCCGGGCATGACGCCGTGATGCTGCGATTTGCTGGCGCCGTGCAGACCGACGACAACAGCGGCGTGGTGCCGGTCGAAGTGGTGATGCTGGGCCGCCTGACCGAGCGCGACCCCGGCAGCGCCAAGGCGGGCGAACTGACCGAGCGCACCTTTAAGTACAGCCTGAGCTACTACAAAGAAGTGGTGGACGGCCAGGTAGACATTGAAATCGACCTTGTGAACATGGTGGAGAACGTGGGCGGCGTGGACAACCTGGGGGGCGTGCGCGCTGCACTGGGCATCTGAGCCCGACTGATTGACAAGCTGCCAGGCCAGCCCACTGCGGGGCCACCCGCTGCTCTTTTTGAAAACGACTCAAGGAAAACAACATGAACACAGCAACGCAAGCCGCCAGCCCGATCAACGGCCGGGTCACCGTGGACGTGCCACTGCAAACGCCCATCGTGCGCAGCGGCGAAACCATCACCACATTGCGCCTGATGAAGCCGCGCACGGGCGACCTGCGCGGCCTGATGCTGGCCGAAGTGCTGCAGATGAAGGCCGACACCATCGCCACGCTACTGCCGCGCATCAGCGTGCCAACGCTCATCAAGCCAGAGGTGGACGAGTTGGACCCTGCAGACCTTGTGGCCTGCAGCATGGAGATTGCAGGTTTTTTGGTGCCGAAGTCGGCCATGGAATCACTGACTGCGTAGAGGCCGCAATGGCCGACGTGGCCATGCTGTTCCATTGGACGCCGCAGGCCATGGCCCCCATGGACCTGAGCGAGCTGATGCACTGGCGCCACCTTGCCGTTGAGCGCCATAACGCCATGAACGCCCCAGAAAAGACGCGCTAACATGCCAAGCAATGATCACCCCTATCGTTTTGACGCTGGCCGCGCTGGGCATCTTGCTGATGCTGGGCGCAGCGATCACCTTTTCTTGGCTCTGCGGCTTGGCCGCGGGCCGCGCTGTGGGATGGGCAATGGCGGCGGACCTGCCCCAACAAGCGGGCGATCCACTCGCTGCCGGGCGCATTGCAGAGATAGACGCACTGGTGGCCGAGTCGCAGCAGCTGCTTCGCGAATCACAGCGGCGCGCTGCTTTCGCCCTGAAGTAAGCCTGCCGGCCAATTCGGTGCAGGGGGTGCACCGTGGTTGACAAATTGCGGCTGGAAGTTCTTTTGGCTGCGGTGGACAAGGTCACCGGGCCGTTGCGCGCCGTGGCCAGCGGCAGCAAAGCCACCGCCCAGGCAGTGGGAGAAGCCGAGTTCGCCCTCAAAAAGCTGCAGGCCCAGCAGCGAGCGCTAGCCCGCATTGAACAAGAGCGGGACAAGCTGGAAAACGCGCGCAGCATGATGGAGCAAACGCAAGCCATCAACCTGAAAACGGCCAAGACAAAGAACCTAGCCGACGGGACCGAGCGGCTGATGACGGTGCAAGAGAAGAACGCTGCCATTCAGCGGGCTACGGCCGACTATGAAAAGCAGGTCGGCGTACTAAAGAAGCTGAATGCTGAAATGGCCAGCCGAGGCATGGGAGATGCTCGCATGGATCAGCAGCAGCTGGCCAGCAGTATCCAATCTACAAACACCCAGCTGGACGCCCAGCGGCGCAAGCTGGAACAGCAGCGCCAAGTGGAAGAGCGACTGCACGCCCTGCGAGAGAAGCACGGCAGCGACATGGCAAAGCTGGGCATGCGCGGCGCTATGGCGGCGGGCTCTTACATGGCGGGGCAAAAGCTGGCGCGCGGGATGATGCCTACGGTGGATGCGTTCATGGAAGCTGAGACCGCAGAGACACAATTCAAAATCTCGCTCATGCAGGCAGACGGTAGCGTTGCCCCTGAGTTCCAGAAGATCGCAGAACTGGCGCAAAAGCTCGGCGATAGGTTGCCCGGCACCACTGCAGATTTCATCGACATGATGACTACGCTGCGAAAAGAGGGCATGAGCACGCAGACTGTTCTGGGTGGGCTGGGCGAGTCATCGGCCCTTTTGGGCGTGCTGCTGCAGAAGGCGCCAGCGCAGGCAGCCGCGCTGGGCGCCAAGATGCAGGATGCACTGGGTGCCAGCGAGTCCGAAATGATGGGCATCTTGGACATGATGCAGCGCAGCCACTACGCGGGCGCCGACGCCGACTACATGCTGGCGGGCTTTGGCAACCTGGCCCCGGTGCTGTCCATCATCAAGCAGAAGGGGTTGGAGGCAATGCAAACGCTTTCGCCCATGATGGTGATGATGAACCAAGCGGGCATGACGGACGGCTCCAGCGCAGGCAATGCCATCCGCAAGGTGTACCAGCACACCATGAACGCCAAAAAGCTGGCTAAGGCCAACGCAGCTATCAGCAGCGCAGGCGGTGGGTTCTCTCTCGACTTCAGCGACGGTAAAGGCGAGTTCGGCGGGCAAGAAAAATTATTCAGCGAACTGCAAAAACTGCAAGGCTTGAACACCATGCAGCGCGGTGCGGTGATGAAGGAACTGTTTGGCGACGACGCTGAAACCCTGCGCGTGCTAGACAAGTTCATAGAGAAGGGCCTGCCTGGCTATCAAGAGATCGTCAAAAAGCTCAAGGAACAAGCCGATTTGCAGCAGCGCGTGAATGCGCAGCTCGATACCCTGACCAATAAGGCAGAAGCTGCTCAGGGCAGCTTCACCAACATGCTCAAGGAATTGGGCGCCACGATTGCGCCAGAACTCAAAGATCTGTTGGACTGGCTGGGCGGGATGGCTGTGGCCGTGGGCAATTGGGTGAGAGAGAACCCAAGGCTCGCAAAAACCATGATGGTGCTGGTGGCAGGCGCTGCAGCATTGCTGATGGTGTTGGGTGGCCTGGGTATGGCGATGGTGGCCGTGCTGGGGCCGTTGGCTATTGTCCGGTTCATGGCTGCTCGCTTTGGCCTGGGCCTGCTGGGTGCCAAGGTTGGCGCGGAGGGTGCAGCGAAGGGCCTGGGTGTGCTGAGCCGCTCTGTCGGCTGGCTCAAAGCATCATGGGTTGCGCTACGCACGATGGGCATCGGCGGGATCTTCAAGGCCATGGGTAGCGCCATGGCCTCGCCCGCCAAGTGGCTGGGCGTATTGCGCGGCGGCTTCGGGGGGTTGTGGCGCCTGCTCACCGCCTTTGCGCGCGCCAACCCCATTGCAGCGCTGGTGCTGGGCCTGATTGGACTGTTTGCAGGCCTGTACGCGCATTGGGACAAGATTGCCGAATACTTCAATGCAGGCGAGTGGTGGAACATGGCCAAAGAAATATGGGCAGCGTTGGAGTGGGGTTTCAATGCCGCTACGCTGGGCTTGTATGACCTGCTGAAATCGGTGGTCATGAGCGCCTTGAGTGCCGTATGGGACGGCATCAAAGAAATTGTGGGCTACGGTGAAAAAGCAACCGGCGCCCCAGGCGCCAACACAGCGAGAGCCGCTACAGCTGCGGCAGCCATGGCCACGGCGTTGCCGCTGATGGCGGGCGCAGACGCTGCGCGTATTGACACATACCAGCCAACGCTGATGGCGCCAAAAGCAAGCGCTGCGCCTGCCAGCACTACGACCAACAACATCAGCATTCAGGCTGCACCTGGCATGGATGAAAAAGCGTTGGCACGCGCTGTCACGTTTGAAATGGACAAGCGCCAACGCACGGCCGATGCCCGCCGCTATAGCCGCCTGTCGGACATCGACTGAAAGGAAGCCGCACCATGATGGCCGCACTCGGGCAATTCACCTTTGCCCTGAACTCCCTTGCATTCCAAGAGCTGCGCCGCAGCACCAGCTGGCGACACGCCAGCAACAGCCGCGTGGGCGCCAGGCCTGCGCGCCAGTTTGTGGGGAAAGGTGATGAAACCATTTCACTGACGGGCCTGCAAGTGCCTGAGTTCATGGGCGACCGCAATGTGCTCAACCGGCTGCGCGACATGGCCGACAAAGGCGCCGCCTATGCGCTGGTGAACGGCGCCGGTGAATCGTTCGGCGCGTGGGTGATCGAGAACATTGATGAAACGGGCAGCATCTTTGTCCGCGAGGGCGTGGCCCGGCGGGTGGAGTTCACCATCAACATCACCCGCGTGGATGATGGGCTGGCCGACCCGGCAGGCGGCACTGATGGCGGCGACGACTGGGGCGACTGGTGGAGCGGTGACGACTGGGACTGGTGGGCGTGATGGTTATCCCGCCGGACGACTGAGCGCGCCGAATCTGCTTGAATTCGTACCCGATTGATGCAAAATGCAATAATTTTTATCCAAGGAGATTCTGTGCGTATTTGCTATTTTTTGTTGGCAGCATTATTTTTGTCTGGTTGCTCCGGATCGCCGTCGAAGTCAGAGGTTCGTGAATCATTTCTCATGGAGCTAAAGAAAAGATGCGAATATGCGTTTGTAAACGATGTAAAAGTAATAAATTCCTCCAGCCCATCATCTGGCAGCAACCAGAGAAAAGTCAAATTCTCTTCAGTCGTCGGCGTCAAACTTGAAGGTGATTTTTTAAGAGATTATGAAAAGCATGTCAATTCAAAATCGCTCTACGAAAAATACGATTCTGAATTGATTGGTTATTCCAAAAACTTCGAAGAAGCATCCAAAGAGATAGCAAATTCGATTACTGCGGCGCGAATGCGACAGCAAAAATCATATGGAGAATATGGTGGACGCACTGAACTCACAGAAGAGATTGAAAATGAAGTTCGCATGCTTAACAAGAAAAAAGAGGATATTAAAAATTCATACATTGCAGACGTAAACGCGATTTATCAAGAATACGCCACCTCCGCAAATGGCGTATTGATTTCCAGGGAAAGCGCGGGAGTCGAATTCTATGAAAGACCAGCCATGCCTACCATTCCATTCGGATGCTTGGGGTATCGCGATCCGCTAACTCCATTGGGACTTGTATACAAATCTGTTGTTGACAGAGATGGAAATAATTCAGAGTATTTCACCGGCGTAAAAGTGGAGATTGAAGCTGAGCGCACCATGATTAAAACCGACAACGGCTGGATGTTTACTGGCACACTTTGACTTTGCAATTTTGAATTGAAGTTAGCTGACATAAATATGGAAACTACCGATCCTATGTTAGTTAACAGCTACGTCCAAGTTTCATACGGCTTACAAGTGAACGGCCGTGACATATCGCAAACTGTGCGCCCCCTGCTGCAGCGCCTGCAACTGCGCGAGAGCAGGGGCGAAGAGGCCGACCAGTTGGACATAGTTCTGGACGATTCCCAGGGCAACCTAGCACTGCCCCCGGTGGGTGCAACCATCACCCTTCAGCTGGGCTACCACCACACCGGTATGGTGGACAAGGGCACCTACACCGTGGACGAAATCGAGCACAGCGGCACGCCGGATGTGGTGGCCCTGCGCTGCCGCAGCGCAGAGCTGCGCAGCACCCTGCGCCAGCGCGCCAGCCAGAGCTGGCACGATGCCACGCTGGGCCAGATAGTGCGAGACATAGCAGCCAAGAACAAGCTGCAGGCCAACGTGGACGCAACCCTGGCCAGCAAGCCGGTGCAGCACATAGACCAGACGAACGAAAGCGATGTGCACTTTCTCACCCGCCTGGGCCGCCAGCACGATGCGGTGGCCACTGTGAAGAAGGGGCGTCTAGTTTTCCTGCACATCGGCAACACCAAAAACGCCAACGGCGAAGAACTGGAAGCCATCACACTGACCCGCCGGGCTGGCGACGGCCACCGCTACCACTGCGCAGCGCGAGACAGCTACACGGGCGTACGCGCCCATTGGCAGGATGCCCGAGCAGCTGAAAAGAAGGCGGCGATTGCAGGCACCGAAGACAACTTGAAAACGCTGCGCGACAGCTACGCGACCGAGGCCGACGCGATGGCAGCAGCCCAGGCAGAGATGGGCCGCATCGAGCGCGGCGCGGCCACGCTGGAAATTACCCTGGCCATTGGCCAGCCCGCACTGATGGTGCAAACGCCTGTGAACGTGCGCGGCTGGAAGCCAGAGATTGACGGTACCGACTGGCTGTGCAAAACGTTGGAACACAGTCTGGATGACAACGGGCTGACCACGCGGATGGAGATGGAGCGGCGAAGCAAAGATTGATAAGGCTCGCGCTGGGTAGCACAACGGTGACAGCCGTCTACAAAGGGTGTCCGAGAGCCTCATCGGGTTGCAGTTATCCGCCGCGCTTACTTCCCATCATTCGCTTTGCGGATCAGCTCGGCTTGTTTCAGCAATTCCGCGGCGAACTCGTAGGGCGCCATTGGATTGGCCTGGGCCGTCGTGGTTACAGAGACGCCACACACCGAGTGCATTGCTATTGATCCCTTATAGGGGAAGGCGACTTTCTGCACCAAGTTCGAATCTGGAACTCTGAACTTCTCGGATATGGGATCCCCATTCGGGACTTCCACTTTGACTTCTACTTCACGGCAAGCTGAGTAGTAGTAGTGTTCACTTTTTGTTTCCCAAGGGATGTTCTTAGACTCAATTGCCTGTGGCGGCGCGGCTCCATACTTGATGCTGATGCAGGATTTTTTATTGTCAGATTTCAGATCACTAAAGTCTGTATCTGCTGCAACTACAGTGCGTCCAGGCAGCGTAAAAGATGTGCTGCCGCTCGCGGGGGTAAAAGCGCAGTTCGGCGGTGGGTTGGGCGCAAAAACCGCAACACCCGCAGAGATTGCCTGAACAAAAAGTCCACCGACCGTGGTGATGAAGGCTTTGGCGTTGTCTGTAGTCTCCACACCAATAGTGGCCACGCGGTCACTGTTCGGGATTTTTTCGATGTTGACCTTGGTTGATGACCACACGTTTTTTGTGGGGTCCACGCCGATGCGCTTTTTTTCGTCAGCAACAACTGAAACCCCGACCGTCAATGTCGTGGCGGCCGCAGGTGTTTCAGGTTGTGGAGATTTATTTTCCTTGGATTTATCTACTGCAGCAGGGTCCGGCGGAGGTACCGCGTGTTTAGGTACTACGGACGTTATGGTGATCTTGGCTGAATTCAGTGCGTAGATATCAGCAACGTCCGCATTCGGCTTTGCTTCGATGTCGAAGTAGCGGACGCTTGGTGCAGCACAGCCAGCCATCAAGGCGGCCGCACCCAGCATGGAAAGTGTCGTCAGGTTTTGGACCCTCATATCTGCCCTCTCTTTGGTAGTTGAGCAGAAACAATAGGTCTGACTGGCTGCGCGTGTCCACAACTAAAGTGCCAGCACCGATGTTGCGCTCTGGCGGCACCGCAGTGCACTGTTCAAATTAACAGTACACTCGACTCAAAGATCGTTTGCACCGCCAGAACACAGGGCGGCCGGCCCCGGTCTTTTTTGTTACCCTACATCGGTACGGCAGAAAAATACCTGGCCCCGCCACCAAACCGGAAAAAGCGACATGAGCGAACGCAACTTCACCCCGATTCCTGATGCGCTTGCCAGGATGAAACATGCCCGCATCCTGGCTGGCAACGCGCCGCGCACGCTGGACCTCTTTGCGGGGTGCGGCGGCTTGTCACTGGGGTTTGACGCGGCGGGTTTCAAGACCATTGGCGCGGTGGAGTTTGACCCCGATGCGGCGCGGTCGCATGCGATGAACTTTCTGTCTGACCTGCCGCACGAGCTGTTCGAGGTTCATGCTAAGGCCAAGGACATCACGGCCATCGAGCCGGAAGAGCTGCTGCAGTCGTTTGGCTACGCAGGCCCCGCTGAAAACCATGTGGACGTGATAGTGGGCGGCCCACCATGCCAGGCATTTGCCCGCGTGGGCCGCGCCAAGCTGCGTGAGGTGGCCGACCACCCCGAAGCGTTTTTGAAGGACCCGCGCGGTAACCTGTACCTGCGCTACCTGCACTACGTGAACAAGCTCAAGCCGCTGGCCATCCTGATGGAGAACGTGCCAGACGTGCTGAACTATGGCGGCCACAATGTTGCCGAGGAAACCTGCGAACTGCTGACGGAGATGGGTTATCGCTGCGGGTACACGCTGCTGAACTCCGTGTATTTCGGAGTGCCGCAGATGCGCGAGCGGATGTTTCTGGTGGCGGTGGCTGCATGTGCGGTGGACCGTATCAGCTTCCCCAATCCCACCCACTGGATCAACATGCCCAAGGGATATGAGGGCACCCGGCAGGTGGCGCTGCAGACGGTGAAGCGCGGCATGTTCGATGAGCACGCGTTCTTCATTGAGCCGCCCAAGGCCGACAAAGACAAGTGCCAGCCTGCAGTCACAGCCCGCGATGCATTGAAGGACCTGCCTGTCATCACCGAGCACCTGGAAGGCAAGCTCAAGAAGGGGGCGCGGCGCTTTGACACTGTGATGCCGTATCCGCAAACCAAGCTCAATGCCTACGCCCAGCGCATGCGGGCGTGGCCAGGGTTCGAGAATGACGAAGGCATCAAGGACCACGTGATCCGATACTTGCCCCGCGACTACGCGATTTTTGAGCGCATGAACCCGGGCGACCAGTACCCGGAAGCACATGCGCATGCCGTGGCACTGTTTGAAGAACGCATTGCGCAGCGACGCGCCAAGACCGGCAAGGCACTGGGTGAGAAGTCGAAGGAATATCAGGAAATCTGGAAGGCAACCGTGCCGCCCTACGATGCGGCCAAGTTCCCAAACAAGTGGCGCAAGATGGAGTCAGACGCGCCAGCCCGCACCCTGATGGCCCACCTGGGCAAAGACGGTTACTCTCACATCCACTACGACAGCGCCCAGGCGCGCACGGTCTCTGTGCGCGAGGCCGCACGGCTGCAGTCCTTTCCTGACGGATTTGTTCTGTCGGGGTCAATGAACCCTGCATTCAAGCAAATTGGCAACGCGGTGCCTGCGCTGCTGGCCAAGGCTATTGCAACCCATCTTTTCAGTCTGATCGTGGAGAACAACGTTGCGGAAACTGGCACTCAAGAAACTCAAGAACACTGACCTTTCGTTCTTTAAGACCCACTTCAACAGCCATCAGCAGTCCAAGCAAAAAGGCTTCAACCTTGACGCCAGGGTGATGCAGGGCGAGGGCTTCTTCCCTGCACTCAAGAGCCTGCTGGAGCCGCTGCCAAAGAAAGCGGCGCACGTAGACTTGGTGTTCTTTGGCCCGGGCCTAGCGCCAGCGCATTCGCTTGCGCGCAAGGTGAAGATAGACGCCAAGAACCTGCGGCTGAATGGCGAGCTGGTGCACGACCCGGAAGACGAGCCCGACAGGTACGGCCAGTTCGTGGAAGGCGACTTTGCCGTAATGGAGTTTGGCGGCGATGCTCTACCCGACTCTGTGAAGGTGGTGCTGGTGGCCGCAAAGAACCCGCAGGACGCAGGCCTGCACAAGGTGTTCAGCAAGATGCTGCCCAGCGCGGACGATTCGATGGCCGCCCTGGGAGAAGATGCGCTGCAGGCAGCTATTGAAGAAGCGCAGCCAGTAGCACAGCACCCGATCCGCAACTGGCTTGATCCGGTGCTGCTGGAAGAGATTGGCAGCGGCGACGCAAAGGCGATTGCCCGCGTCAACAAGTTACTGCCCCGCCAGGGCATCAGCCCGGAGACTTTCAAGGCCACCAAGGAGGCCGCCGCCAGAAACGGGCAGCTGGGCGAAGAGCTGCTGAAGCACTACCTGGAGTCAGACGCGCCGCACGGAGTCGCGTCGCACGAGTGGACATCGCAGATCAACGCCATATCCCCCTATGACTTCAGCCTGACCATGGCCACCGGCGAGCTACGCCACGCCGATGCAAAGAGCACTTCTGGCCCGTTCTCCACCCGGCTGTACCTGTCCACCGCTGAAGTGCGCCACGCGCTGGGCAGTGGTGTGCCGTATGACATCTACCGGCTGTACAACGTGACTGAAGAAGCCGCACAGATGCGTGTGGCCCGCGATGTGAAGGCCCGGCTGCAGGCAGTAATGGAGTCGCTGGCCAATGTGCCAGACGGAGTGAACGTAGACTCGCTTTCGTTCGAGCCGGGCTACTTTGACTTTGAGCCGGCCGAGATACAAATCACCCTGCCAGCAGACGAATAGCGTTCACACCGAAGAGGCGGCCCCGGCGGCGGGGGCCGCCAGCTCATCAGCTTCGGCGCCTTGCCCTATCCAGTCCGAGATAGCGGCGGCAACCGCTGGCAGCTCCCGCTGCTGCCGTATGAAGCATTCCCACACCACCAGCACGCGCCAGCCCTGAAGGCGCAGTGTGCTCACTGCTGCTGCGTCACGTGCCACGTTGCGCCCCAGCTTTTCACGCCAGAAGTCGGGCCGGGTGGCGGGCATCTTTGCCAGCCTGCAGCCTAGGTGCGCGTGCCAGAAGCAGCCATGCACAAAGATTGCTACCTTGCGGCCGGGCAGCACGATGTCGGGGTTGCCGGGGAGATCCTTGCGGTGGAGGCGAAACCGGTAGCCAGCAGCAAACAGGGCCTTGCGCACAAGCATTTCGGGCTTAGTGTTTTTGCCTTTGATGCCAGCCATCATTGCGCTGCGGACAGAAACGGAAACCACGTCCGCCAAGCTCACTCCCCAATTGAGTTCACGGTTGCGTCTGAAAATTTTGCTTTATTCGGTCGTAAATGGCACCGACTTTAGCCCCCCTTTTGCTCGCACCCATTTCGAGAAGCGCAAGATGATGATGGCGAGGCACGCGACCAGTGTAAGACAGTCGCCTCATAAGTACAGCCAAAAGCGATTTACCGCGAAGGTATTTCTTATAGTCTTCACTTATTTTTTTATGAATATCAACTGGGAAAATCTCTCCATCGCGCAAGGCAATAAGATCTTCCCAGCTCTCAGAATTATCAAGTATTCGATTCGGATGAGCGCCAATGTGGAGACCCTCACTCGCGCCAGCTACATGCCGCGAATAGGTCAAAGAAAACCACTTTATAAATTTTTCCAATTCAGCTCTATAGACAGGTTTGTCAACATCGAAAAGTAGACTTTCGAAATCTTCATCAGCCAGCACGTCATTCTCTATCGAGTACCCATGCGTAAAAACAAGTGATTCATCAAGTAGCTCACCAGGAATACCAGTCAATACCCAGCAATCCGAATCCGCTATGTACGAAACCTGCTTTCCAGAAAATTCATCACGTCGCCTGAATAATTCGATGACCTTTTCTCTACCACCCACAGGAAGTATTGACAAATAGTTTCCCGAACCACAGGTCAGTTGCTCTATTCCTCGATAGACAATAACATCATCAGCCCCCTCAATAATGACAGTTGGGAGACTTGTTCTTTTCAAAGTTTGAACCAATTCATCAACCGATATCTCGCTCGCTGAAGCACACATATTATTTATAGCCTCCATCGCCACGATCGGAGTCCATCATTAATTCCTTCTCAGGGTACTTGGAATAAATGAAAGGCGAATGCGTTGCCACAATAAATTGATTTGAGGAACCTTGGCCTTGAAGTATAGGAAATAGTTGTCGTTGCCAGTCAACATGAAGACTTAGCTCTGGCTCATCGATAATCACGATTGCATCCTTGGCAAAAGCGTTATAGCAAATAAAAGAAAGCAACTGCTTTTCCCCAGCAGACAACTTATCCGAGCTGACTGCAGTCGCTGCATCGCCAAAGTTCAGACGCCCGTCAATTTTTATACCTGAGTGAGCAAAAAGTCGAGCAACCAGTTCCTGCACCGCATTTATAGGGCGCAACACGACATCCCTTTCAGCCTCCATCCATTCAATTTTATTTTTAATTTTCTCCAACAAATCATTTGGCTCATTCAAAGAAGAGGGGCCAACATAATCATCTTTTCGCTGATATTTTTTTATATCCCCAATTACTTGCTGGGTAGTGCTCGCCTGCACCTGGGAATAATTATCGGTTAGATTAGTATAATGCCGCATCAACAGCCTGACAATATCAGCCGTTGACAATGACGCTACAAACTGATGATCACCGTTACTCAATTTCTGCGAAAGCGCCATCAATGCGTCTTCTAGCTCGTTTTTTGTTCTAATTCTTCCAATCAAGCCTCTAGAGGCCGCAATTGAAAATCCCCCTTCAATTCTTCGAAAGGTCGGAAAAAAGATTGAAGACCCTCCGCCAGCAAGTTCTCTACCGAGATCATCCAAGTCTGATGAAAATGATAGCTCATCCGAATCGTCGAAATGAGGTTGTGACTCATCAGAATAGAAGTAAGTTTTCCCGTCTTCTCTTAATTCACCTTTTGGATTTGGGCCATTCCACACTTCCACCTCGTACAAATCAGTGACAAGCAAAAATCGCTCAAAGTCCACCTCCTGAAGAGCTAGCGCCAAATTTCCGCTAATTGCATACCACATCAACTTTAGAATAGTTGTTTTTCCACTTCCGTTTCGACCGGTAATAATATTCATATCCCGATGCGGGGATATTTCAATCAGTCTTTTATCGCCATTTAGTCCGGCCACAGAAAATTTCTTTATATACACAGTTGTTTCCCTCGAATACGGATTTAACTCAAAACCGCCGTCCGTTCCAGCCGTACACCACACGCCCGCAGATACGCACAGGCTGCGTGCCGTCTAACACATCTACGGTGCGAACACTGGGGTTGTCGCTGGTGATGACGTGGGCGCCATCCATGCGGCGCGTCACGCGCTTGATGAACAGTTGGCCGTTGGCCTGTAGCACATACACGCCGTCGATGTCGGCCACTTGGCAATCGGTGTCAACGATGGCGAAGTCGCCAGAGTTGAGGGTGCCTAGCATGCTGTCGCCGTAGGCGTGCACCAACTGCAGCGCCTCGGGCCGGGAACGCGGAACGTTGAGCGCGAGCCAGTGGCGCGACAAAGCTATATCCCCCATCAACACGTCTTCCGTGATGAGGTCATTGCCTCTTCCCATGCTGCCTGTCGCGCTGAACAGCGGGATTCGGATGGTGTCGGAGTTCCCTGCAGGTGCAGGGGCCGGACCCGTGAGCGCAGCAGGTCTGCGGCCAGTAATGATGTATTGAACGTCCAAGCCCAGTGGCTCTACGTCGGCGAAAAACTCAGCCTTGGGCGTTGTCTTACCGGCTTCCCAACTGCTCACAGTGCGCACAGGCCAGTCACCAAACCGGCCGTAATCCGCCTGTTTCAGTCCGAGGCGCTCGCGTTCCTCTCTGAGTCGAAAGCCGATTTCCGCTCTACCAGCGTTTTCTTGCTTGTTTTTTTCAGGCATCAGCAGATTTATGCTTGTTACCGGCAGAAATCTGCCGTATGATCCGGCGAACTAACAGGTAACGCCGTCTAACACGATGGTACACGCGCCGGAAACGGCAGGGAGCTATGTAAATGGCAGATCAAGACAACGTGCAGGGCAAGTCGAGCGGCTTCGACGCCTGCAAGCAACGGCTAACGGACGCGCTGGCAGCATTGGTTGGCAGCAACCCAGCACCGGGCTCATTTGGCAATGTTTCGGTGCACATCACGCCCCCGCAAGACGACAACGCTTTGCCGGTGGAGCGGTGGGTGCATGACGCGCAGGTGCTCATCAACTGTCTGAGAGCGATCGAACCCACCGCCCAAGTGCGCATTGACGTGACGGGCATTGGCGCAATGCACCGCATGGCGTTGCAGAACGCTGGCGTGGAGGTAGGGCAGTTTGTGAGAGCTGTGGACTACGCCCCCGTGCTGGCCCTCATCCCAGAGGCGCTTCGGCCGTGTACACGCACCGGCTTGCCAGCGAAGCACGCGGTGCTTGGTTGCGCTCCGGCTCCTTCTCAAGGTTGAGGATGTATTCAACGCTTGTCACACGCACGCGCCGTTTGCCAGACCCGAGATACAGGATGTCGCCCACGTTCAAAACTGGATCAGTAGGCACCGGGAATGTGCAGGCGACGAACTCGCGCGAGCCCGGCTCAAAAATTTGCGTTGGGTTGGTGTGTGTCATTCGGCGTTGGTCATCACGGTAAGAAACACCATGCTACATGGAAGATTTTTGACGGGGAGTCAGGCAATGGCAATCGATGTTGAGCTGAAGCGCGCCCAGCGCCGCGCCCAAGGCGCTAAAAGGCTGCTGGACCAGCGCCGCGTGCAACTGGGCGCGCGGCTGGGGCAAATAGTGACAGCGGGCCCGTGCACTGACGCCGGGCCGAGCTACCTGCTGGCGCAGAGCGTGGGGGCGGTTGACCGCCCGGTGTGGACCTTTTTGAGCGTTGCGGACCCTGCCACAGGGCAGCTAGTGTTCAGCGGCAACCGCAGGCCGGTGGAGTTCTAGGAGCGCGAGGCCATCGAGCTGGCGCCGCTGCTGGGGGCGTTTTTGGGTGCAGTGGAGTTTCGGCCGGTGGCAGGGGTGACTGCGTGAACACGATTTCAAGCTATCAGCTGGCGCGCAGGCAACGCTTGATCGAACGCAATGCAAAGGTGTTGGAAGGCTTGCGCCGTCAACGGGCTGCGACCTCGCCTTGCGCAAACTGCGCGCAGGCCATTGCGAAGGCTGTGTGCGATGAGCAAGAGCGCAGAGAACGCCGAGCGTTCAGCACCCGTCTTGGTGACTTTTGACCATGACTGCGACTTTGTCCAAGCGAGTTAGCAGATCCAGCAACAGAAAGTTATACATGGCATACGACAACAAAGAAGACCATGCCCGGGTGTATCGCCACACCGTGCGGTTCAAGAAGGCGGACCAGCAGCTGCTGGCCGTGTTGGCTGAGCGCCTGGGCATGCAGAAGGCGACCCTCATCGAAAACATGACGATGCGGGCCGCTGAAAAGGAGCTGCAAGAACTGGGATTGACGGGCCTGGCGCCCTCCCCCGCCGTTGCCCCCATGGGCCGCTAAAGAGCACGAAGGCCATGCGCAATGCAAACCACAGAAACCCAGGTGCAAGCCTCTGCCGAACTGGAGCGCCACCTGGAGCTGCTGCGCCAGCACTACCAGCTGCACACCACCACGGCGGTGATTGAGCTGCTAATAAGCCGACAGATTGAACGCAGCGTTTATGAAATGACGGGCAAGCGGCCCGGCCCCCGATTGGCGATAGACAACACCAAGGATGAACACCATGCAAACCGCGAACCACAACAGCAGCTTTCAGGCCCTGGTGCAGAAGAACCGGGCAGCTGGCCGTCTGGCCGCCCCGGTTGAGCCTGAGCCCAAAGACAAGATGCAACCCACGGGCATGCGCCTGTGGCCCGCCGAATTGGACGAGGCCCGCGAGCTGGCAGCCAGCGAGGAACGCAGCGCAGCCAGCTTTATGCGCCGCATGTACCTGCGCGGCCTGGCTGCGTATCGGGCAGATAGCGGCCAGGGCACGCCCGACGCTGAAACGCAGGGCAGCAAATAGCCGCTCAAGAGCCGCTCAAAAGCCGCCAGCCAATGCTACAAAGGGACGATCACATGATGCATACAGCCGCCGAGCAAGAGGCGCTGCACGCCGCGCAGCCTGCGCGCCCGCGCACCAGTCATCAGGGCAAGAAGCTGCGGTATGAGGGCACGCGGATGGCCTGCCCTATGTGCGATTCGCTCAGTGCGATTCGCACCAGCGCGCTGGTGACGAAGACCATGCGCGAAACCATCTACCAGTGCAGCAACGTCGAGTGCGGATGCACGTTCGTTTTCACGGGCGAGATTTCCAGAATCCTGAATCTTGGCGCCACGCCCAGGCCCGGGGTGGCGATCCCTCTTTCCAGCCACGTGCGGCGCGACCTTATGCGCGTGATGCTGGACAACGCCAGCGAGGCCCAACACGAAGCCCGCTACACCCTGCCAGTTACGGGCGACCTCTTCGCAGGTGATGCACCGCCCGGTAACACGACATAGCCCGCGCCCCCTGAGCCGCTGAAAAGCAGCGGCACCGATCACCACACAACCCCGATTTTTTGCAAGGCGGCAACGCCTGGCGGGGATTCGTTCGTCTTGATTTTTTGGAGTGCTTATGACAACCACCAGAAAGACAGCATCCCAGGCCGCCCGCGCTGCAGCGGCGCAGCCTTCCACATTGTTCGAACAGGCGCTGCAGGCCGAGCACGCCCGCCACGCTCGCCGCATTGCTGAGCTGAAAGGAATGGGCGCGCGGCTGCGCATGCTGGACGCTTACATGCCAGCCATTCGTGCGGCGGGCATAAGTATCCAAGGCGACGAGCTGCACAGCTGGGGCGGCAAAAGTATCCATGTGCTGACCCCAGCACTGAACCCCAAGCGGAATGCCACGCTGGAGAACGTGCTGCGCGATTGCGGCATGCGTGAGGTGCGACGTGCGGACTACGCCACCAGTGCCTGCGTGGAGCTTCGCAAGGGGCATCTGACCGTTGCCATGACAGTGGATGTGCGCCATCTGCAGCAGGGGCAAGGGGTGGCGAAATGCGCGTGATCGCCTTCCGTGTATCGCTGCTGGCCTATGTGTTGGGAGCTGTGGGGAACGAGCTGAACGCTGCACCGTTGGTGTTGTTGGCCGTCGCCCTTGCCGTGGTGGGCTTTGCTGCCTGCGTGGCTGCATTGCTGAGGGTGTCCCAGTGAACGTGTACGCAATGACCTACCGCACGGCCAGTGGCCTGCGTATGCGCCCCGTGCAGGCCGCCTGCATGGCGGCAGCGTGGGCTAGCGCCTTTGATGCCATCGAGGCACTGGGCCTGCCGGTTGCTGGCTTTGGCGTGCGCCGCCTGGGGGCCACCGGGTGAGTGCAGTGTTGAGTCCAGAGGGTGCGGAAGCGCTGGTGCCGGTGGCGCTTGTCGCCGTCGTTGCAGAGCCGCAAGAGCCGTGCGCGAAGGTGCTCAACACGCTGCAGTCGCCGGATGGTCGGGGCGATCTGGTGCCAGCGCAGGGCGATGTGCTTCACGGCTTGATGAAGCTGCGCGACGAATACTCGCGCATCGTCAGCAACGGCAAGTTTCAGGACTCTGCGGCACGAGAGTGGCGCAAGCTGCCACGCAACTGGCGCGAAGACCTTCTGACGCTTGCTGGCCTGGGCAGTGATATGGATTCGCTGTTGCAGATGGCTGGCCGCGATTGGCACGAGATACCACCGCCCGAGCGTGGCCGCATCAGCGGCGTAGTGCGCAGTGCAAAGCAGCACCTTACGGGCCTGGTGGCTCTGGCGGCAAAGGCCTGACACCATGGCTATTCCGCGCAAGCCACCCACCGGCAGCCTGGCCGAATGGGAAAAGAACAAGCCCACGGCCCACCTGGCGCGCACCCACATGGAGCGCGTCATCAAATGCGCCCCTGCTGGCTGGCAGGCGGCCATCCGCGCGCGGTTTGACCCGGCGTTGCCCCCTACCTTTGGCGCTGCGCAAACAGACGCCGAATACCTGGCCACGCCACCAGACTGGGCTGTAGCGTGGGACTTGCTGCAGTCCATTGCCGACTTTGAAGACCAGTTTGGAGCCGCGAGCCGGTGGAACCTGGACGATTACGAAATCTGTGCCATGGCCAAGAAGCTGGCCGCAGAGGCGGATGAGCTGGACGCGGTGTGTATTGCCGACGGTGGCGACCTCGCCGCCCGGGTGGATTCCATCCGATTGCTTGTGCGCTGCGTGGGCATCACCGAGGACATCGCCATAAAGGGCGAGCCCGCAATCAAGCGCGCGCAGGATGCGGCATGGTGGCGCCGCCGGTTGCGCGTGCACGTTGCGCGCACGGTGGAGGCTGGCGAGATCGGCCTGGGCCAGGTGCACAAGGGCCGCGGCGGCTATGTGAGTAATAACGGGTTGGTGCGCAGGCAACATCAGCTCAAGCGCAATGCCGAGGCGCTAGAGCGCACGCTGTTTCGCAATGAAGCGGGCCAGGTCTACAACCTGCGCGAGCTGGCCCAGCTGGGCAACGCCAACCCGATCATCCGCGGCGGCGAGCTGATGACGCGCATTCGGGGGGCGGAGGAATACGCCGATTCGCGCGGCCATGTGGGCTTGTTCGTCACGCTAACTCTGCCAAGTCGGTTCCACCCCGTGAAGCTGGGCAGCGGTGGTCGCCCCATTCCAAACAAAAAGTATGAAGGCGCCACCCCACGCGATGGCCAGCTGTGGCTGCGCGATATGTGGGCCAAAACCCGCGCTGCACTGGGCCACAAGGGTGTACGCATGTACGGCCTGCGCGTGGCCGAACCGCACCACGACGCCACCCCCCACTGGCACGCCCTGATATGGGCCGAAGACGAAGCGGCCGCCCAGGCCATTGAAGACAAGGTGCGCCACTACTGGCTGAGTGATAGCGGCGATGAACGCGGGGCGCAAGAGAACCGCGTGAACATCAAACGCATGGTGAAGGGCGGCGCCGCTGGCTACGTGGCGAAGTACATCGCCAAGAGCGTGGGCCACCTTGCGCTGGCTGAGCACATGGACGTGGTGGACGGCCAGCAGATAACGCTGGACCTGGGCGAAACCGACTCCAAGGATATGAAGGAATCGGGCCAGGGGTTCCGCCGTGTGGACTCGTGGGCTGCGCACTGGGGAATCCGGCAGTTTCAAACCATCGGCATGCCGAGCGTGACGGTGTGGCGCGAGCTGCGCCGCGTGTCGCCCGACCAGCTGGAGCTGTTCCAGACCGAGGGCGACAAAGCCACTGTGCGCGCCTTCCATGCATGTCACCGCCGCGGCGACATCAGGGCCGACTGGCGCGCGTTCATGGAGGCCATGGGCGGCCATGCGCTGCGGCGGCATGACTGGCACCTGCGCACCGCGCACCGCACGCCAGAGGATGGCCAGGTCAACAAATACGGCGAAGAGATCAAGGTGGGCCGCATCGTGGGCGTGAAGCCACAGCGGGGCCGCATGTGCGGGCGCTGGATGGTGAGCCGCCGCATTGCGTGGGCGCCTGTGATCGGTGAATCCACGCATGCAGTGCATGCGGCTGATGCCAGCGCCAGCGGTTTGCCAGGTCAAGCGCAGGGCCAGGGTGCGACCCCGGCCCGCGCGGCTTTGCCGCGCGCTTGGACTGGTTTCAATAACTGTACGGCCCGCTTCGACGGCGAGCTGTCGCAGGCCGTTTTAGCGCCTGGCGCTCACCGAATTGAGGAATGGGCGACCCCGGAAGTGGTCGAGTTCTACAAAAAAATGCGGCCGGTGATGGTCGAAGAAGAAGAAACCGGGTGGGACTGGTGAAAAAGCAGCCCACCACACGCACCACCGCCGCCCAGGCAGGCCGCGGCGTGGCTGAAACCGCCTCCCCGCTGCGCCGCCAGGTGCTGATGGCCGCCCGCCGCCGCTGCGAAGACATGCAAGACGGCGCCGAGGCCCGCGAGCAGATGCAGAGCGATGTGCTGGACACGCCCGCCGAGCTGCTGGCCGACCTGCTGGCCGCGCTTTCCACCGTGCGCATCACGCGCACCGACCTTTTCCACCCTACCACCCAGCCCGAAAGGAGCAACCCATGAACGCCAAACGAACCGAGCCGCGCGTGCACTGCTACCAGCGCCCGCTGCACGGCGGCTACGTGCCCGAGGCGGCAACCACGCCCGAGCACCTGCGCGCCGTTTTTGAAGCGGAGCGCCAGCGCCTGGCCGACGCCGCCAAGCCGCGCCGCAAACGCCGCACGCCAGCGGCAGCACCCGCCACCCATCCCGGCCAGGCCCAGCTGCAGCTGGTGGCCTGAAGTAGTCACCACCTTAGAAATCAAGAGCATGCAAAACCAACAAACCTACATCGACAAATACACCGCCAAGGGCGTGCCGCAGAGCGTGCCAGTGCATGGCATCCAGCTGCTGCACAGCTACCGCGCCACGCTTGTGCCCAAGGGCGTCACGCTTTCGGACGTGGAAGACCTGGCAGACGCCGATCTGCTGCCCACGATCCGCGTGAAGGCTGCCAACGCAGAGCAGGCCGAGGCCAATGCGCACATCACCAGCGGCAAGAACGTGCTGCGCGTGGAGCGCATCGAAGAACGCGCGGAGGTTTGAACCATGGCGAAACCAAAGAACGCTGCCGACTTGGCACATCCCGTGGAGCCATCGCGCTGGGCTCAGATCAGGCAAGCAGAGCGTGTGGACTACAGCACCGCGCAGCCCATCAGCTTGAGCTGGAAGACGGGCAAGCCGTACACCTGCCCCGAGCTGCAGCACCGCAGCGCGGCCAATCAACCGCCCAGCCTGCTGATGGGCCGGCGAGTGAGTCGGGAGGGCTGACATGCGTATTTACGTTGCAGGCCCGATGACGGGCTACCCTGACCTGAACTTTCTCGCCTTCCACGAAGCCGCGGCGACTCTACGCGCTCAGGGCCACCATGTGGAGAACCCGGCCGAAATCAACGCGGACCCCACGGCCAAGTGGCTGGACTGCATGCGGCTGGACATTGCGCGGCTGGTGACATGCGATGCGGTGTACCTGCTTCCCGGCTGGGAGAAGTCGCGCGGGGCGAAGGTGGAGCATGCGCTGGCGATGGGCCTGGGGTTTCAGGTCTTACACGCGGAGGGCTGACACATGGGCCAGATCATCATGAATAAGGCCCAGCTGCTGGAAGAGCTGGGCATTGTGGAAAACACGCTGCGGGCGTTGATCGAGCAGCGTGCATTTCCGCCGCCTCGAAAGATGGGGGCCAAGCTGTTTTGGCTCGTGGCGGAGGTGGTGGAGTGGTTGCAGGGGCGCCCGAGGGCCTGGGGCAGCGGCAATGAGGAGTGACGTGGCGCTAACGAGCGCGCACTAACTGATGCGAGAGCTTTCAGAGTGATGCTTTTCCAACTGCGCTTGAGGTGTGCTATACCGCGGGTGCTCAACGCGGAGAGGGAAAAGTGAACTTTGTAAAAAAAATGCTTCACCACACATTAGTTGGTGGTGTGATCGCTGGGCTGGTAGTTCTGCTATTTCAGAGTTATTTTGAGCGCACGTCGAAATCGCTCACAGGTCGGGTCGTTAGCCAAGTTTCATTGCAACCCGAATCAACAAGTGCTCTCAAGGGCCTTCAGGTTTCGGTCGATGGCGTCGTGCTTGAGCGACCATATCTGACAACTATTGAGATCAAAAGTGACGGGTCGCGCCCTATTCCTGCATCGGATTTTGAGTCGCCTATCGAGTTGCGGTCGCAGCCAGGAACGAACGTTGTACGGGTGCAAGTCGCATCGGTCAGTCCGCAAGACCTGGAAGTCAAGCCTACGTCAGACGGCCAAGTTGTTCAAGTTCCTCCGCTATTGCTAAATGCTGGGGAGACGTTCAGCCTTTTGATACTTAGTACCGGGGACAAGCCCACGTTCACCCCGAGGGTCCGGATTGCGGGGGTTCAAAAGATGGAGCTTGAAAACACGCCTAAGAGCGAAACGAAGCGTGTCCTTGGGGGCGTCCTCCTGTTTATCGGACTCATACTCCTGTGTATTGCCGATTTGACGATGCCTAGCCTCCTTGCACGCGAGGGTGTCAACATGTCGGTGCCTATAGCTGCAATCACGTCGTTGACGACAGGATTTGTTGCAGTGATTTTTCTCGCGTACTTCTTAGAGTCTATTGGCATGACGAGCCAATGGAAAATCTACGGCACGCTGCTGGCCACGTGGTTAGCGATGGGCGTTTTGAATGCAACCTGGAAACGGGCGAGAGGTACTGACGTCGTCATTAGGCTGGAGAGCAGGTGAAACGCTTGGAGCTGCATAGTCGGCCCATTCTTGCATGATCACCATGCGCTTATCGAGCATGTCGGCGCGACGATAAGCGGCTTCTGTTTTGGTATCAATGGTGTGAGCCAAGCAGAGCTCTACAGCATCACGCGGGTGTTGCGTTGTCTCACCCGCCCAGTCTCTGAAGGTCGAGCGGAACCCATGGGGAACAGCGGCCAGCTTGTGCCGACGCATCAGGGCGGTGAATGCCATGTCCGACAGAGGACCTTTGCGGTTACTTGGGAACACGTGCTCCACCAGTTCCTCGCGCGCGGCCTCCTGCGTGCGAAGTAATGCCACGGCTTGGCGCGACAGTGGCACGCGATGCTCCTTGTTGGCCTTCATGCGTTCGCCAGGAATGACCCAAAGGGCGGCGTCAAGATCAACCTCACCCCACACCATTCCCCGCACCTCGCCAGAGCGCACGGCGGTCAAGATCAGGAAGCACAGCGCGCGGGCGCTTTGGCCGTCAACGGCGGCTATCTGTTGATAGGCAGCCGGCAGATCGACCACTGGCACCGCAGCACGGTGTTTGACTGGAGCGACCTTTTCTGGGTTGGCCAATATGTGCTCCAGCTGCCCGCGCCAGCGTGCAGGGTTGGGGCCGATTCGGTGGCCGTGGGCGGTCGCCCAATCCAGCACTTGTTCAATGCGCCCGCGCAGCCGCGTTGCGGTTTCGGTCTTGGTCTTCCAGATGGGCGACAAAGCGCGCAGGACGTGGGACTGGTCAATCTCGGAGACAGACAGCCGGCCGAAGTGCGGCGATGCGTAGGTGGTGAGCGTGTTGCGCCACTGCTGGGCATGCTTGGCGTTGCGCCAGGTGCTTTCGTGCTCGGTGATGAAGGCATCGGCGGCCTTGTCGAACTCCAGCCGCTGGGCGGCGGCCAGCCGGGCGGCCTCGCGTTCGTCCTGGCGCAGCTTGATGGGATCGGTGCCCGCGTCGCGCTGCCCCAGCGCAGCGCGGGCCGCTTCACGCGCTGAGGCAAGCGTCACGCCGGGATAGCTACCCAGGCCCATCCGCCTACGCTGGCGCATGTGCACATAGCGCAAAACCCAGGTGCGCGACCCGCCTTCAACCCGCAGATACAAGCCGCTGACCCCGCCCACAGCATGGGAGCCTTCCACGCGCAGCCTGGAAACTTCCAGTGAGGTCATTTCAAGAATTCGCTTCGGCATAGCTCAATTTCTGTGGGCCATCGTGTAGGCCATAAAAATTTGCATTGAGCTTGAAAACCGATTGGGCGCCGCCTGCAAGGGTACTGTATAAAACAACATGAAACATAGCGTACCACGTTGTTTTATATGGGGTCAACGCCAAGTGCAGACGTAAAAAAACCCGCCTTTTTGGGGCGGGCTTTTTTAGCTCTGGCGGAAACGGAGGGATTCGAACCCTCGATGAGGCTCTACACCCCATACTCCCTTAGCAGGGGAGCACCTTCGGCCACTCGGTCACGTTTCCAATCCAGCTATTATGCCTCATTTTCGAGGCGTTTCTGGCAGTCTCAGGCCGCCGGCTGGTCGAGTTCGAACGCCTTGTGCAGGCTGCGCACGGCCAGTTCCATGTATTTTTCGTCGATGACCACCGAGGTCTTGATCTCGGAGGTGGAAATCATCTGGATGTTGATGCCTTCTTCGCTCAAGGTGCGGAACATCTTGCTGGCCACGCCCACATGGCTGCGCATGCCGATGCCGACAATGCTCACCTTGCAGATCTTGGTGTCGCCCGCCACTTCTTGTGCACCCAGCTCCGGCAGCACTTTTTCATTGAGCAGTTCGACCGTACGCGCGTAGTCGTTGCGATTGACGGTGAAGCTGAAGTCGGTCTTGCCGTCCTTGCTGACGTTCTGGATGATCACATCGACCTCGATGTTGGCATCAGCCACGGCGCCCAGGATCTGGTAGGCAATGCCGGGCTTGTCGGGCACGCCGAGAATGGAAATTTTGGCTTCGTCGCGGTTGAACGCGATGCCAGATACGATGGCTTGTTCCATTTGTTCATCTTCCTCAAAACTGATCAGGGTGCCGGACTTGGCCTCTTCGTCGATGTTGA
>JAUXZO010000128.1 GCA_030692685.1 Acidovorax sp. | reverse complement strand
CACGGGGTCGCGGTCGATCATGGGGTACTCAAAAATGTCCGTGGCGCCGCGCAGCATGGCGGGCACGTCCAGCCAGCTGTAGTTCCAGCCGTCAAAGTGGTGGCTGAACTCCTCCAGCGCCACGCGCCGGTTCCAGTCGCCTTGCTGCCAGCCGCCCTGGTTGTCCACCGTGATCTCGGCGATCCAGTTGATGGTGGCCAGGCCCGTGACCGGATCCGGTGGCGTGATGGGGTAGAACACTACGCGGTGCCGCTGCGAGCCCACACCCACAAACGAAGCGCCTGTGCGTACCGGCACCCCTGGTGTGGTGCCGCGCCACATGATGGCGCCGCCCCACTGAATGGGCGGCTGCGCGGGGTGCATCTGCGCCCGCACGGCCGAGTGCAGGCCATCGGCCGCAATCAGCAGCGAACCCGCCACCTCGCGCCGCTCACCGTCTCGGGTCTCGATGAGCGCGGTCACGCCGTCGGCATCTTGCCGATAGCCCACCACACGCTGCCCCAGTTGCACGGCGCCATCGCCCAGGCGCTCTTTCGCAGCGTTGAACAGCATCATCTGCAGCTGCCCCCGGTGCACCGAATACTGCGGCCAGTGATAGCCCGCCTGCAGGCCGCGCGGCTCGGCATACACCTCGTTCCCATTGCGGCCCACCAGCGCCCATTCGCGCGCCTGCAGGCCAATGGTGTCCAGCACATCGTTGCCAAACCCCAGGTCGTGCAGCTCCCGCACGGCGTTGGGCTGCAGGTTGATGCCCACGCCCAGCGGTTGCAGCTCTGGCACCGATTCAAAGACGATGCAGGGCACGCCGATTTGGTGCAGGGTGAGTGCGGTGGCCATGCCACCGATGCCGCCGCCAGCAATGAGCACGGGGCGGGGCGAAGAGGTGTGTGAAGGAGTTGGTGCGCCAGACATGCTGAGATTGTCTATGCAATGGCTGGCGTGACTTCAACAACGACGGCCCACGGGGCACGTACTTCCGTTACATCGGCGACACCGCCACGGACCTCGCGCTGTGGGCTGGTTTTTAAGCCAAATCAGCCTCTAGCGCTTATCCATCAACCGCTAGTAGCTATCAAATCAGTAGTTTTTGATTGCTGCGAAGTCATTGAATGGAATGGGAGATGCAGGCGCTGAGCGGTGGCAGCCCGCTGTTGCGGCCCTCGCCGTCCGCTGCAGCCCCGGCAGTTTGCATCGGACCCGTGGCGCCTAAAATGCGGCCCACTGTCTTTTTGCTGCCCGCACTGTTGAGCAGCGAAATTTGCTCCCGTCATCCACAGGCTCGTGCCGGCTTGATGCCACGCCCCAGCCCCACTCTAAAAACCCTTTTATGCCTGCGACCGAAATCACCGTGACTGCCGCTGGCAAAGTGGCAGGCCTGGACATGCTGATCCCTACCGGGCAAGAAGGGGCGCACTTTGCACACATCCAGGACTGGCTCACCCCCAAACTCCAGGCGAAGAAGTCCGTGCGGGATGTGAGCACGCAGGTGCTGGTCAAAGGCATCAAGCAGTGGGCGGCCTTTGAGGAAAAGGCGGGCGCCAAGAAGACCCTGATCGTTTTCAAGATCACGTAGTTCTCGGCTCCATGTGAGGGGTTGGGTTCGCCCGCGTATCGGCTGGCCGACACCCGTCGTCAACGGGCATGCGTAGCGCTCTCTCATCCAGCGCCTAGCCCCGGCGGCCCCGAAGGCTGCGGTGCTTGTCGTAAGCTCCTGCCATGCAAAAAAGAACCCTCGGACCTTTCAACGTTTCAGCCATCGGGCTGGGCTGCATGAACCTTTCGCACGCCTATGGCGCGCCCGTCTCGGCCGAGCAGGGCGAGCGTGTGCTGCTGGCGGCACTCGATGCCGGCGTGACGCTGTTTGACACGGCCACGCTGTACGGCTTTGGCGCCAACGAAACGCTGGTGGGGCGTGTGATGAAGCAGCACCGCAGCCGCTTCACACTGGCCAGCAAGTGCGGCATGCAGGGCGTGGATGTGGCGGGTGACGGCAAGCTGGTGCGTGTGATCGACGGGCGTCCTGACACCCTGCGCAAAACCTGCGAAGACAGCCTGCGCCGCCTGCAGACGGATGTGATCGATCTGTACTACCTGCACCGCTGGGACAAGAGCGTGCCGATTGAAGAAAGCGTGGGCGCTTTGGGCGAGCTGGTGCGGCGCGGGCACATTCGCACGGTGGGTCTCTCCGAAGTGTCTGCCGCCACGCTGCGCCGCGCGCATGCCGAATTTCCGATCACGGCGGTGCAGACCGAGTATTCGCTGTGGACGCGCAACCCCGAGATCGCCGTGCTGGACGCCTGCCGCGAACTGGGCGTGGCCTTTGTGGCCTTCAGCCCGGTGGCACGGGGGTTCTTGTGTGGTGATCTGACCGATGTGGCCACGCTCGACGCCAAGGACATCCGCCGCGCCATGCCGCGTTTTGCGCCCGAGGCGTATGCGGCCAACCTGAAGCTGCTGGGCGGCTACCGTGCGATTGCGCAGGACACGGGTTGCACACCCGCCCAGCTGGCGTTGGCGTGGCTGCTGCACAAGGGCGAGCACATCATCCCCATCCCGGGCACTACCCGCGTGGAGCATCTGCACGACGACCTGGGTGCCGTGAACGTGCGGCTGGATGCGGCCACCATGGCGCGGCTGGAGGTGCTGATCAACGAGCGCACGGTCGTCGGCAACCGGTACGCGGTGCAGAGCGCAAGCGAAGTGGATACCGAAACGTTCGAAGACCGCACGGCGTAAGCGGCGCGGTCTTCGAAGCGTTTAGCTGCATGGCCTTAAAAACTGGCGTGGCGTAGGCCAGCGGCCGCCGCGCAAGGGCCGCCCCGCCGCGCTGGCGGCGTCCCCCTGCCCGCAACGCGCCGCGATGCGAGAGCGGGGGGAAGGCGCGCAGCGCCTCAGGGGGGTGTCGCTTTACCTGCCGCGCAGATTGCCCTTTTCATCGGCAATCACGATCTCGACACGGCGGTTCATCGCGCGGCCTTCAGGCGACGCGTTGTCGGCCACAGGGTGGGCCTTGCCATAGCCGCGTGCGGTGATGCGGCTGGTGTCCACACCCCGCTGCACCAGCGCGTCACGCACGGCCTGGGCGCGGCGGTCTGACAGTTCCTGGTTGTAGCTGTCACCACCCACGCTGTCGGTGTAACCCTCAATCAGCATCTTGCGGTCGGGAAACTGCTTGAGGAAGTTGGCCAACTTGTCGAGGCGCGGACCGGCCTGGGCGGACAGCTCGGCCTTGTTGAACGCAAACAGCACATCACCCAGCGTGACCAGCAAGCCCCGTTCGGTTTGCTGGGCTTCCAGGTCACGCAACTGGGCTTCCAGCGCGCGCACGCGGTCTTGTGCAGCGTTGGCCTGGGCCATGGCGGCGGTGGCATTGGCTTGCTGCTGCGCAGCGCGTTGCTCGGCGCTCATGGCCTGTTGCTGGGCCATCTGTGCGTTGCGGGTTTGCGCGTCAGCGCGCAGGCGGGCGGCGTCAGCCTCCTGGGTGCGTGCCTGCAGTCGGATGCGGTCGGCGTCGCTGCCCGCTAGCTTGATGTTGGCATCCAGTTGGCGTGAACGGGCCGTGTTGGTGGCGATCTCGGCGCGCTGGCGTGCGACGTAGGCCAAGTGGTTGGTCTCGGACGTGTCGCGATCATCGGCCCATACACGGTCGGCCCGTGCCAGCGCGTCGGTCGCTTGCTTGAGCTCCAGCTGCGCAAACTGGTTCACGGCAGGGTCACCAGCGGCGGTGCTGACCGCTGTGCGGGCCTCTTCCAGTGCGGGCGATGGTGTCGTGCTGGCGCATGCGGCCAGCAGGCCGACGGCGATCAGGCTGGTGCAAAGGGCAGTGGTACGTTGAAAAATGGGATGCATGGTGTGTGTTCCTTGAAATGTGTGCGATCAGTCAGGGCGCTTGCAGGGCTCCATTCAGGGCGTGCCGCAAGCGCGAGGCCGGTATGGATACCCGGCGTCTTAGCGCGGTGATCGGCGGTTGATTTCTTCTTGCAGCGCACGGATGCCGTCTTGCACCTGTGCCAGGTTGGCGGCGTTGCGGGCAGCGTCGGCGCGCGTTTCAGCAACGCGGGCGTCTACTTCTGCCTCGGCGGCCAAGCGCCTTGCCGACACGTAGTCTTCGGCAGTCATGGCTTTTTCAGCCTGGATCAGTTTTTCGCGCGCTTGTTGCAGCTCGACGGGTGCGCTGGTGGCAACGGAAGGCGCTGCAGCCACGCGGTTCACGGTGGTGCGCGTGACCGCCATTTGTTCGGTGGGGGCCGGGGTGGAAGAACAGGCGGCCAATGCGCCCAGTGCGAGGACCGCTGCGGTGGTTCGGATCAATGCGGATGAATGCATGGTGGTGTGGACTCCTCTGGGGGGTTGTGAGATGAGCCGCGCCGAGAGTTCGGGCGGGTAACCAGAGCGTGTTCTGGTGTCGCTCCATTGTTGGGGCGCACTGAGCGCGCAGGCGTAGTCCCTGCCTCTGTATGCCTGTGGGGTATGTCTTACGAAGATTTGCATTTGACAGAAGGCGCCACGCTTCGCGCGCATTGCACACAGAGTGGCAATTGACGGGAACTCTCATGCCCTCCGGGTCTCGATCAAAGGGCCAAGCGGCCGTAGTGCCCCTTAACCTTCGCCTTCGCCTTCGCCTTCGCCTTGCCGCTATTGCGGGGCGATGTTCCTGTGCATTGGCATGCATCGTCCGCAAACTGGCGCAGCGCGCGGTTGTCGGGGCATTGCCTGTCGAGTCGTCGTCCGCGGCACAGCGGGCGCATTCATCACCCATCACACCCATCACCACCACACAATGAAGAGGAGAGTTTTCGCATGCAGCCATCCACCTTTCTGACCTGGATCCAGGAGACCATTTTTGCAGGCATTCCGCTGTGGAGTCTGCTGGTCGCACTGACGGCCATGGCGACCACCTATGCGGTCATTCTTGCAGTGCTGCATTTGGTCACCGGGCGTGCCAAGGTGTGGGCCACACAGTCGCAGAGTGCTGCGGCCATGACGGTGGTGCAGGTGCTGGAGGGGACGAGCCGCGTGCTGATGTTCCTGGTCGCGGTGCTGGTGGGAGCAAGTTTTCTGGACCTGCCCGGCCGCTGGGCAGGCCGTGTGAGCCAGTTGTGGTTTGTGGCGGTGGCGGTGCAGATGGGCCTGTGGGGCATGCGCGCCATTGGCATTGGTGTGCAGCGCTACCTTGCCCGCCACAGTTCCACCGGCATGACGCAGGTGGGCGCATCCGCAACCCTCCTGTCTTGGGGGCTGCGCACGCTGCTGTGGAGCGTCATCTTCTTGGCGGTGTTGTCCAACCTGGGGGTGAACATCACGGCGTTCATCGCCAGTCTGGGGGTGGGGGGCATTGCCGTCGCGTTGGCCATGCAGAACATTCTGGGTGACCTCTTTGCATCGCTGGCGATTGCGGTGGACAAGCCGTTTGAGGTGGGCGACTTTGTGGTGGTAGGCGGCGTGGCGGGCACCGTGCAGATGATCGGCCTCAAGACAACACGCATCCGCAGCCTGCAAGGCGAAGAGGTGGTGATGTCCAACACCGACCTCTTGAAGCAGACCATCAACAACTACCGCCCCATGACTGAACGCCGCATCGTGTTCGCGTTTGGCGTGACTTACGACACGCCGGTAGACAAAGTGCAAGCGATCCCCGGCGTGGTGAAGCGCCTGGTAGAGGCCGAGCCCACGGCGCGTTTCGACCGGGCGCATTTCAAGTCGTTCGGCGACAGCTCGCTGGACTTTGAGGTGGTGTACATCGTCAAAGACCCGGCATTTGGTGTTTATATGGACTTGCAACAGTCCATCAACCTGGGCCTGATGCGGGAGTTTGCTTCCATGGGCGTCGGTTTTGCGTTCCCTACGCGCACCTTGCACATTGAGACAGTTCCGGAGTCTTTGGCGCGTGCGCGGCCCATGACCGCTTCAGCCAGCGCACCCGCTGGCGGTGGCGTCGCAGACAACGCGCCCTGAAAGAGCGGCGGGTGAGGACCCGCTGCTTCAGGAGCCTGGCAAAACGTAGGCGATGACATGGTCTCCGGCTTTTGTGCCCAAGGAGCCATGACCCCCTGCGACCACCAGCAGATATTGGCGTCCGTCTTCGCCAAGGTAGGTCATTGGCGTAGCCTGCCCACCCGCGGGCAGCCGACTGCGCCAAATCTCGTCGCCGTTGCGAACGTCGTAGGCGCGCACGTAGTAGTCCAGCGTGCCCGAGAGGAAGGCCACCCCGCCAGCCGTCATGACGGGACCGCCCAGGTTGGGCACACCCATGCGAAACGGCAGTGGGAGAGGCGAGCTGTCTCGTACCGTACCGTTGCGGTGCATCCAGGCGACCTTGCCCGTGGTTAAGTCTGCTCCCGCGACATAGCCCCAAGGCGGCTCGTGACAGGGGAGGCCGAGCGGAGATGTAAAGGGTGCCAGCTTGACGGCGAAGGGGGCTCCGATGTTTTCATTGAGGGCTGGAAGGCTGCCTTGGGGGCTGTCCTTGCCCTGCACGTAGTGGGTGGTGTCGTCTTTTCTGCGCACTAACTGCGAGGTAAAAGCCAGGTACGTGGGTGTGGCAAAAGCGATCTGCCGCTTCGGATCAACCGAGATGCTCCCCCAGTTAAAAACGCCAAAATTGCCCGGATAGATCAGGCTGCCTTCTTCCGAAGGAGGCGTGTAGCGCCCCTCGTAACGCAGCTGCCGAAACGCGATGCGACATGCCAGTTGGTCGAACAACGTTGCGCCCCACATGTCGCGCTCCGTCAATGCCGGTGGGTCGAACGTCATTGCGGATTTCGGCTGGGTAAGCGCAGCGTAATCTCCCTCAGCTGCGCCTTGCGGCGCGGGTACTTCGGTGACCGGCAACAGCGGCTGTCCGGTGCGCCGATCCAGGACAAAAATTTCCCCCTGCTTGGTAGGCTGTACGAGGGCGGGAATGGTCTGGCCGTTGATGTTGAGGTCGATCAGACTGGGCTGGGAAGGCACGTCGTAGTCCCAAAGATCGTGGCGCACCGTTTGGTATACCCAGCGAACTTGCCCACTGCTCAGGTCCAACGCCACCACCGACGACGCGTATGTTTCGGCGGCTGGGCTGCGATTGCCACCCCATTGGTCCGGTGGCTGATTGCCCATCGGGACATAGACCATGCCCAGTTGTTCATCAACGCTGGAGATGGACCAGCTATTGGGTGAGTTCGGTGTGTATTGCTGGCCCGGCGCGAGGGGCGCGGAGCTGTCAGGATTGCCTGCGTCCCAGTTCCATACCAGCGCCCCTGTATCTGCGTTGAATGCACGAATCACGCCGGATGCTTCTTGCGTGGAAACGTTGTCCAGCACCGTGCCACCGACGATCAGCAGGCCCCGCGCCACCACGACGGGTGATGTGGAGTAGTACGAGCCCGGTTTGACATTGGGCATGTGGGCCCACAAGTCGATCTGTCCCGTGCCATTGCCAAAATTCGTACATACCGCACCTGACGACGGGTCCAGCGCAATGACCCGTCCGTCCGCAGTGGGCATATATAGCTTCGCGGCGCAATTGACGCTCGTGGTTGTCGCAGCTTGCGCGGCAACCGGTTGGCCCGCAGTGGTGTCGCGATTCTCAACAGGCATTGCGTCGGCTGTGGTGCCAGGGGGTGGGGTGTTTTGCAAGGTTTCAGCCGCACTGTCTGCGCTGGCCCCGCTCGCAGGCAGGTACGACAGGCCGCGGCAGGTGAGGTGCTGCAGCGCAAGGTCGCCCTGGATCTCGGGGTCATAGCGCCACAACTGGGCCCCTGTGGTCGCATCCAATGCAATGACCGACTGGTGCGGCGTGCACAGGAACAGGCGGTTATCAATCTTCAGCGGGGTGACTTGAAAGGTGGTTTCCTCAGGGTCTCCCGGCTGGCCTCGTACATCGCCAGTACGGTACTGCCAAGCCACCTGTAGCTGCGCCACGTTCGCGGGGGTGATCTGATCCAGTGGCGAGTAACGTTGTCCCAGCCCCGTGCGGCCATATGCGTGCCACTCACCGCGCGGAGGCTCGCCCTGCGCAGACGTCGCTGGGGTTGTCGTATTGCCCGCCACAGTCCCCGTGATACGGTATGGGTCGTGAAACCACGAAGCAACGGCCACCGCGGTAAACAAGCCCAGCGCTACCGCCAATGCCATGCTCCCGCTATGCCGCAGTGGAATGGTTGCGTTTGTGGGGCTGCGCTGCGCGTCGGCTTCGTTGGCGAGGTGGGTGGCGCCCACTGCACGGTTGCGGCGCACCCACGGAGTGAGCAGCAACACGCCCACCAAAAATGGAACCCCCAACCGCGCAGCCAATGCCCACCAGTCAAGGCCTGACTCCCAAAGCGCCCACCCAGTCGTCGCTGCGATGTAGGCGCCAAATGTCCCCAACGCCCAGGGATTTCCGCGCAGCAGCAGCATCGCGGTTGCCAACCAAGCGCACCCGGCTGCAAGGTAGTACCAAGAGCCTCCCAGCGTGGCCAGCCAGATACCCCCAGCGCCCAGCGCGAACCCTGTCAGTCCTAGAAGCCACGCGGTAGCGCGCGCAATGATTGATGGCTGAATGTTTGGCATGGATGTCCCTCCTGGATACTGGTGGTGGCCGAACTGACCGCTGAGTGCGTACGCCCATGCAGGGCGCACACTGTCGGAACAAAAGCGCAGTGCGGCGTAGGGGTGGGCGTAGGCGTTGTCGAGCCATGCTAGAGCCGCATGCCGGTTCTTTGTGTAGGAAACGTGCGGACGTCTCCGTAAGCAGTGCCGCAGGGCTGCTCATGATCAGATTCCCGCTAGTGGGTAGCGGGCTGCGACAGATCCCAATTTTGCCAAGTCAGGCGCAAAAAAAGGCCGACTGCCCTTGTGGGGAAGTCGGCCTGAACGGGTAGTTGCAGTCTTAGCGCTTCTTCAACTTCTTCTTCGAACTCTGTGGGGACCTTACTGGGAAACGACGCGGACCATCTCCAGGCACTTGTTCGAGTAGCCCCATTCGTTGTCGTACCAGCTGACGATTTTCACGAACGTGCCATCGAGGGCAATGCCTGCATCGGCATCGAAAATGGAGGTGCGGGTGTCGCCGCGGAAGTCGGTGGCGACCACCTTGTCTTCGGTATAGCCTAGCACGCCTTTCAGAGCCCCTTCAGACTGGGCCTTCATCTCGGCCTTGATTTCGTCGTAGGTGGCGGACTTTTCCAGCTCCACCGTCAAGTCCACCACCGACACGTCGGAGGTGGGCACGCGGAACGACATGCCGGTCAGCTTTTTGTTCAGCGAGGGGATCACCACGCCCACAGCCTTGGCCGCGCCTGTGCTCGAAGGAATGATGTTTTCCAGAATGCCACGGCCGCCGCGCCAGTCCTTGTTCGACGGGCCGTCCACGGTCTTTTGCGTGGCAGTGGCAGCGTGCACGGTGGTCATCAGGCCGCGCTTGATACCCCACTTGTCGTGCAGCACCTTGGCCACGGGGGCCAGGCAGTTGGTGGTGCACGAGGCGTTGGACACAATGGCTTCGCCCTTGTAGCTGGTGTGGTTCACGCCGTACACGAACATCGGGGTGTCGTCCTTGGACGGGGCCGACAGAATGACCTTCTTGGCACCAGCATCCAGGTGCTTTTGC